>DASUIH010000033.1:0-297987 GCA_036279855.1 Solirubrobacteraceae bacterium | reverse complement strand
GCGGGGCCGGCCGGCGCATGCGCCGGCCGGGGGGACCGCACATGTGCGGTCCCTTCCGAGCCGCACATGTGCGGCTCGGCCGACCCGTGCGTGCACGGGTCGGAACTGCCCAAAGGAAGGGTCAGGACACTTCTGCCGGCTCGTCCTTGCCCTGCAGCCGCTCGCGGCCCCGCTGGACGGCGGCGATGAACTTCGACAGGTTGACCTCCAAGGTGCCAAGGATCTCATCCGCATAGTCCTCGGCGCCGAGGCGGATCTCGCGCTCGCGGGCGCGGGCGTCCTCGACGATGTCCTCGGCGGCGCGCTCGGCCTGCTTGGTGACCTCCTCCTCGCTGAGCAGCCGCTCCTGGCGCTCGCGCGCCTCCTTGACGATCCGCTCGGCCTCGCGCTTGGCCTCGGCCAGCATCTCCTGGCGCTCCTTGACGATCCAGCGCGCCTGCTTGATCTCCTCGGGGATCGTCGCGCGCATCTGGTCGAGGATGTCGTAGATCTCCTCCTTGTCCACGCGCACCTGGTCGGTCAGCGGCACCGGCTTGGCGTTGTGGACGAGGTCGTCCAGCTTGTCGATCAGGACCAGAACGTCCATCAGATCTCACCTTCCATCGGCTTCACGCCAGCGGTTTTCGTCATCGCTGCAACTCTTCCTGCAAGCGCTTCGCGACCTGTGGCGTGACCAGGTCGTCGATGCGCCCGCCAAAGGTTGCCAGCTCCTTGACGCCGCTGGAGGAGAGGAAGCTGTATTGCGGGCTGGCCATCAGGTACACCGACTCTATCTCGGGATCCTGGCGGCGGTTGAGCTGGTTCATCTCGAACTCGTACTCGAAGTCGGAGATCGCGCGCAGCCCCTTGACGATCGCCTTGGCGCCGACCTTGCGCGCGAACTCGACCACCAGCGTGTTGAACGGCTCCGCGCGCACCCCCGGCAGGTCGGCCAGCGCGTCTTCGATGAAGCCCATCCGCTCCTCGATTCCGAACAGCGTTTTTTCCTTGCGCACCGAGCGGTTGACGACGGCCACGACGACTTCGTCGTAGAGGTCGGCGGTACGGCGGATCACGTCGAGATGCCCGTTGGTGATCGGGTCATAGGACCCTGGGCACACTGCTATCGACCTGCTGACGTTCATGCCTGGTCTCCCTGGCCGGCTTCGCTGCGGCGGCCTCGATCGGGCACCCGCCCGCTCCCCTCGTCGCTCATCTTGCCGTAGATCGCGATCACAGTGTCTCCGTAGCGTCTCTCTCTCAGGGCTGTAAGCGGCAGTTTCAAAGGCGCACGGCGATCGCTCTCCACCGCGACGCGCCCGCCGTTCTCGCTGAGCACCCTTGGCAACAGCTCGACCAAGGGAGCCTGCAGCTCACCGGCGCGAGCGTACGGCGGGTCCACGAACACCAGATCGTATGTTTCGCCGCCGTTTTGTGCATCGCGCAGCGCCGCGAGCGCGTCGCCCCCCCGGACATTCGCCAGCGGCGCCCGCAGTGCCAGCGCCCGCAGGTTGCTCCGCAGCGCCCGCAGCGCATCGCGATCGCGCTCGACGAACAGCGCCCGGGCGGCACCGCGCGAGAGCGCCTCGATCCCGAGCGCGCCGGTGCCGGCGAACAGGTCGAGCACGCTCGCCCCCTGCAGGTCGCCGAGCATCGCGAACAGCGCCTCGCGCACCCGATCGGAGGTGGGCCGCGTGCCCTGTCCCCTTGGCGCGCCCAGCCGGCGCCCGCGCAGGCTGCCGGCGATCACCCTCATGCCGGCAGGGGCGCCAGCGCCTCGGCGCCGAGCGTGCGCTCAAGCGCGTCCGAGAGCAGGCCGTGCACGGGCCCGCTCAGGTCGGGGTCTTCTTGGAGGATGCGCTTGGCCTGCGCTCGCGCGCGCTCCAGCAGCTCGGCGTCACGCGGCAGCTCGGCGAAGCAAAACGCCGCGCCAAGCCCGGATTGGCGGGTGCCCAGCAGCTCGCCTTCCTTGCGCAGCCGCAGGTCGATCTCGGCCAGCTTGAAGCCGTCTGAGTGCTCGGCCAGCGCCCGCAGCCTGGCCGACCCGGGCGGGCCGGCCAACAGGCACAGCGAGGCGTGCTCGCCGCGGCCGATGCGCCCGCGCAGCTGGTGCAGCTGGGAGATGCCGAAGCGCTCGGCGTTCTCGATCAGCATCACGGTCGCGTTGGCAACGTCGACGCCGACCTCGATCACGGTGGTGGCGACGAGCACTTCGGCCTCGCCGCAGGCAAACCGCGCCATCGCCTCCTGCTTTTCGCGTGGGCGCATCTGCCCGTGCAGCAGGACGAGCGTGCGCCCGGCCAGCTCCCCCTTGCTCAAGCGCTCGAACTCGACGGTGGCCGCACGCGCCTCTTCGGCCTCGGCGTCCTGGCCCTGTTCCTGCTCGATCAGCGGACACACGACATACGCTTGGCGCCCGGCGTTCAGCTGCTCGCGCAGGGCGGCATAGGCGCCTGCGCGTCCCTGCTCTCCGTCCACGATCCTCGTCTCGATCGGCCGGCGCCCGCGCGGCAGCTCGCGCAGCACGCTGCGGTCCAGGTCGCCGTGGCGCGCCAGCGCGAGCGTGCGCGGGATCGGCGTCGCGGTCATGTGCAGCGTGTGCGGCTGCAGCCCGTCGCGGTGTTCGAGCGCCGCGCGCTGGCGCACGCCGAAGCGGTGCTGCTCGTCGATCACGGCAACGGCCAGCTCGCGAAACTGGACGTCCGGCTCGATCAGCGCGTGGGTGCCGACGATCAGCGACAGCTCGCCGCTGCGGAGCTTGCCGAGCGTGTCGGCGCGGCGCTTGGCGGTGGCGGAGCCGGTCAGCAGCGCCGTGCTGACGTTTTGCGCTCCGAGCAGGCTTTGGATCGTGGCGAAGTGCTGTTCGGCAAGCGTTTCCGTCGGCGCCATCAGCGCCGCCTGCCCCCCGTGCTCGACCGCGCGCAGCATCGCCCACAGCGCAACCACGGTCTTGCCGCTGCCGACCTCGCCCATCAGCAGCCGTTGCATCGGCGTGGCGGCTCCCAGGTCGACGCCGATGCGCGCGATCGCCGCGCGCTGGTCGGCGGTTGGCTCAAACGGCAGCGACTCGCGCAGCCAGCTGTCGGTCAGCGTGGCCGGCTGGTCCAGCGCCCGGCTGCACAGCAGCTCGGCGCGCTGGGAGCGCCTGAGCAGAAACGCCAGCTGGAACAGCAACAGCTCTTCGTAGGCCAGCCGCCGCAGCCCGTGCTCGGGGTCCTGCTCCCCGTCGGGGAAGTGAATCGCCGCCAATGCCTGCGCGCGACGCGGCAGCCCCTCGGCGGCGCGCACGCGCGCGGCCAGCGGCTCGGGCACGTCGGGCAGGTGGACGCAGGCCTCGCGAATCAGCGTCAGGAGCTTGGTCGAGCTGACCCCTTCGCTTGCGGGATAGTGCGCAACCGAGGCGCCCTGCTGCTCGCCGTCGGC
The DNA here is from genome assembly GCA_036279855.1 of Solirubrobacteraceae bacterium. Taxonomy (GTDB): domain Bacteria; phylum Actinomycetota; class Thermoleophilia; order Solirubrobacterales; family Solirubrobacteraceae; genus Palsa-744. Next base: position 294,585 of record DASUIH010000033.1, on the reverse strand, counting down.
CATCCCAAGCTCCGCGCCCGGCGCGTGTGTGGAGACGCGAAAGCGCCGGCGCCCGTCGGCCTTGCCGTGCAAAAGCAGCCGCGTGCCGGCGGGATAGCGCTCGACCAACCACGGCTGGTTGAAGAAGGTCGCGCGCATCGAGCCGGTGTGGTCGAACACTGTCGCTTCGACCAGCCCGCGCATGCCGCGACGACGCACGGCACGGGCGGAGATGGAGCGCACCTCAACGGCGACCGTCGCCTGCTCGCCGGCCTGCAGCTGGGCGATCGTGCGCGCCTCGCGGCGGTCGCGGGGAAGGTGTTCGAGCAGCCCACCGATGTCGCTGACATCGAGCGCGCCCAGCCCGTCGGCGAGCTTCCCCTTGGCCAGCTTCAGCGGCGCCCGCAGCCGCGAGGGAGCCGCCCACCGCAACGGCGCCGAGAGCATCTGCTCGCGCGTGAGCGGAGCGCCGCCGGCGAAGCTACTCGGCGGCGAGCAGCCACCAGTAGGCGGGCTGGCCGCCGTGGCGAAGCTCAAGCTCGACATCGCCGTCCATGATGCCGTCAAGCTCAGACAGCTCCAAGGGCGCCTCCGCCCCCGCGATCACGCTGATCAGCTCCGATTCGGGCGCCAGCGCGCTCAACACCGCCGCGAGCGTCTGGCGCGGCTCCCCCCAGGCGATCAGCTGCTCGCCCAGGAAGCCGACCGCCTCGCCGCTTTGAAAGCGCCCCTGCGCGTCGGCTCTGGCAGCGGGCGCCACCGCTCCGACTCTGAGCTCGGCCAGCACCGCTTCCATCGCGCCGGCGTTCTCGCCTACCGAACGATTGCTCTGCAGCGCCACGGCAGCCGCCAGCCCGGCCTGCTGGCTGGTGGCCTTGACCACCTTGACCTGCTTATCCGACAGCTCGGCGGCGCGCTCGGCGGCCATCACCACATTGGCGCTGCCCGGCAGCACCACGACCTGCTCGGCGGCGACGTCGTGGATGCCGGCCAGCAGGTCGTAGGTGGAGGGGTTCAGCGTCGGCCCGCCATCGAGCGTGTGCACGCCAAGCTGCTCGTACATCTCGGCCAGCCCGGTCCCGTTGACCACCGCCAGCGCACCGCAGCGCACGCGTGGCTGCGAGTCGCCGCCGGCGGCAGCTTCACCGTTGCCTTCCGCCACCAACCCAAGGCGCCGGTCGCGCTCTGACACCTGCGCGTGCATGTCGGCGACATCCAGCCGCGAGACCTCGCCGACGCCGTCGAACAGCGCGGTCGCGCGCTCGGGCTCGTCGGTGTGGACGTGCACCTTCAGCGTGCTCTCGTCGCCGACGATCAGCAGCGAGTCGCCGAGTGCCTCCAGCCCGTCAGTGAAGTCCGCGGCGCGTAGCTGGCTGCCGGTGACGGCGAAGTTCGTGCAGTAGCGGTAGCTGCTTGAGCTGTGCTCGGGATGGGTGACCTGGGCGGGCGCGTGGTGGTGTTCGAGCTCGGGTGCATCTTCGCCGCGCAGCACGGCGACGACACCGGCGAAGATCACCGTCAGCGCATAGCCACCGGCGTCGACCACACCGGCCTCGCGCAGCGCGGCAAGCAGGTCTGGCCCGCGTTTGACCGAGTCCTGCCCGACCGCCACCGCCCGCTCAAGCGTGCCGGCGATCGCCTGGTCCTGCACGCTGGGCTCGGTCGCCGGCCCGAGCCGCCCGGCGTCGCGATCGTGGGCGACATCGCCGACGATGCTGTGTGCCATCTCGCGCGCGACGGTCAGGATCGTCCCCTCCGCCGGCTCGCGCACCGACGCGTAAGCGCGGTCGGCGGCGTTGGCGAGCGCCGCGCCGATCAGCGAGGCGTCGATCAGCTGCCCCGGTCGCGACACCAGCTCCTCGGCGGCGCCGCGGATCAGCTGCGAGAGGATCACGCCGGAGTTGCCGCGTGCCCCCAGCAGCGCCGCCCGTGCCACCGACTGCACGATCTCCTCGCGCCCGATCTCATCGATCGTGCGCTCGGCGTTGCCTGCCTGCAGCCGGTCCAACTCAGCCAGCACGGCGCGCAGCGTCAACACCATGTTGTCGCCGGTGTCGCCGTCGGCCACCGGGAACACGTTGAGATCGTTGACCTCCTGGCGGCGAGACTCCAGATGCGCAAGCGCCCCGGCGACAACCGCTCGGAAGCGGATCAGGTTCGTGTCAGTCACGGCTTGCGTTGCATCCTCTACTGTCGCCGCTTCTGCTGCTCGCGATACGTCACAGACGTCCACATACCATCACAACTTCCGGTCACGATTTCGACCAAAGGCCCCCCTCTGGGCCAAAAGGCAAGACGGAGTTGGTCCGTCTCCCAGGCGCTACAGCGCCTTAGTGACCTTGCCAGCCTTCAAGCACCGAGTGCAAACGTACACGCGCCGCGGCGCCTTGCCGACGAGGATCTTCACCTTCTGCAGGTTCGGATCGAAGCGCCGCTTGGTCGCGACCATTGAGTGGCTGCGGCTGTTGCCGAAGGAGGGGCCCTTGCCGCAGCTGTGACATACCTTGGCCATAGCGCACGCCAGTCTAGCCGCTTGCGAGCCGCTCGCGCAGCGCCACCATCGCCAGCACCGCCTCAGCCGCGTGACGGCCCTGGTCGCGCTTGCCGCCGCCCGAGCGCGCGAGCGCCTGCTCCATCGTCTCGCAGGTGAGCACGCCGAAGGCGCAGGGAACTCCGGTGTCGAGCGAGACCTGCTGGATGCCGCGGGCGGCCTCAGCGCAGACGTAGTCGTAGTGGCTGGTCTCGCCGCGGATCACCGCCCCCAGGCAGGCGACGCCCGCAAAGCGCCCGGAGCGCGCGGCGTAGTTGGCTGCAAGCGGCAGCTCGAAGGCGCCCGGCACCTCGAACGTCTCGACGTCGGCGTGCCCGGCCTCGGCGAAGGCTTCGCGCGCGCCGCGCTCCAGCCGCTCGGCCAGGTCCGCGTAGAAGCGGCCGATCGCGATCGCGTAGCTCATTGCGAGCGCTCCCGGTCGGACTCGCGCTCGGCGTGCAGGAACTCGGCATCGAGGTTCAGCCCCTGGTGGTGCAGGGTGTGCCCCATCCGCTGGGCCTTCGTGCGCAGGTAGGCCTCGTTGTGCTCGTTGGGCGCGTGCTCGATCGGAATCTGGGCGCTGACCGACAGCCCATAGCCCTCCAGGCCCTTGATCTTCTTCGGGTTGTTGGTGAGGATGCGAATCGAGGAGAGGCCGAGATCGACGAGTATCTGCGCGCCGATGCCGTAGTCGCGCAGGTCGGCGGGCAGCCCGAGCTTCTCGTTGGCTTCGACCGTGTCCAGCCCGTCCTCCTGCAGGCGGTAGGCGCGCAGCTTGTTCAGCAGGCCGATGCCGCGCCCCTCCTGGGAGAGGTACAGCAGCACCCCCTCGCCCTCGCGCTCGATCATCGACAGCGCGGAGGCGAGCTGCTCGCCGCAGTCACAGCGCAGCGAGTGGAACACGTCGCCGGTCAGGCACTCGGAGTGCACGCGCACGAGCACGTCCGCTTTGCCGGCAACCTCGCCCTTGACCAGCGCGACGTGGTGCTTGTCGTCGACCAGCGAGCGGTAGCCAACCGCCGAGAACTCGCCGAACGCGGTCGGCAGGCTGGTCGAGACCACGCGCTCGACCAGCCGGTCGTTCTGTCGCCGGTAGGCGATCAGGTCGGCGATCGTGATCATCTTCAGGCCGTGACGCTCGCAGTAGTCCTGCAGATCGGCGACGCGGGCCATCGAGCCGTCCTCGTTCATCACCTCGCAGATCACACCGGCGGGTATCAGCCCGGCCAGGCGCGCCAGGTCGACGCTGGCCTCGGTGTGCCCGGTGCGCTCAAGCACGCCACCGGCCTTGGCCTTAAGCGGCGAGACGTGGCCGGGCTGGACGAGATCCTCAGGCTTGGAGGCCGGGTCGGTCGCGACCTGCATGGTGCGGGCGCGATCGTGCGCCGAGACCCCGGTCGTAACCCCCTCGCGGGCCTCGATCGTGACGGTGAACGGGGTCTGCAGCGCCGACTCGTTCTTGGCCGTCATCAGCTCCAGCTGCAGCTCGTCGCAGCGCTCGGGCGTCAGCGCCAGGCAGATCCAGCCGCGTGCCTCCTTGGCCATGAAGTTGATCGCCTCGGGCGTGACGAACTGGGCGGCCATCACCAGGTCGCCCTCGTTCTCGCGGTCCTCGTCGTCGCAGACGACGATCATCCGCCCTTGGCGGATCTCGTCCAGGGCCTGCTCGATCGTCGCAAACGGCGTTGTCGTCTTCGATTGGCTCACGGCACTGCTCCTTTGAGAACGGGTCAAGCCGAGGCCGGCTGCAGCAGCCGCTCCACGTGCTTGGCGAGTATGTCCACCTCGATGTTGACCCGATCCCCGACCTTTGCCGCCCCAAGGTTGGTGCGCTGCAGCGTCTCCGGTATCAGCGACACCGAGAAGCTTGTGCCGCGCAGCTCTGAGACTGTGAGGCTGACGCCGTCGACCGCGACCGAGCCCTTCTCGACCAGGTAGCGCAGCAGCTCGGCGTCCAGCTCAAAGTCAAGCACGCGCGAGAACCCGTCCTCGCGCAGCGCCGCAAGCGTGGCGGTGCCGTCGACATGCCCCTGCACGATATGGCCGCCCAGGCGCGCGTCGGCGCGCAGCGCCAGCTCGACGTTGACCACCGAGCCGGCCTCCAGCGTCCCGAGCGAGGAGCGCCTGAGCGTCTCGTGCATCGCCTGCGCGCTGAAGCCGTCCGGCACAAGCTCGGTAGCGGTCAGGCAAACGCCGTTGACGGCAACCGAGTCCCCCTCGTCGATCTGGTCGGCGAGCGTGGTCGCGATCGCGATCGTGGCGCCGTCGCCGTCGTCCGCGACCGCCTTGACCCGTCCAAGGTCCTCGATCAGGCCGGTGAACACCCGCGCTACCACTCCCGCAGCCGGGCCGAGACCAGCAGGTCCTCGCCGACGCGCTCGCAGTCGAAGCTGAGTGCGTGCTGCGCGTCGGCGATGCGCTCGACCCCTTCGCCCTCCAGCGGATCGCGCGCGGTGCGCCCGCCCAACAGCAGCGGCGCCAGGAACAGTCGCGCCTCGTCGATCTCGCCGGCATCCAAAAACGCGCCGGCGAGATGCGGCCCGCCCTCAAGCAGAGCCGAAGCGATCCCGTCGGCGCCAAGCTGGTCCAGTGCCGAGCGCACCCGCGCCGGCTCGTTCTCGCCGGTCGCGATCAGCACCTGCACCCCGGCTGTCTCCAGCGCGTCGGTGTCAGATCGCGCCGCCGCCCGTGAGGCGATGACCGTAAGCGGGATCGGCTCGGCATTGGCGACCAGCTGCGAGGAGATCGGCAGCCGCGCCAGCGAGTCGAACACGACACGGCGTGGTTGGCTTGGCAGCTCAGCCAGCACCCCTTCGGGTCGCGCCGTCAGCTGCGGGTCGTCGGCCAGCGCGGTGCCGATGCCGACGATGACCGCGTCCACCGACGCGCGCCATTCGTGCGCCAGCTCACGGCTCTGCTCGCCGCTGATCCATTGCGAGTCGCCGGCGCGCGTGGCGACCTTGCCGTCGAGCGTCATCGCCGACTTGAACAGCACCCACGGCCGGCCCGTGCGCGCGTGCTTGCGAAACGGCTGGTTGAGCAGCCGCGCGCGCGCCGCCAGCTCGCCGTCGGCGACGAGCACCTGCACCCCCTCGTCACGCAGGATGCCAAGGCCCCGCCCGGCCGCCTTCTCGGTCGGGTCGTCGGAGGCGACGACGATGCGGCCGATGCCGGCCTGCAGGATCGCGTCCGTGCAGGGCGGCGTCTTGCCGGTGTGGCAGCAGGGCTCAAGCGACAGGTACAGCGTCGCCTCGCGCAGGTCCACGTCGCCGCAGGCGTCGATCGCGTTGACCTCGGCATGGGGCCCGCCGAAGCGCTCGTGCCAACCCTCGCCGAGCACTTCCTCACCGCGCGCTACGACAGCGCCGACCACGGGATTGGGCTTGACCGTCCCCTCCCCCTTCGCCGCCAAGTCGATGGCTCGGCCGAGATGAGCGCGGTCGGTGTCTGTGCTGATCGCCATGAGCGCCTTCAGGATAGGGCGAGCGTGCGGCCGGCGCCGCTCACGCGCCACGACGGCAGCGTCCTTCGGCGAGACGATAAATGGTCATGCGCGGACCGGGCCGCTTGTAGGCGAGCGGGTAGTAGTCAAAGCTCCAATCGAAGTCGAAGGACGGCGCTTTGCCGTCATCGCTCGTGTAAGGCGAGATGTCATAGGCCCCGTGGGCACGCCGCGCCAACGCGCGGTAGTAGGCGACCGCCAGCGGCGCCGCGCGCGGATCCACAAGCGCGCGGCCGGACTCGGTCGAGCCGGTGACCACCCAGCAATACCCCTCCTGCTCGTACCAGCCGATCAGCGCCGGGCTGAGCGTCGTCTCGTAGTCCTCCAGCGCAACCGTGTGGACGTCCTGCGGCGCCAGGCTGCCATCCGGCGCGATCACCGATTCGAGCGCCGGGTACTTCCGCCACAGCCGCTGTGAGGAGCCCGCCGAGCGCAGCAGCCACGAGTTGAGCACGACCGGCTCGACCACCACGCGCGCGCCGGCTGGGATGTGCGCGACCATCCACGCCCGCGCCAGGTTGCGCGTGTCGGCGCGCGCCAACACGACGTCGCCGTGGACGCTGTAGAGCAGCCCTTGGCCCAGCAGCAGCACGGTCACGGCCGCCGCGACCGCGACGGCAAGCGCACGCCGCCCGGCCGCCGCGGCGCGGATCAGCGTCAGCGCGAAGAACGCCGCCAGCAGGCACAGGATCGGGAATATCGGCAGCAGCCAGCGGCCGAAGTAGCGGTCCTGCAGCCCCATGAAGGCCAGGAACAGAAGCGGTGCCGGCACCAGCAGCCAGCCCAACCGCGCCTCGCGCCGCCACACGGCGATCGCGCCGCCAAGCGAAGCCAGCGAAGGGATCCAGCCAAGGCCCCAGGTCAGCGCCCACAGGTAGTAGAGAACCCCCCCTTGCTTGGGCGCCCCGAGCTTGCCCTGCGCTTCCTCGGACAGGCTCGACTGGTGCGCAAGTTCGGAGTGAAAGCGGCTGAAGTCAAGCAGCGCGTAGGGATTGGCCAGCAGGAAAGCAGCCAGCGCGCAGCCGCCGGCGATCGCAAGCCCCGTCAGCGTGCGTCGGCCGGCCGGCGCGGGCGTGTCCAGATAGCAAGCCGCGGCTGCGGCGCCGAGCGGCAGGATCGCGATGCCGGCGGTGTACTTGCTGGCGCAGGCAAACCCGAGCCCAAGCCCGGCGAGCGCCCAATCGCGGCGGCGGCCGTGGCGCAGGACGCCGGCGCTGCCGTACAGCGTCAGCGTCAGCGGCAGCAGCGTGGCGGCGTCGTTGAGCGCCAGGTGACCGTAGAAGACGGGCAGGAACGCGACCGTCTCGATCGCGGCGGCCAGCAGCGCCGTGCGCCGATCGAACAGCCGCGCCGCCAGCAGGTACAGCAGCCACACGGCCGCCGTTCCCAGCAATGCGACGACGATTCGCGAGAGCACGAACACGCGATCGGGGTGGATCGAATATTCGTGCAGGACCGATTTGCCGCTACCGAACCAGACGGCCATCGCCACGTGCAGGACATAGGTCAGTCCCGGCGGATTGACGAAGTAGCCGGGGTTGAGGTTGTGCCCGGGCGCGAACATCTGCACCGCCTTGGGCACGAAATGGCCGGCCTCGTCGATGTTGTAGACGTAGGGCAGGCCGGATCCGACCCCCCACAGCCGCAGCCCCAGCGCGGCCAGCAGCAGCGCGGCCAGCAGCGGCCACGCCCAGCGCCGCTCAGCAGTTGGCATAGACCGCGTAGTAGCGGCTCGTGTACACGCGCTCGAACCCTTTTTCAGGCACCTGCACGCGCGGGTCGTCGCCGACGTCGACGATCGCCTCGAAGAACACGGCGGCGCCGAGCGGATAGACGGCGACGCTGCCGCGCTGCAGCCGCCGTGTCAGCGCGAGCGCCCCCTTTTCGCGGTCGGCCTGGGCCTGGCTGCGAGCGACGATGTCGCGCTGGCCGACGCTGTCGAGGATCCAGCGCGCGTCGGGGATCAGCTTGTTGTCGGGCAGCGACAGCAGCTTGCAGCGCCGCAGCGGCGCGGCGACAGCCGGCGAGCGCAGCGCCGTCGCCAGGCCCTGGTGGAAGTCGTTGTGGTAGGCGAGCGTGTTGCGCAGGCTGCTCAAGCTGAGCGTCGTGGCTACCGAGTAGCCGCCGTACAGCGCAAGCGCCGCGGCCAGCACGATCCAGGCGCGCCGCAGCCGGCTGCCACGCACGAGCATCGACCAGCCGCCCAGCACGAGCGCGCAGAACGCCAGCAGCACGATCGAGCTGCCAACCATGTAGCGATCGACGACCGAGGCGCCGGCGGCCCCCTCGGCCAGGTACACGAACAGCAGGCAGGCAAGCGCCGCCAACGGCACGAGCACGCGCCGCGGCGCCAGCCAGATCGCGAGCGGGATGCCGATCAGGCCGCCGAGCAGCACCGGCAGCTTGTCGATCCGCACGGCGTAGGACCAGGTCGAGGAGAGCACCGCCGAGAGCCCCTTTGTGCGTTCCAGTTCAGCCGCCAGCCCCGAGGTCGAGTGCAGCGAGAACAAGGGGTCGCCGGTGACGATCGCGTCAAGCGCCATCCACAGGACGGGCGCGGTGGCGGCGATCGCCAGGCAACGCAGGCGTGTGGCGTTCTCAGCACGGCTGGTGGGGCCCACGCACCACAGCCAGTAGACGCCGGTGAGCAGCCAGGCGTCGGGGCGCAGCAGCCCGGCGGCGGCCAGCAGCCACAGCACCGGCGCGCCGCGGCGGGGCCGCTCGACCTCCAGCGCCACCGCCCACACCACCAGCGCGATGTAGGTGATGTCCAGGTAGCCCTGCGCGGCGAGGTTCTCGACAAAGAAGCGGCTGAGCACGAGCAGCCCGGCCAGCGCGCCGACGAGCGGCCCGAAGCAAAGCCGGCCGAGTCGATAGGAGCCGGCCACCAGCGCCACGTAGGAGCCGATCGAGCCGAGCACGATCAGGCGCGCGCCGTACTGGCCGAAGATCGAGCAGAACGCGCCGAAGGCGATCGCCAGCGGGTGCTCTGTCGGGCCGCGGTAGACGCTGAAGTCGGGCAGGTGCAGGTGCAGCAGGTCGCGGCCCCACAGCAGCGCGTAGAAAGAGTCGTAGGTCGGATAGGTGGGAAAGGCGAAGTAGCCGATCAGCGCCAGCAGGCACATCAGCGCGAACGCCAGCTTGGCCCAGCCCGCTGCCGGCATCGCGCGCAGCCGCTCCAGCCTGGCCGGCCCCCACCCGGGCGAGTGGCGGGGGTCTATCGACATCGCGCTTGCCATCGGCGCCGAAGCCTATCCGTGCGGGCACGGCAGCCGCCGAACTACGGCTGCCCGACGGGATAGGCTTGCAGCGTGAAGCTGATCATCCAAATCCCCTGCTTCAACGAGGCCGAGCAGCTGCCGCGGACGCTGGCGGACCTGCCGCGCGCGGTCGCGGGCTTCGCGCTCGTGGAGTGGCTGATCGTCGACGACGGCTCGACCGATCAGACGACCGCGGTCGCACGCGCGCACGGGGTCGACCACGTCGTGCGCCTGACCAACAACAAGGGCCTTGCGGCAGGCTTCCAGGCGGGCCTTGACGCCTGCCTGAAGCTCGGCGCCGACGTGATCGTCAACACCGACGCCGACAACCAGTACCACGGCGGCGACGTGCCCAAGCTCGTCCGTCCGATCCTCGACGGCAGCGCCGACATGGTGATCGGCGACCGCGAGGTGGAGGGCATCGAGCACTTCTCCTGGCTGAAGAAGCGCCTGCAGCGTTTCGGCTCCTGGGTCGTGCGCCAGGCCTCCGACACGCGCGTGCCGGACACCACCTCCGGCTTTCGCGCCTACAACCGCGAGGCCGCGATGCAGCTCCTGGTCGTCTCGAAATTCACCTACACGCTGGAGACGATCATCCAGGCCGGCAAGCAGCTTGTCGCGATCGAGCACGTGCCGGTCAGAACCAACCCGAAGACGCGCGAGTCGCGCCTGTTCCCCTCGATGGGAGCGTACGTGCGACGCAACTCGATCTCGATCTTCCGCATCTACGCCCAGTACGAGCCGCTGCGCGTGTTCTGGAGCCTGGCAGCGACGATCGGGCTGGTCTCGCTGGCGGTGTGGGTGCGCTTCATCGTCGCCTACGCCGAAGGCAACGGCAAGGGCCACGTGCAGTCGCTGATCCTGGGCGCGGTGCTGTTCATCGCCGCGGTCGTGCTGTGGGCGCTGGGCGTGATCGGCGACCTGCTGGCCGCGCAGCGGGTGATGACGCAGCGCACGTTCGAACGCGTACGCCGGATCGAGCTGCAGCTCGGCGTAGCGCCTTCGCACTACGAAGCGGCGCAGCCCTCACAGCCGCCCGCCGAGCGGGAGCCGATCGAGGCATGAGCGCGGGCGTCACGGTCTCCCAGGAAGGGATCGTCACCGGCAACACCTACGACAAGTACGGGTCCTCCAACCCGCTCGTCAAGCGGATGATGGCCGGCTTTGAGCACACGCTCGACGAGCTGCTCGGCGCCGCCGCGCCAGCCTCGCTGCTGGACGTTGGCTGCGGCGAGGGGGTGCTCGTGCATAAGTGGGCGACGCGCTTGCCGAGCGCGCGGATCGTCGGCATCGACCTGGAGGAGCCCTCGATCCAGGCCGGTTGGGCCGAGCGCCAGGCCGCCAACCTGGAGTACCGGGTGATGAAGGCCGAGAGCCTGCCGTTCGCCGAGCGCGAGTTCGAGCTTGCCTGCGCGATCGAGGTGCTTGAGCATGTGCCCGACCCCGAGCACACAGTTGCTGAGATGGCACGCTGCAGCTCGCGCCACCTGCTCGTGTCGGTGCCACGCGAGCCTATGTGGCGGATGCTGAACATGGCCCGAGGCGCCTATCTGCGCGAGCTGGGCAACACCCCGGGCCACCTGAACCACTGGTCCAAGCGCTCGTTCGTACGCCTGCTGGAGCGCCACGGAGAGGTCGTGCAGGCGCGCTCCCCCTTCCCCTGGACGATGTTGCTTGTCCGGGTCGGCTGAGGCCGGCTCGCGCCCTTCGCAGAACGGCGCGAGCGAACGCTCTTATGGCAGCGGCGCGCGGCTGCTGTCAATCGGGATCGCCTCCACCGGGCTGCTGACGTTCGTCTATTTCTCGATCTCAAGCCACGTGCTCGGAGAAGTCGCGGCCAAGCGCCTGGACCTGTTGTGGTCGATCATGTTCGTGATTATCTCGGTGATCTACCGGCCGATCGAACAGCTGCTCTCACGCACGATCGCCGACCGCCGCGCCCGCGGCCACGCCAAGCACTCGGTGCGCGTGCCGATCGCGATCCAGAGCAGCTTCGCGCTCACTTTCCTGGTCGTCGCGCTGGCGCTGCGAGGGGTGCTGACCGACGACGTGTTCGACCACGACTCCGCCCTGTACTGGGTGCTCGTCGCAGGCACCCTTGCCTACGCCGCCAGCTACTTCGCACGCGGCTGGCTGGCCGGCCACGAATACTTCGGCATGTTCGGCGGGCTGGTGCTGATGGAGTCCGTCTCGCGCCTGTGCTTTGCGCTGGCTGTCGCGATCGGCATCGCCGAAGGCCAGACGGCCGTCGCCCTGGGGATCGCGGCAGCACCGTTCGTCTCGCTGGTGGTGATACCCGCAGCCTTCGCGCGCCACGGTCGCGAACCGCGCGCAGCGGCACAGTTCGAGCAGTTGGAGGAGCTCGACGCCGCCCTGGCCGGGCCGGGCACCGAGGGGGTCGAGGAGGCTGTCTCGGCTGACGAGCTGTCGCTGCGACGCGGCTCCGGCTTTGCCTTCGCCGTGTCGGGAGTGATGCTGGCCGAGCAGACGCTGCTGAACGCTGCGGTGCTGACCGTGGACATCACCTCCGCCAACGCCGTGCTCGCCGGCATCGTCTTCAACGTGCTGTTGATCGCGCGCGCGCCACTGCAGCTGTTCCAGGCGATCCAGACCTCGCTGCTGCCGCATCTGACGGGGCTGGAGGCGACTTCCGGGCACGAGGCCTTCGCGCGGGCGATCCGTCTGACGACGCTGGCGATCGCGGCGTTCGCGGCGGCGGTCGCGCTCGGCCTGCTGGCGATCGGGCCGCCCGTGATGAAAGCGCTGTTCGGCCAGTCATTCTCCTACGGTCGCTTCGGCCTGGCTCTGGTCGGCCTGGGGATGGGCATGCACCTGGTCTCCGGCGCGCTCAACCAAGCGGCGCTGGCGCGCGACCGCGCGCGCGCGGCAGCGAGCTGCTGGATCGTGGCGGCGATCTTGTTCGTCGCTTGGATGTTCGTGCCGCTCATCGGCGAAGAACTGCTGCGCACCGAGATCGGCTACCTGGGCGCCGCGACGCTGCTGGCGTTGATGCTGGGCGCGCTGTATCGCCGCGGCGGCGGCGCCGGGGGGCCTCAGGCCGCGCCGGCGGCAGCCGCGAGCGCCCGGTAGGCGCCGGCCGGATCGCCGGCGCCGAACACAGCTGAGCCGGCCACGAGCAGGTTCGCTTCTGCCGCTCGCACCGCCGGCGCGGTTTGCCGGTCAACGCCACCGTCAACCTCAAGTGCGACCTGCTCGCCAAGGATGTGGCGCATCCGCTGGAGCTTGTCCAGCGAGTGATCGATGAAGGCCTGCCCGCCCCAGCCGGGGTTGACGCTCATGCACAGCGCCAGGTCGATCGAGTGTGCGACCTCGGCCAGCTCGCCGATCGCGGTAGCCGGATTGATTGCCACGCCGACGCAGGCGCCCGACTCGCGTACGAGCGCGGCTGTGTAGGCCACGTGCGGCGTTGCCTCGGCGTGGAAGGTGATCGAGTGCGCTCCGGCCTTGACGAACTCGCCGACTTGACGCTCGGGACGCTCGATCATCAGGTGGACGTCGAGCGCGGCGCCGGCTTGCTCGGCCTGCTCGCGCAGGGCGGCGACGATCAGCGGCCCGATCGTGATCGGCGGCACGAAATGCCCGTCCATCACATCGACGTGGATCACGCGCGCGCCGGCGTCCAGCACCTCCTGCACCTGCGATCCCAGCCGTGCGAAGTCGGCCGAGAGAATCGACGGCGCGACGCGGACGCTGCGCAACAGCTCTGCGGTATCCCCCACGCCGCCATTCTCACACAGGCCGCGGCGTGGATCGGCCTGCGATCAGATCGGCGTCAGCATGCCCTCGCCGCAGTTGTTGCACTTCAGGATCGCGGTAGAGGACATGCGCACGATCGTCGAGTGCTCGCCACAGTTGGGGCAGACCGAAGACAGCTCAAAGCGGTGCAGGCAATAGACGCAGCGATAGCGCCCGGGCAGGTTGGTCGGACGCAGCCACGGCTCGGAGCAGTGCGGGCACACCGGGCCGAGGTCGACGGCTTTGGCTGGAGTCTCGGGAGCGCCGTCCATCGCTCAGAGCCTATCTACGCCCTATCCCGCAACCCGCCGCATGCGCGCGATGAAGAAGCCGGCGGTGCGGTCGCGGTCGGGCAGCGTCAGCAGGAAATGCTCGGCGCGGGGATGGGCGTACGCTGGCCATTGGCTCGTCAAATCCTCAATCGTGAAAGCTGAGTTCTCGGAGAGGAACTGTTCTATCAGTTGCTCGTTCTCGACGGCGGAGATCGTACACGTGGAATAGACGAGCGTGCCGCCCGGTCGCAGGGCCTCGGCGCCGGCCGCCAGAATCTTGCGTTGCAGCGCCGCCAGCTCGGCGATGCGCTCGGGCGTCGCCCGCCAGCGCAGGTCCGGCCGCGCCTGCAAGGTGCCAAGGCCCGAGCAGGGCGGATCGACCAGCACGCGGTCGAAGCGATCGCCATCGGGCCGGGGCAACGCCGCGTCGAGAACCTCGACGGTGACGCTTGCCGCTCCCAGCCGCCGTGCCGTCTCGCGTAGCTGCTCGGCGCGTGCCGGGTTTCGCTCCACCGCCACGACCTCGCCCTCGCCGCCCATCAAGGCGGCGAGGTGGGTGGACTTGCCACCCGGCGCGGCGCACAGATCGAGCACGCGCTCGCCCGCCTGGGGGTCGAGCGCTCGTGCGACGAGCATCGCCGCCCGCGACTGGGCCAACACACCCCCCTCTTGCCAAACCGCTGTGCGATGCAGGTCAAGCGGCGCCTGGACCACCAACGCCTCGGGCAGCTCGGGGTCGCCGTGCGTGGACACGCCAAGCTTGGCCGCGACGGCGCCTGTGTCCGCGTCTGTGCCTGCCTTCGCGTCCGCGCGTGTGCCCGCGCGCAGAGTATTGACCCGTAGCGCCAGCTCTCCCGGCTCGTTGTCGGCTCTCATCAGCGCGCGCGTGCGCTCAGCGCCAAGCTCTCGCCACCACATCTGCGCCAGCCACGGCGGATGCGAGTGCATTACCGCCGCGCTCTCGGGGGTGTCCTCGCCAAATGAGGCAAACAGGCTGCCTGCTCCCTCGCGAGCGGCCCTGCGCATGACGGCGTTGACCAGGCCGTAGCCGCGCGAGCCGGCTTCCTTAGCCAGCTCGACCGTATCGGCGACAACGGCCCGGTCGGGTGCGCCACGCAGGTAATAGAGCTCGTACAGCCCAACCCGCAGTGCCGCCAGCACGGCAGCGTCCAGGCGCTCCGCTGGGCGCCCGGCCAGCCGCTCGATCGCATAGTCGAGCGTCAGCCGCCTCTGCACGGCGCCGTAGGCGAGCCGCATCGCCAGCGCGTGGTCGCGCGCGTCGAGGCCGCGCGAGGCCGAATGCAGCGCCTGATCGGCATAGGCCTGCTGCTCGAACACGCGCCGCAGGACGGCGTAGGCGCAGCGCCGCGCCGGCGCGGCGCTCACGCTTGCGCCAACTCGTGGCCGCGCAGAAACGCCGCGGCGCCCATCGGCCGCTTGCCCGGCGGCTGCACAGCCTGCAGCTCAAGCGTGCCCGGCGAGCAGCCGAACAACAGCCGCTCACCCTGGGCGTACAGGCCTTCGGGCCCGGCGGCCTGCACGTCCAGCAGAGCCGCCTGGCGCACTCCAAGCCAACCGCCGTCGGCGAGCGCCAGCCGCGCGCCGATGTGCGGCGTCAGCGCACGCACGACGCGCTCAAGCTCAGCGGCCGGCCTTGACGGGTCGAGCAGCCGGTCGGCGGGCGCGATCTTCTCGGCGTAGGTGGCCATCGCGTCGTCCTGCTCTGCGCAGGGGAGCTGCTCGCCGCGCTGCAGCTGGCGCAAAGCCTCCAGCAGCAGCCGCGCTCCAAGCCGCTGCAGCCGTGGCGCCAGCGAGCCGTAGGTGTCCTGCGGCGCGATCGGCTCTGTCTGCGCCATGTAGAGCGGACCGCTGTCCAATCCCTCCGTTACGCGCATGATCGAGACGCCGGTCTGCTCCTCGCCGGCCATCAGCGCCCGCTCGATCGGCGCGGCGCCGCGCCAGCGGGGCAATAGTGACGGGTGCACGTTGAGCAGCTCGTATTCGTCAAGCAGCGGCTGCTTGATCAGCGCGCCGAAGGCACACACGATCACAGCCTGCGGGCGTGCCGCCGCGATCGACGCACGGGCCTGCTCGTCGTTGACGCTTTCCGGTTGGGCCAGCTCCAAGCCGAGCTCACGGGCGGCCGGCGCGACCGGCGGCGAGCTCAACTTGCGGCCCCGGCCGGCCGGCCTGTCGGGTCGGGTCAGCACCAGCGCCGGGCGAAATGCGCCGTCGTCGGCGCTGCACAGGTCGGTGAGCAGGCCCGCGGCGAACTCGGATGTGCCCAGGAAGACGGTGCGCACCGGGGCCGCTCAGGCGGGCGTGGCGACCGCGTCGCGCATCGCCCGCATCGCCTGCTTGCGCTGCTCGCGCGAGACACGGTCGAGGATCAACACGCCGTCGAGATGGTCGACCTCGTGCTGGATGATCCGCGCCGACAGCCCGTCGGCCTCGATCGTCAGCTGCTCGCCGTGCTCATCGTGGGCGCTCAGGCGCAGCGCCTGCGCGCGCTCCACCTCCAGGTGCACTCCGGGCAGGCTCAGACAGCCCTCTTCCGCGGTCTCAAGCTCGTCGCTCAGCCACTCGATCTGCGGGTTCACGAGCACCGTCAACGGGTCATCGAGGTGAGCGCGATAGACGAGCACGCGGTGAAGAACCCCCAATTGGGTGGCCGCCAGGCCGACGCCGAGCGCGTCGTGCATCAGCTCGCCCATCCGCTGCGTCTCGGCTGCCAGCGCGGCGTCGAAGCGCTCGACCGGCAGAGCCTTTGTGCGCAGCACGGGATCGCCGAACTTGCGCACGTGCCGCAGCGCGGCGTCACGCCGTGCTCGCGTCTCGGGATCGAGCTCGGCTACAGCCGGGGTCCCCTCCTCGGGCTCCACCTCGGCGTCGATCGTCTGCTCCTCGCTCATCTGCTCAAAGTCTAGTTGTGCCGGCGAGCCCGTTACTGCTGCGGATCGACGTCGACGCTCAACGCCAGGTCGCCGTAGCCGCGCGTGTCGGCAAGGCGCTGCACGGCCTGACCGACCTCCTCTACGACCACCGTGCGCCGCGCCGGCGCGGCCTTCAGCACGATCGCCTGGCGCTCGCGCCCGCGCAGCCGAAACAGCCCTGCCGGCCCGAGCAGGCGCGTGCCCGTAGGCAGTTGCCGGCGCAGGTCGGCCACAAGCGCGCCTGCGGCGGCGGCGGCGCGCCCCCCGTCGGTGGCCGAGCAGACGATCCGGGTCAAGCTGGAGAACGGTGGGTAGAGCAACGAGGCGCGGCGTTGCAGCTCGCCGGAGAGAAAGCCGTCGCTGTCGTGGTGAGCGGCGTGCGCGATCGAGCGTGCCTGCGGGGCCATCGTCTGCACCAGCACGCGGGCGGGCGGGCTTGACTCCCCGCGACCGACGCGGCCCGCCAGCTGCGTCACCAGGGCGAACGTGCGCTCCTCGGAGCGAAAGTCCGGGAAGCGCAACGTCGCGTCGGCGTCGAGCACGACGCCGAGCGAGACGTTGGGGAAATCGTGGCCCTTGGCGACCATTTGCGTGCCGATCAAGACGCCGGCGCTCGCACGCTCGAAGCGACGCAGCAGCGCGCCGACGCCACCGTTGGCGGCGACGTTCTCGCCGGCCGTGTCGGCGTCGAGCCGAAAGACCGGGAAGTCGGCGTCCTGCAGCATGCTCGCCAGCTCGTGCTGCACGCGCTCGGTGCCGGCACCGTGCCGCGCGACCGAAGTCGAGCCGCAGGCGCAGCGGCGGGGGGCCGCCTCGCGATGCCCGCAGTGATGGCAGGCAAGCGCGTCCTGAGCGCGGTGCAGGACAAGCGCCACATCGCACTGCGGACAGTTCCAGACGGCGCCACAGGAGCGGCAGGTGAGGAAGTTCGACCAGCCGCGGCGGTTGAGCAGCACGATCGCCTTGCCACTCTGCGAGCGCAGCTCGGCCAGCGCCTGCACTGTCAGCGTGTGGAGGCCATGCGTCTGCTCGCGCATGTCAAGCACCTGCACCGCCGGCAACGGCCCGCCGTCGGGGCGCTGCGTGAGCCGCAACGCGCCACCGCTTGCGGCCGCGTGGGCGCTCTCCGGGCGCGGCGTGGCACTGCCGAGCAGCAGCAGCGCCGAGCTGTCCTGCGCGCGGCGGGCAGCGACGGTGCGGGCGTCGTAGCGAGGGTCGCCTTCGTGCTTGTAGGACGGGTCGTGCTCCTCGTCGATCACGATCAGGCCGAGGCGCTGCACGGGCGCGAACACGGCCGAGCGCGGCCCCACGCAGACGCGCGCCTCGCCACTGCGCAAGCGCCGCCACTCCTCGCGCCGCTGGGCGACCGTCAAGCGCGAATGCAGGACGGCAACCGTGTCGCCGAAGCGCTCGGCAAACCGCGCCACCGTCTGTGGCGTCAAGCCGATCTCGGGCACGAGCACGATCACTCCACGCTCGCCGCTCAGCGCCTCGGCGGCGACGCGCAGGTAGACCTCGGTCTTGCCCGAGCCGGTGATCCCGGCTAGCAGGCGCGTCTGCGCCTCGCCGCCGGCAAGCGCAGCGCACAGGCTCGCGACCACCTCTGCCTGCTCGTTGGTGAGCTGCGCCACCGGCGTGCTCGCGCCGACGGACACGTGCTCGGCACGCCGGGGCACAGCGCGTTTGCGCCCTCCCAGCCGACGCGTCGCCGCCGGCGGCAGCACCAGCGACAGGGCGCGTGCGAGCGTCGAGCAATACTCGCGCGCAAGCCACTGCGCCAGCTCGACCAGCTCCAGCGGCAGCGTCGGCGGCGCCGACGAGTCGCCGTCGAGCGCGCGCAGCGGCGCCAACAGCCTCTCCTCGGAGACCTCGCTGCGCTCGCACAGCCCGGTGACCACGCCAAGGACCTCGCGCCGGCCGAACGGGACGACCAGCATTGAGCCGACGTCGACCTGGGAGCTCAGCTCCTCCGGCAGGCGATAGTCAAACGGCCCGCGCAATGCGCGCGCCGTTGTCATCGGCTCGATCTGCGCGATCCGGCAGGGGCGGGTGGACACGTCACCCACCCTAGAGTGGCCGGCGGACCGTCCGGCGGGCGGCAAAGACGCTAGACAGCAGCGCCCGCGGCCAGGCCGGAGGCTGCGTGCAGCGCCTCGGCCTTATCGGTCTTCTCCCACGTGAAGTCGTGGTCTTCGCGCCCGAAATGACCGTATGCAGCGGTCTTCTGGTAGATCGGCCGGTGCAGTTTCAGCTCCTCGCGGAAGGCCCCGGGCCGCAGGTCGAAGTGCTCGTCGACGAGCTTTGCGATCTCGCCGCGGCTGGCCTTCTCGGTGCCGAACGTCTCGACCATCACCGAGACCGGATGCGCGACGCCGATCGCGTAGGCGACCTGCACCTCGGCGCGGTCGGCCAGGCCGGCGGCGACCACGTTCTTGGCCACCCAGCGTGCGGCGTAGGCAGCGGAGCGGTCCACCTTTGAGGGGTCCTTGCCGGAGAAGGCGCCGCCGCCGTGGCGGGCCATGCCGCCGTAAGTGTCAACGATGATCTTGCGGCCGGTGAGCCCGCAGTCGCCCATCGGGCCACCAATCACGAAGCGGCCGGTGGGGTTGACGAGGAAGTTCTTGAGCAACTTCTTCTCGTCGAAGAGGTCGACGGGCAGCACCGGGCGCAGCACGTGCTCGAACAGGTCGGGCTTGATTAGCGTCTCGGAGTCGATCCCATCGGCGTGCTGGGTGGAGATCAGGATCTTTTCGATCTCGACCGGCCTGCCGTCCTTGTAGCGGACCGTCACCTGCGTCTTGCCATCGGGGCGCAGGTAGGGCAGAACCTCGCCCTTGCGCACCTCTGCCAGACGCTTTGAGAGCTTGTGCGCCAAGGAGATCGGCAGCGGCATCAACTCCTCGGTCTCATTGGAGGCGTAGCCGAACATCATCCCCTGGTCGCCGGCTCCGGCGACGTCAAGCTCGTCCTCGTCGGCGGGATCGTGGCGCGTCTCATAGGCGGCGTCGACGCCCTGGGCGATGTCCGGGGACTGCTTGTCGATGGCGTTGATGACAGCGCAGGTGTCGCAGTCGAAACCGTAAGCGGCGTTGTCGTAGCCGATCTTGCGAACCGTCTCGCGGGCGATTTCCTGGATGTCGACGTAAGTAGTGGTCGAGATCTCGCCGGAGACGACGATCAAGCCGGTGTTGACGAGCGTCTCGCAGGCAACGCGCCCGTAGGGGTCATCGCGGAGCACGGCGTCGAGCACGCCGTCTGAGATCTGGTCGGCGATCTTGTCGGGGTGGCCCTCCGTGACCGACTCGGAGGTGAACAGGAACTCGCTGTCGGAATGGTGGCTCATATGTCTGTGCTCGGCTCCACTGTCGCGGCGGGAAGAATTCAGGCGCAGTCTATTGGCAGAGCGTGACGGCGCACGCCGGCGGCGCTGCCCGGGGGTAGTTCGAGCGCCTATGCGGCGCGAGCATTGCTGCGACTGCCACGCTCGACGAAATCGATAATCAGCGGCACTCCGTCCATGCCGTAACGGGCGCGCAGGCGGTTCTCGACAAAATAGGCGTAGTCGCGAGTGACGCGCGTGCGCGAATTGACCTGGATCGCAAAACGTGGAGGCGCCGTGCCGATCTGGGTCATGTAGATCAGTTTCAGGCGGTGCTGGCTTGAGCCGCGACGGGTGCCAACCGGCGGCTGGCGCGCCTGCACCACCTCGGCCAGGAAGCGGTTGAGCTCGGACGTCGGAATCCGTTGGCGCCGACGGTCGCCAAGCGCCAGCGCCTCGGCGAGCAGGCGCGAGACATTGCGCCCGCTCTTGGCGCTGGCGGTCAGCACGCGCGGGCGCAACCGCAGCTTCTCGGCCACGCGGGCGCGCTCGTGGTCGAGCTCCTGCTCTGAGAGCTCGCCGAGATCCCACTTGTTGAGCACGATCGCGGTGGCACAGCCTGACTTCATCGCAAGCTCGGCGACGCGCAGATCCTGAGCGGTCACCCCGTCGGCCGTGTCACAGACGACCAGCGCCACGTCGGCGCGCTCAGCCGCGCGCTGCGAGCGCAAAGTCGTGTAGTACTCAACCGAGTCGCTGACCTTCGACTGCCGACGCATGCCGGCCGTGTCGACCAGGATCAGCCGGCGACCGTCAACTTCAAGCGGCGTGTCGATCGCGTCGCGGGTCGTTCCTGCCACCTCCGAGACGATCACGCGCTCCTCGCCGAGGAAGCGGTTGACCAGCGAGGACTTGCCGACGTTGGGGCGCCCAATCAGGGCAAGCCGGATCGTGTCCTGCTCGGCCTCGTCCTGCTCCTCGGCCGGCAGCAGTGCAACGATCCGATCGAGCAGGTCGCCTGAGCCGAGGCCCTGAGCGGCGGAGACGGCGATCGGCTCACCCAGCCCGAGCCGGTGAAAGTCGGCGGCCAGCGACAGGTCGCGCACGCTGTCGCACTTGTTGGCTGCCAGGATCGTCGGCAGCGGCGAGCGGCGCAGCAGGTCGGCTATCTCCTGATCGCCGGGCCGGACGCCCGCCTGCGCGTCGACCGCCAGCACCGCGACCTGCGCGTCGGCCAGGCCGGCGCGAGCCTGCTCGCGGATCGATCCCGCCAACGGGTCCTCGTCCTGGAAGTCCACGCCGCCCGTGTCGATCAGCGCGAAGCGTCGCCCGTTCCACTCGCACTCGACCTCGTTGCGGTCGCGTGTGACGCCGGAGCGCTCGTGGACCACGGCCTCGCGCGAGCCGGCGAGGCGATTGACCAACGATGACTTGCCGACGTTGGGATAGCCGACGATTGCGACCTTTTGCATCGACTGAGTATGACCGTCCGCGAGCTCAAGCCGGCTGGCGCGCGGCCAGCTCGACGATCTGCTGCACCACCTGCTCAATCGCCAAGCCGGTGCTATCGACGGCCACTGCGCCCGGCGCGGGCGCCAGCGCGCTGCGGCCGAGCGTGGAGTCGCGCTGGTCGCGCAGCGCCTGCTCGGCGAGGATCCGCCCCTGCTCGCCGCCCAGCTCTTCGGCGCGGCGCCGCGCGCGCTCGGCGGGGTCGGCGGTCAGGTAGACCTTCAACTCGGCCTCCGGCGCCACCGCACTGGCGATGTCGCGCCCCTCGGCAACCCAATCGCCCTGTGCCACCAGCGCGCGCTGTCGCGCCACAAGCGCCGCTCGAACCTCCCCGTCCTCGGCCACCCGCGAGGCCGCCTCTGCCACCTCGGCGGCTCTGATCTCGCCGGTTACGTCGCGGCCGTTCAGCAGAACCTGTGGCGCGGCTCCTTGCGGCGAGCCACTCGGCGAGTAGTTGAAGGCGATCTGGCTTTCGCGTGCGAGCATCGCCGGCTCCGCGGCCGGCGCTTGCAACGCGAGCAAGCCAACGCAGCGGTACATCGCCCCCGTGTCCAAATAGGCGAAGCCGAGCCGCTCGGCCAGCGCGCGCGCCACCGTCGACTTTCCGGCGCCGGCGGGACCGTCGATCGCGATCACCATGGCGGGCGCTCGCTCATGGACGCTTGCTCAACGGCGCTCGCTCATGAAGTCACCGAGCGGATGTCGTCGATGAACCCGGGATAGGAGACCGCCGCCGCCTCCATCCCTAGCACGGTCACACCCTCGCGCGAAGCGAGGCCGGCCACAGCTCCCATCATCGCCAGGCGGTGGTCTCCGCAGGCGTCGATCACGCCGCCGCGCAGCCAGCCGCGGCCGCTGACGGCAAAGCCATCCTCCAGCGCGTCGATGTCCGCGCCAAGGCCGCGCAGGCCCTCGACAACCGTGCTGATGCGGTCGGACTCCTTGAGGCGCAGCTCGTGTGCGCCCCGCACCACCGTTTCGCCCTCGGCAAAGCAGCCGAGCAGTGCAACCAGTGGCAGCTCGTCGATCGCTAGCGGCACCTCATCGGGCTCGACGAACGTGCCCTCAAGCGCGCCGTGCGCGACGTCCAGGTCGCAGATCGGCTCCTGGGCGACCAGCTCACCGTGCTCTTGCTCGATGTCGCCGATGACGATGCCGCGCATGCGTTGCAGGATGCGCAGGAAGCCGGTCCGCGTCCAGTTGACCCCCACGTCACGCACGAGCAGACGCGAGCCGGGCACGAGCACGGCTGCCGCTATCGCAAATGCCGCCGAGCTCAGATCGCCCGGCACCACCACGCGGTCAAGTATCAGCTCATCGGCGTTCAGGACCGTGACGTGCTTGCCGTTGCGGTGGATGTTCACCCCGGCTCGAAGCAGCATCCGCTCGGTGTGGTCGCGACTGCGCGCGGGCTCACCCACCGTTGTCGCCCCGTCGGCAGCGAGCGCTGCCAGCAACACGCAGGACTTGACCTGCGCGCTTGCAACCGGCAGCTCATAGCTGATCGAACGCAGCCGCCCGCCGTAAATAGTGAACGGCGGCAGGCGGTCTTCGCGGGCCTGCACTCGCGCCCCCATCAGTCGCAGCGGCTCGGCCACGCGATCGACCGGGCGGCGGCGGATCGACTCGTCGCCGTCGAGCGTGAACGTGCGCCCCTCCTGTGCCGCCAGCCAGCCGGGCAGCAAGCGCAGCGGCGTGCCGGCATTGCCAACGTCGATCGGCCCGCCCGGGTCGCGCGCCTCGCGCAGCCCAGTGCCGCGAACGGTGATGACGCCGTCGCGCTCGTCCACAAGCGCACCAAGCGCTTGCACAGCCGCCAGCGTCGAGTCCGTGTCGGCGGCGTGCAGGTAGTTCTCGATCCGCGTCGGCTCGGAGGCCATCGCGCCCAGCAGCGCAGCGCGGTGGGAGATCGACTTGTCGGCGGGAGCCCGCAGCTCGCCGTGCAGCCCTGAGGAGGGCTCGAAGCGCACGTCCATGCTCAAAACCCTACGGGGCTTGGCTTCGCGCCGTACTGCCTGGCGCAGCCTGCACGGAGGGATTGGCGTAAACGAGCCGCTCGCGCGCAGCGCGCGCGGCATCGTTCCAGGCCGCTAGCGCCTGCTCGTCTTCGGCGTCAAGTGCGTCGCGCACGCCGCTGAGCTCGCGGATCGCCTCGTCGAGCACCTCCGCCAGCAAATCGGCGTTGGCCAGGTAGATATCGGTCCAGACCGCGGTGTTCGCGCCGGCAACCCTGGTCGCATCGCGAAAGCTCGGGTTGGTGCCGACGCCGGCAAGCGGCCCGTCGGCGCCTGCCGCGGGCGCGGCCCGCAGCGCTTGCGCCACCAGCAGGTTCGCCAACACGTGCGGCAGGTGCGACACGCTTGCCATCAGCCGGTCGTGCGCCTCCGCATCGATCGCCACCGGCTCGGCCCCGAGCTGTTCGATCATCGCGCTCAGGCGTGCGAGCGCTCGGGCTTGCGTGCGTTCGTGCGGAGTCAGGTACCAAACGGCACCGTCGAACAGGGACTCATCCGCGCCCTTCACGCCAGCCGTCTCCGCTCCGGCCATCGGGTGGCCGGGAACCATGCGCGGGTCGCTCAGCTCACGCGCGATCCGGCGCTTGGTCGAACCAAGGTCGCTGACAACACAGTCCTGCGGCGCGGCGGCAAGCGCCTCGCGAGCGGCCGTAAGGGTCGCGCCAACCGGCGTCGCGACGAACACATAGTCGGCCTCGCGCACCGCTTCGGCCGGCTCTGCGCAACCCTCGTCGATCGCCTCCAGCCGCAGCGCCTGCTCCAGCGCGCTCGCGTCGGGGTCGTAGCCGAGCACGTGGGCGCCGAGGCGACGGCGCGCTGCCAGGCCGATCGAGCCTCCGATCAGCCCGACACCAAGCACCGCCACCCGCAGTTGGCTCACGCGATCGAGAACGCCTTCCCTGCGATCGCGGCGACCTGCTCGACCGCTGCGGCGTAGTCGGCAAACTCGTCGGCCAGCAGCGCCTGTGGGCCGTCGCACAAGGCCTCATCCGGGTTGGGATGAACCTCGACGATGATCCCGTCGGCACCGGCCGCGGCGGCGGCTAGCGACATTGGCCGCACCAGCGAGCGGCGACCTGCGGCATGGCTCGGGTCCACGACTACAGG
This sequence comes from Solirubrobacteraceae bacterium, assembly GCA_036279855.1. Classification (GTDB taxonomy): domain Bacteria; phylum Actinomycetota; class Thermoleophilia; order Solirubrobacterales; family Solirubrobacteraceae; genus Palsa-744. Next base: position 270,403 of record DASUIH010000033.1, on the reverse strand, counting down.
CAGGTGGGTCAGCTCTTTAAGCACCGGCACCGCCTGCAGGTCGAGCGTCGTGCGGTAGTTGTTCTCAAACGTGCGGATGCCGCGCTCGCACAGCATCACGTTGCGGTTGCCTTCCTTGAGCACATACTCGGCCGCCATCAGCAGCTCGTCCAGCGTGGCTGACAGGCCACGCTTGAGCAAGACAGGACGGCCGGCGCGGCCCAGCTCGGCCAGCAGCGGGAAGTTCTGCATGTTGCGCGCGCCGACCTGGATCACATCCGCCACCTCAAGCACCGGCTCCAGGTCGCGAGCATCCATCAGCTCGGTGACGATCGGCAGGCCGGTGCGCTGCTTGGCCTCGGCCAGCAGCTTCAGGCCCTCGGTGCCAAGGCCCTGGAAGGCATACGGGCTCGTGCGCGGCTTGTAGGCGCCTCCGCGCAGCATCGCCACGCCCGCGTCCTTGACGACCTCGGCTGTCTGCAGCAACTGGTCTCGCGATTCGACCGTGCACGGCCCCGCGATCAGGGCGAAGTGGCCACCACCGATCTTGCGCCCCTCGATCTCCAGCACGCTCGGCTCGCCGTGGCGCAACTGGGCCGAAGCAAGCTTGTAGGGCTTGAGGATCGGCATCACCCGATCGACGCCGGGCTGGCCCTCAAGGCCCAGGTTGGCGACACCGACGTCCTGCTCGACATCGCCGATCGCGCCGATCACCGTCAGGCGCGCGCCTTTGATCGGATGCGCCAGCGCGCCGGCGCCCTCGATCTTCTCGATCACGGCGCCGATCTGCTCGTCGGTCGCGTCCTCCTTCATGACGATCATCATCTGCTCAATCCTTTCAAGTACGGGTTGGTTTGTCCTGCCGGTCTCACCGTGAGATCGCCTTTGTCGGCGTGGCCTGCGCGGCCGCTGGAGCGGCGCCCGGTCCCCTGGTGGGACCCGATGCGGCCTGTGCTCGCTCCGCTCACGGACGGAGGCAGGCCGGAGCGCCTAGCTAAATCGCCAGGCGGCGTAGCGAAACGACCAATACGACGCGCGCGAGCGAAGCGCGGATGTGGATGTCGTGCCGGTCGCCTGCATGATCGTCTTTGAACTTTGTAGCAGAGAGTCGCCGCGGGGTCGAGCGCAAGCTGTGAATCGTCTCCGATCGTTCACAGGCTCACGCCGCCCTCATGTCACGGCCGCCGCCAGGCAGCCAAGCAGAGCGGGGTGTGCCGGGCAAGCGTCAAGAAGTCCGCGTCACAGCAGAGGACACTGGCGTCGGCCCTGATTGCCACCGCCGCGATCACGCAGTCGCTCAGCTTTCGCGGCGTCTCACCTGCCAGTCGGCAGCGTCTGTAAAGCTCAGCAGCCCGCTCGTAGTCGGCAAGTCCGTCGATCGCCAAGAACTGGAGGCCGTACAGCAGACGCCTGAGGCGATCGCGATCATCGCTGTCGCGCGCTCCCGCCAAGACCTCCATCGCGACCATCTCCGTGCACGCGAGCTTCGCTCCTTCCTGCAAGCTGTGCCGAAGACAGAGGTGCACAGGGCTCTCCGTGGCTCGCAGGAACTCGACCCAAGCGGAGGTGTCTACGAGAATCACAGCTCGTAGATCTCGTCAGGCACGCGTATCTCCATCAGATCGCCAGCCCAGCCGCTTCCCTCCTGGGCCAGTGCCTCGTCACGCCCCATCGGTTCTCCAACCAGACGACGCAGAGCCAAATCGACCGCCTCCCGCTTGCTGTGGAGACGGTAAAGGCGCATGGCACGATCGACCAACAGGTCATCGATCTCAATATTCGTGCGGCCCATCTACACCATGATACACATCACGGTGTCTGGCGATTGCTAGATGACGCCGCCCAAGGCATCGAGGAAGACCTCGTTCTCCTCGCTCGTGCCGTAAGTGACACGCAGCGCGCCCGGTCTGCCAAGCGCACCACCACCGCGCACGAGCACTCCCTGCTCCTCCAAGCCGCGCATCACCTGCGCCTCGCGCTCGACGGCGCGCTCTGGATCCTCCTCGCCGAGCGAGAACCAGCAGAAGTTGGCCTGCGACTCGGTCGGCTCGATCCCAAGCGCGCGCAGGCGCTCGTCGACGGAGATGCGCTCGGCGATCGTGCGCGTGACCCGCTCTGTCACCGCATCCTGGTGGCGCAATGCCTCGACTGCGGCCACCTGCGCTACCGCGTTGCAGAAGAACGGCTGGCGCACCTGATCGACGGCGCGGGGAAGGTCATCGGAGCCGCACAGCGCGAAGCCGACGCGCAGGCCGCACAGGCCGTAGACCTTGGAGAAGGTGCGCAACAGCACCAGATTGGGGTGGGCGTCGAGCAGCTCGATCGAGGCGTCGGGGTCCTCAAGCAGGTTGAACTCGCAGTAGGCCTCGTCCACGATCACGCACACGTGGCGGGGAACCTCAGCCACGAAGCCGGCGATGTCGGCGAGCGGGATCGCCGTGCTGGTCGGGTTGTTCGGGTTGCAGACGACCGCAAGGCGTGTGGCAACCGTGATCTCGCGCAGCATCGCGTCGAGGTCGTGGCGCTCCTGCCCGTCCAGCGGCACCGCGATCGCCCGCGCGCCGGAGGCGGCGCTCAGATGCGGGTAGACCGAGAACGAAGGCCAGGCGTAGAGGAGCTCGGCGCCGGGCTCAAGCAGCGCCTCGCCGGCGGCGAGCAGGATGTCGCAGGAGCCGTTGCCGATCGCGATCCGCGCGCTGGGCACGCCGTAGCGCTCAGACAGGCGCTGCTTGAGCAGCGAGTTGGTCGGGTCGGGGTAGCGGTTGAGCGTCGGCAGCGCCGCCTGGATCGCCTCGACCACCGCCGGCAGCGGTGGCCACGGCGACTCGTTGGAGGCGAGCTTGACGCGCGGCGCGCGGTCGGCGTAGCCGCCGGCGGCCGGGTAGGCCGGGATGCGGTCGATCCGCTGTGAGAACTCAAGGGGCATCGGCCCTATTGTGGCGACTTAGAGCTTCAGCGTCAGTGAGCGCGCGATCTGCCAGCTGCCGCCTTCCTGGCCTTCGACGGTAACGCTGAGCCTGCAGGCCAGTGTGCGCTGTTTATGAAGCAGCTGCTTGCCCTTGGCGTTCAGGGCCAGCGCCAGCGCTCCCGAGGCTTTGGCCGCGAAGACGCGGTGCAAGCTGCCGATCAGAGCCAGCCGGGTCGTGCGGCGTTTGCCGACGACACGTGTCTCCTTGGCGAAGAGCTGCACGGACACGCCGCATGCGGGCGGGCATCCGGCATGGCCGAGCGTGAACGGGCCGAGGCCGATCAGCTTCCTGCCGTTAGCGGGTAGGCCGAGCTTGGCGGCCAGCTGAGCCGCCGTGAGGTGCGCGGGCGCAACCGGTTCTTTGGGCGCCGCCGGAGTCGGCGGTGCCGGTGGAGTTGGAGTTGGAGTTGGAGTTGGAGCGGCACTGACTTCGAACAGCCCAACACCGGCTTGTGAGTTGCCGAAAGCGTCAAAGACGGTGACACCGACCGCATAGACGCCCGGCTGAGGGAACGTATGCGAGACGGTGGGACTGGCCGTGCCGACCTGTTCGCCGCCGCCGAAGTTCCACACCCAGTAGTCGGCCGGGTCTCCGGGCGCTCCCGAGGAGGAAGCGTTGAGCACCATCGGCACGGTTGCCTGCCGGGTGGCCGAAATCGAAAAGCTGGCTTCGATCCGGCGTTGCACGCATGCTCCTTCGCTGAGACCGGCTTCGTTGCTCCAAACCCGTTGCGCCCAGTAAGGCTGACCGTCGATCAGTTGGTTGTACGCACGCGCCGGACGCCCAGGCAGCACTTCTCCCAACGGTTCTCCGTAGGTTCCAAGGATCGTGCTCTCTGGCGGTAGGCACTTGTCGGCGATCTCTTGGCCGATGGCGTCGGTCCAGGCGTTGCGCTCGCATTCGCTGGCCTTGGTCGCGCCGCTCTCGCACTGACTGCCGATCGGATCGCTGATCGCCTCGTTGACCTCGTGGTTGGCGGTGTCTATCGCCGCGTCAGCGCCTTCATCCAGGAGTTCTCCATGCTTTTCGGCTTCTTCTTCTTCCAGCGCGGAGAACGCTTCGTTGGGGTGCACACCCGAGTCGCAGCCGAGCACTTCTCCCAGGTAGGGCAGATCGGCGTAGATCGTCTGCTGGCCTGGAGTCACGCCATCGCCACCGAAATCGCCGTGATAGGCGCAGTATTGCTTGTAAGCGCACTCGCCCGAGCTTTTTTCAAAGCAGCCGCCGACACCGGGCGGCGTGAGCACGAGGTAAAGATCGCCCAGGCCCTTGCTGGTCGTTTTCGCCGCCTTCGCGGCCTCAGCCTGGATGTCGCTGTCAAGTAGACAGGGGCCTTCAGAGTACGAAGTGACGTCCTTGCATTCTTCGGCGGTGTGAGACGGGAAGGTCGAGTTGTCGACTTCGACGTCTGTCGCCGCTTCGAATTTGAGGCTTGAGCTGCCTTCGATCAGACTGCCTTCCACGCTTTCCTCGTAATACTGCGGCTCGACCGCGAAGGTGTTGCCAAGGACCGGGTTCGGCGCCGCGTTGTTGTCATGGGCAAGGTCGCTGAAGTAGCGCTCGACTATTTCCATGTAGTGCGGTGGGAACAGTTTCGTGTGAGAGCTGAGCGGCGTCGTCGGGCCTTGCCAGAAGATCAGGTGAATGGTGGGATCGCGCAGCACCGGCCCGCCGCGATAGCAGACGTCCTGCACCGAGAAGAAGACCTGTTCTTCTTCGCATTCGGAGAAGAATTCTTCGTTGGGCGCGGGGGAGGCGTGCACAGTTGGCGAGGCGTGCCGGGCGCCAGCCTCGGCAAAAGCGCCTTCGACGAGCTTCTCGTGTTGCGCGACGGCCGAGGATGAGCCGAGCACGGGTATCGCGCCGCGCATCGCCGGGAAGCCGGGAAGCCGCCCCACGTGCGGGTGCAGCTCGACGGCAGCGGCTGTGCCAGCAGGCAGCGCGCAGACGACCGCCAGCATTGAAACGAACATGGCCATCCGCGATCTCAAGCTCATCCAGCTCCTCCTGTCTCCGATCGCCCGCGCGACCTTGCTTGTCACTGCGCCGCCTGCAAATCCGCCCGCAGCGTCGCCGCCTCGCGTAGGTACACGTGCGCTGGCTCGTGGTCCTCGGCTGCGTAGTAGTGGATCAGAACCCGGATCACCCGCGGTAAAGACCCAGGCACCGGGATCTCCCGCGCACACAGCAGCGGCACCCGCTCGAAGCCCAGCGCACGCGCCGCCACCGCCGGAAACTCTGCCGTCAGGTCCTCGGTGACCGTGAAGATGCAGCTGACGACGCAGTCCGGCTCAAGCTCGTTGCGAGACATGATCTCGCCCATCAGCTCGGTCGTCGCGTCGAGAATCTCATCGCTGTCGTCCCTTGACACGGAGACAGCGCCGCGCAGCGCGTGCAGGCGTTCGTCCATCTGAGGCGATTCTTTCAAAGCGCGCCGGTGGAGGCGCCGCGAAGGCCCTGCACCTCCGCTTCGCTGAGCCGCCGACAGGCCCCCGAGCGCAGCCCATCGAGCCGCAGCGGCCCGAATGCCACCCGCTCCAAAGCGATCACAGGATGGCCAACGGCCTCGCACATCCGCCGCACCTGGCGGTTGCGCCCTTCGTGGATCGTGATCTCCAGCTCGTCGCGGCCGAGCGAGCGCACCTGGGCCGGAGCGGTGCGCCCATCCTCCAGCTCGATCCCCTCGCGCAGCGCCCGCAGCGCGCGCTGCCCCACCGGCGCCCCTTGCACGCGCACGCGATAGGCCTTGGCCACGTGAAAGCGCGGATGCGTCAGTCGGTTGGCCAGCTCGCCGTCGTTGGTCAACAGGATCAGCCCGGTCGAGTCGGCGTCGAGGCGCCCGACCGGATACAGCCTGCGTCCTTGCTCGTCGCCGACCAGGCCCACGATCGTCGGCCGCCCATGCGGATCGTTGGCGGTGCTGAGCACGCCGGCCGGCTTGTTGACGGCGTAAACGACACGCTGCTCGGCCCGCTGCAGCGCGCGCCCGTCGAAGCACACGCCACTGTGCTCGTCCACGTCGCGCGCGGGGTCGAACACGGTCTCACCGCCGACGCTCACGCGTCCGGCGCGGACGATCTCCTCAGCGGCGCGGCGCGAGGCGACGCCGGCGTGGGCGAGGTACTTGGCTAGGCGCATCGGCGCTCCCGGGGCATCGGCTGCCACCATAGGGGGCGTGGACCTGCCTTTGCTCGATCAGACGCTTGCCAACGCCGGCCAGCCGGCCTTCCGCGCCCGCCAGGTATGGCAGTGGGCGGCGCGCGGCGCCGGCGATTACGAGCAGATGACCAATCTGCCCGCGGCGCTGCGCGAGCATCTGAGTGAAACGGTCCCCTTCTCCTCGCTGGAGCTGCGTGAGCAGCGCCGCGCCAGCGACGGCACCGTCAAGGCGCTGTTCGCGACTGCCGACGATCGTCAGCTGGAGGCCGTGCTGATGCGCTACCGCGACTCGCGGCGCTCGATCTGCGTCTCCTCCCAGTCCGGCTGTCCCCTGACCTGCCGCTTCTGCGCTACCGGCGCGATGAAGTTCGCCCGCAACCTGACGGCCTCGGAGATCCTCGACCAGGCACTGCACTTCCGCCGTGTCGAGCCGATCGACCACTGCGTGTTCATGGGCATGGGCGAGCCGCTCTTGAACCTCGACGAGGTGCTCGCCGCCTGCGAGCGCCTGCCCGACCTCGGCATCGGCAACCGTCGCACCGCGATCTCCACCGTCGGCTGGATCCCAGGCATCGAACGCTTGGCCGAGCAGGAGCTGCCGCTGCGGCTGGCCCTGTCGTTGCACGCCGCCGAGGAAGCGCTGCGCAGCGAGCTGATGCCCGTCAACGAGCGCTATCCGCTCGCCGACGTGCTCGACGCCTGTCGCGCTTTCTACGAGCGCAAGCGCCGGCGCGTGTTCGTCGAGTACGTGATGCTCGCCGGCGTCAACGACCGCTACGAGCAGGCGCTGGCGCTGGCGAAGGCACTGGCGCCGCGTCGCGACGGCGAGCCGCAGATGTTCAAGGTGAACCTGATCCCGTTCAACCCGACCGAATCCGAGTTCCAGGGCTCAAGCCGTGAGTCGATCGCCGCGTTCAAGCGCGCGCTCGAACAGAACGGGATCGAGGCGACAGTGCGGCTGACGCGCGGACGCGACATCGACGCGGCGTGCGGTCAGCTGGCCGCGCGGGCGACCGCCTAGCCGCCCTACTCCGACGCCGGCGCCGGCCCGCCACCCGCTCGCGCCTCACCCGCACGCAGCAGCCGCTCGCGCAGCTGCGCCTCCTCCTCGGGCGTCGGGTCCCACTGGGCCACGTCGGGCAGCTCGTCGATCGCGTTCAGGCCGAACAGCTTCAAGAACTGAGAGGTGGTGCGGTACATCACCGCGCCGAACTGCGAACGCCCGGACTCTTCGATCAGGCCGCGCTCAAGTAGCGTCGAGGCGGCCGAGTCGGCGCTGACGCCACGGATGCGGGTTATCTCCGGCCGCGAGACCGGCTGCAGGTAGGCGACGATCGCGAGCGTCTCGGCCTGAGCCGGCGTGAGCGTGGCCGCTCGCGGTCGGCTGAACAGTCGCTTGGCGGCGTCCTCGCTCTCCGGCCCGGTGGCGAATGTGTAGCCGCCGGCCAACTCGCGCAGGTGGATGCCGCTAGCCCCGGGAGCGTGTCGCTGCGCCAGCAACAGCAGGGCGTCGCTCACCCGATCCTGCTCGACGGCGGCGGCGTCCGCCAGCTCCTGCGGGGTCAACGGGTCCGGTGCCAGGAACAGCAGCGCCTCGATCGTGCAGGCAAGCTCATCGAGCGCCGGGCCGGGCTTGGCGCCGGCAGGTCCGGGGGCGTCGCTGGCAATTTCGTCGCCGCTCATCCGGCGCTTGCGCCGATTGAGGCACCCACCCGCCCGCTGGCCACCGCATGGACGGCGATCTCACCAAAGCTCTCATCCTGCTGCCACCAGGCTTCGCCGCGCTTGTACAGCTCAAGCAGCGCGAACACGGTCACGGCCACGGTCATCCGGTCCTCGCCGTGCACCGCCTCCTCAAAGGAGAAGCGACCACGCCGCAAGAGCGTGCGCAGATGCGACAGGCGCTCGGCGACGGTCACGCGCTGGGTCGAGATGTGGCGCAGGCTGATGACGGGCGGCATCCGCAGCAGCCGCCCGATCGCCGCACCGAGCACGGCCGGGCTCTCCGACCCGTCGGCGGGCGCCGGGATCGCCTTGCGCAGGTGCGCCGCCGGTGGAGCGCTGCGGAAGCGCACGCCCGCCTCGCGCGCGAACAGCTGCTGCAGATGCGTGGAGGCTGAGCGAAAGCGCCGCGCCTGCAGCATCCGCTCCAGCAGCTCCTCGGCGGCCTCGCCGGGATCGAGGTCGAGCAGCTCCTGCTCGTCGTCCGCGAGCATCAGCCGCGACTTCAGTTCCAGCAGCGCCGCGATCAGCACGATGAATTCCGTGGCGGTCTCCAGGTCCAGCTCGCCGCGGCCCTCCAGGTGGTCGAGGTAGGCGAGCACGACGTCGGCCAGCTCCAGCTCCAGCAGGTCGATCTCCTCGCGCAACACGAGCGCGAGCAGCAGGTCGAACGGCCCGCTGAAGACGTCCAAGTCGAGGTCGAGGGCGGGGAGCGTCACCGCCTCACCGTACCGATCGCCCCCGACAGCTCGCGACGGTGCAAGTCAACTTGGCGCTGAAACGCTCTCGACTGCGGCGGAAACGCTCCTGGGGCGGCCCACGCCCATGCGCTCGCGCACGTCGGCCAGCGTCCGCGCGGCGATCGTCCGGGCCTGCTCGGCGCCCGCCGCCAGCACCGCCTCCAGCGCCGGCTCATCGGGCCGCAGCTGCACGTAGCGCTCGCGCACCGGCGCCAGCATCCGCACGACCGCCTCGGCCGTCGCTGCCTTCAGGTCGCCGTAGCCGCGCGCGTCGCGCATGCCGGCTTGGACTTGCTCGGGCGTCACACCCTGCGCGACCGCAAGGATTTCGATCAGGTTTGACACCCCCGGCTTCTCCGGCGAGCGCTCGATCTCGCGGCCTGAGTCGGTAACCGCGGACCGAAGCTTCTTGAGGATCGCGTCGGGCTCGTCCAGCACGTAGACCGTTCCCTGCTCGGACCCGCCCGTGGTCGACATCTTGCGCGTCGGGTCCTGCAGGTCCATGACCCGCGCGCCGACCTCGGGGATGCGGTGCTCGGGCACGACCAACACGTCCTGACCATCGCCGAAGCGGGCGTTGAAGCGAATCGCGATGTCGCGCATCAGCTCGACGTGCTGGCGCTGGTCGTCTCCCACGGGCACGTCGTTGGCGCGATAGGCGAGCACGTCCGCGGCCATCAACACCGGGTAGAGGAACAGCCCGGCCGAGACAAGCTCGCGCTGGCTGGCCGACTTGTCCTTGAACTGGTGCATGCGCTGAAGGTCGCCGTAGGCTGTGACGCTCGTCAGCAGCCACGTCAACTCGGTGTGCTCCGGCACGTCGCTCTGGCGGAAGAGCACGCTGCGGTCAGGATCGAGCCCGGCGGCGAGCAGCAGCGCCGTCAGGTCGTACAGGCTGCGGCGCAACTCGGCCGGGTCGTAGGCGACGGTGATCGCGTGCAGGTCGACGATGCAGAACAGCGCTTCGCCGCGCTCCTGCCCGGCGAGGTATTGGCGAATCGCCCCGATGTAGTTGCCCAGGTGCTTGGTGCCGGTCGGCTGGATGCCGGAGAAGATGCGCATGGGCTCGCAGGCTACAGCGCCTACGAGTCAGCGGCCATCGGTAACAGGATCACTCATCGACTCCTGCTTTTGTTCACTTCGCTTCGCCACGGCCATTCCGGCACGCAGCTCGGCCGCCACCGAGTTCCAGCTGAGCGCCTGCTCCAGGCGCTCGGACATCGGCCGCGAACGGGCCTCGGTCACCGCCTCCGGCACCGCTAGCGGATCGCGGACAGCGCTTGCGTCCCGCTCGCCTTCAGGCCGTTGGCGCCCGTCAGCTGTCACCTGTCAAATGCTAGAGCGCCTGCCGGATCACGGGCCGCTTGGCGGCAGCGACCTCATCCAGGCGCCGGACTGGCGTCGTATACGGGGCGTTCTGCGCGATTCGCGGGTCTTCGGCCGCCTCGCGCAGGATCTCCGCCAAAGCGTCAGCGAAGGCGTCGAGCATCTCCTTGGTCTCCGTCTCGGTCGGCTCGACCATCAGCGCCTCGTCCACGAGCAGCGGGAAGTACACGGTCGGCGGGTGATAGCCGTGATCGAGCAGGCGCTTGGCCAGGTCGAGCGTCTTTATCTGCAGCTCGCGCTTCATCGGCCCGCCGGACAGGACGAACTCGTGCAGGCAAAGGCCCCCCTTTGCCGCTTTTCCCAAATCGGGAGAAGAAGACGACAGCGAATCGTCCCCGTCCACGCACGCGTTGGCATAAGCCAGCGGCAAATACTCCGACACCCCCCTTTCGCGCAAACGCGCCAGCAAATAGTTTGCGTTCAGCACCGCCACCTCGGAGGCGTCGCGCAGGCCCGCCGCGCCAAGCGAGCGGATATAGGCGTAGGAGCGCACGAAACAGCCGTAGTTGCCCTGGAAGCCACGCAGCCGTCCGATCGATTTGGCCCCAGGCCAGTCCTCGACCAGCTCGAACGTCGGGGCGGCGGCACCGGCCGTGCCAGACCCATTGGCAGCGCTGGCCTCCCGCCGCACGATCCGCGGCACCGGCAGGAACGGCTCGATCCGCTCGGAGACCGCGATCGGGCCGGAGCCGGGGCCACCGCCGCCATGCGGCTGAGTGAAGGACTTGTGCAGGTTGAAGTGGACGATGTCGAACCCCATGTCGCCGGGCCGCGAGATGCCCATCACCGCATTGAGGTTGGCGCCGTCGTAGTAGAGCGTCGCCCCCACCTCGTGCACGACCTCAGCGATCTCGACGATGTTCGAGTCGAACAGGCCGAGCGTGTTGGGGTTGGTCAGCATCAGGCAGGCCACGTCGCTGTCGGCCTTCGCGCGCAGGTCGTCGAGGTCCACGCCCCCGTCCGGCGCGGTGGCAACCTTGACGACCTCAAAGCCGGCCATCGTCACCGTCGCCGGGTTGGTGCCGTGCGCGGTGTCGGGGGTGAGCACCTTGTGCCGCGCCTCCCCGCGCGCCTCGTGATAGGCGCGCGTCAAGAGCACGCCCGCCAGCTCGCCGTGCGAGCCGGCCGAAGGCTGCAGGCACACGTGCGGCAGGCCCGATATCTCCGATAGAGCCCGCTCCAGGTTCCACATCAGCTCCAGCGCGCCCTGTGCGCGCTCGGGGTCCTGCAACGGGTGCAGCCGCGCATGCCCGGGCAGCGCCGCCACGCGCTCGTGCAGGCGCGGGTTGTGCTTCATCGTGCACGAGCCGAGCGGGTAGAAGCCCGAGTCCAGGTCGAAGTTGCGCTTGGACAGCCGCACGTAGTGGCGCACGATCTCTGGCTCTGAGACCTCCGGCAGCCGCGCCGGCTGCGAACGGCGAAAATGTGCAGGCAACAACTGGTCGATCGGCGCCTCCGGCACGTCCGTGGGCGGGCACTGGAAAGCACGGCGGCCGGTGGCGCCGCGCTCGAAGATCGTCACCGCCGCTTCGCGCTGCTGCGCGCTGCCGCCCGTCATCGGAGCGCCCGCCTGCCCCTGCGTCGCGCCACTCATCCGCCCACTCCCGCCTCGACCGCCGGGGCGGCCTCGCGGCCTGCGCGTCCATCCGCCCGGCGCTCGGCGGCAACCGCCTCGCCCAGCACGTCCGCAAGCCGATCGATGTCAGCGCGCGAGCGGCGCTCGGTGATCGCGACCAGCAGGCCACCGCGATCCTGCTCGCGGCCCGTCAACGCCTGCAGGTCGGCGCCGGGGTTGACGCCACGGGCCAGGCAGCGGCGGCGCACCGCCGCCACGTCCGCGTCCAGGCGCAAGGCAAACTCGCGCACCACCGGCTGTGAGTGCAGCGCCGACACACCCTCCAAGGCGCTCAGGCGCTCGCGCGCGTAGTGCGTGCGCCGCAGCAACAGCTCCCCCAGCTCCACAAAGCCCGCCCGCCCGAGCCAGGCCAGGTAGACGACGCCACCCAAAGCGTTCAGTGCCTGCGCCGTGCAGATGTTCGAGGTGGCCTTCTCGCGGCGGATGTGCTGCTCGCGCGTCTGCAGCGTCAGGACGAAGCCGCGGCGACCGTCGACGTCGGTCGTCTCGCCCGCGATGCGGCCCGGCATCCGGCGTAGATATGTCTCCGTGGCCGCGAAGAAGCCGAACGACGGGCCGCCGAAGTCAAGCCGGTTGCCGAGCGACTGGCCCTCGCCCACAGCCACGTCCACGCCGCACTCCCCCGGCGGCGCCAGCACCGACAGCGCGATCGGGTCGACCTGGGCGATCGTCACCAGCTGCTCGCCGCCTGCCTGCTTGGCGGCGGCGCTCAACGCGGGCGCGTCCTCGACGGCGCCGTAGAAGTTCGGTTGGGCGAAGATCGCCGCGGCGACGCCATCGTCGATCGCGGCCGCCCAGGCGTCGGGGTCGGTAACACCGCCCTTGAGCGGGACCTCGCAAACTTCGATCCCATACCCATGCGCGTATGTGCGCAATGTCGCCAGCGTGTGCGGATGCAGGCCCCCGCTCACGACGAAACGCGAACGCGAGTTGTGCAGCTTGGCCAGATAGCCCGCCGCGGCGACCGCGCTCGGGCCCTCGTACACCGAGGCGTTGGACACCGGCAAGGCCGTCAGCTCGCAGATCGCGGTCTGATACTCGAACATCGCCTGCAGGCCGCCCTGGGATATCTCCGGCTGATAGGGGGTGTAAGGGGTCAGGAACTCCGAGCGCTCCATCAGCATGTCGATCAGCGCCGGCACGTAGTGGTCGTACATGCCGGCGCCCAGAAACGACAGCTCGTCCTCGGCGCTGACGTTGCGCGAGGCCAACTCGCGCAGGTGCTCGTAGACCTCCTGCTCGGACATTCCGTCCGGCAGCGCCAGCGGCTCGGCCAGGCGCACGGCCGACGGGATCTGGCGCTCGAACAGCTCCTCGATGCTCTGCACGCCGATCGCGGCGAGCATCGCCCGCAGGTCGGCGTCGGTTACTGACGTGTAACGACTCAAGTGCGCTGAGCCTAGCCGCTGACCCGGGCGCTCCCGGTCAGGCGGTGTCGTGAGTCGAGGGCCCGACGAGTGGTTGCCGCGCGTATGGACGTTCGACTCACGACACCAGGGTCGCCGTGTAGGCCGCCGCGTCCAACAGCGTGCCGCGCTCGGCCGGGTCGGACAGGCGCACCTTGACCAGCCAGCCCTCGTCGTAGGGGTCGTGGTTGATCGCATCCGGCGTGTCCGCGAGCGCCTCGTTGACCTCGACGATCTCACCCGACAGCGGCGCGATCACGTCGGAGACCGCCTTGACCGACTCGACCTCGGCGTAGGGCTCGTCCTTGCTCACCCTCGTGCCGACGGCCGGCGGCTCGAAATAGACGACCTCGCCCAGCTGCTCCTGCGCGTACCAGGTGATTCCCAGCGTGGCGATCTGCTCGTCGGCGGCGTCGATCCGCGCCCAGTCGTGTTCGGGGTGGTAGAGCAGGTCGTCCGGGTAGCTGGCGTCGGCCATCGGCTGTCAGTCCTTTCGATAGAGCGGCTTGGCCGCGATCGTCGCGGGGCGGATCTTGCCACGAACGTCGATCTCGATCCGGCTCCCGATTGCGCTGCGTGCGGCGGGAACGTAGGCCATGCCGACGCCGACGGCCAGGCACGGCGACATCGTGCCGCTGGTGACCACGCCACCGCCCATGACGGGGTTGCCCTGGCGCGCGATGCCGCCGCCGTCGATCGCGAACGCGACCAGGCGCTCGACCGACTCGTCCGAGCGCGCGGAGCGTACCGCCTCGGCGCCGATGAAGCCCGTGTCCTCGCGACAGCACCAACCAAGCCCCGCTTCGATCGGGTTGCGCTCCAGCGAGAGGTCGTTTCCGTACAGGTGAAAGCAGGCCTCAAGCCGCAGCGTGTCGCGCGCGGCCAGGCCACACGGCACGGCGCCCCGGCGCACCAACTCGTCCCACAAAGCCGGCGCCCGCTCGGGCGCGAGCAGCAGCTCAACGCCGTCCTCGCCCGTGTAGCCGGTGCCGCACACGAGCACATCCGCCCCGGACATCCGCCGCCTGCCCGCCGTCATTCTGGGCGGCAGCGGCGTGTCGGAGATCGCCTGCACGACCTCGCGCGCGCGCGGTCCCTGCACCGCCAGCATCGCGTAAGCCTCCAGCCGATCGACCACCTGCACATCGAAATCTCCTGCGTGCTCCTCAAACCAGGCCAGGTCGCGACTGTGATTGGACGCGTTGGTGACCGTCAGGTAGCGGTCGGGCTCCAGGCAGTAGCTGAACAGGTCGTCGAGCACGCCTCCGTCCTCGCGGCACAGCAGCGAATACTGCGCGCCGCCGACCGGGATCTTGTCCACGTCGTTTGAGAGCAGGCGCTGCAGCAGCGCCTGCGCGCCCGGGCCGGCGCATTCGACCTCGCCCATGTGCGAGACGTCGAAGATGCCACAGCGCTCGCGTACGGCCATGTGCTCGGCGCGCACCCCATCGGGGTACTGGACGGGCATCTCCCATCCCGCGAACTCGACCATTCTCGCGCCCTGCGCGACGTGGCGCTCGTACAGCGACGTGCGCCTGCTTGCCTGCCTGCGCCCTTCAGGGTGTGCCCCTGGGGGTTTCCCCTGCGATGGGGGAAGCGCGCTGGATGCCGGAGTCGCCACGGCGCGCAGACTAGCGGGCGCCCGAGCGCCCGCGGCCGTCCCCAGCCGCGAGCGCACGCAAAAAGCGCGTGCTGCTAGCCGCCGACGATCGGCAGCACCGGCGTGCACAGCGGGTGTTGCGGATGGGCCGGGTCGAGCGCGGTCAGCACGTCCGCGTCGGCGATGTGGTCATACGGCATCGACAGGTGCTCGCCCTGGTCGAGGATGCACTGCTGCTGCAAGGTGATGTTGGTTACTCCGGCCCCCGACAGGAAGGCAGAGGTATACGGCGTAACGACCTCGTCGTTGACCGACTCGATCACCGTGTAGCTGACCCCCGGCACGGTTTCGCCACCCGCGTTGAGGGCGCTAATGAAGCTGGAGCCGGCGAGCTGCTGTTCGCAGGCGGGGCAGGGCGCCCCGATCAGGCCCGCGGCGCCGAAGAATTCGGCCAGCGTGCCGAGGCCGCCGAGCGTGGTGCCGTGGTTGGACGGAGCCAGGCCGACGAGCGTGTGTACCTTCGACGCGCCGCCGAGGTTCTTCAGGTAGTAGCGCGGCATCATCCCGCCCTGCGAGTGACCGACCAGATCGACCTGGGGCGCGCCCGTCGATTCCCGCACACGTTCGACGAAGGCTGCCAGTTCTTCGGCGGAGCGTTCGATCGGGCCGGTGGCGTAGATCCCGAGCGAGCCCGAGCCTTCGTAAGAGCCGTAGTTGAGCGCGAACACGCAGTAGCCGTTGTTGGCAAGCAGCGGCGAGAGCGCCTGCCAGCTGTCGGACATGTCGGCAAACGTCCCGTGCACGAGCACCACGGGGCGTGGGTGCGCGGCGGAGGGCTTGCACGACCAGTTGTTGGCGCCCGGCGGGCTGGCGGTCGGGCTCAGGTGCGCGTAGCCGAGCACGCCGTTGTAGACGACGGGCAACTGCGCCTGCGCCCCGGCCGCCCACACGCTCATCGCCGCGAAAGCGGCAACCGCTGCTGTGCTGATGCGGTGCATGTCGATGCTCCTTGATTTGGTTGGTTGAAATCGAGCGTGCGATACCCGCAAGCCCTGTGTTCCATTCAACCGAACTCGCTCGTCACCAACGACGCATCACCTGCTTGTGCCTGCGTTCAGATCGGCCATGCGCTTCGGCGACAGCACATGCGCTTTATTTGAGCGAGAGCTACACCCGGCACTTCGTGCCGAGCCCGACGGCGCATGCGCCGTCGGTACAGACGAGCCGCATGCGGCTCGTCTGGACGAAGCCGCGCATGCGCGGCTTCGTCCAGGCCGTGCGTGCACGGCCTGGCAGGCCGGCACATGTGCCGGCCTGGCACACCACTTCAGAAGCGCATGTGCGGCGAACGTCCAGTTAGCGCAAGAACGGCGGGACGTCGATGTCGTCGTCGGAGATCTCAAGCGCCGAGCGCTGGCGATCGTCGATGCGCGGGCCGCGATCGGGACGCCCTTCGCCGCGACGCTTGCGGTCGCCGCGCACGGCCCGGCCGGGGCGGTGGTCAAAGCCCGTGCCGATCACCGTCACGCGCACCTCGTCGCCCATCGCCTCGTCGATCACGGCGCCGAAGATGATGTTGGCGTTGGGGTCGGCCGCGTTCTGGATGATCTCGGCGGCGTCGTTGACCTCGAACAGCCCGAGGTCCTTGCCGCCGGTGATGTTCAGCAGGATGCCGGTCGCGCCGTCGACGGACTCTTCCAAGAGCGGCGAGGAGATAGCCGCGCGCGCGGCGTCGGCGCAGCGCTGCTCGCCGCCAGCGTTGCCGATGCCCATCAGGGCCGAGCCGGCGTCGTGCATGATCGTGCGCACGTCGGCGAAGTCGAGGTTGATCAGGCCCGGGATCGTGATCAGGTCGGTGATCCCCTGGATGCCCTGGCGCAGCACGTCGTCGGCCTCGCGGAAGGCGTCGAGCATCGAGGTGCGCCGCTCGACCACCGCCAGCAGCTTCTCGTTGGGGATCACGATCAGCGTGTCCACGACCTCGCGCAGTCGCTCGATCCCTTCGACGGCCTGACGCGAGCGCTGGCTGCCCTCGAACTCAAACGGGCGCGTGACGACGCCGACTGTGAGCGCGCCGATCTCGTTCTTGGCGATCTCGGCGATCACGGGCGCCGCCCCTGTGCCGGTGCCGCCACCCTCGCCGGCGGTGACGAACACCATGTCAGCGCCCTTCAGCGCCTCCTTGATTTCGTCGCGCGACTCGGCCGCGGAGGAGAACCCGACCTCGGGGTTGGCGCCGGCGCCAAGGCCGTGCGTAGCCTCGTGCCCGATGTTCAGCTTGACGTCGGCGTCGCACATCGCGAGCGCCTGGGCATCTGTGTTGGCGGCGATGAACTCGACGCCGCGCAGCCCGGCGTCGACCATGCGGCTGACCGCGTTGGTGCCGCCGCCGCCGACGCCTACGACCTTGATAACTGCCAGATAGCTGCCGCCGCTCTCCATGATGTTCTGTCCGAAGCCTCGATTAGTTGTTTAGGGTTCGTCCCGGTACTGGAACGGACACGCAAGAATACGCAACTTATGCAGGGAACTTCGCCCTGTCAACGCAACAGGCGAGTCTCGCAACGTTCGTTGCAGATCGCCAACTCTCGATTATTGATCGAGGGTAGCTGTCGCCAAGCAGTAACCCTCGACTCAAGCTTTAGCCTGTTGGAGGGGCTTCTTCGGTCGCTTGTGAAGAGCGTTCTTCTTCGTGGCTTTCGCTTTCGCCGGTCGTGCTGGAGGGCGAGCTTGAGCCGCCCACCTCCTGCGAGAGCTGTTCGGCCAGCTTGGCGGCCGCGGGATCGCTCGTGCCGACCTGAGCGGGCGTCAGCGTGCTCGCGGGCGAGCCGATCGCGGAGCCGGGCTGGGAGAAGCCGGCCGCGGGCCGCGCCGGCAGACGCACGTCGACATAGGTGGCGCCGGCCGTGTCGGGCGAGGCCAGCACTCGCGCCAACGACAGCCACTTGGCGTGCGGCCGGCTGTCATCGCCGAAGTAGACGAGCAGCCCGTTGCGCATCTGCAAAGTCAGCCCTTCAGCGCCTTCATAGGCGCGTTCGACGTAGCCCAGCAATCGCGCCGGTGCGGCGCCAAGCGCGACCGCGGCGCCCAGGGCAGCGCTTTCGCCGAGATGGGCCCCCGGCGCGGGCGCGGTCTTGGCGGCAACGGTCGGCAACGACGCGGACACAAGCGCCGGTCCCAGCACCGTGCCGTCAGCGGCGATCGCCGTACGCTCGCCGGGTCCGACAAGCGTCGCCACCGGCTGTCGCTCCTGCACGCGAATGCTGAGCGTGTGCGGGAAGCCGGTGCTGGCGCTGAGGCCGGCTACCTCGGGATAGGAGGCAACAGCGGCGCGCAATGCCGCTGTGTTCATGTGCAATGCGCTCATCCGCCGCGCGGCGGAATCGAGCGCGTCACGAATCTCGATCGACTGCCCGCCGTGCACCCCGGCGATGTGAACGTGCTCAATCGCGACCAGCGAGGAATTGCGCAGCCACAACCAGCCGCCGCCAAGCAGCGGCAGCGCAAGCGCCGCGCAGATCGACACGCGCAGTGCCAGCCGGCGAGCGCGCAGCGCATCGAGCGCGAGACCGGCGAAGCCGTCGAGCCCCTTTTGGCTGCTGCCGGGGCGGCGCGGCCGCGATGAGGAGGCTCGACGCGGCAGGCGCAGCGGTAGGGACAGCTCCATCTTGATCTATTCGACTTGGGCTTGGTATCCCCTCGTCGGCAGATGACGCACGGGCGCTTGCGACTCTTGGGCTCCTGCGTGGTTTCCTGAGTTGCGGGCTCATGCGCTGCTCGGACATTCGTCGGCGATTGCCTCTTCTGCTTGTCCACACGTTAGAATCCGTCGCAACAAGCGGCACAGGCACAGATTTCTAGGCTATGGGGTAGGCGAATTGCGCATACGCATGGTGCTCGTGAGGCTCGCGCTTCTCGCGGCTGTGGTCGCGGTTGTGCTCTGCAGCGGCGTCGCCGCTCACATCGGCGGCCTGCCCGCCAGCGCCGACAGCAGCCAGGACACAGGCTCGCTACCGGTCACGCGCCTGACCGCGCTGCCATCGCGCACCATCTATGACGGGACCGCCCCGCTGCGCGTGCGCCTGTCCGGGCACCCCGCCTCCTTCTCGCCGCGACCGCACCTGAGCCCGGCCGTCGCCGGGCGCTGGGTCACGCATGGGGACTCGGAGATCTTCGCGCCGACGACGACGCTTCAGCCGTGCTCGACGTACACGCTCGGCATCTCAGCCGCGATCAGCTCGGTGTCGCATTCGCCGATCGGCGTGCACCGCGACATCCCATTGCACGTCGCCTGCCCGTCGGTGCGCGGGCTGCAACTGGCGCTGGCACGCTTGGACTACCTCCCCTACCGCGCCCGCAGCGCCTCGCTGCCGAGCGACCCCGGCGCCTCGCGCGCGCGGCTGACGGCGATGATGGCCTTTCATCCGCCGCACGACGAGCAACTGCACGCTCGCTACACCAACGCGCCTGCGCTCGAATACGGCGAACTGGACGAGACCACCAAGGGGGGCCTGATGGTGTTCCAGTCAGAACACGAACTGGAAGCCACGGGCGAAGCCAACGAAGCGACCTGGCGGGCGCTGTTTGACGCGGTCGAGCACGACCAGCGCAAGCACACCCCCTACACGTGGGTGACCGTCAGCGAGTCGATCCCCGAGACGCTGGAGGTCCACCGCGGCAGCCACGTCGCCTTGACCACACCCGCCAACACGGGCGTGGCGGGCGCCGAAACCGCGCAGGGGACATTTCCGATCTTCTCTCGCTTCACCTCAACAACGATGACGGGCACCAACCCGGACGGAAGCAAATACTCCGACCCTGGCGTGCCCTGGGTCAACTACTTCAACGGCGGCGACGCCGTCCACGGCTTCCCGCGCGGCTCCTACGGCACGCCACAGTCAAATGGCTGCGTTGAGCTACCGATCGAAACCGCGCACGCCGTCTATGAAATGCTCGGCATCGGCGACATCGTCGTCGTCAGCTGAGCGCTTCGTTCACCCGGTTGTCGAATAGCTCGACGTGCCGTTGCACGTCGTGGCCTTCGTGAAGTCGGTCTTGACCTTGCCCGACTCCTTGCCGTGTTTGCCGAAGCTGCCGGTGACGATCACAAAGCCCTGGTGCTGGTGGGCCGGCGCGAAGTAGATCGGCAGCTTGACCGTGAACGTGCCTTTGCTCGTGACTTTGCCAGACGCCGACTGCGCTTCGCCAAAGCCACCGCCTTCGCAGTAGGCTGGGTAGCCATTCGGGAGCGTAAAGCCACTGACCTTCTTGCCGTTTGCGCTCACCTTGAAGCTGATCGCATCGGCCACGCCGGCATGAGCGCGCTTGATCGTGCCGCTGTAGGTCGCACCGCGAATCGGCCTTGCCGCCAGAGCGACGCCGGTAGTCGCGATCAGGGCCACGGCCACAGCCACGGAAGGGACGTGACGGCCAAGCTTGATCCTCATCGGACTCTCCTTTGGAGTGAGAAAAGGCCCCCGCAACAAGCGCCTATACCGCCAACGGGATTCGAACCCGTGTTACCGCCGTGAGAGGGCGGCGTCCTAGTCCCCTAGACGATGGCGGCCTGGGAATCGCTGTCGAGGCTAGCAAACAGGCCGGGTGGAGGCAGACGCGCACAGCCCAGCTTGCGATATCGTCGTCGCTCCCGACACGCGGATGTGGCGGAATTGGTAGACGCGCGGCGTTCAGGTCGCCGTGCCCGTCAGGGCGTGGAGGTTCGAGTCCTCTCATCCGCATGGTTTGGCCCGCTCAACTCAGACTCACCGTCAACGCGGATTTGGCGGGGGGCACGCGGAAGGCCTACCTTATGTAGCTGCTAGGCTGGCTCCATGACGCTACAAGCGCGAACCTATGAAGTCGGTGTGCGCGCGTTGCACGATCGCCTGAGCGAGCACCTGGATCACGTTGAAGGCGGCGCGGAGGTGCTCGTCACGCGCCGCGGACAACCGATTGCTCGCCTGTCCGCGGTCAACGAGAGCGATCCCCTGCAGGAGCTGGTGCGGCGCGGCCTCGTAACAGCGCCCAGCCGCCAGCGAGCCGCGCGGCAAGCGCGGGTGAAAGCTCACGGACCCGTCTCCGAGTTGGTCGCCGAGCAACGCCGCTGATCCTTTACTTCGACACTTCGGCGCTCGTCAAGCTCGTGATCGTCGAGGAAGGGTCCGAACTGGCAAGCGAGCTGTGGGCGACCCCACACCCGGCGATCACGAGCATCCTCTCCTACCCGGAGGGCCGAGCGGCGCTCGCGGCCGCACGACGCGGTGCCCGGCTCACCGCCTCCGCCCACACCCGCGCGCTCGCCAGCTTCGAGTCGCTGCACGGGGAACTGTCGCTTATCGGCATCGACATGCAACTCGCACGCGAGGCCGGCGATCTCGCGCAGAGGTCCGCCCTGCGCGGCTACGACGCAGTCCATCTCGCCAGCGCGCTGGCGGCTGGTGACGCGATCACGCTAGTCAGCTGGGATAAAGACCTTAGGATCGCCGCCGCGCGCAACGGGTGTGCCCTGGCTCCACCTATGCTGTCACCAGAGGTTTCGGCGCCCCGGCACCGACTAGCACCGGGGCGCCGTACCGACAGCTAGACCACCTGCGGCTCCTGAGCACCCGTGCCCGAAGCCATTGCGGGTTGACGCTGATACATCAAGACCGCCGCCACGACCGACCAGACCAGCAGCGCCAGCAGCGCGGGGAAGCTGACCGGCGGCACCAACGCCGCCACGCCGATCACGATCGCGGCCCAACCAAGCCAGGTCGGCAACGCCGCTCCACGCAGGATCGCAAGCCCGGCGCAAAGCCCGAATATAAAACCACCTGCAAGGACCGGCAGGAACATTTCACTGGAGATGAAGTTCAGTGTCTTGGCTGCTTCCGGCGTGAAGTCGTAGAGGTTGTGAGCGAGCCCGTATTCAAGCGCGGTCACACCTATCGCACCTGCCGCCATCAACACCGCGCCCGCCAGCACGAGCGTCCCCAAGCCATCGGCGCCGCCGGTGCTTCGCAAATACGAGCGCAGCGCGCCCGCGAACAGCACGAGCACCAGGAACGCGAGCGCGAACAGGATGCCTGCCGTCTCGATTTCCGAGCGGTGCTTGGCGTAGTAGACAACCACCTTGGCGGCACTGTCACTTGCTTTCGGCGTTTCACCGCCACCGCTGATCGCCGCTGCGACCACAATCAACGCGAACAAAACGCCGGTCAACGGCGCCAGCCGACTCCAACGATCCGACATTTGCGTCCCTCCTCTTTGACGTGTCCCCTCCGCAAGCGCGACTCTACAGCGATTTTGGGAGCTTTTGTGCGGATTGACACGACTACCATGAGGCGCTGGTGAGACTCCAGGCTTCTCCTGCGCTCAAGCAATCCTTCTTGCAGCCCCAATCGTCCGGCGCCGCGCGCCGTCGCCGCGGCTACTGTTCACGGCCGTGAGCAAGCGGGCACACAGCTATTTTGCGCCGATTGCCGTACTCGGCTCAGCATTTGCGCTGGCCTGCGCATTCACGGGCAGCGCGGCCGCGTCCACCACGACCGGCGCAACCGGTGAAACTGGCCCTACCGCCACAACGCCGACGACGGGTACCGCTCCCACGACACCGCCTAAACCCTCACCGAGCACCCAGGTCACCCAGTTGCCGCACGCGCTCGTAACCGACGGCACGATCCCGCTGCGCATACGCCTCTCCGGCGCCCCGGCCTACAACTCACCCAAGCCGGCGCTGCGCCCCAGCGTCGCCGGCAAATGGAAGGCAAGCGGCACCTATCTGGTCTTCACCCCCGCTTCAACGCTGCAGCCTTGCTCCTCCTAC
The DNA here is from genome assembly GCA_036279855.1 of Solirubrobacteraceae bacterium. Classification (GTDB taxonomy): domain Bacteria; phylum Actinomycetota; class Thermoleophilia; order Solirubrobacterales; family Solirubrobacteraceae; genus Palsa-744. The sequence goes on along the minus strand of DASUIH010000033.1, from coordinate 248,002 downwards.
ACCTTGACCGTCTGGGCCGGCACCGACGCGATCGGCGACCGCCCGCTCGGCAAGGCCCGCACCGTTCACCTGCGCGTAGCCTGTCCCGGAGTGCTTGCACTGCAGCAGGCGCTGGGCCGCCTTGGCTACCTGCCCTACACGGTGCACGCGAGCTTCGGCGTCAACAGCGGCCACGCCCCCGAGCCGCGCGGAAAGGCCGCCCACTACGCCTTCGACCCGCCGCGCGGCCCGTTGGAGCCCGACGTCAGTCACGCGCCCGGGCTCTGGTACGACCACTTCGACCCGACCACGCGCGGAGCCGTGATGGTCTTCCAGCAGACTCGCAACCTCCCGGTCACAGGCGTGGCCGACAGCCGTACGTGGGCCTCGCTGCTGGCAACCGAGACGCACGGCAGCGGCGATCCACGGCCGTACACGTTCGTGACCGTCAGCGAGTCGATCCCCGAGACGCTTGAGGTCCACGAGGGCAGCCACGTCGTATTGAGCACGCCGGCCAACACCGGCGTGCCCGGCGCCGCCACCGAACAGGGCACCTTCCCGATCTATGCCCGCTACACCTCGACCACGATGAGCGGCACCAACCCGGACGGCAGCAAATACGTCGATCCAGGCGTGCCCTGGGTCAACTATTTCAACGGCGGCGACGCCGTCCACGGCTTCCCGCGCCCCTCCTACGGCACACCGCAGTCCAATGGCTGCGTAGAGCTGCCGATCAGCACCGCTCAGCGCGTCTACGGAATGCTCTCAGTCGGCGACCTGGTCGTCGTCGGCGGCTGAGCGTCAGCCGGGTCGGACGATCGAGCCGCGCGGCGGCGCGCCTTCGATCGCCGCTTCTTCGCAGTCGCGGCGGCACTGCCGGTAGATGCCGCGCAGGCCGAGCAGCTGCGGCACGGTCACGAAGCGGTAGCCGCGAGCGCGCAGCGCAGCGATGATGTGCGGGTAGGCGTCAAGCGTCTGCAGGCGCGGCCCGCCACCGTCGTGCGAGAGGATCACCGAGCCGTGCTGCACCTGCGCCAGCACCCGCTGTTCGATCGCGCCCGATCCCGGCAGCGTGTAGTCGGCCGGATCGACCTCCCAGGTCACTGTGTCAAGGCCGAGCGAGCGTGCCACACTCACCACGGTCGAGTCATAGCTGCCGTAGGGAGGGCGAAACACGCAGGGCGTGTAGCCCGAGACCGCGGCGATGCGCGCCTTGGTCGAGGACAGCTGTGAGCGCACGGCTTCGGCACTCAGCCCGGTCAGGTTCGGATGCGTCCAGGTGTGGTCCCCGAGCGCGTCGCCGTTGCGCAGCTCTTCGCGTAGCGTGCTTTGATAGCCGCCACTGACCTGCTCGCCGATCATGAAGAACGTGGCAACGGCTTTCTGCGCGCGCAGCATTTGCACAAAGCGCCGCGTGTAAATCGAGGGCCCGTCGTCGAAGGTGAGCGCCACCTCGCGTACACGCGGCCCATGCGTTCGGTCGGCGAGCGGCCCGGCGACGACGCAGCCGATCGGCCGGTAGCGCAGCGATTGGAGCGGTTCACTACGCGAGCCGGCACGACCAACGCCTGCGAGGACGCCCGAGCCTCCGGCCTGACCGACGCCAAGCGCCGTCCCGGACAGCCCGAGCGCCAGCGCTGCCACAGCCGGCGCCGCCACACGCAACTTCACGGCGCGACCATCACCCGTCCCGCGAGCGTCCCATCCTGCAAACTCGCGCGCAGCACCTTCTTGTCGAACTTGCCGACGCTCGTCTTCGGCACCTCCGCTACGAAAGCGAACTCGTCGGGCAGCCACCAGCGCGCCACACGCGGACGCAGGTGCTCGACCAGCTCCTCTGCGGTCAGCGAGCATCCCTCGCGCTTGACCACGCAGCACAGTGGCCGCTCCGCCCACTTCTCGTCGGGCTTGGCGATCACGGCAGCCTCGATCACGTCTGGGTGGGCCATCACCTCGTTCTCCAGCTCCACCGAGCTGATCCACTCGCCGCCGGACTTGATCACGTCCTTGGAGCGATCGGTGATCTGCACGAAGGCCTGATCGTCGATCGCCGCGATGTCGCCGGTACGAAGCCAGCCTTCGTCAAAGCGCTGCTCGCCGGACTCGTCGGAGTAGTAGTCAGCCAGAATCCAGGGTCCGCGCACCTCCAGTTCACCGGTCGACTCGCCGTCCCAGGCAACCTCCTTGCCCTCCTCGTCAACGAGCCGCGCCTCCACCCAAGGAATCGGCTTGCCCTGCTTGGCACGCATGTCCCAATAGGCGTCATCGTGGACCCCCTTCTCGTCGGGCCGCGAGTAGCTGGCAACAGGACTCGTCTCGGTCATCCCCCAGGCCTGGAACACATTTACCCCATGGCGCTCCTCATAGGCGCGCATCAGCTCGCGCGGCACGGCCGAGCCGCCGCAGGCGGCGTTCTTGATCGAGGAGAGATCAGACCCGTGCTCGTCGGCGTAGCGCAGCAGATCGGCGTAGATCGTCGGCACGCAGGCCATGATCGAGGGCCGCTCGGCCTCGATCAGCTTGGCCAGCGGCTCTGCCTGCAGGAAGCGGTCGGGCAGCAGCAGATCGGCACCGGCAAGCGCGGAGGCGTGCGGAATCCCCCAGGCGTTGACGTGGAACATCGGCACTACCACCAGCGACTTGTCGCGGCGCGAGAGCGCGAGCGCGTCGGTCATCAGCGAGGCGGTCGAGTGCAGCGAAATCGAGCGGTGCGAGTAGAGCACCCCCTTCGGGTTGCCGGTCGTGCCGCTGGTGTAACAGAGGGCGGCGGCCTGACGCTCGTCCACCTGTGGATAGTCGAAGGGGCCGTCCTCGACGTCGGCGAGCAGTTCCTCGTAGTGCAACGCGTTCGGCAACGCCGAGGCAGCCTCGCCGGGATGGGCGGCCTCGCCGGGGTGGGCAGGGTGGGCGGGGCCCATAATCACATAGCGGCGCACCCCCTCGAACGTTTCGGCCAGCGGCGCCAACAACGGCACCAGCGAGTCGTCGACGAAGATCACCTGGTCTTTGGCGTGGTTGACGATGTAGGTGAGCTGCTCGGCGAACAGCCGGATATTGAGCGTGTGCAGCACGGCTCCCACGCAGGGCACCGCCATGTACAGCTCGAAGTGGCGCTGGTTGTTCCAGGCGAACGTGCCGACACGATCGCCCTCTTTCACCCCAAGCTTGCGCAGCACCCGTGCGAGCCGGTCCACGCGCGCAGACACCTCGCCGTAGCTGGCGCGCACGATGCCATCGTCGGTGAGCGTGATCACCTGCCCATGCGGGTGCACCGAGCGCATCCGCCGCAGCGGGTGCTGCAGCGTCAGCGGAAAGTCGTTCTGCATCAACCCTTCGAGCATCTGCCTGCCTCCACCCTCGCCGCCGTTGCCGTCTGCCGGCAACGATTGCACAACCCCTCGCGTGTCCGCTACGCCCGCTGCTGCTCGCGCCGGCCGGCCAGATCGCGGTAGACGAGGACGGTGCGCTGGGCGACGTCGCTCCAGTCAAAGGAGAGCACGTGCTCGGAGGCCTCCGCCACAAGCCGCTCGCGCAGGGGGTCGTCGACCAACAACCGTTCGATCATCACGCCCAGGTGCTCGGCGTCGCCACCGTTGAAGCGCAGCCCGACGCGCTCGCCCGCCGGCACGACCTCGCGCAGGCCGCCGGTGTCGGCCACGATGCAGGGGCAGCCGGAGGCCATCGCCTCAAGCGCCACCAGGCCGAACGGCTCGTACAGCGAAGGGACCACACACAGATCGGCGATCCGGTACAGAGAATGCAGCGCGTCGTCGCCGATCCAACCCAGGAAAACGCCGCGATCGGAGAGCCCAAGGCGCTCGGCCTGCGCCTTCAATTCGGCCTCGTGCGTGCCCGAGCCGGCGACCAGGAAGCGCACGCCGGGCACGTTCTCGATCACACCTGGCAGCGCGTCCAGCGCCAGCTGGAAGCCCTTCTCATAGACCAGGCGCCCAACCAGCAGCACAAGCTTCTCCTGCGGCTGCGCGAACTGTGCGCGCAGCGACTGCAGGTCGTCGACCGGCCGCAGGTCGGCCGGATCGATCCCGTTTGGGATCACCGTGATCCGCCGCTCGTCGATGTCGAAGATGTCAGCGACGTGCCCGCACATGTAGTGCGAGCAGGTGATCACCGAGTCAGCACGCTTTGCCATCCAGCGCTCGATCGCGTGGATTGAGGACTGCGGCGGTTTGTCCACCCACCCTTGGTGGCGCCCGTGCTCAGTGGCATGGATCGTTGTCACATAGGGAATCTCCAGCTCGCACGACAGCGTTGCCGCGGCGTTGGCGACCAGCCAGTCGTGCCCGTGCACCAGCTCGTAGCGGCGTTCCTCGGCCAGAACGCGTCCGGCGGCGAGCATGTCCTCGTTCATCTGCTCGACCCAGCCGAGAAAGCGGTCAAGGTCGCGGGGGAAGGACGGCTCGGGAATGCGGTGCACACACACCCCCCCCTGGTCTTCGCTGCCTGCGCTCGTCGCCAGCCCGCGCGTGAGCACCTCAACTTGCGTCCCTTGCGCAACCAGCTCCTCGGCGAGCTTGCGAACGTGGCGGGCAAGCCCCCCCTCGATCACCGGCGGGTACTCCCAGGTGAGGATCAGCACGCGGCTCGGCACCGCCTAGACCCTATCTGGCTGTGGACGGCCTCGCAGCCCGTCTGAGCCAGGCCGCCGGGCCTGCACGCCAGGCGCGACTGCGCCGCCAGACGCAAGAGCGGCTCGGGCTTTTGCCCGCTCTTATCCGGTCAACCCAACGATTCCGTTGCGCAGCAGCGCCGCGGCCAGCGACAGCACGACGCGACGCCGCCGAGCACGAACGCGCCCACCATTCGCGCAGGCGCGGGCGGGCATCGTCGCGGACGTGTGCGCTACGCAGGCAGTAGTTTCCTTGAGTCGGAGCTTCAGCTGCTCCGCGACAGGTGCGAGGCAAACGGGAGCAACGCGGAAGGGGCGACAATGAAGCTCGTGATCGGGATCGTGCGTCCCGAGAAGACAAATGACGTTCTGGAGGCTCTGTACCGCGCTCAGGTGCGCGGCATCACGATGAGCCGCGTGCAGGGCCACGGCGGTGAGCTCGACCGCGTCGAGACCTACCGCGGAACGACTGTCAAGGTCGGGATGTCCGAGAAGGTGCGCTTTGAGATAGCTGTCTCTGACGATTTCGCCGACGTCGCCGTACAGGCCTTGTGCGACGGTGCGCGCACCGGCCACGTCGGCGACGGCAAGATCTTCGTGGTCGCGCTTGAGCAGGCGGTGCGCATCCGCACAGGCGAGACCGACGAAGGCGCGGTGACGCCGGTGGACAAATGAGCCCGCTCGCTGCCGTGGGTAGCGCCGTGAGCGCAGGCGACACCGCCTGGATGCTTGTCGCGACCGCGCTGGTGTTGATGATGACGCCGGCGCTGGGCCTGTTCTACGCCGGCCTCGTGCGCTCAAAGAACACGCTGAACACGTTCATGATGTCGCTTGCCGCGATCGCCGTGGCAGGAGTGATGTGGGCGCTCATCGGCTATTCCCTGGCCTTCGACGGCAACGGCGGCCTCGTCGGTGGGCTTGGGCACGCGCTACTGCGAGGGGTCACCTTCGCCCCACGGCCAGGCATGGACATCCCCCAACTCCTGTTCATGGCCTTCCAGGCCACCTTCTGCGTGATCACCGTCGCGCTGGTCTCCGGCGCCGTCGTCGAGCGGATGCGCTTTGGAGCCTTCCTCGTGTTCGCGGCGCTGTGGTCGGTGCTCGTCTACGCCGTGCTCGCGCATTGGGCGTTCGGCGGCGGCTGGCTGCAGGCGCACGGCACGCTCGACTTTGCCGGCGGCGTGCCGGTGGAGATGGGCTCCGGCTTCTCGGCGCTGGCCGCGGCGCTTGTGGTTGGCGCCCGCAAGGACTACGGGCGCCAAGCGCTGCTACCGCACAACGCGGTGTACGTGCTGCTCGGCGCCGGCCTGCTGTGGTTTGGCTGGTTTGGCTTTAACGGCGGCAGCGGCTTCTCCGCGGGGCATTCGAGCGTGCTCGCGTTTACGAACACGCTGCTGACGCCGATGTGCACGCTGGTCGTGTGGTTCGGGCTCGACCTCCTGCGGGGACGCCGCGTCACCGCGATCGGCGCGGCCACCGCCGTGATCGTCGGCTGCGTGGCAATCACGCCGGCCGGGGGCTACATCAGCCCCAGTTGGGCGATGGCGCTCGGCGCGCTGGCTGCCCTGCCGAGCTACACGATCATCGTCTTGCGCCCGCGCGTGCGCGTGGACGAGACGCTGGACGTGCTGGCCGCTCACGGCACCGCCGGCCTCACCGGCATCCTGTTCATCGGCCTGGTCGCTCAACACAGCTGGAACGGCGTGTCCAATGGCCTGCTCTACGGCGATGCCAAGCTGCTCGACTGGCAGGCGCTGGCGGCGCTCGCTGGGCCCGCCTACGCGTTCGTCATGACCGCTGTGCTGCTACGCCTGATCGGCCTGGTCATGCCGCTGCGCGCCAGCGACCACGAGCAGGCGCTCGGCATGGACGTCGTTCAGCACGGCGAGGAGGCCTACGCCTCGGGCGAGGGGGCGATCCTCGTCTCGACCGAGGGCATGCTGGAGCAGCCGGTGGCGGTCGCGCAACCGTGATCTACAGCGCCTGATGTGCAACGCCGACGTGGCGGCAGTTCGACTCGCTGCCGCCACGCTTCGTCGGCACCAGAGCCGAGGGCTATGGCCTCACGCTGGCGAGACCGTGAGGTCCCCCATTTCGACTGGTGCGAGTACCACGTTGCCGGCGAGTAACCCCGATTTTACACCGCCGATCGTGCAGTTGAGCGTCGGGCTCACCAGTTCGTTTTCGCTCAGTTCAAATAACACCGTCCCATTCGCGAGGTTTTCGGCCGGTCCGCCGATCCCGCCGGCGCATGTGTCGGTGACGCTCCCGATCAGCGTTTTACAGGTCAGTTTGAGCGTCGGTTCTTTTGTGGCTTCGCCAGCTTCGGGGTCAGAGAAGTCGACTACGAGCAGCCACGGCAGTTCCAGGACGGACAGTCAGTTTTCCGCGCCTGTGCAGGTTTTCTGCCCTTCGCAGTCCACCGCGTTTTCTCAGTTTTCCCCATTTTTAACATTAATGCTTCCGTGACCAGGCCGGTTTTCCCGCCCACTTTGATCGACCCGATCCAGATCAATGAGCATAAGACGTCAGGGGCACCAGCTGCGCCCATGTCTTCCAGTAAGAATTCGGCCGAGAGCGTGACGGGGGTTTCTTTGGTTATTTCGCCTCCATTCCATAAGAACTTGTTGAGAGCGAACGCCGATGTCGCGCCGAAGGCGCCAAGAATCGCGACCACAGCCAGCGCCAAGCTGAATGTCCTGATCTTTCTTCATCTCTTTTCCTTTGCCATCGAAGTCGTAGTAGCCGGCGGGTGCCGTCGCGCGCGTCGTCCTCGGCAAGGCTTGGCCAGCGCGGTGCACCCGCCCTCTTCGATCCAATCGCAGGTCCGCGACAGGGCTCCGAAGGAAGAATCCCTCGTCGAAATCCGACTATCGCGATAGTGTTCATGACTGGATCGGCAATGGATGCTGGCAAAGAGCGGCCTCGGCGGCAAATCGCGCTGCGCCCACGCCAGCGCTCAACCCCCTGCCCGCCCCCGCGCTGGGGCGTCAAGGCCATCGCCTCGACAGCGCCAACCTTCGCGAGCACGGCGGACGCCCGTCGAAACCGTGGTCCGATCGGCACTTGGCGCTCTCGCCAGAACGCCCCCGGCAGGATTCGAACCTGCGACCCTCGGATTAGAAGTCCGACGCTCTATCCAGCTGAGCTACGGGGGCCAAATGTCTCCGTCTACGGTACGCGAACACAGCGACAACCACGGCGTGCGCGCTGATAACGCCGTCGCGGCAGCGTATACGGAGGCCATTCGAGCGGCCCGCAGGCAGCATCCTTAAGCAATCTTCAGGCGAGATGTGCAAAAGTTGCAGTCGATGAGCCCAGTCAACGATCCCGAGTCAGACCTCACCCGCAAGCAGCGTCGCGAACAGGCGCGCGAGCAGCGCCGCGAAGTCGAGCAGGCGAGCGCCGCTCAGGCCTCGCAGCGCAAGCGGCTGATCCAGCTCGGCGGCGTTGCCGCGGTCGTCGTCGTCATCATCGTGGTCATCTTGGTCGCGACCGGCGGCGGCGGCTCCAAAACCGCGCCGGCGCCGAAAAGCGCGGCCGCCAACACAGCGCAGGCCGAAGTGATCAAGCTGCTGCAGGGCATCCCCCAGAGCACCAACACGCTCGGCAACTCAAGCGCGCCGGTCAAGCTCGTCTACTACGGCGACCTGGAGTGCCCGTTCTGCAAGCAGTTCACGCTGACGGCGCTGCCGAGCATCATCGCCAAAGACGTGCGCACCGGCAAGGCGAAGATCGAATACCGATCGATGCAGACAGCCACGCGCGAACGCGAAACCTTCCAGACCCAGCAGGTCGCAGCGCTTGCCGCCGGCAAACAGAGCCGCATGTGGTACTACGTCGAGCTCTTCTACCACGAGCAGGGAGAAGAGGACAGCGGCTATGTCACCGAAAGCTACCTGCAGGGCTTGGCTGCCCAGGTGCCAGGGCTGAACCTCAGCCAGTGGAGCGAAGATCGCAATCAGCCGGGCTATGCCAATCAGGTGATCAGCGACGCCCAGAACGCCAACCAGCTTGGCTTCACGGGCACACCGTCGTTCGTGGTCGAAAAAGCCGGCGCCAGCCCGGAAAAGCTCGAAAACCCCTCGTTGACCGATCCCAAAGACCTCGAAGGGGCGATCGAAAAGCAGGCGAAAGCCTGAGCCGACAATGAACCGGCGGGCGCTTCGCATAGCGATGATCGCGCTCACGGTGCTCGGCATCGGCATCGCCACCTACGTCACCTACGTCCACTACGCCGGCATCAAGCCCGCCTGCACGGCCGGCGAAAGCTGCACGAAGGTGCAGACCTCCGTCTACTCCGAGTTGGCCGGCGTTCCGGTAGCGCTGATGGGCCTGATCGGCTACGTGGCGATCCTTGCCACGCTGCTTGCGCCTGAAAGCGAGAACACACGCTTTGCCACGCTGGTGCTGACGCTTGGCGGCTTTGGCTTCTCCGCCTACCTGACCTATCGCGAGCTGTTCTCAATCCACGCGATCTGCGAGTGGTGCGTCACCAGCGCGATCGTGATGACCGTGCTGATGCTGCTTTCGATCTGGCGCTTCCTGGCCGGATCGCCGACCAGCAGCCAGGCCACTGACGCGACCTTGACCGGCCCGGCCGACGCGGTCGCATAGCCATCGGCGGCGCCTATGCGCCGCCGCCAGGCCGCTCGGCTGCCAGGCCACTCCGACACACGCCGCTGCGCCGCCAGGACGCCGCGCCGCTCCTACTGCTCTGCCGCTCCTGCCGCCCCACCGCCCCGCCTTGCACACCTTCCTGCCACCCTCGACGCCTCCAGCTCGATGCCGGCTACAAGATCCGTCCATTGGAATAGAGGCGAAGCTTAGAGATCGCCGACTGCGGCCGAATAGACCATGCGGGCAAACACGTACGACAGATGCACGGAGGGACACCGAGGCAGATGCGTCCGGCAATCGACAGACCTTCCCCACAGGCCACCCAGCCGGCCTTAGCCAACGCGCCCGCGATCGAGCGCCGCGCGCGGCTGGCGGCAGTCGGCGAGCGCGAGCAGATCGCGCGGCTGTTTGAGACGACCAGCGACCTGCTGGCGACGATCGCCCCCGACGGCCGCTTCATTCTGCTGAACCCGGCCTGGGAGGAGACGCTCGGACATCCGCGCGAGAGCCTGCTCGACCGGCCGATGCGCGAGCTCGTGCATCCCGACGACGCCGCCCAGACCGCAGCGATGCTGCTGGCCGGACGCGAGCACGCCGCGCAGATCGCCAACTTCACCAACCGCTACCGCCACCGCGACGGCTCCTGGCGGTGGCTGCTGTGGAGCGCGCGCAGCCAAGACGGCATCTGGTACGCGGTCGCCAAGGACGTCAGCGACCGCATCTGGCTTGAGCGTCAGGCGCTGCACGACCCGTTGACCAAGCTGCCAAACCGACTGCTGCTGATGGACCGCGCCCGTCAGGCGTTGACGCGCCTGCACCGCAGCAACGGACGAGTGGCGCTGCTGTTCGTCGACCTCGACCGCTTCAAGGCGGTCAACGACAACCTCGGCCATGCGCTCGGCGATCACCTCTTGATCTCCGTCTCCCAGCGCTTGGCCGAGATGATGCGCGACAGCGACACGATCGCCCGCCTCGGCGGCGATGAGTTCGTGATCCTGGCAGACGAGCTGCAGAGCGACGCGGAGGCGCTGAGCGTCGCCGAGCGGGTGTTGCGCGCGCTTGAGCGGCCGTTCGTCGTCGGCTCGGCCGAGGTCTCGATGCCGGCCAGCGTTGGCGTGTCCGTCTCTCACGACCCCGATGCCGACCCCGAGGCGCTGCTGCGCGAGGCCGACGTTGCGATGTACCGCGCCAAGCGCTCAGGCGGCTATCGCCTGGAACTGTTCGACGAGCATTTGCGCCGCGAGGCCGAGAGTCATCTGCAGATCGAGCAGCGGCTGCGCGAAGCGCTGCCGCGCGAAGAGCTCGCGCTTGCCTATCAGCCGATCTTCGCGCTCAGCCGTGACGATCGCGCGGTCGCCTGCGAGGCGCTCGTGCGCTGGCATCCACGCGAGGGCGAGCCGGTGGCGCCGGCCGAGTTCCTTGCGCGCGCGCAAGAGAGCGGGCTGATCGTGCCGATCGGCGAGTGGGTCCTCGACAGGGCCTGCCGGCAAGCCTCGGCCTGGCACGCTCGCGGCAGGCGGGTGTGCGTTTCGGTCAACATCTCCGCGCGCGGCCTGACCGAGCTTGACCTGACAGCGCGGCTGCACGCGGTGCTCACTCGCTACCAGCTTGACCCGCGATCGCTGTGGATCGAGGTGACCGAAGCCTCGCTGCTGGGAGACCCCGAGCGCGCCACCGCGACGCTGACGCAGGTACGCGGCAGCGGTGTGCGGGTCGCCCTTGACAGGGCCGGCGCCGATCAGACGCGACTGTCCCTGATCGAGTCGCTACCGCTGGACCTGATAAAGCTCGACCGCACGTTGATCGCCGACGCCGAGGACCATACACGCCAGCGTCCGCAGGCAAGCGCCCTGGTCGCGTTGGCGCGCGAGTCAGGCATAGACACCGTGGCAGTCGGCGTGCAGAGCGAGGCGCAGTTGCAGCTGGCACGCCGGCTGCGCTGCACCCACGTCCAGGGTTTCCTGCTGGGAGAGCCCCAGCCGGCCGAGCAGGTGGCCTTGCAGGCGCCGGGGGCGGTAGGCTCGCTGGCACGATGGGGTCCGCTGGCACGCCTGCACCACCGTCCCTGAACGACGTCGAGGACCAAAAGCGCGCGGTCGCCGAAGCGGCCGCCGCGCTCGTCAGCGAGGGCCAGCGCGTCGGCCTGGGCACCGGCTCGACCGTCGCGCACCTGCTACCGGCGCTGGCGGCACGCGACCTGCGCCTGCGCTGCGCGGCCACATCCCCCGCTACGCAGCGACTGGCCGGCGAGCTGGGCCTGGCCGTCGAGGATCTCGACGCGCTGGGCGAGTTGGACATCGCCATCGACGGCGCCGATCAAGTCGCCCCTGACGGCTGGCTCGTCAAGGGGGGCGGCGGCGCGCACACGCGCGAGAAGATCGTTGCGGCGGCCTCAAAGAGGTTTGTGGTGATCATCTCGGCCGAGAAGGCCGTGCCCGCGCTGAAGGCGCCGGTACCGCTTGAGATCCTGCGCTTTGGCGCGCGGCGAACGCTTGCCGAGCTTGGCGATGCGCAACTGCGCGACGCTCCACCAAGCCCCGACGACAACCTGATCGCCGACTATCTCGGCCCGGTCGAGGACCCGCGCGCGCTGGCCGCCTGGCTGGCATCCGTGCCCGGCGTGGTCGAGCACGGGCTGTTCGCCCCCGAGCTGGTCAGCGACGTGCTGATCGCGGGCGCGCAGGGCGTCGATCGGCGGCAACTGGCAGGCAATGACCAATCCACCACGAGCACGAGGAGCCGCTAACCGATGACGGCCAACAACGGCAGCGCGCCTTCACAGCCTTCCTATGTCGTGTTGATCACCGGTGCCTCCAGTGGCATCGGCGAGGCGACGGCAAGGCGCCTGGCGCGGCTGTCACGGGCAAGCGTCGTGCTGCTGGCGCGCCGCGAGGAGCGGCTGCGGGCGTTGGCGCAGTCGCTCGGGGAGCGGGCGAGCTACATCGCCGTGGACCTGCTCGACGAGGATGCGCCGCAGCGGGTCGCCGAGCACCTACGAGAGCACCACGGTCGCCTGGACCTGCTCGTCAACAACGCGGGCGCCGCCTGGCGCGCGACTTTCGCCGAAGGCGGCTATGCCAACGTCAGACGCACGATGCAGATCGACTTCGACGCGCAACTGCGCCTGACCGAGGCGCTGCTGCCGCTGCTGCGCGAAAGCGCGCCAAGCGCGATCGTCAACGTCGCCAGCACCGCCGGCCGCGTGGCTCGCGCCGGATCGGGCGCCTACAGCGCAGCCAAGTTCGCGCTAGCGGGCTGGTCGGACTCGCTGTGGGCTGAGGAGCGAGCGCACGGCGTGCACGTAGGCCTGGTGCTGCCGGGCTTCATCTCGACCGAGGGCTTCCCACAGGCCGAGCTGACCGAAAAGGCGTTGACGCGCTGGATCGTCTCAACCCCGGAGAAGGCGGCCGAGGCGATCTATCAAGCCGGTGTGCAGCGCAAGCCCGAGCGCTACGTACCGCGCGCGTATTGGATCGCGGCGGCGCTGCGAACCCTCGCGCCGGGGCTGGTGCGACGCGCGCTCGGCGGCGGCGCCGCGGCTGTTATAACCACGACCACCGGCGCCGACATGGCCGAGCGTGCGAGCCGCGACTAGGCGTTGCCGACGATCGCCCCGCCACTGGAATGAGTGTGCTGATGCTCGATTTCATGGGCGGCCGAACGCAGCGCAAACGCCAGCGCGCACATCACGATTCCGCGCACGAGCAGCACGATCGACAGCACCACGGCAAGCGTCGCCACGCCGAACTGCGGCCAGGCGACGATCACGATGCCAGCGGCGAGGTCGACCAGCCCCCACAACACGAGCCAGCCGCGGCCCTCGACCGCATATGGCACCGCGAACAGACGCAGGATCCCCGTCAGCACGAGGTAGATGCCAAACGCCAGCGCGACCAGCTGCACGCTGCCGCCGGGATGACGGATCACGAGCAGGCCGGCGACAGCGGCCGCCGCGGCAGCGAGCAGCAGCGCGCCGCGCGAATGCTCGCTTTCGCCAAAGGCCAGCACCAGCGAGACAACGGCCGCCACCAGCAGGTAGATGCCGAAGATGATCGCAATCGTGGCAAGCGTCTCGCCGGGATAGGCGAGCGCCAGGATTCCCACGCCAACGGAGATCAGGCCGAGCAGCAACGCGATCCACCACGAACGACCCGCTGCTTGGAGCTCGGACATGCCGGGCGCTTGTTGTGAGTAAGTAGCCATGCGCCCACCTTCTCACCAGAAACAGCGCTCGCCAACGTGCCAAACCCACACCGGCCACTGCGGCTTTCCACGGTTAACCGTCAACGCGGCCCAGCGTAGTTTGAAGCGGTGAGCCCAACCCCTCACCGCTGGCTGGTGCGTTCGCTGATCGGCTTGGCCTGTGTGCTCGGCGTGGTTGCGGTGTTCGCCGTGTGGGCCAACCGACAACTGCTTGACAGCGGCTACTGGAAGAGCACCAACCAGAAACTGATCGCCAGCCCGCCGATCAAAGAACAGCTGTCGGTGTTCCTGACCGATCAGCTGTACGCCAACGTCAACGTCGGCGAAGAACTGAAGAAAGAGTTCCCCTCCGAACTGAAGCCGTTGGCGGCACCGGCCGCCGGCGCCCTGCGCGACGTCGTCCAGCGGGCGATCCTGTTCCTGCTGGAACGGCCGAAGGTGCAAGAAGTGTGGGGCAAGGCCAACGAAATCACCCACGCCCAGTTCGTGCGCCTGATCGAGAACAAAGGCAGCGTGATCAAGCTGCCCGGCGGCGGCGCCGTGGTCCTCGACCTGCGGCCGATGCTGACCGAAGTCGCCGAAAAGGTGGGGGCGCCGACCAGCGTCGTGCAGAAGATCCCCGCAGACGTGGCGCAGGTGCGAATCGTCACCTCCAGCCAGTTGAAAACGATGCAGAACGCGGTCAACCTGCTGCGCGTGCTGGCGGTGGCGCTGCCACTGCTGGTGTTCGTGCTGCTGGCGTCGGCGATCTACCTGGCACGGGGACGACGGCGCCACACGCTGCTCGACGCCGGCGCGGCTTTCGTCGCGGTCGGACTGGTGGTGGTCGTGGCCCGTGGCCTGATCGGCCACAAGGTGGTCGATTCGCTCGCGAGCACCGAAGCGGTCAGGCCGGCGGCGCAAGCCGCCTGGTCGATCGCCACGAGCGTGCTGGCCAATCTCGCCTGGTCAACTGTCCTCATCGGCGTCGTCATCATCCTCGCGGGCCTGCTGGCAGGGCCGACACGTGTGGCTACAGGCGCGCGCCGCCGGCTCGCCCCCTATCTGCGCGACCGTGCCGACATCACCTTTGGCGCCGTCGGCCTGCTGCTGCTGCTGCTGTTCGCCTGGGGCCCGATCGCGGCGACGAAATCGCTGCTGGGGATCCTTGTCATCATCGTGCTTGCCTTCTTCGGCGCGGAGATGCTGCGGCGCGAGACCGCGCGCGAGTTCCCCGATGCCCACCTGCACCCGGGGATGCTCGGCGCGCCGCACACGGCAAGCGCGCCTGTGGGCGCCACGCATACCCCCGGCCCGGTGACCGACGGTACCGCGCCACCAGTGGCCACTCCGCCAACCGTCGCCACCCCGCCAACCAAGCCACCCGAGCGGCTATGAGCGCTATCGGCTCCAGCGATCCCGCCACCGTCGCGCAGCGCCAGGCTCACGGCAAGGCAGCGCGCGAGCGCACGCCCCGCTCCAGCCACGGCGACTGGCAGGCGGCCGCGGACCGGCGCGACCCGATCGCGATCCTGCAGGAGCAGGGAACGAGCCGCGTGCCCGAGCTGCTGCCGATCCGCCACGGCCGAATGGCCAGCTCACCGTTCGCCTTCTTTCGTGGCGCCGCCGCGGTGATGGCCGCGGACCTCGGTCAGACGCCGAGCTCGGGGCTGCGGGTGCAGCTATGCGGCGACGCTCATCTTTCCAACTTCGGCGTCTTCGCCTCGCCCGAGCGGGAGATGCTGTTTGACATCAACGACTTCGACGAGACCAGTCCGGGACCGTTTGAGTGGGACCTGAAGCGGCTGGCCGCAAGCATGGGGATCGCGGGCCGTGAGCGTGGGCTCAGCGCTCCCGAGATCGCCGACGTGCTGGCCTGGACGGCACAGGCCTACCGCGAATCGATGCGGGCGTTCGCGCAGATGGGCAACCTCGCCGTCTGGTACGCGAAGCTGAACGTGCAGGACGTGATGAACGTCGTCCGTCAACAGCAGCTGACCGGCGGCAAGCAGCTGGCCAGGATGGAGAAGCGGATACAGAAGGCGCGTGAAAAGGACTCCACGCGCGCCGTGGCCAAGCTGACCGAGCGGGTCGACGGCGTGCTTCGCTTCCGCAGCGAACCGCCGCTGGTGGTGCCAATCGAGGAACTGCTTGAGGGCGACGAGCGCGAGCGATTGCGCGCTGGCATGAGTGAGCTGCTGGCCGGCTACCGCGACAGCCTTGCCGAGGAGTACCAGGTGCTGCTCGACGACTATGCCTTCACGGCAATCGCGCGCAAGGTGGTCGGTGTCGGCAGCGTCGGCACGCGCGCCTGGGTGCTGCTGCTGCAGGGCCGCGATCAGAACGACCCGCTGGTGCTGCAAGCCAAGGAAGCGCAGGAGTCGGTGCTAGAGCCCTACGCCGGCGCCTCGCGCTATGCGAACCACGGCCAGCGTGTGGTCGAGGGCCAGCGTCTGATGCAGGCCGCAGGCGACGTCATGCTTGGCTGGCTTCCGGCCACGGGCGTCGACGGCGTCGCGCGCGACTTTTATGTGCGCCAGCTATGGGACGGCAAGCTCAGCGTCGAAGTCGCGGGGCTCGACTACAGGCTGCTGCGCGGCTACGGCGCGCTGTGCGCATGGACGCTTGCCAGGGCGCACGCCCGCTCAGGCGACCGCGTCGCGATCGCCTCCTATCTCGGCAAGGGGGGTGTGTTCGATCAGGCGATCGTCGAGTTCTCAGACGCCTACGCCGATCAGAACGAACGCGATCACGCCGCGCTGCTGCAAGCGATCGAGTCGGGGCGGGTGCAGGCGCTCGACGCGTAAGATCGCCACACACATTCCTGCTGCATACCCCCTTACCCCTGCCGCACACCCCCCTTACGCGCAAATCAAGGAGCGAAAGCACAATGGCCGATGAGCCGATCGTCGAAGGCACCGATTTCGTGGCGCTGTCGAGCAAAGACCTGCCCCAAGCCGTCGAGTTCTATGAGAACAAGCTCGGCCTACCTCGCTCGGTCTACCTGGAAGAGCGCAACTACGCCGAGTTCGAGACCGGCAACCTGACGCTGAGCGTGATCGACGCAGAGAGGATGGGGATGGAGCACCAGGTGCGCGGGCACCACATCGCCCTACACGTCTCCGACGTCAAGGCAGCGCGCGAGCGGCTGGAGGGGCGCGGCGTTCAGTTTGAAGGCGAGACCTTCGACACGGGCGTCTGCCACATGGCCTTCTTCAAAGACCCGGACGGCAACCCGTTCATGCTGCACTGCCGCTACGCGCCGCGCCCGCCGCGTTCCTAGAACGCGCGAGCGCGGCCAGCGTCGCGTGGTCGCTTCAGACAGGCTGGACGTTGACGGCCTTCGGGCCCTTGTCGCCCGATTCGGCGTCGTAGCTGACCTTCGCGCCCTCGCTCAGCGAGCGGTAGCCGTCGCCGGCGATGCCTGAATGGTGGACGAACAGGTCCTTGGACTGGTCATCGGGCGTGATGAAGCCAAAGCCCTTGTCGTCGCTGAACCACTTGACGGTTCCTGTAGCCATGTTTTGCTTCCTCCGTTGTTCGCGTGCTGCGAACGCGGAGATTGCTTTCGGCAACGACTACGAGCGCTGACACTGCGTTTGGATCGAGGCCATTACCTCGACTGGATCAGTCCACTGTAGCGACTGTCGTACATGCCCGCAAACCAGCGGACTGTGCCGCGCGTCGCAGCGCTTAGGCCTCCGAGTAGACGGGCTCGGCTGAAACCTGCTCGGCCTCCCCCGCCCCCGGCTCCTGCTCGATCGCCGGGTGAGCGACCGCTCCCAGCTTTGGCACGACTGTCAGCGACAGCACGATCCCACACAGCACGAGGCCAACGGCGATCCAGAAGGCCACGTGGTAGCCGCCGGTCAAGGCCGCCGCCTGCGAGTGGCCGCTCGCGAGCAGGTGTTTGCTGTGCGAGGCAGCCACCGTCGCTAGCACCGCGAGGCCAAGCGCGCCGCCGACCTGGGCCGAGGTGTTGACCAGGCCCGAGGCAAGCCCGGCGTCCTCGGGCGTGGAGCCCGCCATCGCGATCGTCATCAGCGCCGGGAAGCAACCGCCCATGCCGATCCCGATCAGGATCAGCGCGGGCATCACTTCGGTCAGGTAGTCGGCGTGCACACCGGCATTCGCGAACAGCACCAGACCGGCCGCTGCCAGCCCGAGCCCCGGCGGCAGCGTCGCGCGCGCGCCGAAGCGGCTGATGATCGGCTCGGAGAAGCGGATCGACATCGTTCCCATCGCGATCGTCGTCGGCAGGAACGCCAGGCCGATCTGCAGCGCGTCGTATCCGAGCACCAGGCGCAGGTACAGCGCGCCGAGGAAGAACACGCCGAACATGCCGGCGATCGAGAAGATCTGGATCAGGTTGGCGCCGGTCAGCGAGCGCGAGCGAAAGATGCGCAACGGGACCAGCGGGTGGCGGGCCGTCGCCTCGCGCGCCACGAACGCCGCCAGCAGCACCAGCGAGCCGGCGCCGAGCAGCAGCGTCTCCGAAGCGCCCCAGCCCTTTTCCGCGGCCGGCTTGACGATCGTGTAGACGCCGAGCATCAGCGCGCTCGTAATCAGCACGGCGCCGGGCACGTCGGCCCCCTGGGCGAAGCCGATGCCCGGATCGCGCTGCAGCAGTCGCCGCGCGAAGAAGATCGTGGCGATCCCGATCGGGATGTTGACGAAGAAGATCCAGTGCCAGTCGAGCGCCTGCGTCAACACGCCGCCCGCCAGCAGGCCGACCGAGCCGCCGGCGGAGGCGACGAAGGCGTACACGCCGAGCGCCTTGGCCTGCTCGCGCGGCTTGGGGAACATCGTCACGATCATGCCGAGGATCACGGCCGAGGTCAGCGCGCCGCCGACCCCCTGGACAAAGCGCGCGGCAACCAGCGCCGTCTGGCTCCAGGCCAGGCCGCACATCGCCGAGGCCACCGTGAACAGAGCGACGCCGATCAGGAAGATGCGGCTGCGCCCGAACAGGTCGCCGAAGCGACCGGCCAAGAGCAGCAAGCCGCCGAAGGCGATCAGGTAGGCGTTGACGACCCAGGCGAGGCTGGAGGCGGAGAAGTGCAGGTCTTCCTGGATCGTCGGCAGCGCGACGTTGACCACGGTCACGTCGAGCACGATCATCAACATCCCCACGCACAGGACGTAGAGCGTTAGCCAGCGGGCGCGGTCGTCGTCTTGTTGCATCGTTTCTCCTCGCATTGGTCGCAGGTTATCGGCGCGTGCAGTGGCTCCGAAGCTAAGACCGCGGGATCGCCACAATCTCATCTACGCATAGATGGTCAGTGCACGACAGACGAAACGATCGCGCCCAAGCCTGCGCCGAGCACCGTGAAGGCGATGCCAAACGCGATCTGGCGGGATGTGCTGGTAGCGCGGGCGATCTCCGAGCGCAGACCCTCAATCTGCCTGGTTTGTCGGTCGTTGGCGTCTATCAAGAGCTTCAGCGCCTCGTCGCGTTTTCGGGCGCTTGCATGCGCGATCATCGCTCGCAGTCGTTGGAGGGACAGAGGCTGCAAGCGATCGTCCACCCTCACCACTGCCGCGCCAGCGCCAAAGTAAGGAGGATCGGTCCTCGGCGGAATCTCTACCGCCACGTAGGTCTGTCCATCGATGTCGTGGACGGACATGTCAACAGGGGGTGTTGGCTCTACTTCTTTGATCGCGAGTTGAACCGCTCGACGTACCGGCTCCGCGTCGTCGAGGCCCAGCAGGGGATTGTGTGGACCAACATACGTCCGTGCCGTCTTTGGATTCCCAAACAGAATCACCCCGCCCTCAGCGTTGGCAAAGCCGGCGATCGTTTGCGGGAGGCTGTTGCGGAATCGCTTGAGTATCGATCTCCCGCTCTTGAACTCCAATTGCTGACCCTCGGGCTGGGTCAGCAGATGACGGATGTCGGCATCGCTGACTCCCATTCTCGCTCTATCCAGGAAACCACGCACGCCGGCGGTAAGTCCTCGGGAGCGAAAGGCAGATGCCTCAAATCTCAATCGCGCCGATCACTGTTGCCGCCAAGGCGTTCGGGCTGGGAAACCACCAGCTCCATCAGCATCCCGTCGCGGTAGTCCTCCCCACCGCGGTGCTCATAGCGCCGCATCACCCCCACCCGCTCAAAGCCGGCCTTCTCATAGCTGCGAATCGCCGCCACGTTGTCGGCGGCGGGGTCGATCGTCAGCCGATGGTGCCCCCGCTCGCGCGTCAGGTGCTCGCAAAGCAGCCGCAGCGCCTCGGTGCCGATCCCTTCTCCGTGCAACTCCGGGTCGAGGAAAAGGTCGACTGTCGCGTGGCGGTAGCGCGGATGGCTCTCCTCCCAGAACTGGATCAGGCCGGCGGGCCGTCCGTCCACGACGATCGTCAGGCGCGTCTGCTCGGGCTCGTCCTCGAACGGGAAGCCCTGCTCCGGCTCGCCCCAGAAGCGCACCACGCCCGGCGTCGCATGGACGCGCAGCAACTCCGGCGTGTCCTCGGCGACCAGCGCCCGCAGCAAAAGCTCGCGCTCGCCGCCAACGCGCACGAGGCGGCCGATCACGGAATCACTCATCGCGCCGCCTGCTCAGGCGGCGACCGGCTCGCGCTCGGCCACCGTCGCGGGCCTGCCGCTGAAGCGCATCGCCTCGTCCCGCAACGAGCCGCGACGCAGGCTGACAATGTCGAGCGCGTAGTTCTGGTAGAGCCGCCACGGAGCCTTGGACCCCTGCTTGGGGAAGCGCTCGATCGCGCGCTGCACGTAGCCGGACGAGAAGTCGATGAACGGCAGCTCTCGCACGGACGGGTCGCTGTTGTCCGGCACGCACTGCGCATAGCCGTGCGCGTCCATGTGCCGAAGCAGACGGCAGACGTATTCGCACGTCAGGTCGCACTTGAGCGTCCAAGAGGCGTTGGTGTAGCCGACCGCGAAGGCCATGTTCGGCACGCCGGAGAGCATCATGCCCTTGTAGGACATCGTCTCGCCGAGCGCTATCTCGCGCCCGTCCACGGCCAGGTCGAGGCCGCCGAGCGCGAGCAGGTTCAGGCCCGTCGCGGTGACGATCACGTCGGCCTGCAGCTCCTGCCCGGAGCGCAGGCGGATGCCCGTCTCGGTGAACGTGTCGACGTGGTCGGTGACGACCGAGGCGCTGCCTTCGCCAAGCGCGTCGAACAGGTCGCCGTTGGGAACCAGGCACAGGCGCTGGTCCCACGGGTCATAGCTCGGTGTGAAGTGCGTGTCGATGTCATAGCCCGCCGGCAGCAGCGCTTGGAGGCGCTTTCGCACCAGGCGCTTCATCGCCGCCGGCCGCCGCCGTGAGAGCTGGAAGCTTGCCATCGTCAGCAGCACGTTCTTCCAGCGCACGAGCGGGTAGACGACGCGCGCCGGCAGCCAGCGGCGCAGCCAGCCGGCGATCGGGTCCTCGGCCGGCAGGCTGACCACGTAGCTTGGCGAGCGCTGCAACATCGTCACGTGCGCGGCGCGCTCGGCCATCGCCGGCACCAAAGTGATCGCGGTGGCGCCGCTGCCGATCACGACGACGCGCTTGCCCCTGTAGTCGAGCGACTCCGGCCAATGCTGCGGATGCACTATCTCGCCGCCGAAGCGCTCCTGACCCTCGAACCGCGGGGTGAAGCCCTCGTCGTAGCGGTAGTAGCCCGTGCACATGAACAGGAACGAGCAAGTGAAGCTCACCGTCTCCCCCGTCTGCCCGACCTGCGCCCGCACCGTCCAGCGACACTTCGAGCTGTCGTACTCGGCGCGCACGGCGCGATGGTCGAAGCGAATACGTCCCTGGATGCCGTTCTCGACGGCGGTCTCCTTGATGTAGCGCAGGATCGAGGAGCCATCGGCGATCGACTTGGCCTCGCGCCACGGCTTGAACACGTAGCCGAGCGTGTACATGTCCGAGTCCGAGCGGATGCCGGGATAGCGGAACAGGTCCCAGGTGCCGCCGATCGACTCGCGCGACTCGATGATCGCCCAGCTCTTGCCGGGACAGCGCTGCTGCAGGTGGCAGGCGGCGCCGATGCCTGACAGGCCGGCACCGACGATCAGGACGTCAAGGTGCTCGGGCTCGGTGGTCATGGGGGCGTCGGCTGACATCGCGAGGGCAAAGTCTAGAGGGCGCGGCAACGACTTTGGCTGCTCAGCCAGTCTCCCGCCGCAAAGGCCCCCCTTTGTGTGACTGTCCACACACCTATCCCCTTGCGCCAAGGGGCTCATTCACGAAACGCTCCGGCCACGTCCTCAACCAGCACGCGCTGCTCGTAGATGCGCTCTCCGCCGTAGAGGTCGTCCGAGTCGTACTGGACGCGAATAGTGAACCCGTCGCCAAGCGTCCGTGCGTCGTTCGGAAAAGAGAGGACGTAGTTGAACAGGCGCGCTCCAACGGGAAGCGTCACGTCGTCATCGGCCCAGAAGCTCATCGGACAGTCATCGACCACGGTCTGAGGCATCGCCCTGCCGTGGGTGTAGTCAGTATCGCCAAGATGATCTGAGGCCACAATCGCGACTCGCGCGTCCACAAGGACGTTTACCAGCGTGCCTCGGACGCGTTTGGGACCGTCGTTGATGAATCCGACCCGGAGCACGCGCGACACCGCGCCACGTCCTTCGACGTGGTTCACCTGCAAACCCTCCGAACCGTCCTGGTCTGGCTCGAAGCTCAGGACGACACGCACGCAGGGCGCGCCGATCCTTGGAAGCCGGTGAAGGACCGGCAATGTCGGGGCGAATGTCGCCAGCACAACGAGTCCCGCGATCACGAGCAGGATCGGCTCCATCACCACCCACCCTCCAGGCGACAGCGCAATGACAACCAGGATGGCCGCTGCGCTGAGGCCAGCGGCTGCACGATCAGCGCGCATCGAAGGAGCCTATGCACATCAACGATCTAGAGAGACGCTGCCCGCGCCTCTAGAGTCGGGGTATGGCAGATGACCAGCGCGATCAGGAGCCGGAGCAGACCGAGCGGCTGCCCCGCACGGGCCTCCGCGTCCCCGTGCCGAAGCGCAAGGACGTGATGGACGCCCTGCGGAAGGTCAGCGAGCCCGGCAAGGACGAGCAGCCACCCATTGATGGCGAAGATTCGGCCTGATTCAATGGGGGATGGCGGATCGCCCGGCCGGGTCAGTGACGGTAGACAGCCGCACCTTCCGGTCGGGACGATCCTGGGGTGGCCCTCAGAGGTCGCTGGTGCCGCTGGAGTGCGGTCCATGCGCCTCTGAGGGACCACGGGTTGCCTCGGCACTAGCTGTGTAGCACGACCCCGAAACTCTGCCAAGTAGACGGGGGTCGTCAAGCCCCCTAAACGACACAATCAGCGACGAGCCTCCCCGTCCTGCTCAAGAATCTGCTCGGCCCGAGTAAACAGGGCTGACGGTGGCACGCCGAGCGCGGCGGCCATCTTCCAGACAGTCGGGAGCGTGGCGTTCTTGGTGGCGCGCTCTATGTGCCCGTAGTAGGCACGGTCGATTTCTCCCTTCAGGGCAGCCTCTTCCTGGCTGAGCCCTCGTTCCTTGCGAATCTCGCGGGCGGCTTGGCCGAAGGCTTGGGAAGGCTGGTGATCCTCCATGCCGCCAGCCTCGCGGTCTGCGGCTTAGCTCTCCACGGTCTACGTCTCCCAAGTCTGATTGAATCCCGTACATGAAAACCCGCATATTCGCACTCCCGGCCGTGATCGCGGCGCTGCTCGCCGGATGCGGCGGTAGCGACCCCGCGCCCAAGTATCCATCGGCTGTGAGAACAGACTTCTTCAAAGTTTGCGAACGTCCGTCATCTCCAAGCCAAGCGGGTCGGGTCAAAGCCCTTTGCAACTGCATTGTCCAGACCGCCGAAGACAGCATCCCCTCTAGTCAGTTCTGGCAGGAAGCTGGCAACGAAGGGGCCGAATTTGCGAAGATCACGAAAGAATGCGTTACGCAGACGGAAAGCAGCGGATAGTCATGAATAGGTCGGGGCGAGAGAGCAACCTGCAGACGCTCTCTCGCCCTAGCTCCACCAGATTCCTTGCGGAATCTCTATTGACTACCCGACGCAAGGTCTGCTTTCCATTTGCGTTCCGTCATGTGGAACGATCTTGTAAAGGCTCTTCACATGTAGGGGGATCTACGCGGGAGTCGCTGCGCGGCCGAAGGAGTGGGCTCGGGCGGATAGCTGTCGGGCGAACATACGTTCTCTAGACGGGCCTCGTCTAGTCTGTTCAGCGACCCGTTGCCGTGGGACAATAGGTATGTCCGGACGGACAGCTACGGTGCGGAGCGTGGGGTCCCGATAAGGGATCGGGTAGCCTCACGCTCCGCCGCCCATACCCATTGAACCAGGCCGAGTCCCCGCGCACAATGGCGATCAGGCCGGTGCGGCGGCGCGCTCGATGAGCGTGTGGAACATCGCTCGGCGGTCATGGCGGTGGTTGTAGCGCCACGTGAACTCGTTTAGATAGCCCTGTAGCCACTTGTGGGAGATAGCCTTGTAGTTACCCCGGATACCGGTCTTGAGGTTGCCGAAGAAGCCCTCGATGGTGTTCGTGTGGGTGTCCCCGATCACATATTCATGCGCGCCATGCACGATGCGCTTGTGCTCAGCAAAGTGCTTGTGTAGCTGGTTATAGGAGGGCCACTCGTCCGTGAACACGATGGCTTCGGGGTCCACCCACTCGATCGCCTGTTCCCTGAGCTTCGGGCCACGTCGGGAGGGCAGCACCGTGGCCTTCACGCGCCCGCCGCGCTCCACGGCCGCGAACACCGTCGCCCTGCGCTTCTCGCGCAGCTTTCCAGCCGCCGAGATGTTTTCGCTGGCCGTGCGGCGCAGCGGGTCGGGACCGCTTCGCTGGAACTTGCGCGGCTTGCCATCCACCGAAGTCTCGTCAATCTCGACGTGGCCGGACAGGGGCTCGTCGTCCTCGGTCATCAGCTTGTTGCGGATCAGGTTGAACATGCGCCAGGCGGTCTTGTAGGTCACGCCAAGCTCACGCTCCAGATGCTTGGCGGAGATGCCACAGCGGGTGCTGGTCATCAGGTGGATGGCGTAGAACCACAGGCACAGCGAGGTCGAGGACTTGTGGAAGATCGTGCCCGCCAGCGGATAGAACTGATAGCCGCACGCCTCGCAGGCGTAGGAGGGGCGAGCCTTCACGCGATGGAACTTGCGCTCCTGCTCGCACTCGGGGCAGTCGGCGTGCGAGCCATCCGGTGCGTAGCGTTGACGCCACAGGAAGTCCAAGCAGGCCGCATCGTCAGGGAAGTCCTGCGTGAACTCCATGAACGAGTATTGGGAATAGGAGGCTGAGCCTCTGACGGGGTTGTTGCGGTCGGACATTGAGTGGCGTGTTGTGAATTGCTAAAGTTCAGATAGATGAAATCCAATCATATTGATCGGACGGACTCTTGTGCAGTTTGTTACAATCTGCATGGCAGGTGCCCCGAGTGGGGATCGGACCCACATCTCCCCGGTCCAAAGCTGGGTGCTCTGTCCGCATTGAGCTATCGGGGCTGAGGCGAGGCCCGCCGTCACTGATCGCACCAGTGACGGCGGGTTCCTCCTTCCTTCTTTAGGTGGGCAGCGCCCCAATACTTCAGGGGGCGACGGACCGTTTTCCCGCAATTTGCGGACTTTTTCTTTGCGGGATGACGCCTATAGCCGCCCGTCGAGATGGATTGCGTCGGGTAGTCAATAAAGACCACTGAGCCGGGGCGGAGGAGCGAGCCTGACGGAAAGCTCCTCCGCCCCGACCTGGAGACGCAAGCATCCGGACGCCGAGAGCGTGGGTCCCGGTAAGGGATCGGACAGGGCTGGACTATCCGGTGGCGTTACCGTGCAGAACCTGGAGCTAGAGGCTCCTTGGTGTGGCAAAACTGCGTGCAGTTATGAAAAACTCAGAGCTGTACAGGCTGATCGTCTCGGATATCGAATACGGCGCGCGTTATCTCATATAGGTGCCGACGCTCCGTTGAGCCATACCAACGGACCTCATATGGGCCAGGGCTATCGGCCGCCCAGATCTTGGCGGCCACACCGACCGGATCGGCATGTTGCGCCAGATGGTCGTTCGTGATCCAGGTCTTACGACCCGCCCCGTCGATGACCAGACACTCCATGTAGCCAAGCGATGCAACCGAAGCAGGCGGATGAACCTTGCAGTGGAGCAAGAAGAACAGCATGTCGCCCTTGAAGCTGAATCCTGCCACCCAAGTCGAGTCCTTCCACCCAGATAGGCGATAGAGCACCAAATGGATCAAGAATGCGAAGAAGCGCACCAATAGCAACCCACCGATAGCCCCCACGAAAGCAGCGACAACGAGGTCGCTAAACGACGCTAAGAGCAGCAAGTGGGTCTTGGTCTGCGCCTCATGTGTGTCTTGCCAGACGGTTGCAACCAGCGCGCTGACTATCGCGATCACGAACTCTCCCGAGACTCCACCAAGGGATTGGTTGGACCGTAGTCGGGCTCGCCGCAGGTCCGGGAAGCGGCGGTAATCGCCCATCGCCGCATCATCGCGGAGCGCCCGGCCGTTCCCGCCGCTTGTAGCGATCTACACAAGCCGCTTTACAGAGACGTGTAGCGTGGCTGAAGGGTTCGCCTCAGGAGGGCGCAACCTTACGCCGTACAAAGCCCCAGCTAAAGGTTCCTTGGTGCGGCGGTATATGTGTGACTGTCCACACAGCGACACACGACCTTGTACGCGCGTCGATACCGCCAGCGGGCACACCCGGGCAGCATCCGCTGCGACAACGATGTCGACACGCGCGCGCACACCGCAGATCGTCGCCCTTGGCGGCGGCGGCTTCTCGATGGAGAGGGACAGCACGCTGCTGGACGACTACATCCTGTCGCTGACGAAAGCCCGCCGCCCGCGCGTGTGCTTCCTGCCAACCGCCTCCGGCGACGCCGACCATTACGTGGTGCGCTTCTACCGGCGCTTCTCGGCCGGCTGCGAGGCGAGCCACATCTCGATGTTCCGCCGCGACCAGGGCGGCCGCGGCGTCGAGGACGACCTGGCCTCCCACCTGCTCGCGCAGGACCTGATCTATGTCGGCGGCGGCAACGTCGTCAGCATGCTCGGCGTCTGGCGCGCGCACGGCCTGGACGAGCTGCTGCGCGAGGCCTGGCGGCGCGGGATCGTCATGTGCGGCCCCTCCGCCGGGTCGCTGTGCTGGTTCGCGGAGGCGCTCAGCGCCTTTCACGGGGCGCCCAGGCGCGTCGGCGGGCTTGGGCTGCTCCCCTACTCCAACTGCGTGCACTACGACGCCGAGCCGGCACGCCGCGCCGAGTACCACGCGCTCGTGGCCGAGGGGATGCGCTCGGGATTCGCGGTCGACGACGGGGTGGCGCTGCACTTCCGGGGCACAGAGCTTCACCGCGCCGTCAGCTCGCGCGAGCGGGCCGGCGCCTTTCGCGTGCAACGCATCGCCCACGAGGTGCTGGAGACCCCACTCGAAACGACGCATCTCGGCAAACACGCCGAGACGTTGCGCGGCGGACGCGCGTTGGCGCCGGCGTGAGCGCGACTCGCACGATCCTCGCGCTGGGCGGCGGCGGCTTCACGATGGAGCCGACCAACCCGCTGCTTGACGACTACGTGCTCACGCTCAGCGCCGCCGCCGAGCCGAAGGTCCTGTTCCTGCCGACCGCCTCCGGCGACACGACCGCCCAGATCAACGCCTTCTATGACCGCTTCGGCGGGCGCGCCTGCACGCCGAAGCACGCGTCGTTGTTTCGCCTCGACGAGCTCGACCAGCCGCTTGAAGATGTCGTGATGGCGCACGACATCGTCTACGTCGGCGGCGGCTCGATGCGCAACCTGCTCGCGATCTGGCGTGCGCACGAGCTCGACCGGATTCTGGCGGCTGCCTGGCGGCGCGGGGTGGTGATGGCCGGGCTGAGCGCCGGGGCGATGTGCTGGTTTGAGGGCGGCGTCAGCCGCTCGGGCGGCTCACCGGAGCCGCTGCCCGGGCTTGGGCTGCTGCCCGGGTCGCTGAGCGTGCACGCCGACGGCGAGCCGGACCGGCTGCCGGTGTGGCTTGACTGCCTGCGCTCGGGGACGCTGCCGGGCGGCTGGGCGGCCGAGGATGGCGTCGGACTGCTGTTTCGCGGAACGAAGCTAGAGCGTGCCGTCAGCTCGCGGGCCGGCGCGCAGGCCCAACGCGTCGATGCGGTCGAAGGCGAGCTGGTGCGCGAGCGGATCGAGCCGGACCTGCTCGGAGCCCACGGCGCGCCCGCGCCGACGATGGACGACGACGTACGCGAGTACCGCCGCGTCCAGCGCATCCGCGGACAGATGCGCGGCCGGCTCCACCGCTTCGAGGACATCTGAGGAGGCGAGCGCGGAGACAGGCGCGCCCGCGACGGGGGCTATCGTCCGCAGCCCACGGGTAAGGGGGGCACAAACCAACCAAAGGGAGGCAGCCGATGAAGACGCGCACGCTTGGCAGGGACCTCGTCGTCTCAGAGATCGGGCTTGGCTGCATGGGGATGAGCGAGTTCTACGGGCGCGCCGACGAGGGCGAGGCGATCGCCACGATCCAGCGCGCGCTCGACCTCGGCGTGACACTGCTTGACACCGCCGACATGTACGGCCCGTTCACGAACGAGAAGTTGGTCGGCCGGGCGATCGCGGGCCGGCGCGAGCAAGTGGTGCTCGCCACCAAGTTCGGCAACGAGCGGCGCGAGGACGGCAGCTGGGTCGGCATCAACGGCAGGCCCGAGTACGTGCGCTCCGCGTGCGAGGCGTCGCTGCAGCGCCTCGGCGTCGATCACATCGACCTCTACTACCAGCACCGCGTCGACAAGACGACCCCGATCGAGGACACCGTCGGCGCGATGGCCGAGCTGGTGAAGGAGGGCAAGGTCCGCCACCTGGGGCTGTCCGAGGCCTCGCCGCAGACGATCCGCCGCGCGCACGCCGTGCATCTGATCGCCGCGCTGCAGACCGAGTATTCGCTGTGGTCGCGCGATCCCGAGCAGGCGATATTGCCGACCGTGCGCGAGCTGGGCATCGGCTTCGTCGCCTACTCTCCGCTCGGCCGCGGCTTTCTCTCGGGCAAGTACAAGCAGCCCGAGGACCTGCCCGAGGACGACTTCCGCCGCCACCATCCCCGCTTTCAGGGCGAGAACTTCCAGCAGAACCTGAAGCTGGTGCAGCGGATCGAAGAGATCGCGCGCGAAAAGCAGGTCACGGCCGGCCAACTCGCGCTGGCGTGGGTGCTCGCGCAGGGCGATGACATCGTGCCGATCCCCGGCACCAAGCACCGCTCCTATCTGCAGGAGAACGTCGGCGCAAGCGAGATCGAGCTGAGCGCCGAGGACCTGTCGCGGATCGACCAAGCCGCTCCCGCCGGAGCTACGGCCGGCGATCGCTACGCGAGCATGGCGACGATCGACGTTTGATCCTGCTGTTCCCCACGGCGCATGCGCCGTGGGGCCGGGCCGCACATGTGCGGCCCGGTTGCGACCCGTGCATGCACGGGTCGGCCGGGCGGCGCATGCGCCGCCCGGAACTACCGGTCAAGACTTCGGATGGGCCTGCGCCCAGCTCACGATCCGGCCTGAGCCGGAGATCACCTCACCGCCGTCGAGCACGAGGATCGGCACCGCCCGCTGGCCGCTGAGACGCTGTACCTCGGCACGGTCCTGCGCGCGTTTGGGCAGCGTCCAGAACTTCAGCACGCCACCGTCGACCTGCTTGTGCTCGTAGGCACAGCCCGCTCGATCCAGCGCTTTGGCGGCACGGCCGCACGGGTGCGCGATCGGAGCCGGCAGGTCGCCCATTGCCTTGCCCACCTGACACGTGTACAGAACCATGCGCGCAAGCTAGCGCACGGCGCTCGCCGGGGGTAGGGTTGAGCCGTGCGCCAGCGCGTCACCGTGATCACTTTGGGCGTGCGTGACCTCGCCCGTGCGCGCCGCTTCTACGAAGCGCTCGGCTGGCACACGGCCGCCGCGGCGGAGGACGACGTCGTCTTCTTCCAAGCCGGCGACATGGTCGTCTCGCTGTGGGATCGCGCACGCTTGGCGCAGGACAGCTGTGTGGAAGACGGCGGCGGCTGGGGCGGCGTGACGCTTGCCCTGAACGTCGAGTCGCCGACGGAGGTGGACGCGATCACCGAGCAGGCGCGGGTGGCAGGCGCGCGGATCGGGCGCGAGCCGGCCGAGACGTTCTGGGGCGGCTACAGCTCGGTGTTCATCGACCCCGAAGGCCACCCGTGGGAGGTCGCGCACAACCCCCATTGGCGCTTGACCGACGAGGGCGGCGTGCGGCTGGCATAGCGGCTCACGGACGCGGCGCCAGGTCGCGGCCGTCGAAGAAGTCGTAGTCGAGCTTGCCCATCGGCGTCAACGGCTCGGCCCCGTCGACGTACTCGGCGGAGATCGAGAGCCAGTCTTTGCTCGCGCGCAATTGCCCGAGCATCGCGTAGATCGCCGTCTCGACCCGGGTCATCATCGCGAAGTCGGGCGGAAGCGTCCAGTGGCGCACGACTTCGATCTGCTCGCCCGGCGGCGACAGGCGGTACTCGCGCCACTTGGCCGCGAGCTCGGGGGTCACGGTGAGCGGCTGCTCCGCCAGGTACAGCTCAAGCGCTCCGCGCCAGTAGGCGTACAGCAGCTCCGGCGTGATAGGCGCCGAGGACTGCATGAAGCCGAGCCGCATGCACGCCTCCCAGGTGCCGAGCACGTCGCCGTTGGCACACGGGACTCCGATCAGGGTCAGCATCCTCGCCTGGTCTCCGTGGAAGCGCTTGACACAGCCGTAGTCCAGAAATGTGACGCTGCCGTCCTCGTGGAAAAGGCAATTGCCGGGATGGGGATCGCCGTGCAGCAACCCGAAACGCGCGTTCGATCCGTACGCGAACCGCCAGATCACCTCAGCCCAGCTGTCGCGCAGGCCCTGGCTGGCCCCCAGTGCCTGCTCCCAGCTCAGGCCCTCAGCCAGCTCCTGGCAGAGCACGCGGCCGCTGCACAGCTCCTGCACGACCTCGGGCACGTGGATGAACGGATGGCCGCGGTAGAGCGCGGCGAACTCAGCCTGGTTTGCCATCTCGGCGCGGTAGTCGAGCTCCTCGGCGAAGCGGATGCGCAGCTCACGCGCGAAGCCGCGAAGGTCGAAGCTGAGTCGCGGCTCGGGCAGGCAGCTGACCAGCAGGCTGATCATCCTCGCCATCAGTTCGGTGTTCTTCAGGTCCGCGTCGATCGCCGTGAAAGCCCCGGGGTACTGGACCTTGACCGCCACCGGGCAGCCGTTGTGCAACCTGGCCGAGTGAACCTGGCCGATCGAAGCGGCCGCGAGCGGCTCCCAGTCGAAGTGGGCGAACGTGCGGTCGACCTGCCCCAGCTCGCGCTCCAGCGTCGCCCGGGTCAGCTCGGCGTGCATCGGCGGCGCGTCTCGGTGCAGGCACGCCAGGGCGTCCTGGTAGATCGGGTGGAACTCGACGGCGAAGCTCGTGCCCGCCCAGGCCAGCGAGAGCAGCTGTCCGATCTTCATCATCACCCCCTTTGAGTCGCCGAACAGATCGGCGTAGCGCTCGGCCGTGCGTTCGTGAAACCGCCTTAGCTCGGCTTCGCTGGGTTTCAGCCGGCCGACCACAGCGGCTTCGCATGCGGTGCGCAGGGTCAGCCGCAGCAGTCTCACGCTGCGCCCGACCCGCCCCCGCTCGTCGCAGTCGCCGCGCCGTCTCGAACCGCCAGCGTCGTGAGGAAATTGAAAGCCGGACACCGTTCGGACACTCCTCCAAAATCAACTTATCGGAGATTTCGCTTGTGCTGAATGTGCAAAGCGGATGGTGCGGTGCCCCCGCTACATCCCAAACCAGCGCCCGCGGCGGCTGGAGCCAAACAGCTGCTTCTCGGCCACCAGCGCCGTCGAGGGCTGCTGGTAGGTGCCTGTCGGCTTAGGCCCGGAGAAAAAGTCCACGTCGACGCGGCCGACGCGCCCGGCGCCGAACTCGATGTAGCAAGATCCCTTGCCGTCGTAGGGCGCCGGCTCGCTTTCGTCGCGCAGCTTGGCGATCAGCTCGCGGGCGATCACGCGCGCGGCCCCCTCCGCGAACACTCCGGCCTTGGGAACGCCTGCGGTCGCAACGTCGCCGCACGCGTAAACACCGGGATAGCTGGTCTGCAACGTCGCCGGCGTGACCGGGATGTAGCCGTCCTTGGCGATGCCGCTGGCGATCACCACGTCGGGGGCGCGGTGCTTGGGGACGCCGAAGAAGATGTCGTAGGCGATCTCGCTGTCGTCGTCGAGCGTGACGACCCGGCGGTTGCCGTCGAGTGCGACGGGGCGGCGGCCCGGGCGGAAGCGGATGTCGCGCTCGGCAAAGGCCTCTACCAGCGCTTGCGAGGTGTCCGGCGAAGGCGGCACTGGTGTGTTGAACGGGATCACGAATTCGATCTCGCAGTGCTCGCGCACCCCCAGCGCGGTCAGGTGGTCGTGCAGCAGCAGCGCGCACTCGCTCGGCGCGGGCGGGCACTTGAAGGGAGTGCCGCAGACGCCGATCACCGCGCGGCCTTTGCTGAAGGAGGGCAACAGCTTTGCCATGCGGGCGGCGCCGGCGACCGAGTAGAACTCGTTGTCGCCGTCGGCAAGCCCCGGCGTGGCGTCGAGGTCGTAGTCGGCGCCGAGGGCGATCACCAGATAGTCGGCCTGGTGTACGCCTTGCTCGGTGCTGACACGGCGCTGCGCCGCGTCGATGGCCGTGACCGTCTCTTTGAGCAGGCGCACGCCGGCCTTTGACAGGGCGCTGTAGGGCAGCTCGACGGCGTCGAGGGTCGTGCGGCCGAACAGGACGTCGAGCTTGGAATAGCCGAAGACGAAGGCGTCGCTCTTGTCGATCAACGTCACCTCGACCTGCTCGCCAAGCTCCTCAGAGAGCGTGCTGGCCAGCTCCAGGCCACCGAAGCCGGCGCCAAGGATGAGGATGCTGGGGGTCATTCGGTCTCCTTCTCGTTTCGGGCGCGAGCTCAGCGACACAGCTGCTTGGGGCTTTTGACCGCGATCGGCATCGTCGCAGAAGCGCTCATCAAGCGCGAGCGACTGCGGCCCGACCTGTTTCGTGCCCATGCTCGCCGGCGAGCATGCCGTTGGGACGCGAGCATGCCGTTGGGACATGTCGGGTAAGGCTTCCTTGATTGGCACTTCACTCTCGACCAGGAGGCTTTCGATGACTTTGACCGTCAGCTCAACGAATCTGCCGGCGCTTTCAGAGCGCGAGGAGACCGGAGGTCATCTGCAGGCGCTGCTGGTCGAGCTGATCGACCTGTCGCTGCTGGGCAAGCAACTGCACTGGACCGTCACCGGCGCGCTGTTTCGGCCTCTGCATCTTCAACTGGACGAGCTGATCGACTCCTGGCGGGAGCTGGCCGACACGGTGGCCGAGCGCGCGGTCGCGATCGGCTTCATCCCGGATGGGCAAAGCGCCACGGTCGCCGCCGACACTCCGCTTCGGACCGTCGACCGCCGTCCTCTGGACGACCGTGTGGTCGCAAGCGAGCTGACCGCACGACTCGCGGAGGTCGCCGGACACGCCCGCGAGCGGATGGACGCTCTGGCCGAGCTGGACGCCGCCAGCCAGGATGTGGTGACCGAAGTCGTGCGGGCGCTGGAGCAGCAGCTGTGGATGCTTCGCGTTCAGCTCGCTTAGCGGCGGGCGGTGCGCAGCAAGCCTCTTGCTGGACCCTGAGCCTTACGTGCCTGAGCCTTACGCGCCGCTGAAGCTCCACATCCGTGATCGCCGCCATCGCGTACTGCACCGAGCGGGTCGCATAGGCGAAGTCCAGCCGCACGAAGTGCGGGATCGCAGCGGCGCTCGTGCCGCCCCGCGCGACTGGGACAGGGTCGTGGCTGTCGCGTGTGCGCGCGCTGGACACCCCCTTGGCGATCAGCGACGCCGCCGTAAGCCGCGAGCGCGTCTGTGTCACCAGCACGTGCCAAGGTAGGCGTTGATCGCCCACTGCACGCCGGTGCTGGGTCAGCCCAAGCCCCTGTTGGATTTTCCGGCGCGGCGCTCGAAACGATCGTCTGACCGATGAACGTCATCGCGACGGCGAAGATCATCGCCGCCAGGATCAGGTTCCGCGATTGGCCACCGGCGGCGCTCGTGCTCGTGCCGCATCGGACATGCCAGAGGCAGGCCATGTGATCGAGCCCGGTGGGCCAGGTCATACTCTGCCCGAGATGAGCGCCGCGCCCGACACTCACACGGCCCTGCGGGAGTTGCGCGAGAGGCTCGCCGAGATCGCCGACCTGACCGCGGTCGAGATGCTGTCGCAGTGGGACCAACTCGTGATGATGCCCGCCCAGGGAGGCCAGGCGCGCGCCCATCAGTTGGCGACGCTTGCAAGCATGTCGCACGAGCGGGCGACCGCCGAGCAGATCGGCGCCTGCCTGGAGCGGCTCGAAGGAGGGCATCTGGACGAGATCGACGGCGACATCGTTCGCGTCGCCCGCCGTGACTGGGAGCGTGCCCGGCGTGTCCCCGGCGAGCTGGCCAGCGAGATCGCGCGAGCCAGCGCCGAGGGGCAGGAGGTGTGGCAGCGGGCCCGCGCCAATGACGAGTTCGCGATGTTCGCCCCCGCCCTCGAGCACAACGTCGCGCTGGCGCGCGAGCGCGGAGCCTGCCTGGCCGAGCCGGGACAGGGGCGATACGAGGCGCTGCTCGGCGACTACGACTACGGGCTGAAGCTGGAGGACCTGCGGCGCGTGCTCGGCGGGCTCGCGCGTGAGCTTCCCCCGCTGATAGCCGATGCCGAAGATCGCTGTCCCCACCGCTCGCTGGCGGTGCCGGTCGACGCACAGCAAACGGCGGTGCAGGGGATCATGCGGCGGCTGGGCGTCGAGCGATCGAGCTGGCGGGTCGACGTCTCGACGCATCCGTTCACGACCTGGATCGGGCGTGGAGACTCGCGCATAACGACTCGCTACGGCGACGGTGACGTGGAGTCGCTGCTCAGCTCTCTGCACGAGTACGGCCACGCGCTGTACGAGCGCCAGATAGACCCGACGCTCGACCGCACGAACCTCGGCACGGGAACCTCGATGTCGATTCACGAGTCACAGAGCAAGCTGTGGGAGAACCACGTCGCGCGCAGCGCGGCGTTCGCGCAGGTCATGGCGCGCGAGTTGAGCGACGGCGGATTCGCTACCAGCGCGGAGGATCTGCACGCAACCCTGGTCGGGGTGAAGCGCACGCCGATCCGCGTCTCGGCCGACCCGCTCACCTACCCGTTGCACATCGTCGCGCGGTTCGAGCTTGAGCTGGCCTTGATTGAGGGCGAGCTCGAGGTGAGCGACCTGCCGGCGGCCTGGCGCGAAGCGATCAAGCGTCTGCTCGGGATCGAGATCGGCTCGGACGCGCAAGGATGCCTCCAGGACGTGCATTGGAGCGCCGGGGCTTTCGGCTACTTCCCGAGCTATGCGCTGGGATGTCTGATCGCCGCGCAGCTGTGGCAGGCACTGGAGCGGGAGCTTGGCCCACGCGACGACGATCTGCGCGAGGGGCGTGTCGAGCCGATCCAGCGTTGGCTTGGCGAGCACGTGCACCGCTACGGCCGCCGCGTGGACACGATGCCGCTCGTCGAGCGCGCGACCGGCAAGCCGCTTGAAATCGAGGCGTTCCTGCGCTACGCGGCCCCGCCCGCGGGTGAGTGAAGCCATTCGCGGATGCGTGAGGCGTTCCGCGGGTGCGTCAGCGTCCAGGAACGGCTTCGGGTTGTGCTACAGATCAACGCTCCCGGACAGCGCCGTCCGGGACGCACGAGCTTCGATCACAGCCGATCGAGCAAGGCCCCTGTAGACCCTGACCCGGAGGGAGACTGCTGATGCGCCAGGGTCCGCTAGCCGGGCGCTATCCCGCCGTGGCGGCGATGGTGATGTTCGCCCTGATCCCCTACCTGGGCATGTCCGCCGCGCTTGGGCCGCTGACGCCGATCATCGCCAAAGACCTGCACATGAGCCTCCAGACGATGAGCCTCAGCTCTGGTCTGGGCAATGCCGCCTATGCGGTCGGCACGGTGCTGGCGGTTCAGTTCGCCCAACACCTGCCGCAGCGGAGAATGTTGATCGCCTACGCCGCCCTGCTGATGGTCGGGTCGGTGTTGGCCGCGACGGCCCAGAACTCGGGCATGTACATAGCCGGGCACATCGTGCAAGGCCTGTGCACGAGCCTGCTGCTGATCGCGGCCGTGCCTCCGCTGGCGATCGGCTATCCGGCGGACAAGCTGCGCACCACGGCGATGATCATGAACGTGTGCATCTTCGGAGCGGTCGCCCTCGGCCCCACGATCGGCGGGTTGCAGGCCAACGCGCATGGATGGCGGCCGCTGTTCTGGGTCGTCGCGGCGATCTCGCTGGTCGCGCTGGTCCTGGCGGTGCTGACGTTCGAGGACGCGCCGCCCGCGGACCCCGACTCGCCGCGCGACCTGCCGGCGATCGCGCTGGCGGCAGTCGGCTGCGTGGCCGCGTTCTACGGCGCCTCGGAGCTGCTCACCCACCGTTTCCTCGACGCCATGACGATCGTGCCGCTGCTGGGTGGCCTGGCGACGATCGTCGTCCTAATCGTCTACCAGTACCGCGCCAAGCGCCCGTTGCTGACGATCCGCTCGATGCTGAGCAGCACGATCCCCGTCGCCGGGGTCGCCGTGGCGCTGTTCGCCGCGGCGGCATCGGTGTCGGCCACCACGCTCACCGTCGGCGCGCTCGCCGGGCACTACAACCCGCTTCACCTGGGGCTGCTCTACCTGCCGGAGGTCGCCGGCGCGGCGATCACCGCGATCATGCTCGGGGTGGTGTTCAACAAGCGCTCGATCCACTACCTGCCGCTGGTCGGCATGGTGGTGCTGGCCGCCGGGATCGCCGTCTTTCGCATCGAAGTGCCATCGAGCGAAGCCCTCACCCTGCTTGGCTCCGGCCTGACCGGAATCGGCCTTGGCGCGACCGTCGCTCCGGCGCTGTTCGTGGCCGGCTTCTCACTGCCATCGGCCAACCTCCAGCGCGTGTTCGCGATCGTCGAGCTGATGCGAGCGGTAGCCGCGTTCATGATCGCGCCGATCTTCGTCCACTTCGCCGTGACCGTCGGCGGCAGCCTCGACGCCGGCACCGGGATCGCACTGTGGATCGGCTTCGGGCTGGCGATCGGCGGAGCACTGCTCGGCATCGTCATCTACGCGCTTGGCGGCGCGCGGCCACAGACGCCGGACATCGAGCGGTTCCTCGCGGGCGAGGCGCCCGCGTGGTATTCGCCGCCGTTGCTGGCGAAGTTTCGTTCTCGCCTGAGCACCGGGCGCTTCGCGGCCGAAAGCGCGGACTGACGTGGCGTCGGCTCAGACATCCCCGTCTTCGATCGGACCGGTGCTGTTCGCGTACGACGGGTGCGATCTGGCCAAGTTCGCGATCGAGCAGGCGGGGCTGCAGCTCGCGCCTGGGCGCAAGGCAGTGGTCGTGTGCGTTTGGCAGACAGGGGATGTCGGTTTCCTACCGGCGGACGGGCGGCACCTCAAAGCGGCTCAGGCCACGGAGGTAAAGGCGGCGGCCGAGGAGACGGCAGCGCAGGGAAGGTCGCTGGCGGAGAAGGCCGGGTTTCGGGCGCGGAGCGTGGCCGTCAAGGCGGCGCCGACTTGGAAGGGAATCGTCGCGGTCGCCGACGAGCACGAGGCGGGCTTGATCGTGCTTGGATCTCACCGGCGCAGCGGGCTTGCCGGGCATTTGCTTGGGAGCGTCGCCGGCGCTGTGGTGGGGCATTCGGAGAGATCGGTGTTGGTGGTTCACCGGCGGTCGTGAAGGTGGCTTTGGTTGCCTCGGCGAGGATGCCGGCCGCGCGAGAGCGAGCTCTTCAGGATCACGGGGCGGCACCAACCTCTTGCTCTTGTGCGAGTCACGGCTAAAGAGCGACATACGACAGGACTGCCACCGGCGGCACCGCCGCCTATGTCTCGGCCTCTTCTTCGAGGCGCTCCGGGCTCCATACCTGCGACGCGAGCTGTATGTACAGCTCCTGGCGATCATCGAGGTCCGCCTTGCGGAACTCGATGTGTGGCTTGAACGGTAGGCCGCTTAGCTGAACGAAACGTGCGAATCCTGGATTGTGATCGTAAGCATTTGGATGAAGGCTGCGGGCCAGGAGGTTCTGGCTGTCATAGTGAACAAGCTTCTTCTCGTAGGTGAGGTCACCGTAGCTCGCGTTGAAGCTCTTGGGCAGAAGCAGCAGATCGCCGATGCGGTTGCGGTACTCGAAGAACTCACTCGGATGCGCGAACTCATCTTCATGCCGCTCTGGATGACTAGCCCAGATGTGCTCGATCTCCATGCCGTCCTTGCCGCCACGCTTGGCGTAATCGGCGTATTTCGACGGCATGCCGGAACCCGTCTCTACGTAGTCCGTCATGCGCGCCAACAGCCGGTGGATCTGGCGGCCGTTCATGCCGTGAAGCCGGAATCCCTGTTGTGTGCTGAAAGTCTCATCATCGGTGTCCAGCCGCGCGCGAAGGACAGAGACCAGCTCCTCGATCGCCTTGCCGCGAATCTCTCGCATGACCACGAACATCGCGTACTGCATCGTCGAATAGTCGATCGCGCGCCAGTTCCAGATCCGTCGGTGAATCAGGATGTCGAGAAACGCTGCCGTGACACGAACCTTTTTGAGAATGGTTGGCTCGGGATCGTCCAGGCGTAGCGGCGCGAGCAGGACCGGGTACTGGAGCGTGAAGTTGTGCCCGGCATTGAAGTAGACACACTCAAGGCCGGGCACGATCGCATCCCCCGCCTTGCGCAAGCATTCATACCAGTGCATGTAGAAAGCGAAGTCGCGGTCGATGAACCGGATGAAGTCCGCGCTCTTGGCGAGCCCAAGGCGTTCCTCATGGTTGCGTACCCAGCGGTGGAACTCAGTGCCAATCAGGTCAAAATCCTCGGGAGCAGCGCCGCTCTTGCGCTCCCGGATCGTCGCCGCGAACTGGCTGCGGAGCCAGGACTTGATGCCGTCGGCATCCTCGTCCTTGCCCAGCTCGGCAAGCGACGCCATGCTCTCCTTCCAGACCCTCCCAGCGTGGAGACGATCATTGGAATCGGCGATGCTCGCGAGCAGATAGCCCTTGAGCATGTCGGCGGGCGTAAGTGAGAGCCCGCGGTCATTCATCGTCTCGAAAATGGTGTACGCGTCGCTGTCCGAGTATGCCGTGATCTCAACGAGATGCACACACTCGATCAGCCAATCCACGAAATACGACAGAGCGTCGCCGCGAGATCGTCGGGGAAGGCGTCGCCAATGTCCGAGTAGCGTCCAACAATGTTGGCGACGGACTCCATGAGGTCCGTCGCGGCGAACTCCTGCCCGGCGTAGAGCGCATCCATACAGGGTGTCCGCTCAGGGATATCGAGATTGAACGACCTCTTTCCAAACTGGGAAGAGAAGATCAGCTCCGCGAGCTGCGATCGCTGATCCGCGTCTGCGAGCTGGTGCTGAAGCCAGATCAGGAGCAGCGTCAGCGTGGTTAGACGCTGCTGCCCATCGATGATGAACTTCTGCCCGTCCTTGTCGCTGACGATGATCGAGCCGAGGAAGTAGTGCCCGTACTCGGCGACGGCGTTCCGCTCGTGGCTGGACTCATAGCTCTCCGAGAACTTCGAGGCCAGATCGCCGATCAGCTCCGCGACCTGCTTGGTCTGCCACTTGTACTCGCGCTGGTAGTAGTCGATCGAATACTTCCGGCCGGCGAGCAGTTCTCGAACTGTCTTGCCCTTGCCGTCGATCTGGCGCGACTGACGTACGCTAACGACCACGATAGCCGTTCCATGATCCAGTAATCAGAAAGGAGGCGCTGTTCGGGAAGGTTCGCATGGCGGCGATATTAGTCGTCGCGCCGGTCGCGGGTATCTTCGCCCAGGACAGAGATTGGACAGAGATTGGACCATCAGACCACAGGCCGAACGAGCCGAAGCACAGCGACAGCATCTCCAACCGGCCATGTAATTTCGCTTGAGCCTGCTGGGCCCTGTTTGGGCGGGCTGGCTGTCGTGAAGCCGGCCCCGTCAGGGCCCGGCCCGTGTGGCGCGATGGCTGGGTTGTGGCGTCCGGTGCCCCGTGGAGGGTGTGGCAGGCGACGGGATGACTCGATTAAAACGGCCGTCCCCTCGCGGTGCCTTTCGTTGGATTTGTCTCCCGTCGCGTGCCACGGAAGCCGCCACTTCATAGAAGCGTGCTCGCTTGCTCGACATGGCTTTGTCTGGCGGTCTCCAAATCACACCAACGCCAATCAGTAGACGAGGAGACCGGAATCGATGATCACAGTAGGCGTGGACACCCACAAGGACCAGCATCACGCGGTAGCTCTCGACGGACTCGGACAGCTGCTCGGGCGATCACGCTCTTGCCCGTGAAGGATTCCGCCGGACCTTCCTCAGCGAACCATAGGGTTGCCCTCGCCGCCAATGCAACCGCAGATGCGATCGCCGAGCGTTTTCAAGTCGGACTCGGCGAGGGTCGCTTCGATCAGCGGGAAGAGTTGGTGCTCCTCGAGGCTGACGTGGTCTGCCAGTCGCTCGCCGAGATCGCGCAGCGTTTGTAGGGGCGCTCCGACCGCGAGACGTTGGGCGTCCCGGCGGATCAGCATGTGGTCGACGAGGACGCGGACGACGGCGGGGTGATCGGGATCACCGTGCGCAGCGTACGCTGGCAGTAGCAGTTCTTCCTCGATACGGAAGTGCAGCTTCTCCTCTGCCTCCCAGTGCTCGAGGAAAGCCCGAGCGGTCTCGATCATGGTCTGCGGTGTCGCCTCCCGTAGCCGCTTGGCGATCACGAGCGCATGATGGTGGTCGCGTGAGAGCGGGGCGAGGGCGGGATGGCGCTTCACGACGGCGTGGACGCCGAAGAGGGGCGCAGTCCGCTGAGCTCGATCTCACAGCCGGCCTGGTCGGGGTCGTGCGGGATGAACCCGTCGAGCTTGGCGGTTGGGTGCAGCACGTCGAGCAGGCCACGCGTGATGCCCTTGTGGAGTGTGCAGACAGCCGGCTGGTTCTCGCGCACGGCGTCACGGTAGGGGCAGTTACGCAGACAGAACGTGAGGCGCTCCACCTCACGGACACTTGCTTGGGGTTGGAACCCCAGCGAGGTCAGTGTCGTCTCGAAGGCGTCCATGCCGCCGCTGTCCTGGTGTGCGGCGAGTTCTCTGCCGATCTCCCGCCCCGTGGTTTCGATGCCGCGCAGCCCGCGGGACCCGGGTCCGATCGCGCGCGCCAGCCAGCGCCCGAGGTCGCCGTAGGCACGTGGTGCTTGACCACCGGGCTGCGCGTCGGGGGCGATCCTCCAGCTATCGCGCGGCCGGCCGCGCGTCTGGGGCTGACTCTCGCGTACGAGCAGGCCGTCCTGCTCCAAGCGCTCTAGGTGCAGGCGCACACCGTTGGGGTGCAGGCCCAGATGCTCGGAAAGCTCGACGGTGCCGGCCGGGCGGGCGAGTTCACCGAGCAGCGCGAACAGGCGAGCCCTGGTCGGCTGGGAGAGCACGTCATCGGAGCCGATAAGGGGCGGGTCAATCACGCCTAAATATTTTACACATGCACGCTAGGAAAAGCAACTGGAGCGTGCTACGGTTTTTTCAAACGGCTATGTGCAAAAGCGAAAGGAGCTGCCGTGACGTATGTGATCAATGAGCCGTGCATCGGCACAAAGGACTCCTCCTGCGTCGAGGTCTGCCCGGTCGACTGCATCCACCCGACGCCGGATGAGCCCGGTTTCGACGAGGCTGAGCAGCTCTACATCGACCCCGCCGAGTGCATCGACTGCGACGCTTGTGTCGAGGCGTGCCCCGTGGACGCGATCACCGCGGAGGATGCGGTCCCACCGGAGTGGGAGAAGTACATTCAGATCAACGCCGCCTACTACGAGCAGGCCGGCAGCTCGTGATCGGCTGGAGTCTCGCCAGCCCCAGTCGCGGAAACGGAAGCCAATGACCGCCCACGGCCCCACAACCGCCGTCCTCGGTATGCCGCTAATCGGCAAAAGCCGGGAGCTGAAGACGGCGCTCGAGTGCTACTGGGACCTGCAAGCTTCGGCCGGCGAGCTTCAGCGGGTGGCAAGCGACCTACGCCCCAACACCTGACCAGGGCGGCGGCCGCGGGAGTGTGGACGTCCTGCCCTCCAACGAATTCTCCCTCTATGACCACGTGCTCGACACATGTGCGTACCAGTCGGTGCAGTCCCGGAACGCTTTGCAGACTTGGACGTGTCCTCGCTGGAGCGCTATTTCGCGATGGCACGCGGCTGGGGCGATGTGCGTCCGTTGGCTATGACCAAGTGGTTTGACACCAACTATCACCGCCTTGCGCCCGAAATCTCCTCCGACACCCGGTTCACGCTGTGCGCGCAGAAGCCACTGTCAGAGTTCCGCGAGGCACTGTCGTGGGGGCTGTGCACCCGGCCGGTGCTGCTGGGGCCCGTGAGCAGCAGCAACTCGTGGCCGACGCTATGATCCCACCGCCTCCACGCAAGGCTGCGGGAGCAC
Organism: Solirubrobacteraceae bacterium; assembly: GCA_036279855.1. Taxonomy (GTDB): domain Bacteria; phylum Actinomycetota; class Thermoleophilia; order Solirubrobacterales; family Solirubrobacteraceae; genus Palsa-744. The sequence continues at coordinate 206,146 of DASUIH010000033.1, read as the reverse complement.
GCAAGACACCACGAAGCGACAGCGCAACCCTAAGACCCCACGGCAGAAAGCTAGCGTTGCGGGTAAGGCGCTGGGATTCGGTCTCGCTGGTGTCCGTTTGGCACTCCGTCGCGGAGCTGTTGCCGGAGCTTGCGGCGGGCGTCGTGGAGCGTCTTGTACAGGGCTCCGGGCGTGCAGTCGAGTTGCGCCGCGAGCTCATTGGGCTTGACACCGTTGATCGCCAGCGCGACCAGGACATCGCGCTGATGGGTCGTCAGCTCGTGTGTAATCAGATGGGTGAGGGTGCGTGTCAGCTCGCGGGCGTCATCGTGAGCGCTTGCTTCCTGGTCGCTGAGGGTGCTGGCTGGCCAGCGCTCGACTTCGGTTGGGATGTCACGTGCGTGGCCGCGACGCCTGCGGATCTTCCCGGGCACCTCGAGTTGGGCGAACCGCTTTGCCCAGGTGGCGAAGAGCGCGTCGCCGCGGAACCGGTCGAGCTTTCCCAGGATCGCGACGAGCGCGTCATCGGCGGCCTGCAACGCGAGATCGTCGAGATCACCGCCGGATGGATGCGCGAGCCCAGCGGTGTGCCGCCGGACCTCGTGGCGGGCCTCGGTGAGCAGTAGCGCGTGCAGACGGCTGAGTGCCGCCTGGCGTACCCAACCGTCGGCCTGTAGCTGCGTCAGCCAAGCACGCGACTCTGGATCGAGCTGGCGCGCGGCGGCTGCGGGGGGCGCACTCATCGCAGACCGGGGACATGGCTGGCGGGCCGGGCGACGCGCTTGTTCGCGTCCCGGGCGAGCGGAACCGTCGGGGTCACAGGCGCTGGAGCGCTCACGCCGTCGGGGATAGTTACAGTGGGATCGAGCTGGCGCGCGGCCGCAGCAGCGCGTATGTGCCAGTCGTGGACGAACCAGGACGGCGGGTTCCCCCACGTGCGGCCCTCCAGCACCCAATGCCCCTCGTTCGCGTCGCGCTCCAGGAAAAGGCCGGAGTAGAAGTCGATACGCGTGAGACCGGGAGGCACCGGGCTGTCGTGCAGCTTGGGGTGCATGTGCGTCGTGAGGTCAAGCTCTCGGGTGAGGACCGCGATGTCGGCATCGCTCATTGCGCTCGCGAACGGGACGCGAAAGAGCGTGCGCGCTCGGTGTTTGGGTGGAGTGGAGGCGGGCGAGGACGCTAGCGAGTCGCCTACCCGCCGAGCTGGCGTAGAGCCAGCGGCGACCTGCGCCAGCGTGGGCTGGCGTCTCGGCGTGTGTGCGGGCGGGGCGCTGGTGCTCATTTGCCGCCTCCAGTCAATCTCAATCTTTTACATAGGCTAACTGTAAATAAGATAGCACAGGCTCAGAGCCGCGACGGGATGCGCCAGTCGTCACGTTCGGCGCAGTCGCGCTCGCAGCCAGGCGAGGGCGCGCCAAGCGTGATTTGCCTCGTGGTCGCGCTGCGGGCGTGGGCCGGTTATGTGAGCGGCTGACAGGGCGCTCATCAGCCACAGTGCGACGTCTCCGTCGCAGAGCACGAAGCCGGCGTGATCCAGGCACGCCACGACCTCCTCGCAGAATGCGCGGCACACGAGCTGCGTCGGCTGACGTGCGGTCGCATTGGTCAGCAGCGAATAGGCGAGCTCCAGCGCGCCGGGTGTCGCACATCCCCAGTCAAACGCCGCGGCGCTTTGGTAGCCCAGATGCGCCAGCGGTTCGACCGCGGTGTCGGTGACGACATACACCTCCCTCGCCCCGGGACGTCGCCCGACGTAGAAGCGCTCCGGTCCAGGCGGGCGCCGAGGGCGTGTGAGCGACGGCGCGACGCCGAACATCGCGTATGGCGGCGAGGACCGGGCGGCGACCGGGCCGACCGCGCGCCTGAGCAGGCCAAGCGATATCGCGCACATGACCTTCTAGCGTCAACCGGCGCTGCGCCTCTTACCCGTCGGCGCGGTCGTAAGAATGGTGGCACGCCCGACGCAAAGGAGATATGAGCAGCCCGCTCTCGAGCCGCGCCAGCATCCTCGGCTCCCCGCCCCGAGCGTGGCCGGCTGCGTCGGCGAACGCCGGCCTGCAGGCACGGCAGCGGCGCGTCGCCGTTGTTCGCAGCGCGATGCGTGTTCGTGACCAGCGCATCGTCGTGGGCCCCCCCTGCTCCGCCCGGTCGAGCCGGGTTCGTTCGAGGCCGGGCTCAGAGCGCTTGGCTGACACCGATCAGGAACAGGAGGATTGAGCGCCATGCCCAGCCAATCGCGACACGGCTCGCGCCTGCCACGGGTCGTCATCGCCGGTGGCGGTGTCGCGGGTCTGGAGACGCTGCTGGCGCTGCGCGCACTGGCCGGGGATCGCGTCAAGGTCACGATCCTCGCGCCGGAGTCGACATTCACGAACCTGTCGATGTCTGTGGAGCAGCCGTTCAAGCCCAAGCGCGGACGTGGCGTTCGGCTGCGTGACATCGCCGCGGAGATGGGAGCGAAATGGCGCCGTGGCCTGCTCGACCGCGTCGAGCCCGAACGCCACCGCGTGGTGACCCGAGACGGCGATGCGCTCCCCTACGACATGCTCGTGCTCGCAGTCGGCGCCCATCCAGACCGGGAGTGGACATCAGCGGACGTGTTGACCTATCACGGTGGCCATGACGGCCCCGCCTTCCGGCTGTTGCTGCACCAACTGCTTGCCGAACAGATCAGCAGCGTGGCGTTCGTCAAGCCCGGCGGGGCGAGCTGGCCACTGCCGCTGTATGACCTGGCGTTGATGACCGCCGCGGCGTGCGCCGAGCACGGGCGCTCGGCGGCACAGCTGACCCTGATCACCCCCGAGCCCGAACCGCTGGCGATCTTCGGCAAGCTCGCCAGCACGAAGGTTCGTCAGCTCCTGCAAGACGCCGGTATCACTCTGCGCACGAGCGGCTATGGCGTGCCGGCCTGCCCGGGACAACTCGAGATCACCCCCGGTGGGCAGCGCTTGAGAGCCGACCGTGTAGTAACTCAGCCGCGCCTGGTTGGGCCTCGACTGCGCGGCATTGCATGCGCGGAGGACGGGTTCATCCAAACCGACGCGCACGGTCGGCTTCACGGCCTGGATCGAGTGTTCGCCGCGGGCGACGCGACGACGTTCCCGGTCAAGCAGGGTGGCCTGGCCGCCCAGCAGGCGGACGCGGTCGCCGAGATGATCGCCGCGTGCGTCGGCGTGGAGATCGACCCCCAGCCGTTCCGGCCGCTGCTGCGCGGCGTGCTGTTTACCGGGGCAGCGCCGCGCTACGTGCGGGCGGACATCAGCGGCGCCACGGGCGATGACTCGGTCATCTCCGAGCACGCATTGTGGTGGCCGCCGGACAAGATCTGCGGGCGCTACCTCGCGCCCTACCTCTCAAGCCAGGCCGGGGAGGCGCTCGACGTGATGCCCCAAGACGAGCACACGCTCCCGGTGGAATCGACGCTCGATCATCTGGTCACGGGCACGAGCGGCCTCAGTGAGCTCTATGACGTTGCGCCGCCGGGCGCAACGGAGGGAGCGTTGCCCCAAGGCGAGCACCGCTCGCTTGCCGGCGCCGATCCCGACGACGGCTCGTCGCGTCAGCGACGGCGCGAGGACACTTGACATGGGTGGGCGTGTAACCCGGGCGGGCGGCGCGAAGAGGCTCGAAGCCAGCCGCGATCGAGCACCGACGATGGCGCAGAGGCTGGCGGCATTCGTTTGCCGCGCGGGCTGGGAGGAGATCTCCGAGCCCGCCCGCGAGCAGCTGAAGCTGCGTGTCCTTGACGCGTTGGGCTGCGCGCTGGGCGCGCTGGACGCGGAGGTCCCCGCGGCCGTGCGCGCGCAGGTGCAAGAGTTCGGTGGGGCGCCGCTGGCGAGCTTGATCGGCGCCGGGAAGAGCGCCCCGGATCGCGCGGCGCTCTACAACGGCGCGCTCGTGCGCTACCTGGACTTCAACGATTCCTACCTGGCGCCCGGCGAGACGTGCCATCCGAGCGACAATCTCGCCGCGGTGCTCGCGGCCTGCGAGTACGCGCACGCCGACGGCCGAACACTGCTGAGCGCGCTCGCCGTCGCCTACCAGGTGCAGAACCGGCTCAGCGATCTCGCGCCGGTGCGCGCGAAGGGGTTTGACCACACGACCCAGGGCGCCTACGCCGCGGCGGCCGGGGTGGCACATGCGTTGGGGCTAGATCAGCGAGCGACCGCGAATGCGATCGCGATCGCCGGGACCTCGCTGAACGCGCTGCGCGTGACCCGCACCGGTGAGCTCTCGCACTGGAAGGGGCTCGCCTATCCGGCGACCGCTGCCGGCGCGACACAGGCCGCGTTCCTGGCGATGCGCGGGATCACCGGTCCACCCGAAGTCTTCGAGGGCAACAAGGGCTTCATCGACGCGATCGCAGGCCCGTTTGAGCTCGACTGGTCCAAGGAGAATCTCGAGTCGGTGCGGCGCACCATCCTCAAGCGCTATGACGCGGAGATCCACTCGCAGTCGGCGATCGAAGCGCTGCTAACGCTGCGCTGCCGGCAAGACCTCGACCCTGGCGAGGTGAAGCGGATCGAGCTCGACACCTTCCAGGTCGCCTACGACATCATCGGTGGCGGGCAGGAGGGCGACAAGCGCACCGTCGCCACGAAGGAGGAGGCCGACCACTCCCTGCCCTACCTGCTCGCGGTCGCACTGCTGGACGGGCAGGTGCTGCCCGAGCAGTACCTCCCCGCACGCATCGCCGCCGAGGACGTCCAGGAGCTGTTGCGCCGCGTCGAGGTGCGCCCAGACCCTGATCTCTCGCGGCGCTTCCCGCAACAGCACAGCGCGCGTGTGCGGCTGCACCTGCGTGACGGGCGCGTGCTCGATCGCGAGCAGCACGACTACGAGGGCTTCCACACACGGCCGATGGGCTGGGACGCCGTGCAGGCGAAGTTCAACCGGCTCGCAGCACCCCATCTGGATTCGGCGCGCCGCTCGCAGATCACCGACGCGGTCAGACACCTGGACGAGCTCCCCGTCGATCAGCTGACGAGCCTGCTCGAAACCGTATCCGCTACCAATTGAGGAGGCACAGATGACACCCGAGGCATCGACCGCAACAGCGGAGCCCGCGTTCGGATTCCTGCGCGCGAGCCACCGGCCGGCCAAGCCGCGCACGCGTGGGGTGACCGAGATCCGCGGCCCGTACTACTCGGTTATGGGACCGCGCTACCTGCGCGACGTGCTGGACACGATGGGCGAGCACTTCGACGCGCTGAAGTTCGCCGGCGGCTCGTTCACGCTGATGCCCGAGACGGCGCTGCGCGAGATCATCGAGATCTGCCACGAGCACGACGTGCTGGTCTCCACCGGCGGTTTCGTAGAGCACGTCCTCACGCAGGGGCCCGACACCGTCGAGCGCTACATCGACGAGGTAGCGCGGGTGGGGTTTGACATTCTCGAGGTGTCAGCCGGCTTCATCAGCATCCCCACCGATGACATCCTTCGCCTCGTCGAGCGGGTCCAGCGCGCCGGCCTGAAGGCCAAGCCCGAGGTCGGCATCCAGTTCGGCGCGGGGGGCGCAACGACCCCCGCGGAGCTCGCGCAGGAGGGCACCCGCGACGTCGGCTACGCGATCGACCTGGCGCGGCGCTGCCTGGACGCGGGCGCGTACATGATCATGATCGAGTCCGAGGGCATAACCGAGGAGGTCACCAGCTGGCGCACCGACGTCGTCGCGACGATCGCACGCGAGGTCGGCCTGGAGAAGGTGATGTTCGAGGCCGCCGACCCCGAGGTGTTCGGCTGGTACGTCAAGAACTACGGGCCCGAGGTCAACCTGTTCGTCGACCACTCACAGATCGTGCAGTTGGAGTGCCTGCGCCGCGGCATCTGGGGCACAAAGAGCCTCTGGGGACGCGTCGTCACATACCCGGCGCAGTAGAGCGCTCACCACCGCAACAAACATCAGGTGATCTGACACAGCGGGTCAGGGTCCTCACGCTTGCACGAGGCCGGCTTCTGAGAGTGAGTCGAGCAGCAGGTGCAGATAGATCACCCCTGCGTAGGGCCGCCAGCGATCCAGTACACGCGCTACCCCCTCGTAGTCGAGCTTGCTTTCGATATCGAGGAAACGCTCGAGCTTGTTGCGGGCACCGATGTCATCCCCGGGAAAGATGTGCAGCCGGCCCAGGCCACGCAGCAACACGTACTCCGCGGTCCAGCGGCCCACACCGTACAGGCCCGTCAGCCGCTTGATCGCCGCGTCGTCGTCAAGCAGCTCAAGCGACTCCAGGTCGACCTCGCCCGCGACAATCGCTCGCGCTACGCCGATGATCGTGCGAGCCTTGGTGAAGCTGAAACCATGGCGCCTGAGCTGCTCCGGTGTGAGGCTCGCGAGCTCGCTCGGACCCGGGAACGCGGCAGGACCGTCGGCGTCCGCGAACACCCGGCGGCCGTACGCGGCGGCGAGGCGATTGAGCAGATGCACCCCGACGGTTATCGACAGCTGCTGGCAGGCGACGGCATTGACGAGCGCCTCGAACACGCTTGGGAAGCGCGGCGGTCTGAACCCTTGCATCCGCGCCGCGAGCACCTCGAGCACCGGGTCCCCTGCCGCCATCGCTGCGAACCCCGAAAGATCGACCGTGAGCCCCAGGAGCTTCTCCAGCGCGCCACAAGCGAGCGGCTCGGAGTCCGGAGCGATCGACCCGCCCGCGAGCGCGACGGCGAGCCGCGGGGCCGCGCACGTGCCGCTCTGGGCTACCGACGCTGTCACTGCCTCATCGGCGAGCAGCAGCACCCGCGAGTAGACGCGCCCGTCCCAGCGGTCGACCTCGTTGTGAGCGCGACGACGCAACGCCCATGCCGTGAGGTCGAGGCGGAACGGCGCAGGCGGCGCGAGGTCGAGTCGGCGCCCCAGCCCCAGAGCCTGAGCGTGACCGCGATCTGCCTGTGCGAGAAGCGCGTCCATTTCCCCAGTGCGGCGCGTCGGTACCGTCCCGGGCGCCGGGAGAGAATGCGCTCCGGATGCCGAGGTCACGGCCGGGGTATTCGGACGTTCGGGGCCTGTAGGGATGATGACTCTCCAGCGTCGCTTGATCGGATGTTCTTACGATCGAGTCCATGAGCACCCCGGTGCCTCACGCGGGCGGACCGGTTCGATGCCGGCGGCTGGGGCAAGAACGAGGTTCTGCTCAGGGTAAGAAACGGCCGCCGCGGCACGCTGAAGGGGCATGAGATTCACAACCGGCACTTGGTCCACTCTCCGCGGTGGTTAGCGCCGGTGCGCTTGGCGGGACACGGCGATCCCGATCGGCTGGTCATTCGGGGCTGTCGCGGTGAGCGCTGTGTCTCGCTCGAGGTCCACGGCTAACGGAAAGAAGGAGAGCGGTATGCGGATCGATTATCGTCGGGTGTTCCCGCAGGCGGTCCGTGCGATGGGCGGGCTGGAGCGGGCGGTGCGGGAGAGTCCGCTTGAGCCCGAGCTGCTCGAGCTTGTGAGGATGCGCGCTTCGCAGCTCAACGGCTGCGCGTACTGCCTTGACATGCACTCCAAGGATGCACGCGCGGGCGGCGAGTCCGAGCAGCGCCTGTATGTGCTGAGCGGTTGGCGCGAGGCCCCGTTCTACAGCGCGCGCGAGCGTGCCGCGCTGGCGTGGTGTGAGGCGTTGACGCTGCTGGCCGGTGGCGGCGCCCCGGACACCGTGTTCGAGGAGCTGGCCCGGCAGTTCGATGAGCAGGAGATCGTCGCGTTGACGCTCGCGGTCGTCGCGATCAACGGCTGGAACCGGTTCGCGCTGGGTCTACGTCCGCCGGTCGGCCACTACGTCTCACCGCACGCCGCGAGGCAGCCGGGCCGTGGTGAGCCGTGACGGGAAGTGATCGCGCTCGGGTTTCGCTGCTCACAACCGCCTTGGGCTCTGCGGCAGCCCGCGTCGCAGGACGTCCGCGAGAACTACCGCGTCGTTGTGCTCGCTGTCGCGGGCCGAGTAGACGAGCGTAAGCGTCCCCTGCCGTGCCCTGCGTCGAAGCTCGCTGATCCGCGAGCGGTGGTGGCGAAGCTCCTCGATGTAGCGTCGTCTGAACTCCTCGAAGCGGCTCGGATCGTGCCCGAACCACTGTCTGAGCTCCGTGCTCGGAGGTAGCTCCCGCTCCCACTGATCGAGCTTGGCTCGCTCACGCGAAACCCCGCGTGGCCACAGCCGGTCGATCAGCACCCGGTAACCATCCGACGCGGTCGCCGGCTCGTATGCGCGCTTCAGGCGAACGTCCATCAGGACGCCGCCTTTGCCCGCTCCGCTGCGCTTGCTCGTCCCGTGGCGGGCTCGGCGGCGCCGCGAGGAAGGACCACCAGCGGGCAGCGCGCGCTGCGCGTGAGATGCTTGGCGGTGCTGCCGAGCATCAGGCGCCGTGCGGGCCCGTAGTGGCGTGACCCGACGAGCAGCAGATCGACATCCTCGCCAAAGGCGGCCAGCTCCTCGACGGGCAATCCGTACGCGACCCGGCCTTCGACCCCGTCCAACTCGCTCTGGCGAGTGCGTGCTTCGTCCATGAGCCTGTCGATCTCTGTGCCCAGGTCCGCCGCCGCGAGTGAAGCGTAGGCGAAGGGAAGAGCCGAGACGACAGTCAGCGCACGGATCTTCGCGTCCCGGTCGGCGACCAGGGTGCGTGCCATAGCGAGTGCGGCGTCGCTCTCGGGCGAGGCGTCATAGCCGACGCCGATGAGCTCGATCGGCGCCGAGGTCTGTGCATATCCGAGCGGCGCGATTGCGACCGGGCATGGGGCGCCGGCGAGGGAAGCACGGGTGTCGTCACCCAGCAGCACGCGACCGACGAAACCGTGACGGCATGTACCCACGACTAGCAGATCCGCGGCGTTCTGCTCGGCGGCGCGGTGCAGCCCGGCGCCGACCGCCGCCGCGACGATGCTCAACGAGCCGGCCTGCGGCCCGGCCGCTTCGCGCTCGTCCTCCAGCAGCCGCTGCGCTTCGTCTCGGGCGGCGGCGTCAAAGTCATGGACGACGATGCCCGCCGTCTCCTCATGGACATGCACGAGGGTTAGCTGACTTGGGGAGTCCACGAGGCGGAGGGCCAGGGCAACGGCGTCGTGGCCGCCGCTGCGTCCGTCAACACCAACCAGCACGTTCGTCAACATCGCGGGTTCCCTTTCCGAGTAGAACAGAGGATCGTGTCGGCGAGGTCACCAAAACGCTGAGTGGGCTGGTCGCTTGACACTGTGATCTAGCGTCCCGCAAGCGGTGGTTCTTACGCGCCGCGCCGGGCCTGGCGTGCGCGGAACGCTCGGCACGCCTTCTGCGGGCTTCTCCGAGCCCTTGGGGCGGTGGCTGCGCGAGCGCCAGCACCTTGCTTTCGAGCGTTTGCGGTGTCATGGCCAGCGATGCTCTGCGCTGAGCTGGAGCGCCCGATCGCGGACGGCGACAGGCAGGCTGCGCTGCGCGAGCGCGGGCCAGCTGTTCCCCAGCGCGCGCAGGAGCGCGTCGCCCAGGCGGGCATGCAGGTCCCGCCGGCCGGGCAGCAGCGCGGCGAGCTGACCGTGCGCGCTCTCGCGCCCGGTCACCATTCGCCCGGAGCTTCCCCCACCCACCCGTCGATTCCGAGATCGCCGAGCGCGGCGATGATCGTGTCGGCTAGGAGCTGGTAGCGGACGCTGGATTGCTCCAAGCGCGCTTGGGGCTGCGCGCACCCGAGGCACAGACAGCCCGCGTCGAGCGTCGCCGCCCGCCCTCCCGCCAGACGCCTCACGACGGTCACGCCAGCGTCGCGCGCCGCGAGGAGCGTCTGTCACGGATGTCCAGGCGCCCCAGCGAGAGCACGGGCGCCAGCGGGTGCCACAGCATCAGCGAACCCTCTCCTGTCTGTGCGGCACGCTCGAGCAGCGCGTGGCAGACGCCGACGTCCAGGAGCGGGCCGCGCTCGGCGCGGATGTACAGCTCCATACCTCGACTATGGCCCAACGAGCGGTGCGCTCAAGCGCCGATCAGGCCCGCTGTTTGGCAGACCCATCCATCGGGCATCTGTCCGGTCTCCAGAAAACGCCTGCAGCGGTACGCTCGCCGACGGTGTCAGCGAGCTGTCGGCCTGAGTGCAGAAGATTGGCTCGCCAGCGCGACGTAAGACGGCCGCGACGGCGGACGCTAGGAGAGAGGCGGAGCCCGGGTGCCGACTCGGGCCGCACCTCAATCTCGGTCAGCACGCTCGCTCACGCCACAGCATGATCGCAATCCTCCAAACGCAAGGGAGCAACGATGGCTATCGCAACAAGGCAAGCGGAGATCAGCTGGGATGGCACGCTCGCCCGCGGGAGGGGCACGCTGTCAAGCGGCAGCGGGGCGCTCGAGCGGATGCCGGTGAGTTGGGCGGCGCGAACCGATCGAGCTGACGGGAAGACGAGCCCAGAGGAGCTGATCGCGGCCGCGCACGCGAGCTGCTTCGCGATGGCGCTAGCGCTCGTGCTGGGCGAGGCCGAAGCTCCGCCCGATCGACTGGCGATCACCGCGAAGTGCACGCTCGATGAGGTGGAGGGCGCCCCGCGGATCACCTCTGTGGAGCTTGACATCCGTGCCCGCGTTGACGGGCTCGACGAGGCTGGTTTCCAGGGTCACCTCGCGCGGGCCGGCGAGCTTTGCCCGGTGTCCAACGCGCTGCGTGCGGCGGTCAAGATCGGCGTGCATGGACGGCTGGAGTCAGAGGTGGCCGCCGATTGAGAGCCGCCGCTGGCTGTGACGAGCGATCCCGGCCCGCTGGTCGGAGCGGACCCGACTGGTTTGCGTCGGTTCCCGGACGAGGGCCCAGCCGCCTGCTCTGCTCGACGATCCAAGCCTGACAGCAGCCGGGCAGCGGCTCGCGCGGCGTCTGAGGATCGTTGGTGGCGAGGTCACCCATCGCGGCCGGCACACCCCTCGCGCGCCGGTTGCGCACGCTCGTTCAGCTCACGGGCACGTGGGAGCAGCACGTTGTTCTCCTCGTGTATGTGCTGGTGCAGCCCGCGCTCCAGTGCCGCGAGCGCCTCCAGCAACGCGCGGTGAGTACCGCACAGGGCGCGGGCGGTGTCGTAGTCGTCGCCGAGCTCACGCAGCGCAGCCAGGCTCTCACCGAGGTCCTGGTGGTCGTGTTCGTGACTGTCGATCAGCCCGGCCTCGATCGCCGCGCCGCTTCGCTCGAGTGCCACGCACGCCGGGAAGAGCACCTCCTCCTCGCTTTGCAGATGCGGTCGCAGACGCGCGCGGATCGTCTCGAAGGAACGTTGCAGGTCGCGCAGCTCGGGGTGGCTAACAGCGTGGACGCGCACGGTCCTCGACATCAGCTCCTCGATGCGCGGCAGTTCACTGCGCAGTCCGTCGTGGTGGACAGCGACGATGTGCGCGCACAGCTCCGCCAGGCTCGCCCGACACCAATCGGCGTCCTCGAAGCTCCCGCGATCGGGGGTGTCCACGTCGAGCGCCTCGAGCACGATGCGCACCGTCTCGACGTCCAGTCCACGCCTGGCGCAAGCCTCGCTCAGCGTCTGCGCGCCGCCGCAACAGTAGTCGAGGTGCAGCCGCTCGAACAGCGATGCGTCGGCGGGTCGTTCGGCGACCAGCGAGCCGAGCGTGGCAGTTGCATCGATCATGCGCAACGGGCACCCCTTCCAAGCTATTTACACAATTGCTCTGTGAATAAGTTAGCAGGCCGGTGCGACTGCGGCAAGTGCCGGCCGAGCGCCCCTTGAGCGGCCCAGCCGGCCTCTCAACCTGCGCCGCTCAACGGATGCGCTTGGCGACCGGCCGCCTGGCTTATCGCGCGTGCGGCAGCGCGGGCCAGACCGGTCGCTACGAGCGCCCACACGGCGAGCGCAATCCACACCCAGACGCGCGCGAATTCGCTGATCCCGGAGGTGTCGGTCAAATCCCCGACGATGAAGCTGCACGCGGCGTACATCCCGACCGGGAACACGGTCGACCAGCGCCGCACGTTGTAGGAGAGCCGGGGCCGCAGCAGCTCCGCGATGATCAGCGCGGGCAGCCAGACCATGGTCAGGCACCACAACACGAGCGCAACCGTTTCCAGGGCGCCGTGCGCACCGGTGAGACTCTGAGTGTGCTGCGCGGCGAGCGCCATCCGGCCGGCCGCGACGGTCGAAATCGCCAGCGCGCCGCCGGTGACCCAGTGATCGCCGATCCCGACCGCGAGCTGACGGAAGTCAAAGCGGGCCAGCACGAGCGCGTAGAAGCAGACGCCGAGACAGAAAGGCGCAAGCGCCGCATACACGAGCCATCCGGCCCGGTCGGCGAACGCGAGCGTGGCGGCGAGCAGCGCGAGTGACTCGGTGGCCACTGTCAGGATGAACGAGGCGCCGGTCGTCGGGGTCTTCCAGTAGCGCAGCACGTGCGGTACCAGGCCGAGCCAGATCAGGGCGCCGACGATCAAAAGGGCTGTGCCCGCCCAGTCCCAGCCGGCGAGCGTGAGGCGTGTGCCCAGCACCTCGGTGCCCGCGATCGACGTCAGGGCGGTGGGGTGGCGCAGGTCGACGAGGAATCGCTGCCCGTCGCGCAGCGCGCGGGCCGGGAGCAGCACAGCCAGCGCCAGCCAGATGACCGCGTCGAGTACGAGCAGGATCTGCGAGAGCAGGTGGTTACCGTCGAGCAGCAGCGCAACGGACACGATGCCGGTGCCCATGACCACGGCGCCGGAGGCCGGGGGGATGGCGTCCAGCAGACGGTGAAAGATCGTCGCGGGAAGCGACTCTTCTCTCACCGGCTTCTGTAGGGCGCGCCGCGCGTGCCCCACCGGGCGGCCCGGAAGCGGCGGCGGTAGATGATGTGGGGGCGGCCGAGGTACTGGAGCGGGATGCTCCACGCGTGCACGAGCCGGCTGAACGGGAACGAGGCCCAGAACACCCAGGAGATGATCGCGTGCAGTTGGTAGACGATCGGGGCGCCTGAGACCGCCTTGACGTCGGGCTGGAGGTAGAACAGCGAGCGCCACCAGTGGCCGATCGAGACGCGGTAGTTGTAGGGGGCGTGCGAAAGCAGGTTATAGCCGAAGGTCATCCAGCAGCCGAGCCCGATCAGGACAGTCAAAAGCAGGTAGGTGAGGAAGTCGACACGTGTGGTGTTGCGCCTGACCCGGTCTGAGGTGATGCGGCGGTAAACCAGGCCGAGGAAGCCGATCAGAGTCACCGCGCCGGCGACCCCACCGGCCACAGCGGCGATCCACCGGTAGGTGTGCTCGGTGATCCCGATCGTGCTGGTAGCCGAGGCAGGGATGCACAGGCCGATGACGTGCCCGCCGATGGCGGCCAGCGCTCCGTAGTGGAAGGCCGGGCTGGCCCAGCCGAGGATCCGCCGGTCCAGTAGCTGGGTCGAGCGGCTGGTCCAGGTGAACTGGCCGTTGCGGTAGCGCCAAACGTGCCCGACGATGAAGATCGCCATCGCCGCGTACGGGATGATGACCCACAAGAGGACCTTGCCGGCGCTCATCGCCGCGCCTCGCTCACGGGTCTGCCCTGCGGCGTCGTGAGCACGGGCGGCATCATCGCCTCTGTCAGGAGCGGCTCGAGCCCCACCTGTTCGCTCGGCGGTCCGGCGGCGGCGAGCTTGACGGCGCGGGCGCGGTCGGCGACGGATGGTTCTCCGGCCGCGACGCACACGGTGTCCAGCACAGCCGCGTACGGGGTCTCGTGCTGGTGCAGGCTGCCTCGTAGCAGCTCGAGCGCGGCGCGGTGCTCGCGCAGCACGATCTCACCCTGCCGGTCGGCCGCGTCGGCGGCGAACTCGAGCATCACGGGCAGGTAGTCGGGCAGCTCGCTGCCCTCCAGCGGCAGCCCGGCCGCGCGGTACATGCGCTTCAGCCGCAGCAGCGCGGCACCGCGCCCGCGCTTGTCGCCCTCGCCGTAGAACGTCAGGTACAGGCCGCAGCGCTTGTCCAGGTCGAAGGTCTCTACATAGTGCTGCTGCAGCGCAAGCGGCTGCTGCATCCCCCACCAGGCACAGAAGCGCTCCAGCGGCTCGGCGGCGGCGCGCGGCGTGACCTGCGCGGCGGCGGCGGCCAGGCCGGCCCGGGCGGCGAGCAGCTGCTCATCGGGGTAGCACAGCAAAAGCGAGCAGAGCTTGAACGTGGACCCGACGTCGTGGCCCTTGCGCAACCTCATGGCTGGCGCTCCCCGCCGGCCATCTTGATGATGTCAAGCTCGCCCGGCTGATCGCCGAGCATGAAGCCCTGGACCTCGGCGGCGGACTCGGGGACGACCATCCCGCAGTTGCCGGGTCCGCCCTCGAAGTCAAGGCCGCAGGTGCCCTGCTGCTGCATCAGCATCTCTCCCAGCTCGGCGTGCGCCTTGGGGATCACGTAGCGCTCCTCGTACTTGCCGATCGCCAAAAGTCGGTACATGTCCTCGACATCCTGCACGCTCATCCCCGCTCGGGCGACCATGTCCGAGTCGTGTTCGCCGAGCACGTCGCGCTTTCGCATGTAGCCGCGCATCGTCGCCAGGCGCATCAGCACGTCGCGGATCACGTCGGCGTCGCCCGCGGTGAGCAGGTTGGCGAGGTAGTCGACGGGGATGCGCAGCTTCTCGATCGCGGGAAACACGTCGTCGGGGTCGGCCTCGTATCCATCGGTCTCGAGCGTGTTCACGACCGGCGAGAGCGGCGGCACGTACCACACCATCGGTAGCGTCCGGTACTCCGGGTGCAGTGGCAGCGCGACGCGGTAGCGGTGCGCGAGCGCGTAAACCGGCGAGCGGCGTGCGGCCTCGATCCAGTCGTCGGGGATCCCGTCGCGCGCGGCCTGCGCGCACACCGCCTCGTCGAACGGGTCCAGGAACACCTCCCGCTGAGCGTCGAGCAGCTTCTTCTCGTCGGGTGTGGAGGCGGCGTGCTCGACACGGTCGACGTCGTAGAGCACGATCCCCAGGTAGCGGATCCGTCCCACACAGGTCTCAGAGCACACGGTCGGCAGCCCCGCCTCGATCCGTGGATAGCAGAGCGTGCACTTCTCGGCCTTGCCGGTCTGGTGGTTGAAGTAGACCTTCTTGTAGGGGCAGCCTGAGACGCAGAAGCGCCAGCCGCGGCACTTGGCCTGGTCGACCAAGACGATGCCGTCCTCCTCGCGCTTGTACATCGCACCCGAGGGGCAGGAGGCGACGCAGGAGGGGTTCAGGCAGTGCTCGCAGATCCGCGGCAGGTAGAACATGAACACCTGCTCGTAGGTGGCCTTGATCTGCTCCTCGATTCCGCGGGTGAGGGGGTCCTCGTGAATCCGCTCGGCGGTGCCGGCCAGGTTGTCGTCCCAGTTAGGCCCGCTCTGTAGGTGATCCAGCGCCCGCCCGGTCAGTTGGGAGCGCGCCCGCACGACCGGATCGGAGTCAGACAGCGGCGCGGTGATCAGCTTCTCGTAGTCATAGGTCCACGGCTCGTAGTAATCGTCGATCTGCGGCAGGTCGGGGTTTGAGAAGATCGACAAAAGCTTCTTGACCTGCCCGCCGGCCTTCAGCCGTAGCCGGCCCTTTTTGTCGAGCTCCCAGCCGCCCTTCCAGTGCTCCTGGTCCTCCCAGCGGCGGGGGTAGCCCAGCCCGGGCTTGGTCTCCACGTCGTTGAACCACATGTACTCGGCGCCGGGCCGGTTGGTCCACACCTGCTTGCACGTCACCGAGCAGGTGTGACAGCCGATGCACTTGTCGAGGTTCATCACCATGCCGACCTGTGCGCGTATCTTCATCAGAACACCACCTCGGACTCTCGCTTTCTCAAGACCACGACCTCGTCGCGCTGTGAGCCGGTCGGCCCGTAGTAGTTAAAGCCGAAGGACAGCTGGGCGTAACCGCCGATGAAGTGCGTCGGCTTCATCACGATCCGAGTCGTCGAGTTGTCGGTGCCGCCCCGCTTGCCTTCGAGCTCTGAGCGCGGGACGTTCAAGTGCCGGTCCTTGGCGTGGTACATCATGCACATGCCCTGGGGGATCCGGTGGGCGACCGCCGCGCGGCAGGTGATCACGCCGTTGCGATTGACCACCTCGACCCAGTCGTTGTCGGCGATCTGAAGCGTCTGCGCGTCCTCGCGGCTGACCCACAGCATCCCGCCGCCGCGGAACAGGGTGAGCATGTGCAGGTTGTCCTGGTACTCGGAGTGGATCGACCACTTCGAGTGCGGCGTGATGTAGCTGAGCGTCAGCTCCGCGCGACCATCCTGCCCGCCCTGGTCGCCGAACACCGCCCGGTGGTGAAGCGGCGGGCGGAACGTCGGGAGTCCCTCCCCCAGCTCGAGCATCCAGGCGTGGTCCAGGTAGAAGTGCTGGCGCCCGGACAGGGTATGCCACGGCTTCTCGCGCTCGACGTTCATCGTGAACGGCGCATAGCGGCGGCCGTGCGCCTCGATTCCCGACCACTCAGGAGAGGTGATCACCGTCCGTGGCTGGACCTGCGCGTCCTGGAAGGTGATCCGGTCCCCCGAGCGAGCGCCGGACAGGTCGGCCAGCTCTACGCCGGTCAGCCGCTCCAGCGAACGGAATCCCTCGGTCGCAAGGCGCCCGTTGCATGTGCCTGACAACGCCAGGATCGCTTCGCACGCGTGCTCTACGCGCTCGAGTGAAGGGCGCCCATCGGCCGGTCCACCGCGGACCGCGCCGTTCTTGGCCCGCAGCTCGGCGACCTCCTCGTCGGCCACCCAACTGGCGCCCTTCACCTGGGTGCCAGCCTGCTCGACCAGCGGCCCGAGGGCCGCCCACTTCGCGGCGACGCTCGGGTAGTCGCGCTCGACCACGATCAGCTTCGGCATCGTCTTCCCAGGCTCAGGCTCGCACTCCCCGGCGCGCCAGTCGTGCACCTCGCCGAGCGGCTGGGCGATCTCATCCGCGGTGTCGTGCAGCAACGGCGCGGGGATCACGTCTCGGCGCACGCCCAGGTGCTTCTCGGCGAGCGCTGAGAACCGCCCGGCGATCCGCTTGAACGTCTCCCAATCGGTCTTGTTCTCCCACGGCGGCGGCACCGCCTCGTTGAACGTGTGCACGAACGGGTGCAGGTCCGTCGAGGACAGGTCGTACTTCTCGTACCACGTCGCCGCGGGCAGCACCACGTCTGAGAACAGCGCGTTGGAGGTCATCCGAAAATCGATCGTGCTCAGCAGCTCGAGCTTGCCCTCCGGCGCCTGATCGCGCCAGGTCACATCGCGCGGACGCAGCTCCGGCGGGGTCTCCTCGGCGCGCACCGCGCTCTCGGTCGCTCCGACCAGGTGCTTGAGGAAATACTCGTGCCCCTTGCCCGAGGAGCCCAGCACGTTCGAGCGCCAAACCGTCATCACCTTCGGATGGTTCGCCGGCGCGTCCGGATCCTCGCAGGCGAATCGCAGCCGGCCCGAGCGCAGCTCCGCCACGACGTGCTCGGGCACCTCCCGGCCGGCCTGTTGGGCCTCGTCACACAGATCGAGCGTCGAGCGATCAAAGCTCGGGAACGAGGGCAACCACCCCAGCCGGGCGCCGAGCGCGTTGACATCGGCGATGTGCATCCCATCGAACAGGCCGCGGCCGAGCGGCGAGGCCAGCTCCGCCGGCTGGTAGCGCTCGTAGCGCCACTGGTCGGTCGCCAGATAGAAGAACGGCGTCCCGGACTGGTGGCGCGGTGGGCGCACCCAATCGAGCGCGAACGCCAGTGTCTGCCAGCCTGCCAGTGGCCTGACCTTCTCCTGCCCGACGTAGTGCGCCCAGCCGCCGCCGCCCACGCCCTCACAGCCGCACAGCATCACCAGCGCCAGGAACGTCCGGTAGGTCTGATCGGAGTGAAACCAATGGTTCGTCCCGGCGCCCATCGCGATCATCGACCGGCCCTCGGTCACCTCGGCGTTGCGCGCGAACTCCCGCGCGACCCGGGCAGCCAGATGCCGGTCCACGCCGGTCACACGCTCTTGCCACGCCGGCGTGTACGGTCGCTCGGCATCGTCATAGCCCTCCGGCCAATCACCCGGCAGCCCCGGCCGTGACACCCCGTATTGAGCCAACGTGAGATCGAGAACGGTCGTGACGAGCCGCCCGGCGACCCGTATCGCCGGCACGCCACGGCGCATCACGCCACCGCGCTCCCCCTCGCCCGCGTCAAACCGCGGCAGATCGACCGCGACCGCCTCCCGATCCTCGCGACCGAGCAGCGTGAGCAGCGGCTCGATCCCGTTCAAGCGCAGGTTCCAGCGGCCGGGTGTGCCGTAGCGATGACCGACCGAGCCGTTCGGGACCGCCGGTTCGGTCGTGCTCGCGTCCAGCACCACGGGCTTCCAGTCAGCGTGCTCGTCCTCGCCGCCCGCACCCTCCAGGTCGCTGGCGCGCAGCAGCCGGTCGGGCACGTAGACGCCGTCGCGCTCGCGCAATGTCACGAGCAGCGGCAGGTCGGTGAAGCGCCGCGCATATTGCTCGAAGTACCCAACCTGGCGCTCGACGTAGAACTCCTTGAGGATCACGTGCCCCATCGCCATCGCCAGCGCTCCGTCGCTGCCCGGGGGCGCCGCCAGCCAGTGGTCGGCGAACTTCGTGTGCTCGGCATAGTCGGGTGAGACGACCACGACCTTCTGTCCGCGGTAACGCGCCTCGACCATGAAGTGCGCGTCCGGTGTGCGCGTCGTCGGCAGGTTCGTGCCCCACACGATCAGATAGCCCGCGTTCCACCAATCGCCGGACTCCGGGACGTCGGTCTGGTCGCCGAACGCTTGCGGCGAGGATGGCGGCAGGTCCGCGTACCAGTCATAGAAGGACAGGATCGTTCCGCCGATCAGCGACAGAAAGCGCGTGCCGGCGGCGTAGGAGGCCATCGACATCGCGGGGATCGGCGTGAACCCGACCACCCGGTCGGGGCCGTAGCGCTTGATCGTGTGCACATGCGCGGCGGCGATCAGGTCGACCACCTCATCCCAGGACGCGCGCACGAACCCACCCTTGCCCCGCTGACGCCGATACCTCTCGAGCTTCTCGGGGTCGTCGACGATCTCAGCCCACGCGTCGACCGGGTCGCCGAGCCTGGCGCGCGCCTCGCGGAACATCTCAAGCAGAGAGCCGCGCACGTACGGGTACTTAACCCGCATCGGCGAGTACTGATACCACGAGAACGACGCGCCGCGGGGGCAGCCACGCGGCTCGTACTCCGGCATGTCCGGCCCGTTGGAAGGGTAGTCGACCGCCTGGTTCTCCCACGTCACCAGCCCGTCCTTGACGAAGATGTTCCACGAACACGACCCGGTGCAGTTGACGCCGTGCGTGGAACGCACCACCTTGTCGTGCGCCCAGCGGCCACGGTAGGAGCGCTCCCACTCGCGGTCCTTGGCCACGAGTTGGCTCCAGCCCTCGGCATTGACCGGCCCCCCGCGCAGGAAGCGGTGCGCCTGCAGCAGCGGGTTGGGGCGCTCAGCCATCCTCACCCGGTTTCAATGCTCTCTCGGGTGAGGCGGCCATCAGATTCCTAGCCCCGGCCGATCATGCTCGCCACCCCAGCCCCAGGTCCCGGGACTCGGCAACCTTCACCTGTGGCGCACCGCAACAACCGACGTAGATCGACACCGCGCGGATTCTTCCACAACGCCCGTGAAAAAGCCAGGCGGCCGTCGTGGCGAAGTCCGCGGGTGCACAACGCGCCGGACGGATCGTCGCGGGTCTCGCTGGCCGGCGATCTCGGTGTAAGGCTCGCGAGGGCTCGCGCTGCGGGAACGGCGTCGTGTAGGCGCCGGGCGCTAAGGGGTCAGTCGCGCGCGGTGATGCCGTAGTTGACGTGGTCGGGTGGGCCCTCGGGCCCCTCATCGGCGGGTTGCGTATTGCCGGTGTGAGCAGGTTCGTGGTAGCCGAGGCCGTCCAGGTAGCGCTCCACCATCCGTGCGCATTGGCGGCCCTCGTCGATGGCCCACACGATCAGCGACTGACCGCGGCGGACGTCTCCGGCGGCAAAAACACTGGGTACAGAGGTCGTGTAGGGCGAGACGTCGCTGACGTTGCCGCGCGGGTCGCGGTCCACCCCGAGCTGATCCAGAAGCGGTTGTTCGGGGTGCAGAAAGCCCATGGCGAGCAGCACCAGATCGGCTGGCAGCTCGCGCTCTGTGCCCGCGATTGGCTCAAACGGGGGTGTCGGCTCGGCGCGGGAGAACCACAGGGCGCTCACGAACCCGTCCGTGCCGGTGAAGCGGGTGGTCGCGATCGAGTAGTCCTGCTCGCCGCGGCTGAGCTCTTGGGCCTCCTGCATCGCGTAGCTGAGCCGGAACTTGTCCGGCCACTGCGGCCACGGTGTGCGCTCGTCGGGCCGCCGGGGTGGCGGCTGGGGCAAGAGCTCCAGCTGCGTGACCGACGCGGCACCCTCGCGCAGCGCGTTGCCGACGCAATCCGCGCCCGTGTCGCCGCCGCCGATCACCACGACATGCTTTTCCATAGCGGTGATCTCGCGCTCCGGGGGCGGCGCGGGCACGTTCGGCTCGGGCCCCTGCTGGCTGGCGACCCAGCGGTTACGCTGATAGAGATAGTCCATCGCGAAGTGGATGCCACCCAGGTCGCGGCCCTCGACGGGCAGGTCGCGCGGCACGCGTGAGCCGGTCGCCAGCACGATCGCGTCGAAGCGCTCGCACAGCTCCTGCACACTCACGTCGACTCCGACATCCACGCCGCAGCGCAACTCGATCCCCTCGCCGATGAGTTGCTGCACGCGGCGCCGCACCACCTGCTTTTCGATCTTGAAGTCCGGGATGCCGAAGCGCAGCAGGCCGCCGGGCGCCTCGTCGCGCTCAAAGAGCACGACCCTGTGCCCGGCACGGCGCAGTTGCTGGGCGGCCGCCAGGCCGGCGGGGCCCGAGCCGATCACCGCGACGCTGCGACCGGTCTCGACGCGGGGTGGCTGCGGTGTGACCCAGCCCTCCTTCCATGCGCGGTCGACGATCGCCTGCTCGATCTGCTTGATGGTCACGGATTCGCCCTCGCGGATCTCCATCACGCACGCCGCTTCGCACGGCGCCGGGCACGCCCGCCCGGTGAAGTCGGGGAAGTTGTTGGTGGCATGCAGCTGGGCGATCGCCTCCTTCCAGCGGTCGCGGTAAACGAGGTCGTTCCAGTCGGGGATCAGGTTCCCGACCGGGCAGCCGTTGTGGCAGAACGGCACGCCGCAGTCCATGCAGCGGGCGCCCTGCGATCGCAGCTTCGCGTCTGGTAGCGGCGTGACGAACTCCCGGTAGTCGCCGACCCGCTCACCCGGGTTGCGCTGCACGCTGCCCTGGCGGGCGATCTTCAGGAACGCGCCGAGCTCACCCACCGCGGAGCACCCCGATCAGGTTGACGCTCATGGCTTGAAGACCATCAGCTCGAGGATCGCGAGCACGAGCAGCGCCGAGGTGTAGTTGACGGCCAGCGAGATGGGGTCGTTCAGCAGCGCGCGCAGCTCGCCGCTCACCGGCGCGTCCTCGGCGGCGAGCCGGGTCGCGAGCAGCCGCGCCCGCTTCGGTCGCTGCCCGCCAGCGGCGCCGAGCACGAGTGCCAGAACGTACAGCGCGATCGCGGCGTCGACCCAGCCGGTCCCGTAGCCGATGTGCTCGAGGTGCACCAGCCACAGGCCGAAGCCCAGCAGTAGCAGGGCACCGACGGCTACCAAGAGCACGCCGATCCGTGTCAGGGCGAGCAGCAGCGCGATCTCCGCCGAACGCCGGCGGCGGCGCGCCGACTCGAACGCAGTGCCGGCGAGGATGATGCCCGCGACGAACAACAGCGCCCCGAGCAGGTGAAAGAACAGCGCCAGATCAACCATGAGCCGTAGCCTGACGGACCGGCACTCGCCGCGATTGCTCCTCGGGCACTCGGCGTTCCTGCGTGCGGCGAGCGTGAAGGACCGTGGAGATGGTGAGGGCGAGGAACAGGAGGATCGCCGTCTCGTTGAGAATTCCGCCCCACTGCCACAACCCCGTGTTGCCGGCGAGGTCGCCGCCGAGCAGCCGCAGCGCAAGCGAGAGATGCAGCAACGCGAGGTGGGCGTAGAAGCGGCGGTGAAATGGCAGCGCCACCCGCAGCACCGCGGGCACGATCACAGGGGCGTGCGCAAAGACCATCGACATCACGAAGCCGAGAAACACCGCGTGCAACTGGGCGTCATAGGCGGGACCGTCGAGCATCGACCCGTTGACCGCCCACAGCACGCCTGCGACGGCGAGCCACACATATCCGGCGAGCAGCGCCAGTGCCATGAAGCGCGTGACGCCGCCCATGAGCACGGTGCGCCGCGCGATGTCATAGCGCGCCAGCCAGGCCGCCTGGCCCAGCAGCCCGACACCGGCGATCCGCACGCCCGTCGTCTCTGCCGTGAGGGACGCCGCCAGTCCGGCGGCGAACATCGCGACCGCGATCAGCAGCAGCGACTGTACCCAGGGCGGGCGGCGGGCGACGCGCGTCAGCTCCAGGCGCTCGCCGACGATCGTCAGCACGAGAAAGCCCGCCAGCAGCGGCGCGAAGCGGTTCACTTCCGCACCGGTCAGCCATGTGAGAGCCGCGGCGCACCAGGACACAGCGCCCAGGCTCATGATCGCATTGTGCAGCGACGGCGCCATGCGCTGCAGCACGACGTGACAGGCCAGTAGCACCGAGCCGGCGAGCGTCTCGAGCGCCGGTCCGAGCGCACCCGAAGCGCCGGTCAGGGCCGCGACCGCGCCGAGGCCGGCCGCCAACGGCGCCGCATACGCCCACCAGCGTCCGAGCGCCACCGCCCGCTCGAGGCTCACCAGCGTGCCGAGGAACCCGAGCGCCATCAGCGGCCCGTGCGCCCCAGAGGCGGAGACGAGAACACTTGGCGTGAGCACGCCGAGGAGGATCAGCCCACCCCACAGCCCGGTGAACAGGGCAACGAGCGCCAGCGCCAGCAGCGGGGCGCGCCGAAGCCTTATGCGCCCTGCGGCACTCACGCCCATCCGAGCTGCTCCCGCGCCGCGTCGCTCATCGCCGCCGGCTCCCACGGCGGCTCCCACACCAGCCTCATCGACACACCGCGCACCTGCGGTAGCTGCGCCAGGCACGCCCGGATCTGATCGTCGAGAAAGCCCCCCAGCGGACAGCCCGGCGTCGTCAACGTCATATCGATCTCCACGCCGCCGTCCGCTGCGACAGTGACGTCGTAGAGGAGGCCCAGGTCGACGATGTTGACGCCCAGCTCCGGGTCGATCACAGAACGCAGCAGCCCGCGCACCAGCCCGCTGTCCAGCGTACGGGTAAGCAGGTCGAACACACCGAGCTGATCCACGCCCTTGATATTCTCACACTAGGCCTGTAAAAACAATGTGACTGTGACAATCGATCCTGCCGACAGCGCCGACACGGTACAGCCGCTGACACGCGTGCTCCTCGAAGCACTGCGAACGTTGGGCGAAGGCGGTCAGCCCGAGACGGCCAACCGGCTCGCCGGTCGGGCCTGGGCGGTGCTGCGTCACGCACGCCCCACGGAGGCGCGGCGCGTAGGCGCGCTGATGCACCGGCTGGCACGGATGCCATCCGACCCCACCCGCGACCAAGGAGAACCACGATGCCTGACCAACAGCTAGACGTCCGCAACGAGCCGCCCGCCCGTCGCCACGAGCTGATCTTCGACACCTACGATCAGCTCGCCACGGGTAGCGGCTTTGAGCTCGTCAACGACCACGACCCCAAGCCCCTCTACTACCAGTTCGAGGCTGAGCACGCAGGCGAGTTCAGCTGGGAGTACCTCGCGCAGGGCCCCGACGTGTGGCGCGTGCGGATCGGCCGTCCCAGCTGAGGTTCTTACGACCGCGGCTTGCTGCCCGTCGGGGCGAGGACGCCGAGCTTGCCCTCGATGCAGTCGAGCAGCCGCCTGTAGGAGTCACAGAAGGACCCAGCGCCCTCTCGCTCGAGCGCGGCGGTCACCGCGTTCAGGTCGACCCCGGCGGCGGCGGTCTCGGCGAGCGTCCGTTCGGACTGGGCGGGTTCGGCGTCGAGGGTGCGAGCGACCTCGCCATGGTCGGCGAACGCGCGCAGCGTCTGCTCGGGCATCGTGTTGACGACATCCGGGCCGATCAGCTCGGCGACATAGCGCACGTCGGAGTAGGCGGGGTTCTTCGTGCCGGTGCTCGCCCATAGCGGCCGTTGGCGTTTGCCGCCGAGCGCCTGCAGACGCGCCCACTCGCCGCCGGCGAACTTGCCAAGGAAGCGCTGATAGGCGACACGCGCGCTGGCGATCGCGACGCGACCGCGCAGCGGCGAATCCTCCGGCAGCTGCGCGTCGACCTTGGTGTCGATCCGTGAGAGGAAGAACGACGCTACCGAGCTGATCCCGCCGAGCGGCTCGCCGGCATCCGCTCTCTCGGTAAGACCACGCAGGTAGGCGTCGATCACCTGCTCGTAGCGCTCTATCGAGAACAGCAGCGTGACGTTCACGTTCACCCCGAGACGGGTCAGCTCCTGAATCGCCGGCAGACCCGCCTGCGTGCCGGGGACCTTGATCATCACGTTCGGCTGATCCAGCAGCCGCCACAGCTCAGTCGCCTGCACGATCGTCGCCTGCGTGTCATCCGCGAGGTCGGGGGTGCACTCGAACGAGATGAACCCGTCGCGTCCGCCACTCTGGTCATAGACGCCACGCAGCTCGCGCGCCGCCTCCCTCACGTCGTCGAGCGCGAGCGCGAAGAACAGCTCCTGCAGGTCGTGGCGCCCGGCGTCGGCCAGCTCGCGGAGCTCACCGTCGTAGCGGTCAGAGCCGGTGATCGCCTTCGCGAAAATCGTCGGGTTTGAGGTCGCCCCAGTGACCGAGTAGTCGCGGATCAGCTCGGAGAACTCGCCGCTCTGCAGCAGCTCGCGCGAGAGGGTGTCCAACCAGATCGAAACGCCCGCGTCGTGCAGGCGCCGCAGATTCGCGTCGGGGGACATCTCGATCGCCCTCAGCTTCCCGTGGCGGGCTCGGCGACCAGGGACTCCAGAGGCGTACCAGGGTCGGCCAATTCCGCGACGTCGAGCGCTCGGCGCGAGCGGATCAGCGCCTGGATCTGCTCGTTGACATCCCAGACGTTCACGTTCATCCCAGCCACCACACGCCCGTCGAGCAGCCAGAACGCGACGAACTCACCATCCTCGCGGTTCCCGCGGAAGACGACCTCATCCCACACCGGCGCGTAACCGGAATACTCCATGCCCACCTCGTACTGGTCGGAGTAGAAGTACGGGATGCGCTCGTAGCTGACCGGCTCGCCGAGCATCGCGCGCGCGGCCGCCGGCCCCTGGTTCAGGGCGTTGGACCAGTGCTCGACACGGATCCGCTGCTCATAGAACGGGTGCCAGGCGCGCGCGACGTCACCAGCAGCAAACACGTTGGGCGCTGAGCTCTGGAGCCTCTCATTCACGAGGATCCCGTCCTGCACGTCCAACCCGGCGTCTTGCGCAAGCTGCACGCGGGGCGCGGCGCCGACGCCGACGACAGCGAAATCGCAGTCGATCACACGGCCGCCGCTGGTGCGCACACGAGCGAGAGCCCGATCGCCCTCGAAGGACTGCACCCCTTCGCCGAGCAGCAGCTCGATGTCGTGCCGCGCGTGCACGTCGCGGTAGAAGCCACCGATC
This sequence comes from Solirubrobacteraceae bacterium, assembly GCA_036279855.1. Lineage (GTDB taxonomy): Bacteria > Actinomycetota > Thermoleophilia > Solirubrobacterales > Solirubrobacteraceae > Palsa-744. The sequence continues at coordinate 180,682 of DASUIH010000033.1, read as the reverse complement.
TCCGCGCCGAAGATCCGCTCGTTCGGCAGCGCGACCGGGTCGACCACCGTGACCTGCAGCCCACGCTGGCACGCGGAGGCGGCGAACTCGCTGCCGATCCAGCCGGCGCCAACGACGACGACGTGCCCACCACGGACGAGGCGCTCGCGCAACGCGTCGCAGTCGGCCAGCGTGCGCAGGTAGCAAACGCCGTCGAGCTCGGCGCCCGCGATCGGGATCCCGCGCGGTTCGGCCCCGGTCGCGAGCAGCAGCCTCTCGTATGCGAGCTCGCCGCCCTCCGAGAGCGTCAGCCGCGAGCGTCCCGGGTCGATCGCCGTCACGGTCGTGTCGGTCTGAAGCTCGATCTGATGCTCGGCGTAAAAGCCCTCCTCGTGGACGTATGCCTTCTCGCGCGGAGACTCGCCTCGCGGATAGCCCTTGCTCAGCGGCGGGCGTTCATATGGCCGCTCGGGCTCGGCGCCGAGCAACACCACCCGCCCATCGAATCCCGCCTCGCGCAGCGTCTGCGCCGCCTTCGCGCCGGTCAAGCTCGCGCCAACGATGATGAATGTCCGCTCGCTCATAGTGCTTCCCTTCTGTCGGCCGGGGATCGACGGCTGCGCGACGCCGGTCGGGGCTCCGCCACGATGTATGTTCTGCGCATTGCCCTCCTCGCGTCAGGACTGCTGCTTCTCTTACCCCGTACGCCACCAGTTCGATCTCTGGGCGATCGGCGGTGAGCCCGACCAAGGCGCCGGCAGCGCGCATCGCCGAGCACGACGAAGTGCCCTACCAGGTCAGCGAGCTCAAGCGGCGGACACCCACGATCCTTGAGGTATCGCTGCGTCCGCTAACCGCGCCACTGCACTATCTTCCCGGCCAATACGTGCTGCTAGAGGACCGCGAGCGGCGGATCGAGCAACGGTCCTACTCGATCGCCAACGCTCCACGTGCAGACGGGACCATCTCGCTGCTGATCACCCGTGTCCCGGGCGGACAGGCCAGCGACTGGGTGCACCACCAGGTCAAACCTGGAGACCAGGTCACGCTCACGGGCCCCTATGGCACGTTCATCGTTGACCAGGAATCGAGCCGCCCGTGCCTATACCTGGCCGGAGGATCGGGGCTCGCGCCGATGCGCGCGCTGATCGAGGCGGCTCTACCATCCGCGCGACAGCCGCTGACACTGCTGTTCTCAGCAAGAACCGAGTGCGATGTCATCGACCGCGAGCAATTCATCCGCTGGCAAGCCGCGCACCCGACCTTCCGGTTCACCCGCACCCTGACCCGCGGCGCCGGCCCCAAGCCTCACGGGCACATCCCAGACATCCTTCCCGGTCTCTGCCCCGACCTCAGCGGCTACGAGCTGTTCATCGCCGGCGCCCCCGGCCTGGTGAACGCCTGCGCCACCGCGGGCGAAGCACTCGGCGCCGCGCGCGAGCACATTCACACCGAGCCATTCTTCGCAGAGCCCCAACCATGGAGCAGCACGCCGCCCGAAGGCTAGGCACACGATGCAAAGCGAGAAACCACCTGTCTACACGAAGACCGGGGACGACGGAAGCACCGGGCTGCTGTTCGGCGGACGCGTATCGAAGGCCGACCCGCTGATCGGGATCTGCGGCACCCTGGACGAGGCGGTCGCCGCGCTCGGCCTGGCTCGCGCGACAAGCACAGACCAACACCTGCTAGCAGCGATCCTCGACTGTCAGCGCGGACTGTTCGTCGCCGCGGCGGACCTCGCCGCCAACCCCCACGCCCGCGAGCGACTGACGCCCGGAGTCTCGCTCGTCACGCCCGAGATGACAGCGACGCTGGAGCAAACAATCGATCGCCTCGTGAGCGAGCGTCCACTACGACCGGTGTTCGTCGTCCCGGGCGCAACCCTTGACTCCGCCGCACTCGACCTCGCCCGCACGGTGCTGCGCCGCGCCGAGCGTCTCATCGTCGCCGCGCGCGAGACAGGAACACCCATACAGTCACACGTGCTGGCCTACGTGAATCGCGCCTCCGACCTGCTGTACGTTCTGGCACGCCGCGCCGCCCGCGAGCACGACGAGCCGCTCAGCCACCAGTAGAGAATCCCGGCGGGCGGCGGCCCGCTTCTTCGGCCGGTTAGCCTGTCTGCTTCACACACCGCAGTCGACTCATTCACCGAATGCTGTCACTCACCGGCCCAACGAGGAGGCAACGTTGAACACCTGGGAGCTCAAGACACTGGACCTCAAGCCACGACTGCCGGAGATCCTCTCCTCCAGCGACGCGGCGCGCCTGATCGCGCTCGACCTCGCGGCGGGTGAGAGCCTGTCAGACCACGAGGTTCACGAGCGCGCCTGGGTTATCGTGATAGAGGGCGAGATCGAGGTGAGCACGACCGCCGGCGAACGAGCCAGCGGCGGCCCCGGACTGCTGATCGAGTTCGCGCCGGGGGAGCGTCACGAGGTCTCAGCATCCTCTGACGTGCGGCTGCTGCTACTGCTCGCCCCGTGGCCCGGTAGCGGGCATCCGGGGGCGATGTCGATCCGGGAGAAGCTCTACGCCCGACGCCACGCAGCCAAGCGACAGCGGTGAGCGGCACCCGAGGATCCGTCCCGTGGCGTTCCGCCGCGGCGGGCGCACCTCCGAGCGTTCCTGGCGTGAGCTGCCCGCGTGCCTCGGTTGATTTCGCGGCGGTAGTTCTTCATGACTATCACCTGCGTCTCCCATCGCTTTACCCGCTGCTCCCCGGTTGACACGAGCACGGCCGATCGCGAGAGGTCCGTCAGAGATTTGCACGACGCCACAGCACACGGGCGACGGACCCGTGGCGGTGCTCACGCGCGGACGGCTCGTAGTAGGCAGCGTTCTTGGCGACGTAAATGCTGCCACTCGTCGGGCACCTGATCCTCGGCGAAGACCAAGGGGGAGTGGTGTGACGGCGCGACACCCGAGGATTCTGCCTATGTAGTGTGTAGGCAGATGCAGGATCGTCTGTCCATCGGTGCCGCCGCAAAGGCCATCGGGGTCAGCGTGGACACGCTGCGCAGATGGGATCGCGCGGGCAAGCTGCACACCCAACGTGACGAACGCAACCGGCGCACCGTGCCCGCCTCGGAGGTCCGGCGGTTGACCGACCGTCCCCAGCGGCACAGGACGGGCTCCGCGAGCTCGGCCCGCAACCGCTTCACGGGGGTCATTCGCTCGGTCGAGGTTGACGGTGTGATGGCCCTCGTTGAGATCGAGGCGGGTCCTTTTCTGGTGACCGCGGCGATCACCCGCGATTCGGTGGAGGAGTTGGGCCTGAAGCCCGGTGTCACTGCGACAGCGACGGTGAAGGCGACATCCGTGATGGTGGAGCGCAGCGGCCTGTGAGGCGTGCGGGCGCGATCCTGGCCGGGCTGGCACTCCTGGTGAGCGGCTGTGGCTCCTCGGGAAAGCCGAAGCTCACCGTGTTCGCGGCGGCGTCGCTGCGGAAGGCGTTGATGAGCTACGCGGCCCGGTTCGGGCAGGCCGGCGTGCGTTTCTCGTTCGCCGGCTCGGACATGCTGGCCGCCCAGATCGAACAGGGGGTCAGGCCCGACGTGTTCGCCTCCGCGAACACCGAGCTGCCCGAAGAGCTGTATGCGAAGCACCTCGTCGGCAAGCCGGTTGTGTTCGCGTCCAACAAGCTCGTGCTGGCGGTGCCGGCAGGGTCGGAGGAGATCACGCGCTTTGCCGATGCGCGGCGGCCCGGCGTGACGCTCGCTGTTGGCAGCGCCACCGTCCCGATCGGCCAGTACACCGCCACCGTGCTTGACAGGCTTTACCCGCGCGCGCGGGTGCAGCTGTTCTCCAACGTCGCCGACCGCGAGCCCGACGTCACGGGAATCGTGGGCAAGCTGGTTGAGGGAGCTGTGGACGGGGGCTTTCTGTACGCGACCGACGTGGCAGCCACGGACGGCAAGCTGAGGGCGATCGAGCTGCCCGCGAGCCTGCAGCCCACGGTCGCCTATGCGGCCGCGGCCCTCGCCGGCGGCGGGCACGCGGCTCAGGCCCGCGCGTTCATCCAAGGTCTGCTACGCGAGTCCGGCCGGCAGGCTCTTCGCGCCGCGGGATTTCTGCCCCCGCCGAGCCGATGAGCGCCCCGCGCGTTACACGCCCGCGGTGGTTTGCGGCGCTGATGACGCTCACGCTCGCGGTGACGCTCGCGTTCCTGGCGCTGCCGGTGCTAGCGATCTTCCTGGACACCAGCCCCTGGGCATTGATCTCGAGCCTCGGCGACTCCCAGTCGACCGACGCGCTGGCGCTCAGCCTGGAGACCTCGACGATCGCGATCGCAGTGATCCTCGCTGTAGGCACGCCGGCCGCTTTCATGCTGGCCACACGATCCTTCCCCGGCCGCTCGTTGGTCACGATGCTGCTGGAGTTGCCGCTGGTGTTGCCCCCGGCCGTCGCCGGCATCGGGCTCTTGGCCGCGCTCGGCCCACAGGGCATCCTCGGAGGGGCGCTCGGGGACGCCCACATCCAGCTGGTGATTCAGACCGCGGGCGTGGTGGTGGCGCTCACGTTCGTGTCCGCGCCGTTCTACCTGCGTGGGGCGCAGTCGGCGTTCGTGGCTGTGGAGCGCTCCTACCTCGAGGCTTCGCGCACCCTCGGCGCGAGCGAGGCGCGGACGTTCCTGCATGTGGCTATCCCGCTCGCGTTGCCGGGACTCGCCGCGGGCCTGGCGCTCGCCTGGGGGCGCGCACTCGGCGAGTTCGGTGCGACGTTGATGTTCGCCGGCTCCTTGCAGGGCGTTACGCAGACGGTGCCGCTGGCGATCTACGATCAGTTCGCCGAGAACTTCCCCGCCGTGCTCGCGCTGTCGGCGATCCTCGTGATCGTATCCGCGAGTCTCCTGCTCACCGTGAAGCTGCTCACCGGCGCGCGTGAGCTTGGCCGTGCTGGCGGCTGAGCTCGAACTTCAGATCGGCGAAATCGAGCTGCAGATCAAGCTCGACGTGCGCCAGGGTTGCCCTCTTGCGCTGGCCGGACCGTCGGGTGCCGGCAAGACGACGATCCTGCGCCTGATCGCGGGGCTCGCCACTCCCCGGTCAGGACGGATCGCCTGCGGCGCGGAGGTCTGGCTCGACACGCGGGCCGGCATCCGTGTGGAACCCGAGCGGCGCAGTTGCGGCTACGTATCCCAGGACTACGCCCTGTTCCCGCACCTATCGGCGTGGCGCAACGTCGCCTACGGGTTGCGCGAGCACAACCGTCGCGAGCGGCGCAGGCTCGCGCTCGAGCAACTCGAGCGCTTCGGGCTGTGCGGCCGGGAGAACGCGCGGCCGGCGGCCCTCTCCGGCGGCGAGCGTCAACGCGTGGCGCTGGCGCGTGCGCTCGCACGCCGCCCGCGCGCGCTGCTGCTCGACGAGCCGCTGTCGGCGCTTGACCCGCGCACCCGCGCGAGCGCCGGCCGGCAGATCGCCGCGATCCTGCACGAGAGCCAGGTGCCCGCGATCATCGTCACGCACGACTTCCACGACGCGGCGCTGCTCGGGGAGCAGGTCGCCATCATCGACCGCGGCAAGCTGATCCAACGGGCGCCGGCCGGCGAGCTGGCGGCGGCCCCCACCTCGGCGTTCGTCGCGGACTTCACCGGCGCGGTCGTGCTCACCGGCACCGCGCGTCCCGGAGCAGACCGGCTCACCGTGGTTGCGCTCGACGGCGGCGGCGAGGTGCTCTGCACCAGCCACGGCACGGGACGCGTGGCGGTGAGCGTCTTCCCCTGGGAGATAACCCTCCGCCGGCCGGACAGCCCGGCCGGGGAGTCGGCCCGCAACCATCTGCGCGCCACCGTCGTCTCCGTGACAACGGTAGGCAACCGTGTGCGTGTCGGGCTGACCGGCCCTCAGCCACTCGTCGCGGAGGTCACCGAGGCCGCCGCCCGCCAGCTGCAACTGCGCTCCGGCAAGCTCGTGACGGCCTCCTGGAAGGCGACCGCGACGCGGCTGCTCGCGCTGTGAGTCACCCGCCGATGTAGGACATCTCGACCTTCGGCGCGAGCGGACCCCGGATGGACGCGCGCTCTGCCGAGTAGCGGTCGGTCCTTGCCGTCCAGATCCCGGCTATCCGCCGCGTCAGCTCGGGGTCCTCGGCGCCGCCACGCAACAGCGCGCGCAGATCCTCTCCCTGCGCGGCGAACAGGCAGGTGTAGAGGGTCCCATCGGCTGTCAGCCTCGCTCGCGTGCAAGCCCCGCAGAAGGGTTGGCTCACCGAGTGGATGAACCCGATCTCGCCCGCCCCGTCAAGGTAGCGGTAGCGGGTTGCGACCTCCCCCGGGCGTGTCGCCTGGAGGCTCTGCAGCGGCCATCGGCGTTCGATCGCGCGCAGGATCTCCCCGGCGGGCACGACCTGCTCGAGCCGCCAGTTGTTGCTCGAGCCGACGTCCATGTACTCGATGAAGCGCAGGATCTCGGGTCGATGACGGAAATGCTCGGCCATCGACAGCACGCAGTGATCGTTGACGCCGCGGCGCACGACCATGTTGATCTTCACCGGCGCAAGGCCCGCCTCGGCTGCGGCATCGATGCCCGCGAGCACCCGCGCGAACGGAAAACGCGTGTCGCTCATCGAGCGAAACACGTCCTCGTCGAGGGCGTCAAGGCTGACCGTCACCCGCGCCAGGCCCGCCTCGCGCAGGACGGCCGCCTTCGCCCGGAGCAGTGTGCCGTTCGTGGTCAACGCGACTTCGTCGATGCCGGCCACCGCCGTGAGCATCTCCACGAGGCGCTCCAGATCGCGGCGCAGCAACGGCTCGCCGCCCGTGAGACGGATCTTCGAGACTCCCAGTTCCGCGAACGCGCGAGCGAGGCGGGTGATCTCCTGGAAGGACAGCAGCTCGGCCGCGGGCATGAACGCGAAGTCACGGCTGAAGATCTCTCTCGGCATGCAGTAAGGGCAGCGCAGGTTGCAGCGGTCGGTGACCGAGATGCGCAGATCGCCAAGCGCCCGCGAGAGCCTGTCGAGCGTCGCCGTCATCGTCCCAGTCTACGTTTCACCCGGTCGCGCACCCAAGAACGTAGGCTCCGCCAGGACACCCAGACGCCGGGAGGCAGCATGACCATGACGATGGACGAGTGGATCGCGGCGTTCTGCCGAGAGGCCGGCGTCCAACCGCCGACAGCACGCGAAGTAACGGAACTGTTGAATCTCGCAGCGACGGCAGCCCACGCCTCCGAGCGTCCCGCCGCGCCACTGACGTGCTGGGTAGCGAGCCGTTCTGCTCGCCCGATCGACGAGCTGCTCCTCGCCGCCAAGCGGCTTGCGTCCAACTAGCTGTAGTTCCTAGGAGCGCAGAGCGAAACGGCTAGCGAAACTCGTTGCGGGGTTGGCTGGGAGGGTCTAGGTTCGGCTGCATCCTAGAAATCGGCCCCCGCGCTGCGCTAACAGCCGGGGGCCTGGCACCGAAAGGCAGGACCTTCCGATGCAAGAGCAGCCTAACCAAGCCGCTGAGAGCGAAGCGCGGCACGAGTGGGGCGTGATGATCCGGCTCATCACGCCGGACGATCAGCGTCCGTGGTCGGTGGTCGAGCTTGTACGCGACCGTAACGACAGGGGCGTGACCAGCGCGGACACGCTGGAAGCCCTCAAACGGCTCGACGGAGCCGGATTGATCCATCGCACCGCAGACGGTCTCGTGTGGGCCACACGGGCGGCGCTGCGGTTCGATCAGATCGCGGCGTGATCGCCATGACCCGGAAAAGAAGCTGGTGGTGGCGTTGTCTGCGCCTCGTCGTCGCAGTCTGGTTCGCGTTCGCGATCTTGCGCGTCCTAAAGCAGCCGTTCGTGCTGATCGTCGGCCTGTGCATTGCGCTACTTGCGCTCGGCGTCGCCGTCGAAGCGCTGCATTCGTAGAACCGCGTTCCTGTGCGCCACGCCCCACGTCTGAGGGCGTGGCGCTATCAGCGGTGGTTATGGTGCGATCCGTGACAGACTGACATCGGCCTTATAACCGTTGTTAGCCGCAATTGAGGCGAAAGTGAGTAGCGGGTTTTCAAGCGCCTGCATTGCCACTGCTCGCTCGCTGTCAGTGATCTCGAACTCAAAAATGAGGTTGATATCGGGGTCTTGGTCTGCGCCTCCCAATGCGGTTCTTTCCAGGGCATTTAGGGCTGATCGAAGGAGAAAAATGGCAGGCTGCGCGTTAGGTAGGCTGCTGCTGTGTAGTCCCGTCTCGGAACCATCCGGGCCGATGACCTCGACCGTCGTGCAGACCTCTCCGAGTTCGTAGTCGCCATCGCCGTAGCGCCTTTCAAGGTCGTCCATCTGGTCTGCGGCTGCTTTAGCGAGCTTGGAGTTATCAAGAGCCATCTATGTCGTCCTCTCAAGTTGGATGGCGGAAAGGGTGTATTCGAATGATGTTGACTATTCGCAATGGTGCCACACCGTTCGAGGCAAGGGTGATACTACGCGGATGGCGCGGTTTCCTAACTCGCGGCCTATACGTGTGTATTCGCGTACTAAACCCGTGATCCGCTGAGGGCGGAGGCCAATTGCGTCAAGATCGTCAGGTTCGCATGTAGGCGGACGCGCTCGATCCGTCGCACGCGCAGAGGCGAGAGGCCCCATGTCGTCTTGAGACGGGCGAAGCCCCTCTCTACACTCGCGCGCCCTCGATAGAGCGCCTTCCAGCGCTTGGTCTCGCGGGGGATCAACGGATGAAGGCGGTCCGCTCGCACCCACACCGATCCTGGCTTACATTCGCCGGTCGGGCAACGCCACTTGGTCGCGTCTCGTTTCTTGTCGGCCCCGGCGAACCGCCAATCGCCATGCTCGCAGCATGGCGGCTTGTGGTCGCCGCGCATGACCGCTGGCGTCTGCTTGAGTGGGATCACGGGCACGATCCCACGTTCGGCGCAAGCGTCGTAGGCGGTCGTAGCGTCGTACCCCTTGTCCATTGCACACGTCTCAGGGTCGATCCCGAGCATGTGCAGCCGGTCGAGCAGCGGCGCAACGGTCGGGACTTCATGCGCTTTGCCGGTTTCGACTCGCCATGCGAGCGGAAGGTCTGTCTTAGTGCATGTTGCAAGGTGAAGTCTGAACCCATAGAAGCCTCCCCCCTTTCTCGTAGAGACGGCAGATCGGTGGCCCCATGAGGCGTCTGGGTCGGAGAACTCGTCATCGGAGCGTTCACGGCCACCCTTCGACTTGAAGCGCTGCCCGTTCGCGTAGGCGGGCATGTCGGAGGCATCGATTGCTACGTCCCAGCCGAGCAGCGGGTTTCGCTTCTTCAGCGTCGCGATCACCCACGCGATGCACTCGTCCAAGGCCGCCGCGTTATCGCGGAGCTTCGCGGTGAAGCGATAGCACGCATAGACGGACGGAACGTCGCCATCGGGCGCGATCACTGCCGCCAACGCCGGGTGCTCAGCCACGAGCGCCGCGATCCGCGTCCATGTCGGGAGCGCGTAGAGGCTCTTAGCGAGCGCCATCCCGACCATCGCTCGGATCGGGTAGCCGGGACGGCCTGTCCAGCGAGTCGCTTGAAGCTGCTCGATGAGGCGTTCGACCTCGGGTGAGGCGAGGATGCCCGACAGGGTTTCGGCGACGGATCGCCCTGCTACGTTCTGGGAGGTCATGGAGGCTCTATCTCCGTGGTCCAGACCCCCGGACGCGCCAACGTCGCGGGGGTCGTTTTTGGCTTATCTAGGCCAAAAACTACAGGTTGGATCGGACGGAAAAGCTCCGTCTGGAGGCCCAAAATTGGTGCCCAAACGGCCCTTCGGATGTACCGAGAGGCCCCGTTTCGGGTATACCAACGGCGAGCAGGTGGTGTCCCCATGTGCTCATGTAGTGCGGCAGGCGGGACTCGAACCCGCAATCCCGAGAAGGAGCCCGGTTGAAAGCCGGGTGCGTATACCTGTTTCGCCACTGCCGCAAGTGGTGCGGGAGGGGGAGTTAGTGGCTCTCCCTCCCGCCGTTTTCAGTTGTCTTGCTTGTTATCTCGTTGAATCGCCTCGAAAAAATGGGTGCCTAAACGAACCCCTTTTGGCCCTTGGTGCGCTCGGGGGTCTCTCGCGCGGGCCGCCGCAGACAGCTAGCTTTGTCCCCCAACGGACTGTGCTACTGCGACGCTGAAGTCGTATCAGACGCCGATGACGTGACCAGATGGAAGGCATGAAGCGACCCTGACGGATCGCGTCGATGTGCGGTAGAGGCTGACCGTGGCCGACAGTGGCCGACCACGGGTCGCCACCCGATGCCACATGACTGGGGTACTTTCAACCCCAGAGGGAGGTAGACGCGATGCGAGCAGCACCAGAACCCCGCACCACTACAGGGCTAGCGAGTTTCGCTAGAGCCTCCTAGGAACTACACCTAGCCGCGCCCCCGTACGAACCGGGCTGCAGCGTCCGTCGGCTCGCCCGCCAGCCAGCGCCGCGCGAGCTGAAGGTCGCGGGCGTCGTTGACGTTGAAGCACAGTCTGCGCGGGTCGCCGAAGCGGACCAGTGCGTGCTCGTCGACCATCACGGGGTCGATCCGCGCCACCGCGGCGCGAGCTGAAGCCCGTTCTCCCAGCGTGCGCTCCAGCGCCGGAAGGTTCGCTGGCACATATCGGGCGAGCAGCGGTTGCAGGCACCCATCGACTTGCGCTACCGCTGCTCCGCGCTGCCCTGCCAGCCACCACAGCAACGAAGCGGTGAGGAACGGCATGTCGCACGCGAGCACCACGACCGGCCGGCCGCCGCCGTGCTTGACAGCGGCAACGATCCCGCACAGCGGATGACGCGGAAGGTCCGGCTCGAGAACGAGCTCACAGTCGAGCGGCGGCAGCACCGAACGGCGCTTGGCGATGACGGCTACTTCGAGTCCCGCCGCGCGGGCTGCCTCGAGTGGGTAGGCGATCAGCGGCCTTCCGCCGAGCGCCGTCATCGGCTTGGCTCCGCCGATCCGCTGTCCGGCTCCCCCGGCGAGTATCGCGACCAGTGGCCCTCGATCGCTCCCGGGCGCGAACGATCCCTTCATGCCCTGGAGTCTGGCACTATCGCAACCGATGACGGTAGGGCTGATCGAGATGGAGCAGGCGCGCCGCGCCGTGCTGGAAAACATCGTCGCGCTGGAGGGCGAGCCCGTGGAACTCGATCAAGCGCTCGGACGGACCCTGGCGGCGGATGTGCGATCCCTGCATCCGGTGCCGGCGTTCACGGGCTCGGCGATGGATGGCTATGCGATCCGCGCTGAGGATGTGCGCGGCGCACTTCACGAGACGCCGGTGACACTCAAGCTGGTTGGCGAGTCGCGGGCCGGGCACCCCACGACCACCGCCGTGGGCCCGGGAGAGACGATCGCGATCTCCACAGGAGCGATGCTGCCGCCCGGCGCCGACGCTGTGGTCCGAGTCGAGGACACCGCCGCCGCCGACGGGCGGGTCGCTGTTCGCGTCGAGGCCCAGGCGGGACAGGACGTGCGCTACGCGGGCGAGGACATCCCACCGGGACGGACGGTGCTGGCGCATGGCGCCCGCGTCGGTCCCACCGAGCTCGGCGTCCTGGCGTCGCTGGGCTGCCCCACCCCCACCTGCACGCGACGGCCACGCGTATCGGTCCTGACGACCGGCGATGAGCTTCTGCCAGCAGGCGAGAAGCTCACACCGGGAGCGGTGCGCAACTCCAACGCCTACACGATCCCGGCGCTCGCACAGCGACTCGGCGCGCAGGTCACCCAGAGGCTGCACGCGCCCGATAATCCGCACGCGACCGAGACGGCGATCGCACGCGCCCTGGAAGCGGACGTGGCGGTGATCTGCGGCGGCGTGTCGGTCGGCGCACACGATCACGTCAAGGGGGCACTCGCGACGCTCGGCGTGGACGAGCGCTTCTCGGGAGTCGCGCTGCGGCCGGGAAAGCCCACCTGGTTCGGCACACGCCACCGAACCCTCGTGTTCGGGTTGCCGGGGAACCCCGTCTCCGCGATGGTCACCTTCATCCTCTTCGTGGCACCGGCGCTGCGCGCCCTCAGCGGCGCGGCAGCCACCAGCGAACGCGGCACGGCGACCCTCGTATGCGACTACGAAAAGCGCCCAGGGCGCGCGCACGCCGTGCGCTGCGCGCTGACGCTTTGCGAGGACGGCTGGCAGGCCACGCCAACCGGGCCGCAGGGCTCGCACATCCTGACCTCGATGCTGGGCGCCGACGCACTGGCGATCATCCCGAGCGCCAGCGGTTCGCTGCACGCAGGCGATCGGGTGCAGGTCGAGCTGCTCACACCCTGGGTAGGGTGCGGACTATGAACGTGCGGATTCGCCTGTTCGCGATCCTGCGCGAACGCGCCGGCGGCGACAGCATTGAGGTCGAGCTCGCAGATGGAGCGACCGTCGCCGATGCGCTGCGTGCCCTGCAAGAAACCGGGCCGCTGGCGAGCATACTCGAGCGCCTCCCAGTCCATATGGCTGTCAACCGCGAGTACGCCACCCCACACACGCCGCTGGCAGCCGAGGATGAGCTGGCGCTGATCCCTCCCCTCAGCGGTGGCTGAAGCCGACCCCCAAATCCATGTCCGTGTGACCGACGAGGAACTGTCCGTCGATGCGCTCTCGCGCACCGTGAGTCGTGCCGACGCTGGAGCGATCGTGATCTTCTGTGGCGTGACACGCGAGGTGGACCGCCTGGACTACGAGGCATACCGGGAGATGGCATGCGAGAAGATCACGCTGATCGCGACCGACTGCGTCAAGCGTCACGGCCTCGCGGCCGCAGCGATCGAGCACCGCGTCGGCCATGTCAGGCTCGGTGAGGCGAGCGTGATCGTCGCCGTATCCGGCGCACATCGCGAGGAAGCGTTCGCGGGCGCACGCGAAGCGATCGACCGGGTCAAGGCCGACGCCCCGATCTGGAAGCGCGAGGTCGATCTCGACGGAACAGGCCGATGGGTAGACGGGACCGAGCCGCAGCCAGCACCAGACCCCGCCGCCAACGCAGCGCCCTCCGTCCTGCCCGCGTCGCACGGGATCACCCAAGCGCAATGAGCGAGAGTCGCCTGACACATCTCGACGCGGACGGCCACGCGCGCATGGTCGACGTCGGGGCCAAGGCGATCAGCGAGCGGCGAGCGATCGCCCGCGCGAGGGTACGCATGTCGCCAGCGACCGCCGCCGCGCTGGAGGCCGGAAACAACCCCAAGGGAGAGGTGCTCGCCACAGCGCGCCTGGCGGGCATCCAGGCCGCCAAGCAAGCCGGCCAGCTGATCCCGCTCGCGCATCCCATCGGGCTGACATTCGCCGACGTGACCGCGACCGTCGATAGCGACACCGGTCTCGTGGAGCTCCTCAGCGAGGTGCGCGCGGTGGCTCGCACGGGAGTCGAGATGGAGGCGATCACAGCCTGCGCGATCGCCGCGCTGACGGTGTACGACATGATCAAGGGCCTCGAGCGGGGCGTCGAAGTACAACAGATCGTGTTGCTCGAGAAGACCGGCGGACGCAACGACTGGCGCCGCGAGACCGAGAGCCCTACCGGCTGACCGTCATGCGCGCAGCGCTCATCACCATCAGCACGTCCAAGTCAGCCGGTAATGGAAAGGACGAAAGTGGCGACAGGCTCGTGGCGCTCGCTGAACACCTCGGCCTTCAACTCGCTGGACGCGACCTCATTCCCGACGACCAAGCCCAGATCGAACAACGGCTGCGCCATTGGACCGACGTTGAGCGCTGCGAGCTCGTGCTGACCAGCGGCGGCACCGGGGTCGCGGCGAGCGACCTCACACCCGAGGCCACACGCGCGGTGATCGAACGCGAGATCCCCGGGATCAGCGAGGCCATGCGCGAAGCCTCACGCGAGCACACACCGCACTGGATGCTCTCCCGAGCCCTCGCGGGAACCCGCCGAGCAAGCCTAATCATCAACTTCCCCGGAAGCCCCGACAGCATCACCCAAACCGGCAGCGGCATCTCCCAGGCTATAACCCACGCGCTCGCACTGATCGCCGGGCAGCGCACCGATCATTAGTGAACCCACGATCATCCTCATCTCATGCAATGCTCTACGGTGCAGTGGGAGTCGTCAACGGTGCCTGCCGATCGCGTTCGTTGGGCAGCGGCTCGCCGAGGGTCACTCAGGTTTTTGCCCGAGTAGCTGCCGGTAAATCAGTCGTGCCTCTCATCTTGGTGGGAGCCCGAGTTGCTCGTCGAGGGTGTGCGCGAGTACCTCGCAGTGCTCGGCGACGGAGCTGCGCAGACCGAGGGCGTGCTCGGCTTGGAGTGCCGGGCGCCAGATCGCCTCGTGGAGGTTGTCGATCCGGATGGCTTGTTCGGCTGCCTGTAGTGCGCCGCGGTGTCGCCGGCTCGCAGTTGTGCCTGGCCGGCGCGGCCGAGTAGCGCGCGGTGTTGAGTGCAGGCGGTGGATGTCGCCGTCGGCCCACAGATAGTCACAGCCCCGAAGTGGCGCTCCCCGCCACAACCCGAGACGCGAGCAGCTTCTGGGCCGGCTGGCTCAGCTTCGCGCGATCCTCCCGGCGTTCGCCGAGGAGCCGGTGACCGCGCGCCGTCGGGCTGCCGCGCTGCGCATAGAGAACCGCGGGCTGCTGGCCGAGGTGCGCAGGCTACAGCGCTTGCGCGGAGAGACCCACGTCCTTTCTTGCACACAGACCTACCAAAGGTGAAACCAGAGATGAAGGCCCTCCTTTACGACGGTCCCCGGCGAGCGAGGCTGGACACGGTGGATGACCCGTCGATCATCGAAATGGTCGGGGAGATAGGCGCCGGATGGGTTGGTCAGGAGGGATTCGGCGGGGCGTGGGCGGTTTCGTGGGCGGTCGCGAGCCTCAGCGCAACTGCGACAGGAAGTACACGAGGGCATGGCTCTTAGCCGCAAGTAGACGACCGAAGGATGGCATCGGCGCTCGGGAGTCGACAAGGACGCGCGCGATCGTCAGTGCGGTCAAGCGCGAACCTACGTGGGTGAGGTCTGGGCCGGGGCCGCTATACCCGTTCTCCCCGAGCCGATGGCAGGCCAGGCAGCCACTGCTCGCCAGCACCGCCGAGCCCGCCTCGAAGGAGTCGACGGCGCCGGCCCCGCGCTGCTGCACAGCACTTGGAACCGGCACATCGACGGTGGTCGGGCCGGCCGATGGCAAGACCGCCACGCAGACGAACGTTCCGTTCGCCTTGATGAGCACATTGGGCTTGCCAGCCTGACAACGATGGTTGCGGGCTTCACGCAACTCGCGCAGCATCGCCTCGTTGCCCGACGTGCAGTGCATCGGAGCGCCAGAGCAGCCGGTGATCGTGGGTTCGAACGCGACCCCCTCGATTCTGACGCTGTGCTGCGCGCCGCAGCCGGCGAAGCCCACGACACAGCCGACCGCGATCAAGAAGGCGGCTATTCGTCCAGCCATTCAGCCACTCCCCCGTGATAAGAGCATGTGCCACTGTGGTGTTCGCTGAAACTGTAAGTGCCGTCGTTGCAACGCGCGGTCGCGCCAGCTGGCACAGTTGACGATTCCTCGGGACGGCAGACCGTGTTGCCCGACGAGTTTTCATATGTTCCTTTGGTGCATTCCGACCCTGGTTCGCCCGGTTCTTCTTCGGGTTCGGTCGAGCCTTCTGGGGTCGATCCTTCCGGTTCGGTGGCGGGCGCAGGAGTATTAGATTCGTTTTCGGGACTGCCGGCTTTGTAGTAGACCCTGGCCGCCCACAGGGGGAATCGGACTCGTGCGCTGCTCCCGCCACTGCAGAGAGTCACGCCATGCGTGGTACCGCAGCGCACGGTGTAGGCCCTGCCGGTTACAGGACTGGTGGCGGTGACGGTTGCTTCTTCTTCGCCGAGCGCCGCTTCATGTGCGAAAGCGCGGAAAACGTTGTCCGCGAATCCGCAAGACGTGTGTGAGCCGGCGCTGATGTTCTGGTCGCAAGCCGTGTAATGAACGTGCGCTACGACGTGACGCGGAGCTGGGGATGACGGTGCCGACACCGACGGCGTCGAGTTGGTCGCCGCAGCTTTATGGCTGCTGCCGTGCGAACCGATCGCGCTTACCAGCACGACCAGAATGAATATGACTCCCGCTAGCCGCCGCATTCCCGCTCGGAGCGGGACGGTATCAAATCCAATTATCTGGACTTAGGCTGACGTGCTGGCCAGAGGCTTTGGCGGCGCAACCCCGGACGCATGGTTCTCATCGTTTAGAGAGTGGCGGACATCTTTGCCACCAGGTGCGATGGACCAATCGCGGACGATCCTTGACATCCCCACACTCCACTTCCCGCGCAACGCCGACGATCCATGCCGTCGGCACCGGACCCCAATAGCGACTGTCGTCGGACTCTCCACGATTGTCCCCCATCAAGAACCAGTGTCCCGCCGGGATCTTGATCGGGGTGGGGAAATCACACTCCGGCGCATCGCCGCATGGTGCCGCGTAGCGATCATGCTCGCGTACGAACTTGCTCGTGCCGTTAGCCCTACGGTATACATGACCTGCACGCACATAGATTTCATCGCCCGGACCGCCAACGATGCGCTTTATGAAATCCGTAGTCGACTTGGTCGGTAGCGACACGTCACACGCAGCTCCTCCCGGCCTGACTTCATGCGGCTTTGGCCCACATAGCTGCTGTTCCGCATCTCTCGGCGGGTTACTGACCACTATCGAGCCGACGAACGGGGCCTGATCGCCAACCACCACTCGCGACGCGATAGGAAGCGTTGGTTCCATCGATCCTGACGGCACGCGGTACGTATGCGGCGGCAGCTGCCGCTGTCGCAGACGAGTCAGTGCGGCAGGTCCACTCGGCCCGTGGCCTGTGCCACTGGCACACCCCGAGATGAGGAAAGCGGTAGCCAGCCAGACGCAGTGGAGGCCAACAATCGCGCTCCGTGGAAGCGTGCGACCCGCAGAGAATCCATCTCTCATGGCAACGGGACCCTACCGATAGTGCGGCGGATATGGCTGAACGGTCAAAGCGCCGCGCCGCCGCCCCCATCCGCCAGCGGAGTCCAAGGCCGAACTCGAGGACAACACCATTGGGACCAAGCAGTTCCCAGCAAGGCGGATCGTCAGCAGCGTTTGCGGCACCGGGTCTCACTGCGAGCGCCGACCCCTCGGCGAACCGGAAGCTCAACTCGCCCGTCGCGCCATCCACGGCGATATCAGCGATCGAGCGACCGACCAGCCGCTCAGGATCGATCGGACTCCATTCTGCGTCTTGCGTCGCAAGACGCCAGCGCTCACCGTGCGGGTTACGAACTTCGACATGGAGTACGTCCGGATAGGCGATGCGGGCACCGACTATTGGTCCGCGCATCGAGCGCAGCATCTTCGCCGGTGACGTGTCCAGAACTGTTCCGCCGCTGTCACCATCAATTAGAGAGGCATCGACGCACACCTGCATCTCGGTCTGCCGGACGACCTTACAAACCAGCTTAGGCTCCCGTCCAGCCGACACAATGTGAATCTCAAAGCCGACACCGACAACCGCTGAAACCTTTGATGAGCGTCTCGATCTGTGGATTCTTTTCGCCTGACTCCAGGGCGACCACGTCTGGCTGACTCCCGCCGAGCAGCTTGGCAAGCTCGCGCTGCGACAGTCCGCGATCGGAGCGATATGCGATCAATGTCGTCGAGATCATCCGGGCTAGAGCCAAGCGCTCCCATTCTGCGGCAAACTCAGGATCCGCCGCCAGCGCCGCGGCGTGGACCTCCTCAGCCCTCTTGATGCCCTTCGGCCAGCGGCTCGGTATCCCGGCCGTGTGCCGCTGACAGCCAGTTCTCGCGCTGCGGTTGTCCTCGCCGCGAGCCATGATTTGAGAGTATCGCAGACAATCGTCTTAGCGTCTCGACTAGCTGCCGCGCTCGTGCTCCACTAGTCAGCGTTCGACACCAGACTCACTTGCCAGCCGCTCCACAAGTTGCTCCAGGCGTGGACGGACATCGGGCAGATCGCGCTCAACTACGTCCCAAACCAGTGCGAGATCCACGCCAAAATATTCATGGATGAGCTTGTCCCGCATACCCGCCATCTGCCGCCACGGTACATCCGGCTCAAGTTCACGCGTGGTGTCAGACACGCCCTTGGCTGCCTGACCGATGATCTCGATGTTGCGGACGACCGCGTCTCGCGTCTTCCCGTCGGCGTAGAACGCCTCGCGACCCTCGCGCGTATAGCTCAGAATTGCGTCGATCGCCTCGATCACATGGAGGAGATAGGCGCGCTCGTCCTTCACAGAGCTAGAGCGTCGGCGTAGATGCGCTCGCACAGATAGGGACTTACGCCACCCTCGCTTAGCACGTCAACGTGGGCACCGAGCAAATCTTCCAAGTCCTGCCATAGACCCACGAGGTCGAGCAGGCTCCGTCCCGCCTCCATCTTGACAAGCAAATCCACATCGCTGTCGAGCCCGGCCTCTCCCCTCGCGACGGAGCCAAACACGCGAACGTCGACTGCTCCATGCTCGGCGGCGCACTCCAGAATCTCGTCGCGGCGAGAGCGGAGCGATTGGAGGTCGACGTGCTCAGTCTGCGGACTCATGTCGACCTCACGTTACAACCGTAAGAGGCGTCGACACCCGGAGGTGCGCCGCGAACATAGGCGCCTGGAAGGTCACCGTTGGTACTAACAAGGCCGATCATGGCTATGGCCTATCAGACCGTAAGCGGCCGTCACGCGATCCAATGCACGCTCATGGTCGCGATGCCCGTAAAGGCGACGCACCAGCTCTCCTCCGTCTGTGTGGCCGAGCGCGATCGCCACATCCTCCGACGACAGATCAAGGACGTTGACCATGTACCAGCCGGCGAAGTGTCGCGTGGCCAGGTAGAGGCTCCCGGCCCATCCCGCAGCCGCCTTGACGGCCTTCCAGTGGTACGCGCGAGCGCTCGCAGTCCAATGCCGGCCACGAATCGGCGCGAAACAGAACTCGCCTTCGACCGGAAGCCTGACGATCGCCTCGCACGCCGGATCGGTCAGCGGCGCCTCGCGCGTCAGGCCATTCTTTGGCAGCGTGAACGTGCGCGTCTTGGCGCTGAACTGCTCGACCACTGCAATACGCGCTCGCTCCAGATCAACGTTCTCACGCCGCAACGCGTCCAGCTCGCCGGGATCAAGGCCCGTGAAAGCCGCCACCTGAAGCCACGCCGCGAACGACGGACACGCAAGCTCCCGAGCGCAGCGGATCAGCCCCCAGACCTGCTCCTCACTCGGCGGCTGACGCGTTCTGACGAGCCGTCGAGCACCTGTACGCCCGCGTCGCGCCCTCAGCCGAACACATCGAGGCCGTCCGCGCGAAGCTCAACCAAACGCTCTCCGGTATGCGTACCCAAGCGCGTCAGGAGACCGCACGCCAACAACGCTGACTCACCAAGCTCGCCGACGAGCGCACCAAGCTCCTACACGCCTACTACCAAGGCGCGATCCCAATAGACCTCCTGCACCAAGAGCAAAACCGGATCGCCACCGAAACCACCGCCGCCGAAACGCAACTCGCCCTCGCCGAGCGCTCCGCCACAGACGTGCAAACCACACTCGACAAGGCACTCGACCTGCTCGCCGCCTGCCAAAACGCCTACAACAAAGCCCCCAGCAACCTACGCCGCCAATGGAACCAAGCCCTCTTCCTGCGACTGGACGTCCACGACGAGAACATCGAGCACGCCGACATCGCCGAGCCATTCGCCACGCTCACCGCGCCAGACACCCTCCAAGCGCTCAACGACCACACGCCCTCCAGCGGCGCCCACCGCCGCACCGGGGGCACACGCACGACAACCGCCGCTCACAACGGCCACGGTTCAAATAAGGATCAAACAATCGGGGAGACAGGATTTGAACCTGCGACCGCCCGGCCCCCAGCCCGCGCGCTCCAGTGTCGCTGAGTGATCAGAGCCCGTCTTTATTGGGTTTCTGGTCGCTCAGTTGCTCTCGCTTTCGCTCAATTTGTTCCCCGAATTGTTCCCCGTCGCGTCCGTCGTGGTGCCTGGAGCCTGCGCCTCGGGGTCTCCCCCAGCCTCGGCTTCGGCGCGTGGATCAGACGTGGGAGGATCGCGTTCGGGCTCGCCAGCCGGGTCCGGGGCGAAGGCGTCGTTGACGACCTGGACCTCGTGCTCTGAGGGGGCGTAGTGCGAGTAGATCTGGGTCGTCTCGCTGTCGGCGTGCCCCATGAACTCTTGGATCAGCCGCAGCGGCTGCCCGGAGGCGGCCAGCCGGGTTGCGAAAGTGTGGCGCAGGTCGTGGAACTTGATGACCTGCACGCCAGCGTCCCCGCAGGCCGTCTGAAAGCGCCTTGTGACCTTCGATCGGTCGAGCGGATTGCCGGTCTGTGGATGGGCGAACACGAGATCGCGCTCGGCGCGATAGGCGGTGCGCTTTGACCAGCGATCGAGCTCGCCGGCCAGCCGGTCGGCCATCGGCACGGATCGCTTGGTGGAGAGGTCGGACTTGCCATCGCCTGAATGCTCACCGCGGACATAGGTGTTGCGCACACGGATTCGCTGGGCGATCCAGTCGACGTCTCGCCAGCGCAGTCCGAGCAGCTCGGACTGGCGCAGCCCGGTCATCGCCGCGGCGAGGATCACGACCCGCAGGACCGGGCCGAGGACGTCCGGCGGTGGCGGCGGTGCTGGCCCACGGCGCCCGCGCCGGGTGGGTTTCGGCTCTCGGATGACCACCTTGTCGGGGATCGCTCGCAGTACGGCATCGAGCTCGGCGACGGTCAGAAACTGCAGGTCTGGGTCGGCGTCCCCGGTGCGCTTTCGGCCTGGACGGGTCGCCTCGCTCACCGGGTTGTCGCTGATGAACTTCCCTCGTTTCGCGTGCTCGAAGATCGAGTGCAGGAACGAGAGCACGTTGCGAACGGTCTTCGGGGCGCTGCCGTCGCTGAGCATTTCGCTGGCGAGCCGGTCGATGTGGGCGGTCTCGATCTCGGTGACGGGCAGGGCGCCGATCCGCGGGGAGATGTGGATGCGCTGCATTGACTCGCAGCCCTGGCGGTAGGAGAGTCGAGCGCCCGCGATCGTCTGGCGCTGGCGCAGCGAGTCGGTGATCGCGTCGACCGTTGGGATCTCAGCTCCCGGTGCGGGACGCGGCGCGTTGTCCTCCTCCTCGCGTCTGCGCGCCATCTCGCGCTCGGCTTGGACACGGGTGAGGCCGCCGGTGCGCTGGCCGACCGGGCGCACCTTGCCGAGCTTGCGATTGACCAAGCGCCCGTCGCGTGTCCGCCAGCGCCCGTAGTAGGAGCCCCACTTGATGTAGACGTGGCCGGTGCCGTAGTCGCGCTTGCCCATCACAGGGTTATACGCCCCAGGTACGTCGTTACACGCGCGCGCCTGGCCGCCTGGCGGACTCGGCCCTTCGAGCCCCGAGAGACACCATCGGAGCGAGCGCCCTTCCGGTCTCGATCTCCCCCATCCACTGTTCGATCGCAGAGCGCCGATAGCGCACGTAGCGCCCGAGTCGCAGATGCGGGATGCGCTTTGCGCGGGTCTCAGCGTAGACCCAGCCTGAAGTCATGCGCAGCAGCGACGCGACCTCGGCCGCAGTGAGCAGATCCTCACCTGACTCAGCTGTGGGAGCAATCATGGCCAACTTCCTTTCGACGCGAACAAACCGTTCATGTGGGGGTACTGACCCCCAGGCACGTCGAGCGGCCAACGAGTTCGCCGGCGTCTTACAGTCCAGGGTCCAATGTCTGGTCAACCGCTCTCAGTGCCACCCTGTCGTCGGCAAGGCACTTCGTGAGCGAGCAGGGCTCTGTGGGCTCGGGGTCGGCGGGCCTCTACTTCAGCGACCCGGCTTGCCTTGAACACGACCCGCGGGTGCACATGCCCGAGCACCCGGACACGCCCGAGCGCCTGGAGGCAATCGAGCGGACGCTGGCCGAGAACGACTGGCTGGGCTGGGAGCAGCGCGCGGCCCCGCCCGCCGAGGAGGCACAGTTGGAGTTGATCCACAGCGCCCGCCATGTGCAAGCGATAAAGGAGCTGTCGCTGGCCGGCGGCGGCGCGATCGACCCAGACACATTCGTCGGGGAGCCCTCTTTTCGTGCGGCGCTGCACGCTGCCGGTGGCGCGTGCGAGATGACGAGGGCGCTGCTGGCTGGCGAGGCGAGGCTGGCCTTCTGCGGCGTGCGCCCCTCCGGCCACCATGCTGAACCTGATCGCGCGATGGGCTTCTGCCTGTTCAACAACATCGCGATCGCCGCGGAGCTGGCGATCCGCGAGCTCGGCGCCCGGCGGGTGCTGATCCTGGATTGGGATGTGCACCACGGCAATGGAACGGCTGAGGCGTTTCGCCGCCGCTCGGATGTTCTGTTCGTGAGCATCCATCAGGCAGGGATCTATCCGTGGACAGGCTCGCTGAGCGATGTCGGCTCGGGCGCAGGAGAGGGCTACACGATCAACTTGCCTGTCCCGGCAGGCTCTGAGCAGGAGCTGTGGCTGTCGCTGATCGAGCACATCGTGATCCCGGTCGCCGAGAGCTTCGCCCCGGAGCTCGTGCTGATCTCCGCCGGCTTTGACGCGCACCGTGAGGACCCGCTGGCCGGCTGTCGCTTGGAGGCCAGCTCGTTCGCGGAGATGGCCCGCCATGTGCGGGGGCTGGCCGTATCGCTCGGCGTGCCGCTCGGAGCCGTTCTGGAGGGTGGCTACCAGCCCGCCGCGCTGGCGGAGTGCGTGCTACAGACGCTGGCCGCGCTCGCCTCCGATGAGCCGGCGCATTCGGCGGCGCCGGAGCCGCTCTTGACTTCGCGCGCCGCTGCTCACGTGGGCCACTATTGGCCTCTGTGACGGGCAGCGCAGGTGCCCCCATCTGCTATTGGCTGGGACGTAGTTCGCCACGTCGTGCCTGGGTACTGAGGCCCGATGCTCCGGCATCTGGGGAGTGATCTGATCGAGCTTGCCGATGGAATCCCACGATCAAGATCTTTCTGCTGCTTGTCCCGGTGATTGGCTTGAGGTCAGGGGCGTCGCCGATAGTCCTTCACGGCGCGGGGAGATCGTGGAGGTACTCGGCACGCGTGAGCATCCTCACTTCCTCGTTCGCTGGGATGAGGGCCACGAGTCGATCGTCTACCCCTCAGACCACGCGGCGATCGTGCATCACCCAGCCAGCGCGAGGGGTCGATTGGCGTGAGCGTTTGGTGCTCTCCTTTGACGGTAGTGCCGCGCTGTGCGTGTAGCTCGGCGCGGTTCGGATCGACTTAGAGAGTCAGCTCGGACATGAGCATCGAGCTCGAACAGCGCCTCGGGCCGGCTTCGCCGAAGCAGACCGCTGGCGGTGGCGCGCTTGGGGGCTTGAGTGAGCAGGAGGCGGCGCGGCGGCTGGCGGCGCGCGGGCGTGTGCGTCGAGAAAGCGAGGGCCGCTCCTATGTGAGCATCGTGCGCGCGAACGTGTTGACGGTCTTCAACGCGATCCTCGCCGCTTTCGGCGCCGTGACGTTGATCTTCGGTGATTGGCGCGACGCGTTGTTCTTGGGTGTGATCGTCGCGAACTCTGGGATCGGGATCACCCAGGAGGTGCGCGCCAAGCGGGCGCTCGAGCGGCTTTCGTTGATCGTCGCGCCGTATGCGACCGTTCGTCGCGGCGGTTCCAGCAGAAAGCTCTCGGTCGCGGAGATCGTGCCTGGCGATGTTGTGCTGTTGGCCCCCGGCGATCAGGTGCTCGCCGATGGGCCTCTACTTCAGGCCAGCGGACTGCGTTTGGACGAGTCGATCCTCACGGGCGAGTCTGAGCCGGCAGCGCGCGTGGCCGGCGAGAAGGTTCTCTCGGGCGCGTTCGTCACTGAGGGCGCCGGGATCTACGAGGCGAGCGCGGTCGGGGAAGAGAGCTTTGCGGCGCGTCTGACGGGGCAGGCGCGCTCGTTTCGTCACCCGCGCTCGCCGCTTGAGCGTGCGATCAACCGGCTGCTCTACGTGCTCGTCGTACTCGTGGTCGCGCTCGGCGCGCTGCTTGGCTTCTCCCTCTATCACCGCCACGCCTCCGCGCACGAGGCGGTCTCGACCTCTGCCGCGGGAGTTGTGAGCTTGATCCCCGAGGGCCTTGTTGTGCTGGTCAGCCTCACCTACGCCGTCGCGGCGGTGCGCATGGCTCGGCTGGGGGTCCTCGCGCAGCAGCTCAACGCGATCGAGTCGCTGGCCTCGGTGGACACGATCTGCGTCGATAAGACCGGGACGCTCACCGAGAAGAAGCTGCGCGTTGTAGAGATTCTGCCGGCGAACGGGGTCGACGAGCAAGAGCTGCGGGAGGCGCTGGTGTCCTTTGCGTCGAGCGCTTCCGCTCGTAACGCGACGCTTGACGCGATCGGTGACGCCTTCCCCGCTCCCGCACGGGAGCCGCTCGCGCAGACACCGTTTTCGAGCGCCAGGCGCTGGAGCGCGGTCGAGCTGCCGCAGGGAGCGCTGTTCCTCGGAGCGCCAGAGCGGTTGCCGGTCGGCGAGCTCCAGTCGTGCGTGCAGGAGCGTCAGCACCAGGGGCGGCGTGTGCTCGTGCTCGCATCCGGTGACGCGCCGCTGCCGGCCGAACCGAGCGAACTGGCGCCGACTGGCCTCGCGCCGCTCGGCGTCGTTGTGCTCGCCGAGCAGTTGCGTCCCGGCGTTGTTGAGACGATCGCTTTCCTTCATCGCGAGGGGGTGCAGGTCAGGGTCCTCTCGGGGGATGCCCCGCAGACCGTGGCTGCGATCGCACGCGATGTCGGCATTCCCGTGGACTTGCTCAGCGACGGCAGCGAGCTGCCTACGGACCCCGGTGAGCTGGGCGACTTCGTCGCGCGGGCGAGTGTCGTGGGGCGCATCTCCCCGGAGGGCAAGCAGGCGTTCGTCAAGGCGCTGCGCGATAGGGGCCGCTATGTCGCGATGATCGGCGACGGCGTGAACGATGTGCCCGCGATGAAGAGCTCGCGGCTGGCGATCGCGCAGGGCAGCGGCACGCAGATGGCGCGCAGCGTCGCCGATCTCGTGCTGGTGGCCGGTGACTTCGCTGCCGTGCCGCTGCTGGTCTCCGAAGGACGCCGTGCGCTTCGCAACCTGCAACGGGTCAGCAAGCTGTATGTGACGAAGTCCGCGTTCGCCGCGTTCTTGATCCTCACGATCGGGACCAGCTCGGAGGCATACCCGCTGCTGCCACGCCACCTCACGCTTGCGGCGGCGCTGACGATCGGCATTCCGACGTTCATCCTCGCGCTCGCTCCAAGCAGCGGCCCGTGGAGCCCTGAGCGTTTCGTTCGCAGTGTCGCGCGCTTTGCCGTGCCCGCTGGGGTGCTTGTTGGCACGGGAGTCGTGGCTAGCTACCTCTTTGCGCTTCACAACCTCGATCTGACTGTCGGCCAGGCGCGCACGGTAGCGGTGACGACCCTGATCGCGTGCGGCTTGTATCTGGTGCTGGCGCTGGAGGCCGAAGGCTCGGTACGACGCTCTACAGTCGTCGCGGGCATGTGCGCGGCGTTGGCCGGAGCCTACGCGGTGGCGCTACTGGTGCCCTCCACACGCCACTTCTTCGCGCTGAGCAGCCCGGACACGGGCATGATCGTCACCTCCGTGGTGGCCGGTGCGACGGTGATTGGTGCGCTCGCGCTCTGCGGCTTCACGGTGCGCACAACCCCACAGGACATAGGTCAGGTGCCGTGAGCAGTTCTCCAGGAGAGAACCCGCAGCGGGGTGGTCGTTGGCGTGCCCTGGTCGAGCATCGCGCGTGGGTTCTTGCGACGCTCGCGATTGGAGCGCTGCTAGCCGGCGGGCTCGCGCATCTCGCAGGAAGTGGTGGGCTTGGCGATGACATCTGGCGCGGCGCGGTCATGCTGCTCTCAGCCGAGCTCGCGGTCGAGGTGGTCCGCACCGTCGTCCTGGAACGTCATATGGGTGTGGATACGATCGCGCTGGTCGCGATGATCGGCTCACTCGCGCTCGGCGAAGAGCTGGCCGGGTTGATCGTGGGGATCATGTTCACAGGCGGCTCGACGCTGGAGGAGATCGCCTCCTCGCGAGCGCGACGGGAGCTGACCGCGCTAGTGCAGCGCGCCCCCAGGGTTGCGCAGCGTAAGCTCGACGGACGCATCCAGGAGGTCCCCGTCGAGCGGGTCAAGACGGGCGAGGTGCTGGTCGTGCGCACGGGTGAGGTGATCCCTGTGGACGGCACCGTGCTCAGCGCGGAAGCGGTGGTGGACACGAGTGCATTGAGTGGAGAGCCGCTGCCGGTGACGGTCGCGCATGGGATGCCGGTCCTAAGCGGTGCGGCGAACGCGGGCGGCCCGTTTGAGGTGCGAGCCGACCGGCCGGCGGCACAGAGTGCCTACGCCGCTCTGGTGCGCCTGGTCGAACAGGCACAGGCCCAGCGCGCGCCGTTTGTGCGGATGGCTGACCGCTACGCAGGGTTCTTCCTCCCGGTGACGCTGTTGCTTGCCGGCGGCGCGTGGGCAGCTAGTGGCGATCCGGTGCGGGCGCTGGCGGTGGTGGTGGTCGCGACGCCGTGCCCGTTGATCCTCGCGGCGCCGATCGCGCTCGTCTCCGGTCTTTCGCGGGCGGCGCGCGCCGGAGTGATCGTCAAGGGCGCCAGCGCGATCGAGACGCTTGGGGAGGCCCGCACGGTGCTGTTCGACAAGACTGGGACGCTCACGGTCGGAGTGCCCGAGGTGCGGGAGATCATCAGCACCAATCACACGTTGCCCGGCGATCTGCTGCGCTTGGCGGCCTCGGTGGACACGATGTCCGCGCACGTGCTCGGCGAGGCGCTGGTGGCCGCCGCGCGGGAGGTTGGCGTAGAGCTTGCGGTGCCTGTCGGAATCCGCGAGGAGCCCGGCCAGGGCATCGAGGGCGACGTGGACGGTCATCGGGTGGCGGTCGGCAGTCGTGCGTTTCTGGCAAGCGCTGGGGTGCCCGCGCAGGCGCTCGCGACGGCGAGCACGATGAGTGGCCACGGCTCCGGCGAGGCGCATGTTCTCGTCGGGGTTGACGGTCAGCTCGCCGGGATGATCGTGATGGCCGACGAGCTGCGTCCCGACGCGGATCGCATGGTGCAACGGCTCCGCGGCGAGGGTGTTCGCCACGTGGCGATGGTCTCTGGTGATCGCCGTTCGGTCGCTGAGCGCGTCGGTCGGCAGCTCGGCGTGGACCGCGTGTATGCCGAACAGTCCCCGGAGGCAAAGCTCGATGTCGTGCGCAGCCTGCGCGCTGAGCCCTGGCTGCGGCCGGTGGTGATGGTTGGCGATGGTGTCAACGACGCTCCCGCGTTGGCGCTAGCGGACGTTGGGATCGCGATGGGTGCCGCTGGCGCGACTGTCTCATCGCAGACTGCTGACGCGGTGATAACCGTGGACCGGGTGGACCGCGTCGCCGACGCACTGCACGCCGGCAGACGCGCGCTTCATATTGCCAGGCAGAGTGTGCTGTGTGGCATGGGTCTCAGCCTCGCGGCGATGCTCGTTGCCGCCCTCGGCTATCTGCCGCCGGTCGCGGGCGCGCTGTTGCAGGAGGGGATCGACCTGGCGGTGATCCTCAACGCGTTGCGCGCGCTCTATGGGTAAGTAACGGCAGTGTAGGCTCGGCGCGCGGCCCCACCACTTGGTTGAGGCTGATCGTCAGGTGTCGGCGGCGGCAGAGAACTGGCCCGCCTTGCTGCGTGTCCCTGTTGTGTCTTCGGCACGGCGTCGCACGGGGAGGCGAACGTTCAGAGTGGTCCCTTTCCCTGGCGTGGAGTTGATCTCAAGCTCGCCGTTGAGCAGTTCGGTGCGCTCGTGTATGCCGAGTAGTCCGAAGCCGTCGCTTTGTGCGTCGGGGTCGAAACCGTCGCCGTTGTCGCGGACGGTGAGGTGAACGGTCGTGGGGTCCTCGTGGATCTCGACGACGATGCGGGTGGCTTGGCCGTGCTTGGTTGCGTTGGTGAGCGCCTCCTGGGTGATTCGGTAGAGCGCGGTCTCCAGCTCGTCGATCATGCGCGTGGACTTTTGGCCCTGCTCGTATGCGAGCTCGATGCTGATGTCGATCTCTAGATCATCGCGGGCGTTGCGCTCGGCGAGTGTCTCGATCGCAGCCTTTGTCCCGAGTGCGTCCAGCGATGCAGGGCGTAGATCGGTGATCAGTGCCCGGAGGTTCGCGATCGTGTCTTCGAGCTGCGCCACCGACTGCGCGAACACTGGCTTTGCCGTCGGGGATCGCTCGGTTTGTCCGGCTGCCGCGAGTCCGAGGCGTAGTGCGTTCAGGCTCTGCAGGGTCTCGTCGTGGAGCTCTCGTGCCCAGCGGCTGCGCTCGCCCTCGGCGGCGGCGAGCCGCTGGCGGTGGCGCTCTGAGGTCACGGACTGGGCTGTCGCCACGGCGCTCGCGGCGCTGGTGGCGAAGGCTCCCAGCAGGCGCTCGTCCTGGGCGGTGAATGTCGGCCCGTCGCGGAGACGGTCGAGCGCCAGCAGCACTCCGTGGGTGCTGCCGCGGAAGATCAGGGGGACCACGATGCCGGCTTGCGCCTGCACGCCGAACTGCCCGAGGCCGTGCTCCTCGAAGCGCGCACGGTTCAGCTCGTCCTCCAGGTGCTGCGGGCGGCGGGTGCGCATAGCGTGCGCGGCGACCGTGTTGGACAGTGCGACGCGCTGTCCGATCACACCGACGGGTAGCTCTCCGGCGCCGGCGGCGATCACGAGCTGCTCACCGTGGACGAGCTCGATCAGCAACGCACGAGCGGAGACGAGCGCGCGGCCGCGCTTGGCGACCAGCTTGAGCACGACCTCCGGGTCGGTCTCTCCGCCGAGCGCGCGGGCGATCTCGGTCGTGGCTTGCAGCGTTGCGACGGTGCGCTCCAGCTCGTCGCGGCGCTCACTTGCCCCGGCGTAGCGGCGTGCGTGGTCGATCGCGACGGCTGCGTATTCGGCGAGGATGACGACTGCCTGCTCGTCATCCTCGGAGAACTCGACGCCGCCCGCCTTCTCGGTCAGGTAGAGGTTCCCGTAAGGCTCGCCGTCGATCAGGATGGGGACGCCGAGGAATGTTTTCATCGGCGGGTGCTCGGGTGGGAAGCCGTAGGAGCGGGGGTGCTCTTCGACGTCGCTCAGACGCAGGGGTTGTGGCTCGTCGATCAGGACCCCGAGCACACCGCGTCCGCGTGGCAGCGCTCCGATCGCGGTGTGCGTGGTCTTGTCGATGCCGCGCGTGATGAAACGGACGAGCTCGCTTGCGTCCTTGTTGAGCACCCCCAGGGCCGCGTAGCGGGCTTCGGTCAGCTCCTGTGCGGCATCCAGGACACGGTCGAGCACCACGTCGAGATCGAGCTCGCTCAGCACGCTGCGAGCGACCTCAAGAATCCGCTGTGCCGCTCGATCCATCCGCTGCCTCGTCTCGGTTGCGATCTGAACACTCCCAGCGTCTACGTGGGCGTGCCTCGCGTGCACTGGGTTCCAGCTCATTCAACCACTTTGCGTAGATTTGAGATCGGAGCGTCCCCCGCGCTTCCCTTCTTCTTGTGCAGGGGTCTTTGGTCCTGTGCGCTCCGTAGTTCCTCCCGCTGAGCGATGGTGGATGGCAGCGGATGCCCCCGCGTCGGCGGCGCGCGAGGCTTCTTGTATCGTGCGCAGAGCCTCCCAACCCATGTCTCTCGCCGCGACGCCTGAGCCAACTGCACCGGAGCTTGTGCGGCTGCGCGACGGCTCGCGTGTGACGGTGCGCCCCGTCGGCGAGCAGGATGAGCCGGCGCTGCGCTCGTTTCTCGCTGGCCTGTGCGCCCAGGCGCGCTATCTGCGGTTCTTTACCGGCGGGGCCGATGTCACGAACGCTGCGCATTTGGCGGCGGCTGCTGGCCCTGACCGGTACGGTCTGCTCGCCCACGACGAGACCGGCTCGCTAGTAGGCCATGCCCTCTACATCCAGCTTGGCGATACGCGAGCCGAAGTGGCCGTGGAGGTCGCCGATCATCTACACGGTCGGGGCCTTGGCACGATCTTGATCGAGCGCTTGGCGAGCGTTGCCGAGGACCACGGCATCACCCGTTTTGTCGCCGAGGTACTGCCTCAGAACCGCGCGATGCTGGACGTCTTTCGCGACGGCTTCGACGCTCGTGTGGCGTTGCGCGACGGCTCGGATGCAGTCGAGTTTCCTACGTCGGCATGGCGCACGGCACGCGAACGCTTCCCCGAACACGCCTAAAACGAGACGGTCGACGCACCGCCACGGCGGGCCGGGGTTGGGCTCAGGAGTTGATGAGTCCGCGCTCGATCGCGTAGCCGACGAGCTCCGAGCGGGTGGTCAGCCTGAGCTTCTGCTGAATGTGCGAGCGGTGGGTCTCGACGGTTCGCACCGAGAGGTAGAGCTGCTCGGCGATCTCGGTGTTGGTGTGCCCGTGGGCGATCATCGTCAGCACTTCGACCTCGCGCTTTGAGAGATCGTCGGGCGGTCCCGGTGGCGGCTCGGCTGCGATCCTCGCTCCCAGCCGGGGGTTTAGGTAGCTCTCCCCCGCGGCGGCGTTGCGGACGGCCTCGACGAGCTCGTGCTCGGCGGCGTCCTTGAGCACGTAGCCGAGCGCGCCGGCGGCGAGAGCTTCGCGGGCAAACGCCGGCTCGGTCTGCATCGTGAGCACGACGATCTGCGTGTCGGGGGACTCCTCGCGGATCTGCGGGATCGACTCGATGCTCAGCTCGCCGCCCATGTTCAGGTCCAGCACGAGCACCCGAGGATGGTGTCCGCGCACGTAGCGGCGAGCACTGTCGACGTCGCTGGCCTGCGCGACGACCTCGAAGTCGGGCTCGTTGTCGAGCAGCAGCTGTAGCCCGCTGCGCACGACGGTGTGATCGTCGGCGAGCACGATGCGGATCGTCGCCGTGGCGGCCTGCTCACCATCGCCGGTGCTCTCAGGCGATGCGATATCGGACTCGCTCATATGAGTGACGGTATCGAGTTCGCGGCCTGGTCTCGGGGATGGTCGTTCGTGCGTGTGTAGAGGCATCGACTTAGCGGACCCCGGCGTGGGGCTCTGCTGGCTCGGGGATGCCCTGGGGGTCTGCCTGCTGTTCTTCGTCGGCCGTCTCAGCGAGGAGGTTGCGGGGCATTACGAGCAGTGAGCAGCGGGCGTGGCGCTCCAGGTAGGTGGAGGTGCTGCCGAGCATCATGCGCTTCATCGGGCCGTAGCCGCGTGAGCCGACGATGAGCAAGTCGACGGTGTTGGTGAATGTGGCGAGCTCCTCGCCGGTCAGGCCGCAGACGGCGTGCCCGTGTACGTCGGGCAGCTTCTCCATGCGGGCGCTGGCTTCCTGCAGCATCTCGTCGAGGCCGTCGCCTGTGAGGGGCGGGAGGATGCCTGTGTATCCGTAGGTCGGGAGCGAGACGACTTCGAGGGCATCGACGCTTGCCCTGGTGGCCTGCGCGATCTCGCGCGCGGTCTGCAGGGCGAGCTTGCTCTCGGGCGAACCGTCGTATCCGACACCGATCTTCGCCAGCGGCGTGGGGTGCTCGGCGTAGCCGAGCGAGGCGATCGCGATTGCGCAGGGGGCGCCGTTGAGTGCGCCGCGCGTGTCGTCGCCGAGCATCGTGCGGCCGAGGACGCCGCGGCTGCAGGAGCCTACGACCAGCAGGTCGGCGTGCTGCTCCTCGGCCTGCTGGTGAAGCGCCCGGCCTGGGCTCAGTCCCACGACGCTGACCAGCTCGGCGCTGACTTCGCTTGAGGCGCGCTCCTGCTCGAGCAGCTTCGCGGACGCTTCTCGCTCCTCGCGCAGCAGGCCAGGGGTGACGGCGTGTGAGGGGCGCATCGGGCCGCTGTGCACGTGGGCTAGCGTGAGCTTCCCGTCGCGGTCGATGAGACGGGAGGCGAGGGCGATCGCGTCACGACCTGTCGGCCTGCCATCTACTCCCACGAGCACGTTGTTGAACATCGGAAGTCTCCTGGTTGGGGGTTCTTGGCAAACCTAGACCGGGCTTGGACGGCGATCATCCGAAGCGCCCACCTGTGGTCCGGCGGGGGTTACTACGGACCCCTCAGCTCTGTGGAACCGCGGCTCGCGCGGCGTCGAGCCCAAACGTCGCTGCGTGCTGATGCAGCTCCTCGCGCGCGTCGGGATGAGCGGCGTGCTCGATGATCAGCCGGGCCTGTGCGCGCTGGCTGCGCCCGAAGATGTGCGCGCAGCCCTGCTCGGTGACGACCGCTGAGTGCTGGAAGGAAGTCACCGGGTCGCTCAGCTGGGGAACGATCGTCGAGCTGTCGCTGGGCTCATGCCAGGAGCGCAGCGCGATCACGGCGTGCCCGCCGGGCGAGTGCAGGGCACCCTCGACGAAATCGGGCTGGCCACCGAAACCGGAGTACAGGCGCCCGGCGACGTGGCTGGCACCGGCCTGGTCGTAAAGATCGACCTGCAGCGCCGTGTTGATGGAGACCATCCCTGGATGGGTCGCGATGCGGGACGGGTCGTTGGTCGTCTCGGTGCGGGTCATCCTCAGCCGGGGATTCCGGTCGACCCACCTGTAGAGCTCAGGCGAACCGAACAAGAACGAGCACGCAATCGGGCGTGTGCGGTCGAGCGCCCCGCTCCGGTCGAGGTGCATCACTCCGTCTGAGATCATCTCCGACCAGATCGCAAGATCGCGCCGCCCGGCGAGCGCGCGCAACGTCGCGTCAGGGACCTGGCCGATGCCGAGCTGCAGCGTGGAGCCGTCCTGCGCCATGCCGGCGACGAGTTCGGCAATCCGCTCGGCGTGCTCGTGTCCTGGTCCAAGCACAGGCGACTGGAGGTCCTCGGACGCCTCGATCGCGAGGTCGATGAGTTGTTCGTCAAGCTCGCTGTCGCCGAGCGTGTAGGGCATCTTGGAGTTGAGCTGTGCGACCACGAGGCCGCCGCGAGAACGTACCGCTTCGACCGCGGCGGGCAGGATGTTCACCTCGATCCCGAGCGAGACCTTCCCTTTGCTTGGCGTGGAGGTGTGCAGCAGCACGACGTCGGGCGGGCGCATCGTCGCGAACAGGCGCGGGACGAGCGATAGGCGCATCGGCAGATAGTCAAGCCGCCGGCCCCGGTCGCGCATCCCCGGCCCGACGAACGGCGTCTCGAAAATCACGCCGTCGCGGATCGGCAACGGCGCCTGTGCGGCGAGCATGAACAGCCGATAGCGCTCCACTGCACGCTCGAAGGTGTCCAAGAGGGCTCGCGGGGTTGCGAGGTTTCCGCTTGCCACTACCCTCGGCTCGGGAACCGGCAGCGCCGCCAGGGCGTCTTCGAGCTGCTGCTCGGTGATCACTCTCATGGCGGTTAGCCAGTCGCTGCGTGGCCGTTCGCGTTTTCGGCAAGTCGGGAAGCGCGCAGTGCGTGTTGCACATCGGTGATCGAGATCAAGCCGAGTGGCTTGCCTGGCTCGTCAACGACGACGGCGCGTCCGACGCGAGCGAATGCCGGCCGTTCGAGCAGGCCGGCGACATCCTCGTCTCCGTGGACGATCAGGCTTGGGTCACGATCAACGACTCCGGCGAGCTCCTGCGACGCTCGGCGCTGTCGGGCAAGCGCTTCGACCTGGGCGATGCTCACCATTCCGACCGCGCGGCCCAGCTCATCAACGACGGGGAAAGCGGTGTAACGGTAGGGTCGAAAATAGGCTCGGGCGGCGTGCGCGATAGGTGTGTGCTCGGGGATGCTGACCGCTGGTGCTGACATCAGCTCGCTGGCGTGCAGACCAGAGAGGGCGGCGTGGACCTGCGCGCTTGTTGCCTGTGCGCCGGCGGCCATCACCACGAAGAAGCCGATCAACGCAAGCCACAGGCCCTGGGGAGCGCCGCTTATGAGCTCCAGGGCGCCCAAGCCGATCATCACGTAGCCGAATGCACGACCGACACTCGCGGCGGTCTCGGTGGACTTGCCGATCTCGCCGCTGCGCCGCCACAACAGCGAGCGCAGCACGCGCCCACCATCGAGCGGGAACGCCGGCAGCAGGTTGAAGACGAGGATCAGGCCGTTGACGAGCGCCTGGTACTCGACCAGTGCGCGAATGGCCGCTGGTGTCGAGGAGGGCAGAAGCAGTGCCGCGACGCCGAAGCACGCGGCGATCATTGCTGTGACGGCGGGACCGGCGAAGGCGTAGCGCAGCTCATCAAGCGGGTCGTGAGCCTCGCCGCGCATCCGCGAGACGCCACCGAGCAGCCACAAGTCGATCTCTTCCACTTCGACGCCGTACCTGCGCGCCACGAGCGCGTGCCCGAACTCATGCGCGAGGATGCTCGCAAACAAAAGCAGCGCGCTCGCCAAACCCAATGCGTAGGAGGCCGTAGGGCTGATGCCGTGGATGACTTCGGGGAAGTAGGACGCGCCAAGCGACCATGTGATCAGAGCGACGATCGCAAGCCACCACGGACTGACCCCGACGGGAATGCCGGCGATGCGTGTGATGCGAATGCTGCGTCCTGGCATTGCAGTTGTAACATATGAATACGGTCAGCTCTGGGCATCGGGGCTGACCCCCGTGATCCTCCGTAGTCAGCACTGAGTGCTCCCCGGTGGACTCATCGGATAAATCGGCATGGCGGCGTGGGCGACGATCGGTCCTCGATGAGACGCGAGCCGAAAGCACCAACAACGCCAGGGACGATGAACGTCTCGCCTTCGCCCTCATCGCCGCCCACCTCCAACTGCGCTGGCTCACACGTCGCTGCTGGGGCGCTCGACCGAGATCACCTGCTCGACCGCCTGATGCGTCTCCGCACGGTCCTCCCGGCGCTCGGTGAAGAGTTGGCGGGCGCACGCCGCCAGGCGGCTGTGCTACGCAGGG
This sequence comes from Solirubrobacteraceae bacterium, assembly GCA_036279855.1. Taxonomy (GTDB): domain Bacteria; phylum Actinomycetota; class Thermoleophilia; order Solirubrobacterales; family Solirubrobacteraceae; genus Palsa-744. The sequence continues at coordinate 146,071 of DASUIH010000033.1, read as the reverse complement.
AGAACCGCAGGCTGCTGGCTGAGGTGCGCCGTTTGCAGCGTCAGAGTACGATGGGTGGCCCGTCCTGCGCATCGCCTGCCAAAGGTGGTCGGCCGATCCGAGGAGGTTGGTCGTGAGTTCGATTGTGTTGGGTGCAGTGGTCAACCTCAACCATCCTGCGCACACGGTGGACTGGCATTTCATCCATCTGTCGGTCTCGAACGTTGTCGTGATCGGCGTGATGCTGGCGGTGTTCGCGCTAGCGATCGTCTTGCCGTTTCCAGGCGCGGCCCGCCGCGCGAACGCACGCAGAGCTGCAGGAGACCGCCCATGAGCACCGCAGTCCCCTCCCCTGACTCCACGACTGCCGCCGACAAACGCTCTTGGACGGTACGCACACGCGAACGCGCCGTCGAGGCGCTCCCCCCAGACAAGCTGCTGCCGGACGGGCAGCCCACATATGTGGCGTCTTGGATCTATGTGTTTGGCGTGGCCTCGATCGCCTCGCTGGTCGTGATCATCGGCTCGGGTGTGATCCTTTCGTTGAAGGGTCCTGCCTGGTGGCACTACACGAGTGTGGGGCACTTCTTCAACTCGATTCACCTGTGGTCGGTCGAGTTGTTCTTTTTCGTGATGGTCGTTCACCTTTGGGGCAAGTTTTGGATGGCCGCCTGGCGTGGTGGACGTGGACGAGTGTGGGTGACAGGCGCAGTCACGTTCCTGATCGCCGTGCCTTGCGCGCTCACCGGGTATGTCTCCCAGCAGAACTTCGACGCGCAGTGGATCTCCACGCAGGCCAAGGACGCGATGAACTCGGTTGGGATCGGCGCGTTCTTCAACCTGACCAATTTCGGGCAGATGTACAGCTACCACATCCTGCTGCTGCCTGCCGCGGTGGTCGCGCTGGTCGTCGCCCATGTGTTGCTCGTGCGTCGTCACGGCGTCGTGCCGCCGTTCGAGTTGCCCAAGACAGGCGCTGCTGCCCCAACGGTGGACGGGTCGGCTGGCGATGACGGGGCTTCCTCAACAGGAGTTATGGCGTGAGTTTTCTGCGACCAAAAGACAGTACGCAGCCGTGGAAAGGCGCCTACGCTCCTTATGACCTGATCAAGGAGTTGACGATCGCGGTTGGCGTGATCGCCCTGCTCGCGGTCGTGCTGAGCATCCTGTTCTCATCGCCCGATGAGAAGCCTTCGACCGTCGCGCAGTGGTCGCGGCAGCAGCCGATCAACTTCGTGGCCACTGCCACCAAGGAGCTGAACGGCACCAGCGATACCGCGGAATACGGCCCCCCCTACAACCATTCGAGCGGCAGCGTCCAGCACTTCCTGATATTGCATCCACAGCGCTGGCTGGGAGTCAGCCACCCAATCAACACGGCTGAGGACTATGTGCTCGGCCCACTGCGCACGATCCCAGGTGATCCGGCATTGCGCAAGGCCCTAGCCGAATATGCAGCTGCGCCGATGGCGATGAAAAAGGCTTGGGGTGAAGCCTACGCCAAGCCGCTTGAAGAATATGAAACGGCGGTTGAAGAAAAGAAGGCTCCGCCGAGCGGGGTTTCGGAGAACGAGAGTGCCGGCACGGTCACGGTCAAGCCGAGCGGCTCTGCGGGTCCGGTCCCGGCGATGATGGCTGGGCTGTTGAGCCTCGCTCAGAGTGGCGGCCTGGATGGCGCCCTGTTGACCAGCAACCAGTTCTTTCAGACTGACTACACCAAGCCGCTGCTGTTCATGGCCGACGGTGGAGTGCTCGCCGAACGCGCCGAAGCTCAGCATCTACTCGGCGATCAGTGGGGCATGATGAACGAGACCGGCAGCTATCCGGGTCAGACGTGGCTGTGGCTCTACACCCTCTGGTATCAGGTCGAACCGATCAAGTCATCTTCTAACGCAGACATCCAGGTGATGCTGATCATGGCGGTCCTCAGCCTGGCGTTCATCTGCATCCCGTTTCTGCCGATCGTCAACCGCATCCCTCGCTGGGTCCCGATCTACCGGCTGATCTGGCGCGAGCATTACCGCTCCCAGCAGAGCGTGTAGGGCAAGCGCTGCTTGCCGGCCTCGCGTGCCTGCGCCAGGCGTAGAGTCTTGATCGTGAGCGAGGACGCGAGCGTGCAAGCTCCACCGGCTGTCTTGTCGGACGGTGAGTTGCGCGCGCTTGACTGCTGGTGGCGCGCAGCGAACTACCTGTCGGTTGGCCAGATCTATCTGCTGGATAACCCGCTGCTGCGGGAGCCGCTGCGCGCGGAGCACGTTAAGCCTCGGCTGCTGGGGCATTGGGGCACGACGCCTGGCTTGAACTTCATCTACGCGCACCTGAATCGGGTGATCCGTGAGCGCGACGTGAACGCGATCTATGTGACCGGGCCTGGCCACGGTGGCCCTGGCCTGGTTGCCAACACGTATTTGGAGGGCACCTACAGCGAGGTCTATCCCCATATCGGCCGTGACGTGGAGGGCTTGCGCCGCCTTTTCAGGCAGTTTTCCTTCCCCGGCGGTATTCCGAGTCATGTGGCGCCGGAGACTCCTGGGTCGATCCATGAGGGCGGCGAGCTTGGCTACTCCCTGGCACACGCTTACGGCGCGGCGTTTGACAACCCCGGCCTGCTCGTCTGCTGCGTCGTCGGCGACGGCGAGGCGGAGACCGGGCCGCTTGCCACGAGCTGGCACTCCAACAAGTTCCTCGATCCAGCGCGCGATGGTGCGGTGCTGCCGGTGCTGCACTTGAATGGCTACAAGATCGCCAACCCGACTGTGCTCGCGCGCATCCCGCGCTCGGAGCTGCGGCGTCTGCTTGAGGGCTACGGCTATGCCCCGCGGTTCGTGGAGGGCTCGGACCCGCCAGCGATGCACCAGTTGATGGCCGCCACCTTGGATGAGGTGACGAGCGAGATCGCGGAGATCCAGCGCAGGGCACGCGATGGAGATCCCACGGGATCGCGTCCACGCTGGCCGATGATCGTGCTGTGCACACCGAAGGGCTGGACCGGCCCAAAGCGGGTCGACGGCCTGCCGGCCGAGGGGTCGTTTCGTTCCCATCAGGTGCCGCTTTCAGACGTGGCAGGCAACCCTGAACATCTGGCGCAGCTGGAAACGTGGATGAGCTCCTACCGGCCCGCGGAGCTGTTCGACGAGCGCGGCGCGCTGCGCGCGGAGCTGGCCGCGCTGGCTCCGGTGGGCGAGCGGCGGATGAGCGCGAACCCACACGCTAACGGCGGACGGCTGCTGCGCGAGCTGGAGCTGCCGGACTTCCGCGGGTACTCGGTCGAGGTGCCAGCGCCGGCGGGGAGCGTCAGCGAGCCGACGCGGGTGCTGGGCGCCTTCTTGCGCGACGTGATCGCCGCCAACCCGGAGAACTTCCGCGTCATGGGTCCCGATGAGACGGCCTCCAATCGCCTAAGCGCGGTGTTCGAGGTCACCAGTCGCGCGTGGAACGCGCAGCGGCTTGAGAGCGACGATCACCTCGCGAGCGGTGGGCGCGTGATGGAGGTTCTCTCCGAGCACCTCTGCCAGGGCTGGCTGGAGGGCTATCTGCTGACCGGCAGGCACGGCCTGTTCAATAGCTATGAGGCGTTTATCCACATCGTGGACTCGATGTTCAACCAACATGCCAAGTGGTTGAAGGTGACGCGCGGCATCCCGTGGCGCCCGCCGATCGCCTCGCTGAACTACCTGCTCTCCTCGCACGTGTGGCGCCAGGACCACAACGGGTTCTCCCACCAGGACCCCGGCTTCATCGACCACGTGATGAACAAGAAGGCGGAGATCGTGCGCGTGTACCTGCCGCCGGACGCGAACTGCCTGTTGTCGGTCGCCGATCACTGTCTGCGCAGCCGTGACTATGTGAACGTGATCGTCGCCGGCAAGCAGCCGGCGCTCAACTATCTGTCGATGGAGGAGGCGATCGCGCACTGCACACGCGGCATCGGCGTGTGGGACTGGGCCTCCAACGACGAAGGCACGGAGCCCGACGTCGTGCTCGCCTGCGCCGGCGATGTGCCAATGCTTGAGACCGTGGCAGCCGCAGCGATCCTGCGCGAGCAGCTCCCGGACCTGAAGGTCAGGGTTCTCAATGTGGTCGACTTGATGCGTTTGGAGCCCGATAGCGAGCATCCGCACGGTCTCTCCGACCGGGAGTTCGATGCGCTGTTCACCACCTCCCAGCCCGTGATCTTCGCCTACCACGGCTACCCGTGGCTGATTCACCGCCTCACCTACCGGCGCACCAACCACCACAACTTGCATGTCCGCGGCTACAAGGAGGAGGGCACCACGACGACGCCGTTTGACATGGTGATGCTCAACGACCTGGACCGCTTTCACCTGGTGATGGACGTGATCGACCGCGTGCCAGGACTGGCGGAGCGCGCCGTGCACCTGCGCCAGCATATGAGCGACGAGCGTCTGCGTCACCGTGCTTATACGCGCGAGCACGGCCAGGACCCGCCGGAGATCACGGATTGGCGCTGGCCCGTAGCGGGCGACACCCGCGCCGCACAGGACGAGCGGGCATAGGCGCTCAGGTGCGGGTCCTGGTCGTAAACGCCGGCTCCAGCACCCTCAAGCTCACGCTACTCGACGAGCAGGACACGACGCTCGCTTCGCAAGAGCTATCGGCCGCTCGCGCACAGGTGGACCCGGACCTATTGCGCGCAGCGCTCAACTCGCCTCTGCGCGAAGCCGATGCGGTCGGGCACCGCATCGTGCACGGCGGCGAGCGTTTCCGGGAAGCCGTGAGGATCGACACGTATGTGGAGGCGGCGATGCGCGAGCTGTGTGACCTCGCGCCGCTTCACCAGCTGGGGTCGCTTGCGGCGCTGGATGCGGTCACAGAGATGCTGCCGGGGCTCCCGGCGGTCGCCTGCTTTGACACCGCGTTTCACTCAACGCTCCTTATGGCCGCGGCGACCTACGCGCTGCCGGCCGCTTGGCGGGAGCAGTGGGGGCTTCGTCGTTACGGCTTTCACGGCCTCTCCCACGCCTGGGTCGCGCGGCGCACACCACAGCTACTCAAACGCGATCCTGTCGGCCTGCGGGTCGTGAGCTGCCACCTTGGGGCGGGCGCGTCCCTGTGCGCAATCCGCGGCGGGCACTCGCTGGACACGACGATGGGCTTCACGCCGCTCGAGGGTCTGGTGATGGCCACCCGCTCGGGCAGCGTCGACCCCGGAATGCTGCTGTGGCTCGCAGAGCGCTCAGAGCTTACCCTCGCCGAGCTGGCGGACGCCCTGGAGCACGACTCAGGTCTGTTTGGTCTCGCTGGGAGCGCCGATATGCGCGAGATCGTCAGCCATGTCGAGAACGGGGACGAGCGCGCCCGGCTCGCGCTCGACGTCTACACCCATCGACTGCGCGCCGGGATCGCCGCGATGGCCGCCACGCTCGGCGGCCTCGACGTGCTCGTGTTTACAGGCGGGATCGGCGAGCACTCGCATGAGGTGCGCTCACGAGCCGCTGCCGGGCTCGGGTTCCTGGGCTTGAGCCTAGATCAGACCCGCAACCGGCAGGCAGCCGGGGACGCCGAGATCAGTGCGGCTGGCGCGACCGTCCGCTCGCTGGTGCTCACCGCGCGCGAGGATCTTGAGATCGCCCGGCAGGTCAGGACTGTGCTTGAAGGCCGGTCTTCGCTACAGGCGTGATTTCGCTTTCGCTGCGAAGCATCTGCTCGACGCCGAGGGTGCAGACGGCGAGGCTGACGAGCGCCGCCGCGACGATCGCGGTGGCCACGGTGTTTGAGAGCACGTGCTCGGCGAGCCCGAGCGAGGCGATCGCGGCGGGCACACCGAGCTGGGCGCTTGCGGCGAGCCCAGTGCTCAGCGGTCGATGGACGAGGACGACCGCGCCGAGATGGGCCAGCACATTGAGCAGCGCGAGCGCGGCGGCGAGCGCGAGCATCGCGGGGTGATCGAACAGGCCGCGTAGGTCGAGTTGTGCGCCGAGCACGACGAAGTACAGGGGTATGAAGAACCCGTCGGCGAGGCCGCGCATCTGTGTGGAGAGGCGTTTGGGTCCGCCGATCAGCGCGACGGTCAGGCCCGCTCCGAATCCTGCGATCAGAACACTGGTGCCGCTCTTCTCGGCGATCCAGGCGAGCAGGAACAGGACGAGCAGCGACATGCGCAGGTCAAGCGCCCAGTGGCGCTGCTTTGAGAGGCTGCGCAGGCGATGCACCAGCGCTCGACCGGAGATCAGGCGCGCGAGTCCCAACAGGCCGAGGACAGCTGTCGCGACGAGCGCGGCTCCGAGTGCTGCGTGCCCGGTACGCGAGGGCTGTAGGACGATCGGGACGGAAAGGATCGTCACAACGTCGGCGATCGTGACCTGCGCCATCACAACCATTACGCCAGGGCCAGCGAGACCCATCTCCTCCAGGGCTGGCAGCAGCACTGCGGCGGAGCCGGAGGCGAGCAGCACGGCGTAGATCGCGGCGTGTGCGGTGCCTGCAATTGCGGCGGCTAGCAGCGCGGCTGGGATCGCGAGCAGGGCGACGATCCCTGCGAGCAGCGCTCCTGTTCGCAGCGATGGCGCGAGTCGCTTCTCGCGCAGAGGGAGGTGCATTCCCACGGTCAGCATCAGCATCGCGAAGCCGACCTGGCCGAGGAAGGAGATCGTCGGCTGTGCCGGGTCCACGATTTCAAGGCCCGTGCGTCCGACGATTACCCCGGCGAGGATCTCGCCGATCACGACGGGCACGAAACGGTGGCGGCTGATGCTGAGTAGCGGCCCGCCGAGACCCGCGAGCACGATCACCAGCAGCGTCTGGAAGCTCACGAGCGCACGGGCGAGGTGGTCTTCCTGCCTGCCGGGGCGCGGTGGCGGTGTGCGAGCAGCCGGCGGCGCAGTTCGTCGGCGCCCCACACGATCACCGGGCACGGGAGGAGCAGCAGTAGGTACTTGGGCGGTGGGCCGGCAGTGGCAAGCAGGTCCTGCAGCGGCGGGGCGTAGACGATGATCGCGGCGAGCACCAGCTCGGCGAGGATCGCAAGCAGCAGGTAAGGGTTGCTGAAAAAACCCATCTGGCCGAGCGAGGCGCGCTGGGTACGCACCGCGAACGCTGTGCCGATCTGCCCGGCGATCATGGCGAGGAACATCATCGTGGTGGCCTGCAGGTAGGCGTGGTGAAACGGTGAGCCTGCGCCGGTCGGGTCGCCTGAGTGCCAGCCGGACTGGGTGAGGACGATGAAGAAGCAGCCGAGTGAGAGCAGCGCGATGAGCACGCCGAGGAACAGCCATGCCCTTGCAAGCATTGGAGGGCGGATCACGCCCTCTTGGCGTGGTCGTGGTGGGCGGCGCATGATGCCTGGTTCGGCGGGGTCGCGGCCGAGCGCGAGCGAGGGCAGCGTCTCGGTGCCGACGTCGAAGGCGAGCAGCAACAGCACGGGCAGCGGCAGCGGGATCGCGCCGCCGGCGAGCGCGAACAGCAGGAAGGCAGCGACCTCGGGGGTTGCGTGGGTGAAGATGTAGATGATGAACTTGCGGACGTTGTCGTAGACGCGCCGCCCGGCTTCCACGGCGGTGACGATCGTGGCGAAGTTGTCGTCTGTGAGGATCATGGTGGCGGCCTCCCTGGCGACGTCGGTGCCGGAGCGGCCCATCGCGACACCGATGTCGGCACGGCGCAGCGCGGGCGCGTCGTTGACGCCATCGCCGGTCATCGCCACGACGTGTCCCTGCGTGCGCAGCGCTTCGGCGATCTGCAGCTTGGCCTCCGGTGAGGCGCGCGCGAAGACGATCTCGCTGCCGTCCGCGAGCAGTTGCTCGATCTCGCGCTCATCACTGTGGTCGAAGCGCTCGGCGAGCACGACCTTTGCCCGCTCGGCGCCGATGCCGACCTGCCGGGCGATCGCGGCGGCGGTCAGAGGATGGTCGCCGGTGATCACGATGATGCGGATGCCCGCGGCGTGGCAGCGTGCGACTGCGTTTGCGACCTCTGCCCTGGGTGGGTCGAGCATCGCGATGAGGCCGAGGAAGCACAGCTCGCGCTCGGCCTGCTCACGGGTGATCGCCTGCTGGCCCGCGAGCCGCAGCGGCCTATGGGCGAGTGCAAGGACTCGCAGTCCCTGGTGGGCGTAGCTTTCGACCTGGCGGGTGATCTGTGCGCGGGTCTCCTCCCGCAGGCGGCCTGTGTTTCCGTGCTCGTCGATGACGCTTGTGCAGCGTGGGAGCACGGACTCGGGGGCGCCCTTGGTGTGCAGCCATTCGCCATCCTTGTCGGTGTCGAGGGTGCTCATCAGCTTTAGCTGCGGGTCGAAGCTGTAGCGGTGGCGGCGTTGGCGCTCGCGGCTTGAGGCTGCAACATCGGCTTCGAGAGCGCGCGCGGCGAGCAGGATCGCTATCTCGGTTGGATCGCCGACTGCCTGCCCTTCGATGTCAAGACGTGCGTCGTTGCACTGCGCCGCGACCTGTGCGAGCGCCCGCAATGCCACAGGGTTGTCTGCTGCGTGGGTGTCGTGGTCGAAGGTGGTCTCGCCGGCGAGGCTCCAGGCCGCCACAGGACGCATTCGGTTCTCGGTCAGCGTGCCGGTCTTGTCGGTGCAGATCACATCGGTGGAGCCGAGCGTCTCCACGGCGCTCAGCCGCTTGACGAGCGCGCCGCGGCGCGCGAGCAGGCTGACGGCGACGGCGAGCGCGAGAGTGATGACCGGCAACAGACCCTCGGGCACGTTGCCGGCCAGCAGACCGACGGCGAACACGACGCTTTCCTTCACCGACAGGCCGGTTACGAGGATCGCGAGTGGCACGAAAGCAATCGCCATTCCGATTGCGATCGCGGCGATCAACCAGGCGACGCGGCGCACCTGCCGCTCGAGTGGGCTGGGCTGCTCCTTCACGCGCTCAGACAGAGCGGCGATGCGTCCGATCTCGGTGTGCATCCCAGTGGCGAACACGACGGCCCTTGCCTCCCCGCCGGTCGCGCTCGTGCCGCTGAAAACCAGGTCGCGTGCCGCCAGCCGAGGCACGTGTGAGTCCTGCAGCTCGGCTGAGCGCAGCGCCGGCACTGACTCTCCGGTGAGCGTCGAGAGATCGACCTCCAGGGCACCGGAGAGCAGGCGCATGTCTGCGGGGATGCGGTCTCCTTCGGCGAGCACGACGATATCTCCAGGCACAAGGCTGGTGGCCTCGATCACTCGTGGGGCGCGGTCACGCAGCACGGTGGCGTGCTGGGGCATGTAGGCGGCGAGCGCCTCGACGGCCTTCTCGGCCTGTAGCTCCTGCATGAACGCGAATGCGGCGTTGAGCACGATCACGAGCAGCACGGCGATCGCGACGGTCTCGCTGCCGACCGCGAACGACAGGGCCGCGGCGACCCACAACAGCAGCGCGAGCGGGTGGGTCAGCTGGCGGGCGATCTCTGCGGGCCAGCGTGGTCCGCCGCGGCGGCTCAGTTCGTTGGGGCCGTACTGCACGAGGCGCCGCTGTGCCTCGCGTGTGGTGAGCCCGTCGCGGGAGCTGCGCAGGTCGCGCAACAGCAGCTCGACGGTCTCCTCCGCGTCGATCTCGTTCGCGGGGGGAGCCGTTTGGCTCATACCGGCGCCCCCGGTGTTGGGAGCGCTGGCTCGGGATTATCGAGTGTGGCGAACAGCGCGAGCTCGTCCATCAGCAGGCGTGGCAGCAGGTAGTGCTCGCGCACCCGTTCGCGTCCGCTCTGGCCGAGTGCTTGTGCGAGCTCTGGGTTTGAGAGCAGTTCGAGTAGCGCGCTGGCGCACTGCTCGGTGCTCTGCACGAGCCGGCCGCCGACGCCGTCCTTCATCTGTAGGGGAATCCCGCCCGCTTGGCCGGCGACGACGGGTGTGCCCTTCCACAGTGACTCGGAGACGACCAGGCCGAACCCCTCGCGGATCGACTTCTGCACGACCACCTCTGAGAGGCGCTGGAAGGCGTTGACCTCGACATTGCCGACGCCGGTGAGGTTGGTGTAGATGTGGATCAGCGGGTCCTCGTCGGCGGCGTCTGAGACCTGGCGGTAGACCTCCCACCCCTCGGGGTCATCGAGTGCCATCGACCCGACTAGGGCGAGCTGCAGGCTGGGGGTCTCTTCGCGCACGAGCCGGTAGGCGTCGATCACGCCGAGCGGGTCCTTCCATGCGTCAAACCGCGAGACCTGTGTGATGAGTCGTCCGGGGAGGTCGACGCCGATCCAGTCGAGGATCTGGTCTGCCGTGCGCGGGTCGAGCTCTATGTTCTTGGGGCTGAGCGGGTCGATCGCGGGTGCGATCGCCACCGTCCGGGCGACGGGCAGGCCGGGCGGGATGAACTCGGGCATCGTGAACACGGCCGCGTCGAATCCCTCCAGGTAAGGCTTGAGGAAGCTCCAGGCGTCGGGGTTGGGCTCGCTGGTGTCGATGTGGCAGCGCCAGATCCAGCGCGCCCGGCCTTTGCCGTGCGCCTGCAGCAGCCCGACCGGCTGCGGGTCGTGGATGACGATGAAGTCGTAGTCGCCGTCGAGGGTCGCGGCGTTCTCCTGCACACAATCCTGGTAAGCCGTTTGCTCTGCTTCGGTGAGCGGCCGAGGGGCGCCCTGCAGCGCGTTATGGAGTGCCTTGGTGGCGTGGAAGAAGTCGGGGTTGCCGCCGATCACGTTCCAGTCGACGTGCAGGCCGAGGTCGCGCAGCAGCGGCACGCTTGAACGCAAGAGCTCGGACACTCCGCCGCCGTAGGGGGTGGCATTGACGTGCAGGATGCGCGCGCCCTGCAACGAGCGGGCGTTTTGACGCAGCTGTTCGATCACTGCTTCGGGTGCGATGCCCTCGTATGCACTGAGCGACCAGCGGCCGACTGTCACCGTCTGCAGCATCCCGCCGGCCTCCTTTAGTGTCCTGTCAGGTCGCGTCGCTTGAACAGCGCGAGCGCGGCAAGCACGCCGGCGGCAGCGACCGTGAGCATGATCGCCGCCGCGAGACCCTTGAATGATTGCGCGGGTACAAGCCCAATGTGATGAAAGGGTGAGAGGCCGAGCAGCCATGAGGGCATCCCGAGCAGCGAACCGAACAGCTGCCACACGAACGCGACGCTCACCAGGCCGTAGGCGATGCCGCTGGTCGCGCGCGGCAGGACCGCGAACGCGAGCGCGCTGAGCGATCCGAACAGCAGCGTCGCCGGCAGGCAGTTCGCTCCCGCCTCCAGCATCCTCGGTAGCGACACCGCGGCTCCTTGTGAGCGCGCGCCGGCCCACGCGAGCAGGCCCGCTACGAGTGCGAGCACGATCGACCCGCCGAGCGCGAGCGCGAGCCGCCCGGCCAGCCAGCGGCGACGAAAGACGGGCAGCGCGAGCAGCGTCTCGAGCTGCTGGTCTGCCTCTTCGTGCCTTGCCGCGGCGATCTGCGAGCACGCGAACAGGCTGATGGCCAGCACGAAGAACAGGAAGTAGAGGCCGAGCGCGCCGGTTGGCGTGGTGATCTTGGCGCCACCGACGCGCGCGAACTCACGACGCAGGTTCTCTGAGAGCTTGGCGGTCGTGAACGTCGTTGAGATCACGCCGATGATCACCGCGAAGCCGCCGACGCCGAACAGCCAGCCCGCGAGGCTGCCGCGCTCGCCGCGCAGCGCCAGCGCCGTCGGCGATGAGAGAAGCCACAGCCGCGGCGCGGTCCGATCATGCGTCTGGATCAGGCCGCTGCCGACGTCGCGGCGCAAGGCGATTCTCCCAGCGATCAGGAGCAGCGCGACGCTTGCCACCAGCGGGAGGATGAGCACCGCTGGCTGCGGGTGCGCGAATGCCCGCAGTTCCTCGCTCCAGCCGAGCGGCGTGGCCCAGCGCAGCCAGCCGGCGCCGGTCGAGGTGTCCGCGACGACGCGCAGCACCAGCAGGACCGCGAGGATCGCCATGCCGAGCTCCAGCGCGACCCTTCGGGCCGGCGCGAGCTGGCACACCACGGCTCCGATGCCGAGGAACACGGGCGCCGGAGCGACCGTGGCAAGCGCAAGATACGCCGACCCGCCCGCCGACAGCCCGCCGAGGACCAGCCCCACGAAACTCGCCAGCCACAGCACGGCGACACCGGCACAGGTCGCGGCGAGTACCGCGAACAGCGCTTGGGGTCGGCGCACTGCGCCGGCGAGGATCAGCTCCCAGCGGCCGGCGTCCTCCTCGGTGCGCAGCGCGCGCACGGCGGCGAGCAGCCCCCACACTGCTGCGAAGATCGACATGAATCCGCCGACGCGCCAGGCGACGTAGCCGCCGGCGGTGAGCAGTTCGTGCGGTTCGCCGTAGAACAGGCGCACGGAGGCGTCGCCGCCGAAGCTGTGCGCGAAGTTCAGGCGGTCGTTCAGCGTGGGGAAGCTGTGCTTGAAGCCGGCGACGTTCGCGACTGCGACGAACGCGAACAGCAGCGCGAAGGAGATGGTGCGGGTGCGCCCGTCGGCGAACGCGCGCCGAGCGATGGCGCTAGCCGCCGACACGGCCATCGGAGGCGTCGTAGTGGTGCAGGAAAATCTCCTCCAGCGACGGTGCATGACTCTGCAGCGCAAGCACCGGCAGCTCGGCGAGCGCTTGGAGCAGCGGCTGGACGCTGCCAGTGAGCTCGAAGCGAGCCGCGTTCGCTCCCGCGGGATGGGCCGCTACCCCGGATAGGGATGGCAGCTCGGGCACAGGCCCGTCGAATGTGACTTCGACCGTCTGCGCGCTGAGGTGGCGCAGCTGGGCGAGCGTGCCCTCGTCCACGAGCCTGCCGGCGCGCAGGATTCCGACGCGATCGCACAGCGCCTCGACCTCGCTGAGGATGTGCGAGGAGAGAAAGATCGTCGCTCCGCGCTGCTTGGCTTCGTGCACGGTCTCGCGGAACGCGACCTCCATCAACGGGTCTAGTCCGCTCGTTGGCTCGTCCAGGATCAACAGCTCGGCGCGGCTCGCAAAGGCCGCGACCAGCTGGATCTTCTGGCGGTTGCCCTTGGAGAGCGCGCGCACCTTCTTGTCGGGGTCGACCTGGAAGCGCTCGATCAACAAGTCGCGGTACGCGCTGTCTTGACCGCCACGGATGCGTGCCAGGAACTCGAACGTCTCAGCGCTCGTCAATGCCGGCCACAGGAATGGCTCGCCGGCGACGTAGGCGACACGACGGTGCGCACTTACGGGGTCGCGCCAGGCGTCGAGCCCGAACAGCTCGGCGCGACCGGCGGTGGGATGGTGCAGGCCGAGCAGCAGGCGGATCGTGGTCGTCTTGCCAGCGCCGTTGGGGCCGAGGAACCCGTACACCTCGCCGGGCGTCACCGCCAGGTCGAGCTGGTCGAGTGCGAGCGTGGCTCCGTAGCGCTTGGTCAGCCCCTGCGTTCGGATCGCCTGACCGCGAGAGCTACCTGCTGGCTTGGACACGGGTGCACGGGTGCGTGGCTGGGTGACGCTCATATGCGAAGGATCTGATGTTCACCGCTCTGGAGCATCCGGTGTTATCACCGAGGGAGCGTGGGTGTAGCGCCCGCGGCCAGCGCTCTCGCGCGCTCGTCAGACACCTTGGCCTGTGGGAAGGGCTCTATGTGGGGTCGGGTCAAACTACGCTCGTCGCGCCGCACGGAGTCTCTGATACTGCCGACAGTCCCCCGGTCGGGGGCAGACGACAGTGAAAGGGTGTTCCGGTGTTCGAGAAGATTGTTGTTGGCTATGGGGGTGATGAGGCCGGTCGTGATGCGGTGAAGCTCGCCGGGACGCTTGCCGCCGCGCTGGGCGCGAGCGTGACGGTCGTCTACCCGTACAGTCCGCTGCTTTCTTCGGTGCCTGCGGACGCTGCCGAGCAGCGTGTCCGCGAGGAGGTACAAGCGCTTCTGCCTGACAGTCAGGAATTGGCTGATGTCGCATATCACTGGAGCAGCGCCTCGTGGCCGATCCACGCCCTGCACAGCATGGCCAGCTACGAAGATGCTGGGCTGATCGTGATTGGCGCGGCTCGCCGAGGGGTCGCGGCTCGTCTGCACGTCAGCCTGATGGAGCGGTTGGTGCATGGCGCGCCGTGTGCGGTGCTGGTGGCACCCGCCGGCTACGCCGACCGTGAGGCTGGCACCTGGCGGCGGGTTGGCGTGGGCTTCGCGGACTCCACCGAGAGCAGAATGGCCTTGCGGTTGGGTTACGAGCTCGCCGGCGTCTTCGGTGGCGAGCTCGGCGTATTCGCCGCCTCGTGGATCAGCACGGTCATTCGCAGCTATGCGGGGTTGGCGGTCCCTGTGTCGACGCTGGAGGGCGAAACGTATGCGGCTACCCGCGCGAGCGTGGAGCGCGCGGTCGCCGAGCTTGACCCTGGCGCATCGGTTTACGCGCAGACGATCAAGGGCAATCCCTGCGAGGTGCTGGTCGAGCAGTCCGAAGGGCTGGATCTGCTTGTGCTCGGCTCGCGGGCCTACGGCCCGGTGCGGCACGCGCTGCTGGGGAGCGTCTCGGCGCCGGTGATGCGCGAAGCGCACTGCCCTGTCTTGGTGGTGCCGCGCGGATCACAACCTGATGAGAACGAGGCCGAGCGCGTGCGCGCCACGATCAGCGCAGGCACCGGCTGAGCATCCAGCCGTGATCGCGTCTGAGCAAGCGCTGGCACCGGCTGCAGTCGAGGTTGACTCACCTGTTTTGGCGGCGCTCGCCGCTCCCGAGATGTATCGGGGACGTCTGGCGGTCGAGGTGCACGAGACGCACGCCTCCTGGGTGTTCCTCGCCGGCCCGTTCGCTTACAAGGTCAAGAAGCCGGTGCGGCTTGCGTTCCTTGACTACAGCACGCTCGCGCGCAGGCGAGCCGCGTGCCAGGAGGAGGTTCGTGTCAACCGCGAGCTCGCGCCTGGCATATACCTCGGGGTGCGCGCGATCGTCGCGGCCGGCAAGGGGTTTCGCTTCGCGCCGCCGGACACGCCGGGGGCCGTCGAGTACGCGGTGCACATGCGCCGTTTCGAGGAGGCGGACACTCTGCAGGGCGCGATCGACGCGCGCTCGCTGACCCGCGCGCAGGTGCGAGCAGTCGCGCGTCGCCTCGCCGATTTTCACCGCGGCTGCGCTGCCTGCCCTGGCGGTGAGCCGGAGCGGCTGCTGGCGGCCTGGGAGGCAAACCTTCGCGAGCTTGAACGCCTGGATCACCCCGAGGACTGGCAGCCACGGATGATGCGCGGCTTCGCTGAGGCGTTCGTGAGCGCTCACCGCGGGGAGATCGAGCAGCGTGTGCGTTCGGGCGAGGTGCGCGATGGGCACGGCGACCTGCGCTGCGAGCACGTGCTGCTCGGCCCGACCGTGCGCGTCGTTGACCGGATCGAGTTCGACCCGCAGCTGCGGCAGATGGATGTCGCCCAGGACCTTGCGTTCCTGGCGATGGATCTGGAGGCACACGGCCACGGGCGCGCCGCACGCGAGCTGATCGGCGCCTACCACGATGCTGGCGGGAACCTCGCGAGTGGGCAGCTGTTCAGCTTCTACTGCACGTATTGGGCGCTCGTGCGGGCGAAGGTCGCCGTGATCGCCGCCGGCAGCCGGCATGGTCGCCTGCGCCATCGCGAACGCGCGAGGGCCAGCCGGCTGTGGATGCTCGCGCAGCGCTTTTGTTGGCGCGCACGCCAGCCGGTCGCGATCGTGGTGTGCGGGACGGCGGGGAGCGGCAAGTCGACGCTCGCCGCGGAGCTCGCACGCCGCTCGCGGCTGCCGGTCGTCTCCTCCGATCAGGTCCGCAAGCGCCACGCGGGATTGGCGGCGACCGAGCGCGCCCGCCCGGAGCACTACACCAGCCAGTTCACCCGCGCGGTCTACGACCTGCTGAGCCATGAGGCGCTCGCACAACTGCAGCGCACGGGTGGCGTGATCGTGGATGCGACCTGCCACAGACGCAGCGAGCGCGCAAAGCTCTTTCGTCTTCTTCAGCGGAGGGGGCTGGCGTTCCTGGTCGTGCGCTGTCAGGTGACGTTGGAGACGGCGCTCGCTAGGGCGGCGGCGCGGATGCGCAACACCGACAGGATCTCCGATGCTACTCCCGAGGTCGTTGCCGCGCAGTTTCACCGCTTCGAGGAGTTGGAGGAGCTGCCGGCGGCAAGCGTGCTCGGGCTCGACGGCGAGCAGCGCACCGACGCACAGGTCTTGGAGGTTGTTCGCGCGGTGGATGAGCGAATGCGCTGCCGCGTAGTGCCGACTGCGGGGTTTCCGCGACAGAAAGGCGGGGCATACCACCCATGCCCGCCTCGATAGTTCCGATCAGCCTGGAAGTCAAGGGTCCTTTGAGGCAAAACGATTGGTGAGTTCTTGATGGGTACGGGTCCGGGTATGCAGGGCGGTCCAGGCGGCGAGCAGTGGCGCTGCGCCCGCTGCGGTGATCTGATCGGCGCGTATGAGCCGCTCGTCGTTCTCGATCATGGGCGAGCCCGCCGCTCGTCGAGGACTGCGGAGCTGCGCGCGGGCCGGTTGGCCTCCGAGCACTACCACGGGGCTTGTTATCTGCTCGAGCAAGGTGTTCCGCCGGCCGAGTAGCGCCTGGGGTCGCTCCGAGGAAACCCGAGACGGTTGGGCTGGTCTACAGCGGATGGCGTGCCGGCCTGCTGGTGGAAACCTCGCCCGTATGGAGCGCCGCTGAGCGGTGCTCGACTCAAACGATAAACCGACGCTAGGAGACGAACCCATGCCGCTGTCCGCCGATCACAGCTCCCTGAAGATCCACGAAGTGATGCACCCTGGAGTGATCGACTGTCCGCCACAGACCCCGGTGAGCGAGGTCGTCGCGCTGATGGCCGAGCACAGCGTTCACTGTGTAGTGGTGGACGGCCTCGCACGCGACCGCCACCACAACGAGCAGTTGGTGTGGGGCATCCTCTCCGATGTCGAGTTGATGCGCGCGATCAGCGACGAGCGCATCGACGTGCAGGCCGGCTCGGTCGCGGCGACGGAGATCGTCACGATCGCCCCGGAGGATGACGTTCATCGCGCCGCGCAACTGATGAGCGAGCACGAATGCTCCCATCTGGTCGTCGCCGACCCCAACGTTGGCCGACCCGTTGGAGTGCTCTCAAGCCTTGACGTGGCGCGGGCGCTTGCGTGGGGAGTGCGCCCCAGCAACACGGTGGCAGGGCACGATCGCGCCGGCGAGACCGCCGAGGCGCAGTGAGATGAAGGGTGGCCGCGAACAGGTCCGTAGTTACCCCGGCGGTCGAATGGCGGGGTTCTGCGGCTGCTGCACCGCTGCGGCGAACGTAGCCTGCGTCTATGCCTACTGAGAGATCATCTTCCGAGAAGTTGCGTGTGATCGTCGTCGGCGGTGGTGTGGCGGCGCTTGAGACGGTCCTGGCGCTGCACGACCTCGCGGGCGAGCTGACCGATGTGAGCGTGGTCGCACCGAACCCCGAGTTTCACTACCGGCCGATGACCGTGCGCGAGCCGTTCGCGCAGGGACAGGCGCGCCGCTACCCGCTTGCGCCGATCGTCAGCGACGCTGGCGCGAGTCTGATCTGCGACGAGCTGGCCTGGGTTGACCCCAAGAACCAGATCGTCCACACCAAGGGCGATGAGCAGCTGGAGTACGACGCGCTGGTGTTGGCGATGGGCGCGAGAGCGAATGCGCGCTATCAGCACGCGATCACGATCGACGCTGCGCGCATGGATGAGATCCTGCACGGCATCGTCCAGGACGTCGAGGCCGGTTACATCAAGCGCTTGGCGTTCGTTGCTCCCGGCCGGATGGCGTGGCCGCTGCCGCTGTATGAGCTTGCGCTGATGACCGCCGGCCGCGCGTATGACATGAACATGGACGTTGCGATCACTCTTGTTACCTCCGAGGACAGTCCGCTTGCGATCTTTGGGCAGACCGCGAGCAGCGCGGTCGCAGAGCTGCTCGCGCGGTCGAATATCCAGACGATCCATTCCGCCTACGCCGAAGTACACAAGGAGGGCGAAGTCGTCATCAATCCTGGCGACCGACGGTTGCACGTCGATCGCGTGATCGCTCTGCCCGAGCTCTACGGCCCCTGCGTGCGCGGCATCCCTTTGAGCGAACACGGCTTTTTGCGCGTGGACCCCTACGGGCGCGTGCTGGCCGCCGAGCGCGTCTACGCCGCCGGGGACTGCACCGAGTTTCCGGTCAAGCATGGTGGTGTGGGTGCCCAGCAGGCCGATGTGGTGGCGCAGTCGATCGCCGCGAAGGCCGGCGCGCCTGTGACACCGGAGCCGTTTCACCCCGTGATTCACGGGATGCTGCTCACCGGCGATAAGCCGTTGTATCTGACTGCGAAGATCACGGGCGGGCACGGATTCAGCTCAGAATTGACCGATACGCCGAGCTGGTCGCCGCCGAGCAAGATCGCCGCGAAGTACCTCGCGCCCTACCTGGATGCACAGGACTGCGAGAAGACACTGACATGACACGCCGAGGATCAGGCGAGTCGGCTGGGACGGGCGGACCTTGCATCATCCTCGGCTATGACCGCAGCGAGAGCTCGCGCCACGCCGCCCGCTGGGCGGCCAACGAGCTGGCCTCGACGGGCGGCAAGCTCGTGATCGTGTATGCCTGCCGGCCCCAGCACATGCCACCGAGCCCGCTCAGTACCGCTGATGAGCGCCACGACGAGGGCCGCGCAGTCCTCGACGAGCTGATGCTCGACGGCGATGACGCCCTGTTCGACATCGAACTTGAGACCCAGGTCTCTGACCAGGACCCCGCCACCGCGCTGATCGACGCGGCACGCCGCCACGATGCTCGCGCGATCGTGCTCGGCGCCAAGCATCACTCTCATCTGCACGAAGCGCTGGGCACGGTCACGACGGAGCTGCTGAAAACCTCGCCCGTGCCGGTCATCACGGTGCCGCTCAGCGCCACCCGAACCTCCGGGCAAGCGGTCGCGCAGCCCGCCCGCACTTAAGGCGCGTGCAGGAGCAGCGAGGGAGCCACCGGGGTCGAGCTCCTTCAGCGGAGCAGCCGCCCGCCGTCGACGACGATCTGACTGCCCGTCATGTAGCTGGAGAGGTCACTCGCGAGGAACAACACCGCGCGGCCAATGTCGTCAGGGTCGCCGAGGCGGCCCATTGGGATCGCCGCCTCGAAGGCGCTCATGGTCTGCTCATCCATGCCGCCAATGCCAGGCGTCTTGATCCCGCCTGGGGCAACTGCGTTGACCCAGATGCCGTGGGGCGCGAGCTCCAAGGCGACGTTCTTGGTGAAGCCCCAGGCACCGTGCTTGGACGCATCGTAGTGCGCGAGCCCCACCATCGAGGGGTGCAGCGCGTCGATCGAGGTCACGTTGACGATGCGCCCACCCGCGCCCTGTTCGACCATGCGCTGTGACGCGACCTTCGTGCAGAGGAACAGGCCCGTCAGGTTTACGTCGAGCACTCGCCGGAACGTGTCCTCGTCGAGTTCGCTCACCGGCATCATCGGGTAGATGCCAGCGTTGTTGACGAGGATCTCCAGTCCGCCGAAGCTCTCCACCACCGTCTTGACCATGTGCGAGACGCTGCTCTGGTCGCTCACATCGGCAGGCAATGAGAGCGCGCTGTGCGAGCGGGCAGCGAGCAGCTCGCCGGCGGCGGACTCGGCGGCGGACTCGTCGAGGTCGGCGACTACGACGTTTGCGCCCGCCTCGTGCAGGCGGCGTGCGATGCCGAGGCCGATGCCCATCGCGCCGCCCGTGACGATCGCCGTGCGCCCGGTGAGATCAATCAGCTCGGCCAGCGAAGCCTGTTGTGATGAGGTCACGTTGGTAGCCATACGCCCACCGTGCCAAGAACGTGTAGAGCCGACTTCCGTAGTCCTTGCGGATCGAGCCGTGCGGTTCCCACCGATGAGGCTTCTGAGCCGCCCCGATCAGACCTCCTCGGGGATCATTTCGATCGCGCCGCAGGGGCACTCGGTGACGCACATGCCGCAGCCCTTGCAGTAGTCGAGGTCGAAGGCGTAGGGAGCGCCGTCGGGGCCGGGCTTGATGACCGCGTTATCGGGGCAGACGCCGTAGCAGTTATCGCAGGAGAAGCAGTTGCCGCAGGACAGGCAGCGCCGCGCCTCAAACAGCGCGGAGGACTCATCGAGTCCGTGCAGGACCTCCTCGAAGGTGCTCTGACGACGCACCTGCTTGAGCACTGGCTGCACAGTGCGCGGCGCGTCGGTGAAATACCAGGGGTTGATCTGATCGAAGCCCGCGAGCTCTGCCTGTGGCTCGGGACGGGCGGGCGCGCCGTTGAGCCACCCGTCGATGCAGCACGCGGCGCGCGCGCCGTGGCCGATCGCGACGGCGGCCATGCGCTCGGCGGGAACCATGTCGCCGCCGGCGAACACGCCGGGATGGCCGGTCATCATCTGCTGGTCGACCTTGACGACGTGATCCTCGACTTCGATCCCGGACAGGCCCTGCAAGAGTGCGAGGTCGGCGTTTTGGCCGAGCGCGAGGACGATCGTGTCGGCGTCGAGCTGCTCGTACTCGCCGGTGGGCTGCGGGAACCCGGTCTCGTCCAGACGCATCCGCTCGATCGTGAGCTGATCGCCGCCGGCGGCTGTGATCGTTGAGAGCCAGCGGAAGGCGATGCCCTCCTGCTCTGCTTCTGCGAGCTCGGTGGCGTGCGCGGGCATTCGCTCGCGGGTGCGACGGTAGATGACGATCGGCTCGCTCGCGCCAAGCCGCTTGGCGCTGCGCGCCGCGTCAAGGGCGGTGTCGCCGCCTCCGTAGACGACCACACGGCGGCCGAGCTGTGGCTGCTCGCCCTCCCCCAAAGTGTGCAGCAGCTTGATCGCGTCGATGATGTGCGCGGCGGTGCCGCCGGGGATCTCAGCCTGGCGGGCGAGGTGCGCACCAACGGCGAGGAACGTCGCGTCGTAGGCGCCCTCGCGCATGAGCGCCGGCAGGTCGACTACGGGCTGGTCGCATTCCAGCTGCACGGCGAGCGTGAGGATGCGCGCGATCTCCGCGTCGAGCACGTCTCTTGGGAGGCGGTATGCGGGGATGCCGTAGCGCATCATGCCGCCGGGCTTGGCTGCCTGCTCGCGCAGCGTGACGTGGTGGCCGCGTAGCGTGAGCTGGTAGGCGGCTGAGAGGCCCGATGGTCCGGCGCCGACGATGAGCACGCGCTTGCCTGTCGGCGGCGCGGGCTGGGGTAGCTCCCAGCCGGCGCGGATCGCCTCATCCCCGAGGAACCGCTCGACCGAGTTGATACCGACCGCCTCGTCCAGCTGGGCGCGGTTGCACGCCGTCTCGCAGGGGTGGTAGCAGACGCGCCCCATGATCGCCGGCAGCGGGTTCGAGACGACAAGCTGACGCCAGGCGCGCTCGTAGCCATCGCCGCCGGACTCTGCTTCATACAGCCAGCTCTGAATGTCCTCACCGGCGGGACAGGCGTGGTTGCAGGGCGGCAGCCGGCGCACGTAGACGGGCCGTTCGGTGCGCCAGTCGCCGGTGCGGTTCGCCTTGCTCGAGCCGACATCGAGGGTGATCGCGAATGGCCGCTCACCGTGACTCATGCTGGCCCCCGCTCGCTGACCGCCAGCGGATCGAGCAGCCCAATGTCCACGTCGGTGTGCTCCTCGCCGGCCTCGGCGGGGGCGGTGAGAGCGAAGCGCTCGATGTTGCGCTCGGCGAGCGCCTGCAGCCGCTCGACCACATCCGGGCGTCCCTCGCCGTCGAAGAGGTGCGCGAAGCGCTTCTGGCGGCGCAGGTACTCGCTCACCGGCACCTGCCGGCGGATACACGCAACGCTCGTGATGCGCCCGTCGACTGCCTCGAAGACGGGGAACAGGCCGCTCTCCTTGGCCAGGCGCGCGATCAGGATCGTCTCTGCGGTGGCGGACCCCCAACCCAGCGGGCAGGGCACGAGCACATGCAGATAGCGCGGCCCGTGAAAGCCCATCGCGCGCGTCACCTTGGCCTCCAAGTCGCGCAGGTCCGCAACGGTGGCGGTGGCGACGTAGGGGATCTCGTGCGCCATCGCGATCAAGGGGGCGCTCTTGCCCTGGCCGAAGGAGTTGCCGGGATGGAACCCGAGTGGCTCAGTGGTGGCGGTACGGGCGGCTGGTGGCGTGGCGGCCGAGCGCTGCACGCCCGTGTTCATGTAGCCCTGGTTGTCGTAGCAGATGTAGAGCACGTCATCGCCGCGCTCGAACATCCCCGACAGGCACGCCAGGCCGATGTCGACGGTGCCGCCGTCGCCCCCCTGCCCGACGACCCGTATGTTCTCGCGGCCTTTGGCGCGCAGCGCCGCGGCGACACCGCTGGCGACCGCCGGGGCGTTGGCGAACAGTGAGTGAATCCAGGGCAGCTGCCACGAGGACTCGGGGAACGGGGTCGAGAACACCTCAAGGCATCCGGTCGCGTTGGCGGCGATCAGCCGCCCGTCGGTGGCGCGCAGCGCGGCGTCGAGCGCGTAGCGGGCGCCGAGCGCCTCGCCGCATCCCTGGCAGGCGCGATGCCCCATCGTGATCGCGTTGGAGCGTCCTGGATCTGACTGCACAGCACGCTGGTCCTCCTGCAGGAGGCGTCCGCCGACCGCGAACGTGCCGGTCTGGTAGAAGCGCCCGTCTTGCTTGCTCATACCGGCTCCGCTCTTACGGCGCCTAGCTCGCGCAGGATGCTCTCGGCGTGCGGGCCGGGACGCTCCCCGGCTTCGATGGGCTGCAGCTGGCGTTCGACGATCTCGCGGCGCAGATCGAGGAACTCCAGCTCGCCGAGCGTCCCGCCAGCGGCGCTGTCGAGGAGGGTGCGCAGCGACTTGCGGGTGATCGCCCGCCCGCCGAGCCCGGCGATTACGGTGTGAACGTCGATCGGGTGCTGCCAGAGCGCGTTGCGCACGTCCGCGGAGACGATCCCGCCGGCTCCTACCGCGAGTGCCCGCTCGAGCACCACGACTCGTTTGGCGGCGCGCAGCGCGAGGCTCAACTCCTGTGCTGGGAACGGCCTGTAGGACTTGACGGCGAGCGCGCCGATCGAGACGCCCTGCTCACGCAGCTCATCGACGACCTCAACGACCGTGCCGAGCACCGACCCGAGCGCCACAACGACCGTCTCCGCCTCAGCGGTGTGGTGGCTTTCGAGCAGGCCACCGGATGCCCGCCCGAAGCGCTCGCGAAAGTCCTCTGCGGTCTGCGTGATCGTGTCGAGCGCGTGGATGTGCTTGGCGTGCGCGAGGTAGCGGACCTCGGTGAACGCCTCCGGCCCGACCATCGCGCCGATCGTCATCGGCTCGTCGGGGTCGAGCAGCTGCCTGGGCTCGAACACGGGCAGGAACGCGTCGACCTGCTCTTGGGTGGGGACCTCCAGCGGCTCGAAGGCGTGCGTGAGCACGAACCCGTCCATGCACACCATCACCGGCAGCGAGAGCTCCTCAGCGATCCGGTACGCCTGCACGTGCAGGTCCACGGCCTCCTGGTTGTCTGCGGCATAGAGCTGTATCCAGCCGCAGTCGCGCAGCGCCATCGCGTCGGAGTGGTCGTTCCAGATGTTGATCGGCGCGCCGAGCGCACGGTTGGCGACGGTCATCACGATCGGCAACCCCAGCCCGGAGGCGTTGAACAGCGCCTCGGCCATGTAGAGCAGCCCCTGGCTCGCGGTGGCAGTGTAGGTGCGCGCACCCGCCGCGGACGCCCCGATCGCGACTGAGCAGGCGGCGAACTCCGACTCAACGTTGACGAACTCACAGCCGGTCAGCTTGCCTGAGCGCACCAGCCGCGAGATCCCCTCCACGATGTGCGTCTGCGGCGTGATCGGATACGCGGAGACGACCTGCGGCCGGCAGCGCGCGACCGTCTGCGCGACCGCCTGGGAACCCTCAAGCTGCCTACGCATGGGCCGGCTCCTCTATGTGCAGGAAGCCGTCGGTTGCGGCGGCTGCGTTGCCCTGCGCGGTGGCGCCGGTGAAACGGTCGTTGATCGCGCTTGTGAGCGCCGCCAATGACACGATCCCGGTCTGCGCGGCGAGCGCGCCGAGCAGTGCGGCGTTGGGTATCGGCCGTCCCAAGCGGGTGCGCGCAAGCTCGCTCGCCGGCACGCTCGCCAGCCGCTGCGGACGGTGGCGCTCTGTGAGCTCTGAGAGCCCGAGCTGCTCGATGCTGCGCGTCGAGTTGATCAGCACGCAGCCGTCTTCGCGCAGGCCACCGAAGACTTCGACGTGGTGCAGAAGCGTGGGGTCCTGGATGACGAGGGCGTCGGGCTCTGTGATCGGCTCGCGCAGCCTGATCGGCTCGGTGTCGATGCGGCAGAACGCGACGACGGGGGCGCCCATCCGCTCGGAGCCGAAGCTCGGGAACGCCTGGGCCTCTAGTCCCTCGGTGAACGCGGCGAGCGAGAGCAGCTCGGCGGCCGTCACGACCCCCTGCCCGCCGCGGCCGTGGATGCGCACGGCGAACATCAGTCCCTCGCGGCGTCCAGCAGGACACGCCGCTCGGCCGCCGCGATCAGCGCGCGCGTGCGGTCAACGACGTCGATGTTCACCGACACGCAGTCGATGCCGGCGCGCACGAGCAGCTCCGCGTACTCCGGGTGCACCGAGGGCGCCTGTCCGCAGATCGAGGTGCGCAGCCCCAACTCGCGGGCACGTGGGATCAGCTCGTGCAGGTAGGCGACGACGGCGGGGTCGCGCTCGTCGAAGGTTTGCGCCAACAGCTCGCTGTCGCGGTCGGCACCGAGGAGTAGCTGCGTGAGGTCGTTGGAGCCGATCGAGATGCCCGCCACGCCGAGCGCGGCGTAGTCAGCAAGGTTGAACAGCACCGAGGGGACCTCTGCCATCACCCACAGCTCAAACTCGCGCCGCTGAAGCAGCCCGGACTCGCCGATCAGCTCGCGGCAGCGTCGCAGCTCCTCGGTGGTGCGAACGAACGGCAGCATCACGTGCAGGTTGCGCTGTCCCTGCTCCCAGACCCGTCCCACGGCGGCGAGCTCCAGCGCGAACACGTCGGGGTCCTGTGTGTATCGCAGCGCGCCGCGGTAGCCGATCATCGGGTTTGACTCCTGTGGCTCGAAGCGCTCGCCGCCGCGCAGCCCGCGAAACTCGTTGGTGCGAAAGTCGATCGTGCGATAGGTGATCGGCCGCGGCGCGAACGCGGTCGCGAATGTGCTCAGCCCGTCGGCCATCGCTGTGATGAACTCCTCGCTGCGACCCTCCTCCAGCAGTGTGCGGGGGTGATCGCCGCCGAGCGCCTCGAGCACCATTAGCTCGGCGCGCAAGAGTCCCACGCCGTCGACGTCGAGCGCGGCGGCGCGCTTGACCTGTGAGGGCTCTGACAGGTTCACCAAAACCTGCGTGCCCGTCACGACCCGCGCCTGAGTGGCGGCTGGCGCGGGGGCCGCCTCGGTGTGGTCGGACTCAGCCTTTACGGGTGCGCTTGCGCCCTCCAGCACGACGCCGTCGGTGGCGTCGACGGTGACGAGCTCGCCGTCGCGCAGCTTGCGGGTCGCTTCGCTGGTGCCGACGACGGCGGGGATACCCAGCTCGCGCGAGACGATCGCGGCGTGGCAGGTCATGCCGCCTGAGTCGGTGACGATCGCGGCGGCGCGACGCATCAACGGCACCCAGTCCGGGGCGGTCATGTGCGTTACCAGCACCTCGCCCTCGGTCAATCGCTCGGCGTCTTTGAGTGATGAGAGCACGCGCACCGCGCCGCTTGCGCTGCCCGGCGCGCCACCGAGACCGCGCAGCAGCACCGCGCCTCCATCCACGACGGGCTCGAAGGCGGTCGTGTCGGGGTCGTGCAGTGCGGTGATCGGACGGCTCTGCAAGATCCATAGGTCGCCGTCGGGGTCAAACGCCCACTCGGTGTCCTGGGGTGCGCCGTAGTGCGCTTCGATGCGCAGACCCAGCTTTGCGACAGCCATGACCTCGCGCTCATCCAGGGTCGGCCGCTGGCCCTCCTCGCGTGAGAGTGGCCGCGTGCGGGTGCCGCCGTGCGCGTCGAACTCGATCGCGAGCTCCTTGTAGTGAACGTCGCGGCGGCGCAGCCAGAGCGGGTCCTTCTCGATCACGTAACGGTCTGGTGAGACGGAGCCCGAGACGACGGCCTCGCCGAGGCCGAAAGCAGACTCGATGACGAGCTCGCCACGGTCGCCTGTGGCGGGATTGGCGGTGAACATGACGCCTGAGCGGGTCGCGGCGATCTGCTGCTGCACGATCACCGCGATGTCCATCTCGGCCTGCCCGAACCCGCGCGAGCCGCGGTAGTAGACGGTGCGCGCGCCGAACAGCGAGCGCCAGCAGCGCCGTACCGCGTCGAGCACCGCGTCCGTGCCGACCACGTTCAGGAACGTTTCGTTCATGCCGGCAAACGACGCGGATGCTGTGTCCTCCGCGGTCGCGGAGGAGCGCACCGCGACCGGCACCTCGGCGATGCCCGCCTGCACGCAGGCGTCGCGAATCCCGCTTGCCAGCCAGTCCGGGATCGGAGTCTCGTCAAAGAAGACGCTCGCAGCTTCGGCGGTTTGCGCAAGCACGGTCGTGTCCTCGACATCAACATGGTCGAGCAGCTCGGCCAGCCGCGCACGCAGCCCGGTCTCCTCGCAGAACGCGGCGTAGGCGGGCGCGCCGATCACGAAACCCGGCGGCACGGGCAGGCCGGCGGCGGTCAGCTCGCCGAGGTTCGCGCCCTTGCCGCCGGCGTAGTCGACGTCCTGCACGCGCAGATCGCGGAAGGGACGCACCGCCTGTAGAGCGGCGGGGGTAACGGGCTCGGTAGCGGCCATGCGCTTGCTCCTTGAGGGGGTTTGCTTCGCTGTAGAGCAAGCTAGGCGCGCACCACTTTGCCCGCATCCGACGATCGCCGCGACCGCGGCACCGTAGTTGCCACGGTCTGGACCCGTGGTGCGGCCCGATGCCCACTCCCGCTGTGCGGGACTAGCTTCGCTTGGAGCCTCCCTGACTAACGAGCAAAGGAGCAAGTCATGCCTGGAGCACTTACGCGGTGGGAACCGTTCGCTGAGCTCGGCGAGCTGCGCAGCCGCTTCGACCGGATGTTCGACGACTTCTTCGACGGGCACGAGCGTCACTGGACGCCCGCGATCGACGTGGAACGCAAGAACGGCAGCCTTGTCGTTCGCGCCGACGTGCCGGGAATCAAGCCCGAGGAGGTCAAGATCGAGGTCGAGGACGACATCCTCACGGTCTCCGGCGAGCACGAGGAGCGCAAGGAGGAGAAGGACAAGCACTTCCTGCGTCGCGAGCGCCGCTACGGCTCGTTCTCCCGCTCGCTGGCTCTGCCTACGGGCGTGGACGCAAAGAAGATCAAGGCGAGCACCCACGACGGGGTGGTCGAGGTGACGATCCCGCTGCCGAGCGAGCCCGAGAAGACAAAGGTCGAGATCAAGCCG
This sequence comes from Solirubrobacteraceae bacterium, assembly GCA_036279855.1. Lineage (GTDB taxonomy): Bacteria > Actinomycetota > Thermoleophilia > Solirubrobacterales > Solirubrobacteraceae > Palsa-744. The sequence goes on along the minus strand of DASUIH010000033.1, from coordinate 118,886 downwards.
ACGGCCGCCTGACGCCAGCCGGGGTATGCGGCGCCGTCGCACCCTAGACGGCGGCGTCGGCCCGGCTGCGATGGCACTCGTGGGGTTTGCGATGACTCTGATCTGGCTTTTGGTCTGGTTCATAGCGGGCCATGAAGCACTCGTGCTTGACCCGGTGAACGCGTGGGCGGCGACGCTGATCCTCGCTGTCGGGGTCGATCTCGCTCGCCCAAACGGACTGCCAGGCCGCAGTGGGCATGGAGGCGATTCGGCTTGAGCTTGGCGACACGGCACGAGCTGGCGGAGGGTGAGCTCAACGCGCTGCTGCTGGCGGCTGGCGTGGCGGTCGATCACGCAGCGCGCCTGCTCGTCCAGGGTCGTTCGCACGTCGGCGGGTTGATCGCCAAGGGCGATCGCGACTACGCAAGCCGTGTGGACTTCCAGATCGAGGATGCCGTCAAGGATGCGCTCAGGCGTGCCGCACCGGAGATACCTTTTCTCGGCGAGGAGCGCGGCGGGCATCTTCGCGCTCCGCTGCTCTGGGTACTCGACCCGGTTGACGGGACGACGAACTTCATCAAGGGCAGCCCGTTGTGCGCGATCTCGCTCGCATTGTTGAGCGAGGGGCAGCCGACCTTCGGGATCGTTGATTTGCCGCTGCTCGGTGAGCGCTATATGGCGCGTGTCGACGCCGGCGCGTATCTGGGCGGTCGGCGGCTTCACATCCCACACCTGGAGGAACTTGACCACGCGCTCGTCGGCATGACCGACTTCGCGGTGGCCGACGACTGCGCGACGGAGAACCCGATGCACATTGCGGCGCTGGAACAACTCGCCCCGCGCGCGCTCGGGGTACGCACGCACGGCTCGGCAGCACTGGACCTGGCGTGGTTGGCGGCGGGCCGTCTGGGCGCCACGGTAATGCTCTCAAACCGCGTGTGGGATGTCAGCGCCGGGGTGCTGCTCGCCCGCGAGGCCGGGGCGCTCACCTACGACTGGGATGGCTCTGAACACGACATCGACTCGGACTTCACGATTGCCTCCGCCCCAGCGCTGAAGCGCGAGATGCTCGAATTGCTGAGAGGTATCCGACGATGAAGCGGTCGCTCGTCGTCTTCGCGCCTTCGCCGCTGTTGACGGTCACAGTCGAGGATGAAGACGGTGCGCACAAGGAGATTCATCTCCACGCGGGCGGCCAGGGGTTTTGGGTTGCGCGCATGGCCGCACTGCTGGGAGCAAAGGTCGGCCTGTGCGCTTCCTTGGGCGGCGAGTCCGGTGCGGTGCTGCGCGGTCTGGTGGCGCGCGAGAACGTCGAGCTGCTGGCGGTGGAGTGCGCAAACTCAAACGGCGTGTATGTGCACGTGCGGCGTGACGGGACGCGCCAGGAGCTCGCGCGCACCGAGCCGCTGGAGCTTTCGCGTCACGAGGCTGACGAGCTGTATGGCGTGATGCTCAGCGCGGCGCTCGATGCGGGACTGGCGCTGCTGACGGGCCTTGACCCGCCGGAGATCATGGACAGTGACATTTACCGGCGCCTGGCAGGCGACCTGCGCAGCAACGGCACCAAAGTGATCGCCGACCTCACTGGCCGGGCGCTGCGCTCCGCCCTAGCGGGCGGGCTTGACCTGCTCAAGATCAGCGAGGAGGAGGCACTTGCCGAGGGTTGGGCGCACAGCAATGCGCTCGAGGATCTGACTGCGGCGCTTGATGGTCTCCATGAGGCCGGTGCGCGCACCGTCCTGCTCTCCCGCGCGGCGCATCCCGCGCTCGTGCTCGACGGTGATCGCGGGCGTTATCTCCAGCTCGTCGGACCGCGCGTGGAGGCGCTTGAGCCTCGCGGCACCGGCGACTCGATGTTCGCCGCACTCGGCGCCAGCCTGGCGGACGACCAGGCGCTCCAAGGGGCGCTGCGCATGGCGATGGCCGCCGGCTGCCTGAACGCCACCAGGCACGGCCTTGGCACCGGGACGCGCCAGGAGGTAGAGCAGCTAAGCCGACACGTAGAGGTCAAAGAACTGGTGCGCGCGGCTCAGTAGTTACACCCGCCCCCCTCGGGGCAGTAGCCACCGATACCGCCAGGCCGTGCGGCACTTAGCTTCAAGTCCATCAATTCCGTCACCTCTTGAAAGGGGCGCAGCAAGATGGCAACCAACGTCGCTCACGGCCGCCTCACAGGCGCGACCACTCGCATCAGGGCGCACAGCAACCTCGCCGACATCGCCTCCTACTGGCTCATCAGCGCCGGCATCTACTTCACCTTCGGCCTGCTGTTCTACTACTCCGCCAAGGAGAAGCTGATCGACGACAACGGCACCATGCCCGCCGGGCTGGCAAAGAGCTTCCAGGGCACGTTCATCTCCTCCTTCCCCGGCACCAACACCTCGTGGGTGCTGATCGGCCTGTTGGAGGCGCTCGTGTTCGTCGCGATCGCGACGAGCGTGCTTACCGGCGAGTTCATGCCGACCAGGCGCAAGCCGATCCTGTTCACAGGTCTCGGCCTCTCAATGTTCACCTTCGCGATGATCGCCTGGGCAGAGAACCTGACCTCACAGTTCTCCACCGTCGCTGAGCTGTTCCAGTACCTCGCCGGCACCGCCGTGCTGATCGTCCTGGTTCTGCTGATGCCGCCCTACCGCAAGAGCAACTGGCTCAGCGGGCTCGTCTCAGGCGAGCAGAAATAACCGGATGCCATCGGAAGGAGGCCAGCGATGCCCGATACCACGATCCAGCGTTACCACGGCAGTTATCTGATGCCGTCACTGGAGCACGCGACGGTCGCAGATGCGATGCATCCGGGGATCGTCTCCTGTGAGACGGACACCACCATGACGCAGGTCGCCCAGATCATGGTCACTCACCACGTGCACTGCGTGGCGATAATGCACCCGCCGCAGGATAAGTCGGGCGCGCCGTATCTGTGGGGCATCGTCTCCGACCTCGATCTGATGCGCGCGAGCATCAGTCCGGGCGGTGAAGGAACCGCGGGAGAGCTCGCTCAGCAGCCGCTCATCAGCGTCAAGCCGACGGTGCCGCTGCGCGATGCGGCGGAGCTGATGCAAAAGCACAAAACCAGCCACATCGTGGTGATTCACCCTGAGACGCTGCGGCCGATCGGTGTGCTCTCGACCCTGGACGTGGCGGGCGTCCTCGCCTGGGGAGAGGCGTAAGGAGATGGGCAGCTCGCCGCCCTCATATCGCGCCACTGCCCCTAGCCCGTGGGAGGGGTGCTGTGTGTGCGGCAAAACCTGGCAGTGCAGCTGCCCTGTTGTTGATGCTCGTCCTGGCGAGCAAAGACACGATTACACCGACCACCCCAGTGAGAGGAGTTTGAGATGAAGGCGCTTGTCTACCACGGTCCTGGCCAGCGCGGCTGGGACACGGCCCCGGACCCGACGATCCTCGACCCCACCGACGCGATCGTCCGCATTGACACCACGACGATCTGCGGCACCGACCTGCACATCCTCAAGGGCGATGTGCCCGAGACGACGCCGGGCACGATCCTTGGCCACGAGGCCGTCGGCACGGTACAGGAGGTTGGCGCCGGCGTCAGCACGATCGCGCCGGGGGACCGCGTGCTGCTGTCGTGTGTGAGTGCTTGCGGGCGCTGCCGCTTCTGCAAGGAAGGCCGCTACGGCCAGTGCTTGGGTGGCGGCGGCTGGATCTTCGGGCACACGATCAACGGTGTGCAGGCCGAATACGCGCGCGTCCCGTTCGCGGATAACTCCGTCTACAAGATCCCCGAGGGTCTCAGCGACGAGCAGGTCCTGTTCCTCGCCGACATCCTCCCCACCTCCTTTGAGGTGGGGGTGCTCAATGGGCAGGTTGCTCCTGGTGACGTGGTTGCGATCGTCGGTGCCGGCCCGATTGGGTTGGCGGCGATCCTGACCGCCCGGCTGTTCACGCCTGGGCGGATCGTCGTGATCGACATCGCCGACGCGCGGCTGGCGAGCGCCGAGCGCTTTGGCGTCGACACGATCATCAACAACTCGCGCGAAGACGCCAAGGCGAAGGTGATGGAGCTGACCGACGGCCTCGGCGCGGACGTCGCTTTCGAGGCGGTGGGCGTGCCCGACACCTTCGAGTTGTGCACGGATCTGATCAGGCCGGGCGGGCGCGTTGCCAACATTGGCGTGCACGGACACTCCGCGCATCTTCACTTGGAGAAGTTGTGGATTCGTGATGTGACGATCACGACGGGTCTGGTCGACACGTTCAGCATCCCGCAGCTGCTGCGGCTGATCGCAAGCGGCCGGCTTGACCCCTCGCTGTTCGCCACGCATCGTTTCGCGCTCGGCGACGCGATGGCCGCCTATGACACGTTCGCTGACGCGGCCAACACCAACGCGCTGAAGGTTGTGCTGCAGGGCGCGGACGGCTCTGCTTCGACCACCTCGACTTCGGCGGCAGTGACCGCGTGAACACAGCGGACACCAACTTGGCTGCGGGGCGCGGAGTCACAGCGCCCCGCAGCCGGGACAACTCCACGACACGAACGGGAGATTCCTGATGGCAACGACTGAACAGACCACGACCTTCGAGGCTCCCGGCCGTCCGGGTAGCCCTGTGCAGTGCCGGGAGCGCTACGAGAACTTCATCGGCGGGCATTGGGTGCCGCCGGTCGACGGCGGCTACCGCCCCAACCTGAGCCCGGCGACCGGCCAGCCGATCTGCGAGGTGGCGCACTCCGGCGCGCAGGACATCGAGCTCGCGCTCGACGCTGCGCACGCCGCCAAGGACGCCTGGGGGGAGACCTCTACTACCGAACGCTCCAGGGTGCTCAACCGTGTCGCGGACGCGATCGAAGAGAACCTGGAGATGCTCGCGGTCGCCGAGAGCTGGGAGAACGGCAAGCCGGTACGCGAGACGCTCGCCGCCGATATCCCGCTGGCTGCCGATCACTTCCGCTACTTCGCGGATGTGATCCGCGGTGAGGAGGGCCGCATCTCAGAGATCGACAAGGACACGATCGCCTACCACTTCGCCGAGCCGCTGGGCGTGGTCGGGCAGATCATCCCGTTCAACTTCCCGCTGCTGATGGCCGCGTGGAAGATCGCGCCGGCGCTCGCCGCCGGTAACTGCACGGTGGTGAAGCCCGCCTCACCGACGCCGTGGTCGATCCTCAAGCTCGCAGAGCTGATCGAGGACATCGTGCCGCCCGGCGTGCTGAACATCGTCAACGGCCCCGGCGCGGAGACCGGCAAGGCGCTCGCATCGAACAAGCGGATCGCCAAGATCGCATTCACCGGCGAGACCGTCACGGGACGGCTGATCATGCAGTACGCCGCTCAGAACATCATCCCCTCCACCACCGAGCTGGGCGGCAAGTCGCCCAACATCTTCTTCGCCGACGTCATGGCCCGCGAGGATGACTTCCTTGACAAGGCCGTGGAGGGCCTGGTGCTGTACGCGTTTAACAAGGGCGAGGTCTGCACCTGCCCCTCGCGGGCACTGATCCAGGAGTCGATCTACGACGAGTTCATGGCGCGCTGCCTGAAGCGCATCAGCGAGATCCGGCAGGGCAACCCGCTCGACCGCACCACGCAGCTCGGGCCGCAGAACTCAGCCTCACAGCTCCAGAAGATCGAGGGCTACGTGCAGATCGGTAACGAAGAGGGCGCCGAGCTGCTGATCGGCGGGCACCGCAACATGCTGCCCGGCGAGCTGGCTGGCGGCTACTACTTCGAGCCGACCGTCTTCAAGGGCCACAACCACATGCGGATCTTCCAGGAGGAGATCTTCGGTCCTGTGTTGGCTGTCACCACGTTCAGGGACGAGGCCGAGGCGCTTGCGATCGCCAACGACACGCTCTACGGTCTCGGCGCCGGCGTGTGGACCCGCGACGGCGCGCGCGCGTTCCGCATGGGACGTGGCATCAAGGCGGGCCGCGTGTGGACCAACTGCTACCACCTCTACCCCGCGCACGCCGCGTTCGGCGGCTACAAGGTCTCCGGCGTGGGGCGCGAGAACCACAAGATGATGCTCGAGCACTACTCGCAGACCAAGTGCCTGCTCGTCAGCTACGACGAGCAGCCGATGGGCCTGTTCTAAGGGCTCCTGAGATGGTTGAGGCGAGCGTGACCGCGACCAGCGCGGCACTCGACGCGATCGAGCGGCTACGCGCCGAGCACGGCCCGCTCGCCTTCTTCCAGTCCGGCGGCTGCTGCGATGGCAGCCTGCCCATGTGCCTAAAAGATGGAGAGCTGCCGCCAGGGCCGAGTGACGCGCTGCTCGGGTCGCCCGGCGGCGCTCCTTTCTATGTCGACGCTGAGCAGTACCGACGCTGGGGCAATCCTCGCCTGGTGCTCGATGTGCGGGAGGGTGAAGCTGAGGGATTCTCTCTTTCGCTGCCTGACGCGCACTTCGTCACGCGCTCGCCAACGGGCCGCACGGCCTGCTGAGCGCAGCGGAGGCACCTCTTTGGTTCAGCGGTAGCCCCGTGGGTGCTGGCCATTGGGCGAGCGCGGCGCCAACGGCCAGCCAAAGGTCAACGGAGACTCAGACTCTCCGGTGCGGTGGCGCTCTCGCCAGCCTGGGCTGCGAGCCGGTTCTCATCGAGCGTGGTGGTCCCGCGCGGAACCACCAGGACCGGACAGTGCGCGTTGTTCACGACCGCTCGCGAGACGCTGCCGAGGAGCACCCGCTCAAGCGGCCCGTAGCCGCGTGAGCCGAGCACCAGCAGATCGAGTTTCTGACTGTGCCGTATGAGCGCGGTGGTGGTCCCGCCGCTCGCGATCTCCGTTCGCACGGTGAGCTCGTCGCGGATCGGTGCTGCAACCTGCTGCAGGCGCTCTTCGACTTCGGCGCGCAGCTTCTGGAAGTAGTCGGGGTTCATGTAGCTGAGAAACGCCAGCGGGACCGCTTTGGCGACAAGGTGTGCGGCCCAGACGATGTGCAGTTCGCCGCCGGCGCGGCTCGCCAATGAGCGGGCGACGGCGAGCGCGTCGTATGCCTGCGGGGTGTGGTCGAAGCCGACACCGATCTTGGCAAGGCGGATCGGCCGCTTGGCGGCAGCGAGGCCGGCAGGCGCCACCAGCACCGCGCACGGCGCGGCGTCAAGCGCCTCCTGGGTCACAGTGCCGAGCAGCACGCGGCCCAGGGCGCTGCAGTGGGTCGATCCGACGACGATGGCCTGCGCCTGCTCACTCTCCGCGGCGGCGTGAAGCGCGCCGGCAGCCGATGGCGAGGCGACGCTGCGCAGCTCGTAGCGATCCTGCTCGGACAGCTCGGCCTCGGCCGCGTCCATGACGCGCTGGCGTCCCTGCTCGTCCAAGGGCTCTGCGGTGCCGGGCGCCCACAGCAGCTCCTCCGGGGTGTAGGCGTTCACCACGATCAGGCGCGTTTGGAGCGTCGCCGCGAGCGCCCGCCCGAGGGCAAGCGCGTCGCGGGCGTGCTCCGATCCGTCAAAGCCGACGATGATTGGTTTGGGCATTTCAAGCGCTCGCTTTCAGGTCGATTCACGGAAGGGTTTGAGCGTGACCGTAGGCCCAGCGCCGATCCCGAACGACCGTACTCGGCACGGGTACGGGGGCAGGACTTCGCCACAGGCAACACCGTTTGGGATCGGGCTCCGTAGTTTGCTGCGAGGCCCTTCCGCTGGCGCTACCGATGGATCGCCTTGCCTGCAGGAGGATCGTGATCTGCGTTGGAACTTGCAGCCGAACCGAATGGAGGCACAATGTCCGTCGCGAAGGTAATCGAGATCACCGCTCAGTCCCCCGAGAGCTTCGAGGACGCGATCCGACAGGGCATCGCCAAGGCTAAGGAGACGGTGCGCAACATCACCGGCGCATGGGTGAAGGAGCAGAGCGTCGCCCTGAAAGACGGCGAGATCGACGGCTACCGCGTCGACCTGAAGATCACGTTCCTACTCGACTGATCCACGGGTAGACGAGGAGAATGGCCATGTCAAACAAAAGCCCAGGTAGCGCTGTAACTACCACCCACGTTGAGGCCATCGTCGGCTTCTTGGAGGGCGCCGGCATCGCCTTCGAGCTGATCGAGCACGAGCCGGTGAGGAGCGCCACGGCCGAAGCTCGCACCGCCGGACGGTCGCCTGAGCAGACAGCGAAGACGATCGTGCTGCACGACGGAAACGCATACATGGTCGTCGCGATCACCGCCGCCGATCGCCTGGACCTGCACAAGCTGCGGGAGCTGCTCGGCGCGAGCCGTCAGTTGCGGCTCGCCAGTGAGCAGGAGATAGCGCGTGACTTCCCCTCCCTGGAAGTTGGCGCCGTGCCGCCATTCGGCCCAATGGTGCCCGCGGCTGAGGTGATCGACGGCGCGCTCGCCCGCCAGTCGCACATCCTCTGCCCGGCGGGCGATCACCGGCACTCGGTGTTGCTCGACCCGCACGAGGTGGTACGGATCACTGCCGCCACCATCGCCGACATTTGCGAAGAGTGAGTAAAGGAGCCCGTGAGATGACCGAGTTCGATCCAAGCATCATCGAGCGCAGCGTCGAGAAGACGCATGTGTGGTTGAACGAGATCGCTGAGGAGCTCGGCGTGGAGGACCGTCACTACGCTTATCGCGCGCTGCGCGCGGTACTGCACGCGCTGCGTGACCGGCTCCCTGTCGACGTGGCGGCGAAGTTCGCCGCGCAGATGCCGACGCTGATACGCGGCATCTACTACGAGGATTGGGACCCGAGCCGCACGCCGCTTGCGATCCACGACCTCGACGCCTTCCTGCAGCGGGTCGCGCACGAGGGGCGCATGGCTGGCGAGACCGAGGCGTCGCTTGCTGTGACCGCCGTTACGCACACTTTGCGCCGGCACCTCTCGGGCGAGATCGAGGAGCTGCTCGCGGTCCTGCCGGACAAGTTCAAGGCACTGATCGAGGCTTGACGCGACACGGCCAGGCGACTCTCCCTGGCCGGTCGCTTATGCAGTTCGTCGCCGCAGAGTGAGCGCGCCGAGCGCAAGCGCGATCAGCGTCGCACCGACGATCACGGCGACGTCGATCGCGACCCTGCCGCCGAGCGGGCCGGGATGGGTGGCGCGAGCCAGCGCGTCGTAGGCGTAGGTGAGCGGCAGCGCGCTTGAGAGCCCGTAGAGGAAGCTGGCCATCTCGTGCCGGTCCACGAACAGCCCGCACAGCAGCAGCTGGGGGAAGATGATCGCGGGCATGAACTGCACGGCCTGGAACTCGGTACGGGCGAACGCGCTGACGAACAGGCCGAGCGCCATACCGAGCACGGCGTTGCCGATCGCGAGCAGCCCGATCAGCCATGCGCCGTGCGGAGCGTTCAGACCGAGCAGGAGAAACCCGACGAGACAGACGACGAGGGCCTGCAGCGCGGCCAAGAGGCCGAACGCGATCCCATAGCCGGCGAGCAGGTCGGCCTTCGCCAGCGGCAGGCTCATTAGCCGCTCCAGGGTGCCGCTGGTGCGCTCGCGCAGCATCGAGATCGACGTGATCAGGAACATGATGATGAACGGGAACAGGCCGCACATCGGCGCCCCGATCGCCTGAAAGGTTCCCGGCTGCCCGTCGAAGACGTAGCGCATCAGCACGAGCAGAACGACGGGCACGACCAGCAGCAGGGCGACGGTGCGCCGGTCGCGGCGAATCTGCCACATCACGCGCCTGGCGGTAGCCAGCGTGATTCGGGCGCTCACCGGGAGACCTGCTTGATGACCGAAAGGAAAGCCCGGCCGAGGTTCTGCTCGCCGGTGCGCTCGCGCAGTCGCTCAGGCGTGGTCTGCTCTAGCAGCTCCCCGTCGCGCATTAGCAGCAGCTCGTCGCACTCGCTGGCCTCGTCCATCACGTGACTTGAGATCAGCAGCGTGCTGCCCGCCTGGGCGAGCTCGCGGAAGGTGCCCCACAGTTCAGCGCGCAGCACAGGATCAAGACCGACGGTCGGCTCGTCGAGCACAAGCAGATCGGGGTCCCCCAACAGCGCAGTGGCCAGCGACACCCGCGAGCGCTCCCCGCCAGAGAGCGAAGCGACGACCTGCCTCTCACGACCGGCCAGCCCGACCGTGTGGACGACCTCGCCGATCCGCTGCTCGCCGACCTCGAGGATCGCGGCGAAGTACCGCAGGTTCTCGCCGATGCTGAGATCGGCGTAGACCGAAGGGGCCTGTGTCAGATAACCCACGCGCCGGCGCAGCACTGGTGAGCCTGCATGTTCGCCGAGCACGCTCACATCGCCGGCCTGGATGATCTGCACGCCGACGATCGCGCGCATCAGCGTGGACTTGCCGCACCCGCTCGGGCCGAGCAGACCTGTCACCGATCCGGCGGCGACCTGCAGGTTGAGATCGTGGAGCACGGGCCGCCCGCCGCGCACGACGCTCAGGTCCTCGATCTTGATCGCCGCCGGTGGCATGTAGGGCGGGAAACTATCGTCGCGGCGATATTCCTGTTCGATCCGGGGCGAGGCGTATTGTCTGCGTCCCTACGCATTTGCCCCCGCGCTGCGCCAACAGCCGGGGGCGTGGCGACGAAGCCGAGACTCCGCCACACCGAGGACCATAACCGAGCCCTCCGGTGCGGTCTGGAGACGACGCTATCGGGCGCCTCCAGCCGAGATAAGGAGGAGCGAACGATGAGCAAGATCACCGTGACCGTGCCGGCGCAGGTCGCTGTGCTGCTGCGTGGAGCGCTGCACATGGAGCTGATTCGAGCGTGCGAGGACGCACCCGGCGCGAAACCCGAGTCAGTCACACGCGCCTGCTGGACGCCGGTGCTGAGCCGCATGGGCGCCGCCTTCCGTGGGCTTGATCTGATCGGGTGGGATGAGCCCGAGGAGCAGCAGCCAGTGACGATCGCGCTCGACCGGACGATGATCGAGGCTCTGGAGACAGACGCCGAGATGTTGGACTGGCTCTCAGAACAGGAGAAGAGCGAATCGGCGGAGGGCCGCGCCCGCGCCGCCCGGCGCGCGGCGACGATCGAGCGGTTCCTGGCAAGCCTCTCCGAGCGCCGAGCAGCGGCAACGTTGATGATCCCCACCGCGGCCCTACCGCTTATCCGCGAGTGCGCCTACGAAGGAATCCCGATGGTGTCGGAGGCGATCGACCGCGGCGTGGATCCGCGGGAGTGCAGCCGGAGACTGGATGCCATCAGCGACATGCTCGACGCGATCGACTGGAGCGAGGATGAACAACCGACCGAGGACGTTGACGCCGCCGAGCACGCGGGCACGGTGAAGGAAGTGGCACCGGCGATCATGGCGACGCTGACTACGGCCGTGCGCGAGCTGGACGACGGCGACCCGGAAAAGCCAAAGAACGAAGATGAACTGCGTCTCTTGAGCGAGCTTTACGCACAGGCCAGGAAGGTGCTGGGCGAGTGAGGTTCACCTCTAGGTGAGTCCCGGCAGTCATCGTCGGCGGTGCGCCCGAGCTACGGGCTACCGCTTCTCAAACGAGGCGGTAGCCGACTCCGCGCACGTTGATGATCCAGTGTTCGCCTGCGACGCTCAGCTTGGAGCGCAGGCGGCTGGCGTGACTGTCGAGTGTCCGTGTCGTGCAGGACGAGTTGTAGCCCCATACGTCTTTCAGCAACTCGTGCTTGCGGAACACTCGGTTTGGTTTGCGGGCCAGGTACAGCAGCAGCTCGTATTCCAGGCGACGCAGCTCTAGCCGCTTGCCGTGGAGGCTCGCTGTGTGCGCGGGCGGGTCGATCATCAGAGCGCCGATGCACAGCGGCTCGCGTTCGGGCTTGCCTGTGGCGCGGCGCAGCAGCGCCCGCAGACGCGCCCGCAGCTCCAGATAGCCAGCGCTGCGCAGCAGGAAGTCATCGGCGCCCGCCTCGAATGCTCGCAGCATGTCGGCCTGCGCGGTTCGAGCGCTGAGGATCATCACCGGCAGCCTGTCCGGCCACGGCGAGGGCACCTGCCGACTGTCCTGTTCGGGTGGGTCCGCGCGAATGCTCTCCAAGAGGTCGATCGTGCCTCGTGGCCCGTCGAGTTCTCCAAGCACGACAAGTCGCGGCGGGCGCGCGGCAGCCAAGAGTCGGGCCTGGCCAGCGGTGCGCGCAAGCTCGGTGGGATGACCGTCGGCCGCGAGCTGGTCGACCAGCGTGCGGGCGAGGTCAGGATCGGCCTCGATGACGAGGATCGGCTCGCGGCTGCCCTGCGTTGCCGACGCCGCGTCCGGCCCGGCTGTGGGACTCGCGGGGCTGCGCTGCGTGCTCACTCGCCGTCCTGTTGGTCGAGGCGTTCCAGCAGCTTTTCCAGGTGGCGTTTGCGGATGTGGATGACAACGAGCGCGCCTTCCAGGCAGGCGAGCACAGCCACCAGGGCCTCGATGATGTGATTGAGGGTGAACAGCGAGCCGATCACGGCGCGCTCGCCTCCCCTGGTTCCTGGCGTGATCGGGCGCGGTAGGTCGAGGGTGAGACCCCGTAGCGATGCCGGAAGGTGTGAGCGAAGTGACTGCGATCGCTGTAGCCGACCCTTCGCGCCACGACGGCGACCGGGATCGACGTGCCTTGTAGGAGTCGTGCGGCGGCGTCAAGGCGCCTGCTGGTGAGATCGTCGTGAAAGGTGCCTTTGCCGAACTCGGCGTAGGCGCGGTGCACCTGGCGCGGGGAGCTGGCTACGGTCCTTGCGACCTCCTCCAGGGTCAGTGGCGTGTGGTAGGTGCGCATCACCGTCAGGCGCGCGAGCCGATACACGCGGCGGCGTTCGCTGAGCGTCAACGGATGCGGCTTGACCGGCGCTCGTCGTTTGGCGGCAGGCGGCACGCCACCGAGACCGAAGTGCAGTTTGAGCAGTTGGCGTACCCGCTCGCCCTTGACGGTGAACCGCTCGCCGATCTGCGCGAGCGTCAGCCCCTCGACGGCGCGCAGCCGGAACATCTGCAGCTCACGCTCAGTTTGGACGTGGCTGCCGTGGGCGGCGAACGGGGTCAGGCCGTGACGGTGCAGCTCGCGGATCAGCTCGTACAGCTCGACGCCGCTTCTGAACTCGGGCTGGCGGAGCAGCTCGCCGAGGTCGCGCTCGGCGAGCTGCTCTACCGTGTGGATGCCAGCCCTGGCCAGGCTCGGGAGGAAAGCCTGGCTCAAGGCCAGCTCGTTGACGCGCATGTGCCGGGATGAGTCCGCGCGTCAGACGGTCATCAGTTCGTCAAGACGCAGCGCGACCTGTGAGGCGATCGAGCGCTCGGCACGGCGTTCGACCAGACCGGCGCCCTCCAGGCGGTCCAGCGCGTCGGCGATGTTGAGCTTCCTTTTGCGCTTGGTCGCACCGAACGCTTCGTAGGTCTGCTGCAGCGAGCGCGGCCCCTGACCATCGACGGCGCGCACGATCAGCCCCTCAAGGACTGCGTGCTCCCAATGACGCTCATCGCGGTCGCCGGGGGTCGTGTCCTTCTCGACGGCCTGGCTGATCTCGTGGTAGCGCACCGCCGCGTGCGCTGCGGTGGCGAGGTCGTTCCAGCGATGAATCAGCTTGCAGGCCCGTAGGCGCCGCAGGCTTTCGCGGACGTCGCCAGGGACGCTCAGTTCGCGGGCGATCTCGTCTTCGGCCCACGGTCGCTGGCGCTCGGAGTCCAGCATCAGGTTCAGCACGGCCCGGTCGAGCAGGGCGTGCTCCTTCAATCCCTCTGGGGTACGGTGTGTGTGCATGGGGAGTTATGGCTCCTTGTGCCACGGCGTCGGGGGCAGTTCCCGCTGCCCGCCGGCGCCACAATTTGCAGTTGTGGACCGACCGTATAAACCCTGTGTCCGCGTGTGAGGCGGTGACGCGAAGCTGACACAGAGCGAACCGAAGATGTAACGCAGCGGGCGTATGCGGTCCTCGTGATGCGTTAGGATGTATGTATGAAGCGAACGACGATCATGCTGCCCGAGGATGTCGATGTGCGGTTGCGCCTGGAGGCGCGGCGGCGCGGTACGTCGGTCGCCGAGGTCGCGCGGGAGGCGATCGAGAAGCAGCTACCGGCTCAGAGCGACGGGCGGTTGAGCTTCTTCGCGGTTGGGGATGGCTCCCCGCGGGATGCTTCTGAGCGGGTCGATGAGCTGGTCGGCAAGAGCGTGGCTCGTCGTCGGAGCGGGCGCCGGTAGTGCTGATCGTGGACGCCGGCCCGCTGTATGCGGCGGCGGCCAAGCGCGACAAGCACCACGAGCGCGCCGTCGCGTTGCTCTCCAGCAGCCCGCGGCCCCTGCTCGTCCCCGTGCTCGTGGTGACGGAGGTCTCCTATCTGCTCGCCGACCGGATCGGCGCTCACGCCGAGCTTGCCTTTGGCCGGGCGCTCGCGGACGGCGAGCTGGTGGTCGAGCCGGTCGCCGACTCGGACTGGCCTCGCATCTACGAGCTGATGGAGCAGTACCTGGACCTCCCCTTGGGGATGGTGGACGCTTCGGTGATCGCGCTGGCCGAGCGCCGTGAGATCGAGACGATCGCCACGCTGGATCACCGGCACTTCCATACCGTCAGACCGCGCCATGTGCAGGCGTTCACGCTGGTGCCCTGACACCCGCAGGAGTGATGCCAGCCTGGCTACACGGGAGGCACTGAGGGTGGTGCTCTACTCGCCAGCCCACTCCGGCGGCGTGGCGCCGGGCTTCCACTCCTTGGTGGCGCCGCCGCCCTGCTGGCGCAGGACTTGGGAGTAGTCAACGAGCTGGTTCTTGAAGGCCAGCTCGTCGCGGGGGTCCTGTCCGCCGTCGTCCAGTTCGGCTCGCCACACGGCGAGCGCGCACAGCGTCTCCGTGGTGAACTCATCGGTCCACCATTTCTCTTTGAGCGCTTGCAGCTGTTCGGGGTAGCGGCCGTGCAGCGCGACGATCTCGCCCCACATCTCCCGGCGCCACTGCTTGTCGCCGCCGTAGGGCTCAAGCCAGGGTGCGCGCTCGCCGCCACCTGGCCCGACGACCGGGGGCGCCTGGCGGAGCGAGCGCACCTTGCCGTCCTTGGCTGCCTGGACGACGCCAGCCTGGACGAACTGTGCGGCAAGCGTGGAGGGCGGCGTGTCGGCGCCGGCGGCCAGCTCGCGCAGCTGTTGGTCTACGGGGTCAGGGAGGACGATCTGTCGTCGTTGGCTCATCGTGTTCGCTCCTGTGCTGGTGGGTTGATGATCCGGTTGATCGTGCGGGCGATCCCCGGTACGCGACTGGCGCGGCTCGGTGCGATCGAGCGGTGGAAGTTGGTGCCGTAGTCGCGGTCGGGCAGCTCGGGGTGCGCGAGCGATGGCGTCTGCGCGTGGCTGCGGCGCATGTTCTGCGCGAGCCTTGCGATGCGGTCGCTGTCGTGGCCTTCGACGCCGAGGTCTTGGCGGGAGACGTACCAGTCGGTGCCTTGGCGGGCGCGGGATGCCTCGACGTAGGCGGGCTCCTTGCTGGTCTGCCAGCCGCCGGTGACGACGAGGGTCCTTGTGACGGTGGCGCCTTGGGCGCGGTGGATGTGCTGGGCGTAGCCGAGTCTGAGCTTGGCGAGCTCTTCCCCTGCGATGAAGGCTTGGCGGCCGGTGACGTCGAACTCGACCAGCACCTCACCCGTCTCAGCAATGTTGAGGATCTCGCCGCGGCTGCCGTTCTCGATCCGCTCCACACCGGGCTGGCGGTGCTGGTCGATCAGCGCCACACGGTCGCCTTGGCGGACGCCGTAGTGAACGCCGGGTACGGGGATCTCGATCTCGCCGAGTTCGCCGCGCTGCGCGCGGAAGTGCTGGGCGCGGGCGTTGAGACGGTGGATCTCCTGGTTGGATGCGTCGCTGATGAGCGCGACCTCGCTGGGGTCGTGCGTTTCGGTCAGCGTCGCCCACGCCTGCGCGGCCTGCTCGACTGCCTCATCGCGGGTGTCTGCCATGTGCAGTTGGCCGCTGGCGTAGTAGTGGGCCATCGCGCGGTCGGAGCGGCCGGCGCGCAGGTCTGCCCACGCGCGCTGTTCGGCGGGGTCCAGGGTGCGGCGGATGTTCGACAGCTCCGCCGAGGGCGCGGTCTCAGCCAGTCGGGCGAACATGCCGCCGGCGCCGATCGGGGGCAGCTGCGCGGCGTCGCCGATCATCACGAGCTTTGAGCCCTCGCGCTCTACGACAACGGTGAGCCGGTCAAGCCTGTCCGTGTCGGCCATGCCTGCCTCATCGAAGTAGATCGTGGTGTGCTCGTCGATGTGGAGCTGCCCGCGGTCGACGCGGGAAACGAGCGCGTCCAGTGTGAGGGTCCGCTCACCGAGGGCGGGGCTGTCTTGACCGAGGCGCTGGGCGGTTGAGCCGGAGACGGCGATCCCGAGCGTGCGGTGGCCGGTGTGCTGCTCGGCTCTGGCAGCGGCGTCGATCACGACGCCCTTGCCGGTGCCGGCGGGGCCGACGAGGATCGCTGCACGCTCGGGGCCGGTGATGACCGCTAGCGCGTGGGCTTGCTCGTCTGAGAGGCGTCCGCCGATCCGCTCGGCGATCTGGTCGCCCGCGAGCGCACGCGCTGTCTCCCCCACGTCGCGGCTGCCGGCGCCGGCGAGCGTGGTGAACCTCCGCTCGATCGCCTGCTCGCGCGCCCTGACCGTAAGAGTGGTCATCACGCCGCCCTCCAGCGGCAGCACGCGACGCTCGGCGATCATGCCTCTGGCGCGGTGGAGGGCCTGGCGTGGTGAGAGCTCGCCGACGGACTGCTCCAGCAGGACTGCACGGAACTCGCCGGGCTCGAAGGTGGCGGCGCGCTCGGTCAGGCGCTGCTCGACGCGATCCTCGAGCGGCAGCTCGACCGCCAGCTGCGTGTCAGGAGCCAATGGTCGGTCGGGCTGCTGGACGGTGTAGTCGTAGCGGGCGGCGGTGTCGTTCCACGCCTGCTGCAGGTCGCCGCGCGTGATGAGCGCCTTGGCCTTGCGGTTCTCCAGCTTCAACTGGCGCAGCTCGCCGCGCTCGGGCGCGCGTCCGTACTGGGCGCGGAAGCGCTCGGCGGCTCTGGCGACCTCGCGGCTCCGCTGCGAGAAGGCGTCCAGTAGGCCCCTTGGCACACCCTGCAGCTCGAAGTAGCGGCCATGTTTGCCGGTGCCCCGCTCGATCGCATACCCGCGCTGCTGGAGTTGGTGCGCGAGCGCCGAGCGGTAGTAGGCGCCAAGCTCACGAGCGGAGCGAAAGATCGGACGGGAGGCGACGGCAACGAGCTTGCCGTCCTCGCGGACCGCGCTGGTGATCACCACATGGCTATGCAGCTGCGGGTCGGGCACGTCTCCCTCGAGCACGCCGCGGGCGGTGGTGTGCCGGTACTCGGCAGCCACGAGGTCGCGGGCTGGCTGCTCGATCACCTGGCCTTGGTAGCGGCGGCGGACGGTCGGCACCGTCTCGGTGAGATGTTCGATCGTCTCGCTGACTGCGGCGGCGTGCGCGGCCTCGATCTCACGGCGCTCACTCTCGCCGGCGAGCGCCCACACCGTAGAGACCGACTTGGGAGCTGAGAACGTCAAGTCGATGCCGCCGGCGCGGCTGCCGTCGGCACCAGCTCGGCGAAGCCAGCCGCCGTCCCTCGGATGCTTGCCTTCCATCAGGGCGATGAACTCGTGGCCATCGACGCTGGTGCCCTCGATGCCCAACCGGGCGAGCGTGTCGGGGGTGGCGAGCCACTGGCCGGGGGCCTGGGTGGGCTCCCCGGTTGGCGAGAGGTAGTAGTCGCCGCGCTCGGGCTCGATGGTCTTTGACTCCAGGTAGCGGGCGTAGCCGCCGCCCTTGGAGGCGCCGATGCTGGCTGCGGTCATCACAAGGGGTACAGACCCCGAGGCCCTCAGACCGGCCAACGAGTTGCACGGCACGGACACAGCGCTCGCACGGCTGTGCATCTAGTCTGTCCGGGCTTGGCGGTGTGCCGCCGGCCGCGTGAGCCAGTGAGCGTCAGCGAGCGGCGAGCGAGCAGCCCGCAGGGCTGCCAGGCCGGCGTGCACGACGCCGGGGTCGGTGGAGAGCCGACCTTGGGAGGCTCGGTTACAGCCGGCGTAGCCGGCGTCGGTATCTGGCTGTTGGAGGTCTGGGGTCGCGCCGTCGGCGGTCGCCGGCGCAACGATCGGGGAGCCGGGCGCAAGCCCGCGCGGAGCGATTCCCCCGCAAAGCGGGGCCAGCGCTGCCAGCTTGTCGGGCCAGCGGAGTCGGTCAGCGGACGGGCCGCCTAGCGCGCGCACGCTGGGCATCGCGCCGCGCCGTGCAGGCAGCGATGTCCGCGCAGCGCGGCGACCTCCACGCCCACGCGGTCGGCGACTTGCGGCGACCGACACGGTGCTTGGTGGGCTGACCGCAGACCACGCACGGCCGCAGGTCCTTGTGCTCGCTGGCGAGCAGCCCGTTGGCTCCCGGCTCGATCAACGCGCTCATCGAACGTAGAGCTGATCGAGTGAGCCAACGCGCCGGCCGCGGGTGCGCTTGCCCTTCGGCAGGACGCGGCTTGGGTGGTGCTGCTCGTCGGGGATCACGCGGGCGTCCTCGAAGCGCTGGACGGCGTAGAAGCGGTCGAAGACGACGACGCTCGAGAAGCGCTCGCGCGTGGCGAGCACGGTCAGGCGCCGGTATCCGTCGGCGAGGACCTGAGCCAGCCGCTCGTGTCCTTCCACGAGGTGGCGGAGCCCCTGGAGCAGGTAGATCGGCGTTTCCTCTCGCGGGAGCGCATCCTCAAGACCGGGGATGCGCCCCTCGAAGTCGGCGTTGTAGGGGTACTTGCCCGCGGCCTTCAGCTGTTCGTAGATCGTCCAGTAGGGCTCGATGAACGGGATGACCTGCGCGAGGTCGTAATAGTCGCCGTTGAATACCCACCCCTTCGGTTCGCGCGCCTGGGTTTCTTGCTTGGCTTCGCAGAGCATCACTCCAGAACCCCGGAGCTGCTACTGCGCAGCAGCAGCTCGATCTTAAAGTCCGCGATCCTGCCCGGCGCCATGAGCAGGCCGACGCAGGTGACTCCTTCACCCTTCAGCCGGCGGGCATAGCTGCGGCTGATGCGCTTCTTCCACGGGTGCCGTAGCCAGCCGCCCTTCGTCGTGAAGTGTTCGGCGACGACGGGCACCGGGTCGCCTTCGTGCTCGCGCGCGTAGCGCTCGACGCACGGGATCGACTGGATGCTATGACCCATTGTCAGCACCCCCTTCGTCGATCTGCTCGATGTCGATGATCGAGCGGGAGCAGCTCGTCGTCTGCCAGCTCGCGCAGCGGGCGCGTGTGCGCGCGGCGCTGCGGGTCCGGCTCGATCCTGCGTGGAGGTTTCGGTGCCGCCATCCTCAACGCCCCTCTCGGACAGCGTCAGGTTGAAATGCTCAGCCAGCGCGTACAGCGCGTCGTGCTCGGCGTCGTTGCTTTCGCCGGCGAGCGCCTTCTCGACTTGCCGGGCGAGCGCACGCGGCAGGTCGTGGGGATCGTGGTCTGTGTCGCAGATGACCGTGAGGCAATCGGCGCACTCGATATGCGTTTCGCGGTAGTCGTCGTCGTGCTTGAGGCCGGTGTCGTCCAGCTCCCACTCGGGGCCGCCCGGCGCGGCGGTCAGCTTCCCGCGCATCCAGTAGCCGACACAGCCCACCTCTTGTAGCTTCTCGCTGCCGCAGTTCGGGCAGGCGATCCGGTGCGGAAGTGCCGGCGGCGCAGCGGCCGTGTCGTCCAGCTCTCCGCTGAGGTCTTCGACCTCTGCCTCCCATGCCTGCGCCTCGCGGGCGTCAGCTTCTTCCTCGGCGGCGCGACCGAGGGCGGCACGGTTCTCCTGCTCTGCGTCCTGGCGCTCTGGCTCGTCGTGGTCGCGCTCGATCTTCGCCTTATGTTCGTCGGTAGCGCTACTCATGTCACTCCTTCACGGTTCTGGGCTCGCCGGGCGCGGGCCGTTGCCCGACCCCGCGCACGCGCAGCGTGCGAAGATCGGGAGGGCGAGGTCCGCGCCAGTCCAACACCGCTGCCCACGATCAAGGCTCCATCCCGCATGGACGGCGCTGCCAGTACCCGTACACGCAGCGCGTTCCCCCGCGGCTGGGATCGTCGGTGTCGTGAATCACACCGTCCACCACGGCGCACATATGCTTGGAGACCCGCACGATCAGACGGCCGCTTGGCAACTCCTCAGCGCGCAGGTGAACAGTGCAGCCCTGGCCGATCTGCATCGTCGGCGTCCACACCCAGCCGATCTCCGTCAGGTAGCGGTCGTACACGCGCCGGTTGACGCCTGTGCGTGGGCTGGCGTGGCGCCGTGCCTGCGCGCCGTACTGCAGCTCGTACTTTGCCATCAGCACGCGGTCGCTGAGCGCGTAGCGATGCAGACTGTCGTAAACGTTCAGGTAGGAGTGCTGCGTGGCGATGGCGATGGCGCGCACTACGCAGTCGCCGGCGTGGCCGGTGAAGCCTGCGGCGGCTCGGCCGCCGTCGTTGCGGACCCACATCAGGCGGCCCTCCTCGGCTTGCAGAGGACGAGCTGGCTGGGAACCTGCTGGCCGGCAAGCGCCGGCCCGTCGGTGCTTCGATCGAGGCCAGGGAGCGCCTGTTGCGGCGGGGCGCTGACGGCAGCGAGTCCTTCGGGGAGGCGGATATTGCGCCAGCGCATCCAGCCGGTTCCGTCGATGCTGTCGCAGCCGATCTCGGCGGCGTAGGCGATCCGCTTGAGGCTGTTGACACGCCCCATGTGGACCCACAGGCCGCGGCTCTTGGCCTCGCGCACGAGCGCCCGCGCAGCCGGCCCGAGCTTCCAGCCGGTCGTCCCGCCGATGAACAGCGCGTTGACGCGCGGCCAGACCATGCCCAGCCAGCGACCCATGTGCTCGAGGCCGTCCTGCGCTACAAGCGCGGGCGGCAGCCCGCGGCGCGCGGGTCCGCTCCACCAGCGCTCGAACTGGCGCGCGGTCTGCTCGGCGTCGCCCACAACGTCGGGCACGGCGACGAACAGACACCGGCCGCCGACGCGATGCAGGCGGTCGAGCATCGCGTCGTAGGCGTAGGGGTCAAGGCCCTGGTAGCAGTCGTTGTCAGCTGCCCACGGCACACCGCGCTCGATCGTGGCCGCCAAGGCGTTGTAGTGACGCGGCTGGATCAGGCGCCCGAGGTTCGGGTGGGCGTGCTCGATCATCTGCGGCTCGGCTTGGGTTGCCAGCAGCAGCATCAGCTCGCCTCCAGCGTCAACTGCTCGTTGCCGCGGGCGTGGCCGCTGCTCTGAAGGATCGCGCCAGCGCCGATCTCGATCGGGTCGAGGCTGCCTACGTGGAGCGCGACGTCAGCGAGCCAGTCGATCGCCTCCGGCGATCTGAGGTCCCGGCCACAGTCAAGACCAGATCGCATCAGCCGACTGGCAGCTCTGCGGGCGGCGTTTCGCCGTTCGGCGAGGGTGTTCACAGTTCCACCTCGCGGGGACTGATGCCGAGTCCGTCGCGCGCGATGAGCGCCAACACGTCGGTCTGAATCCAGGGGCAAGGCTTTTCCTCGCCTCCCTCTGGCATCTCGCCGATCCGCCGCGCAAGCCAGCTCGTGTCGCCGGAGCAGCCACCAGCGGATTCGCGCCTGACGCGATCACAGCGCAGGGCGATCTCGCTCCTCGTCACGACGCCGAGACGAAGCTCGCGCTGGACGGCTTCGCGCAGGCCGCGGTTGAGCACGATCGAGCTCTCGGCCAGCCGCTCCAGCTCCTCTCGCAGCCGCCGGGTGGAGACGCACCTACCGAAACGGGCAATCGCGTCGTGCGTCAGCGTTCGCGCGGGCTCGTAGGCTTCGAGGCTGCCGACGACATCGCGGAGGGTCACAGCGTCGCAGGCGTCGTCGCGGCCGGGAAGCAGGGAACGGGTCCAGCGCAGCTCACGGCGGCTGTCGCCGAGCGATGCCCCAGCGAGGGGCAACTCGCTGATGCGGTAGACATGGCCGGCGACGTCCTGCAGGCGGCTGACCACAGTCGGCCCGTCGCCGATGGACTGGGATGGCGTGACGTGGCGGGTGGCGTCGAAGTCCTCGGGCGCGACCGCGCGGCACCGACCGCGGCGCTCCCCGTCGGCGAGGTACAGGTCGCAGACGACCTGCGCGTTCTCGGCTGGCTCGTCGGGCGCCAGGTGCGCCACCAGGCGCCCGTCGCTGAGAGTGCCGAGCTCGTAGTCGACGACGAGCGCGCTGCCATTGGGGCGCTGGATGCGCAGCACCTCGCGCTCCTGCCCGGTGTCGGGCGCGAGGTAATGGCCGAGGCTGCTGGTGCGCGGCGCACCAGCGCCGGCTTGTGGCGGCGCGGTGGTCTGAGGATCACGCGGTGCTGCGGCGGTGGTGCTCATGGTTCTCTCCCTTCACAGGGGTCTGAGCCCGCCGGACGCGGGCCGTTGCCCGACTCCGCGCACGCGCAGCGTGCGAAAATCGGGAAGGGCGAGGTCCGCCGTCCGTGCTCAGGCGCTACGTCGTCCCGCCAGCAGCCGCAGCTCTCCGTGTCCGTCGGGAGCCAGGCGGTAGCCGACGCCGCGCACGGCGATCAGCCAGCCGGCCGCGCCGGCTTTGGCGAGCGCGCGCCGCAGGCGGCAGGCGTGCGTATCGACCGTGCGCGTCGAGACACGAGCTTGATAGCCCCAAAGCTCGCGCAGCAGGTCTTGCTTGGTGTAGACGCGGCCAGGGTCGCGCGCGAGGTGAACGAGCAGCGCGTACTCGAGGCGGCGCAGGTGAATGGGCGTGGATGCGAACGTGGCTGTGTGAGCGTTGGTGTCGATCCGCAGCGGCCCGAACTGGATCACCCCGGCGGAGCTGAGGATGCCCCGGCGCATGAGCGCGCGCACGCGCGCGAGCAGCTCCGCGTGGACGAACGGCGAGCGAAGCACATCGTCAGCGCCGACCTCGAAGGCGCGCAGCACCTCGGCAACCTCATCGCTGGCGCTGATCCACAGGACGCGCACACCGGGGTTAATCTCGGGATCAAGCTCGCCCGCGCGCAGCGCGCGGACTGAGTGAAGCCGACTGGCCGGCTGCGGAGTTGGAGTCAGGATGATGAGGTCGATCTCGTCGGGCTCAGTGAGCGCGCCGCAGAGCCGCAGAACGCGAGGGGCACGCAGCACCCGGTAGCCGTCGAGGGTGAGCTCGCGTGCGAGTGGATCGCTCGACGCTCTTTCACCAACGATGAGGATGACTTCGGGGTCGTTACCCATTGCCGAGCCTCCGATCTGGACTGTGGCCCCGCCGGGTGCGGAGCCGTGGAGCCCGAGCCCAGGCACGCCCATGTGGGCGTGCCACAATGCCGAGGGCGGCGGTCTCCGCCGTGGCCCCCGCCGATCGCGCGACCAGCGGGGGCGCAGTGGGCATCGCCGAGCCGCTAGGCATCTGCAACCACCGCCTCGCGTCGCCGCGATGCTTTGGCCATCGGGATGCGCCCGAGCTCCTGCGCTTGCTCCAGATAGTCGGCTACCAGCGCCTTGACTTCGCCATAGCCGCCCTTTTCCTGCAGGTCCTGCTCCACTGTGTAGATGCGCCCGCTCTGGCCGTCGGCGGCGGCGTCGATGATCCTCGGCTCGCCGTCCAGGCGGATGCCGTAAAGCGCTCGCTGTTCGCCCGAGCGCGTCGCGTAGCGCCCCAGCTCAAACGGCTCGCCCTCGGCCCGCCTCGGTGCGGGTGCTGCACACCGGGGGGCCGGGTCTGCGCGCCGCGCGCTGGCGCCGTAGCCGATGACCTCGCCTGGCTTCTGCTCGGTCGCATAGGGCAGTTCGGCCGGATGCACGTCGCACCGCGGAGCTTCCATGCAACGCCCTCGCGTCAGCTTGAGTGCCTTCAACCGTTCGATTTCACGACCCGCCTGGTATCCGCTGCGCGGGAAGGTGAACGTCGTGCCGGTCTGCGAAGCAAGGTCCTTGAGGTAGGAGAGCTGCGCCGGGGATGCACCGCCTGCTTTTCTGTAGGGGCTCATGGTGTGAAAGTCCTTTCTGTGTGGTGAGCTCGTGAACTTGCCCTCTGCTCATCACGCCCCGGAAAGAGAGTCAAGCAATTGATAATGTGAAATCCGTGCGCCCCCGCAGGGGGCGATTCTCAATTGCTTGAAGGCGTAAGCCGATCTCTCAGGGAGGGGTGTGATAGGACTCTCGTGTTAACTTCCCGGAGACCGGCCGCCGTGCGTGCATAGCGCGGTGTTCATCTCAACCGCCATGAACACCAATGCTTGCGTGACGAGCCGGCGGTCGTTGTCAGGCCGCGGATCACCCGCGGGGCACATGATGTTCTCGACATCACGCCAGCCACAGGTGACGCCCGCGACGCCGCTAGCCGGATAGATGGTGAGGATGATCCCGCCGCCAAGGCTGTCGTTGTCGGCGTCGCACTCAGCACGCAGCTCTCCAGGTATGACGAGCGCGCCCGTCTCCTTGGCCTGCTCGAATAGGTGAGCGGCGACATCGGCGGGGCTTTCGTCTGCCTGGAGCGGATCGTCTCGCCCGAGATTAGGCACCCGCATCTCGCGTGTGATCCGTCGCGGACTAACTGTGATAGGTGGCCCGCTGTAGCTGATGGTGATTGGAGAGGCTGGCGCGTTCATGCGCGGACTCCTTTTTGAGCTGGCGCCCGCCGTTTGCGGGTGCCGGTGGCAGCCGCCCGCGCACCCCGCAGGGGTGCGATCATTTGCGGCTGCCGGCATACCGCACAGCTGACGCGACGCGCTATCCGCGCACTCGCCGTCGAAGAAGGTGAATGTCGTAGAGACGTTCCGCGAGTGGCAGCGTCGCGTGGTGGCTCATTGCCTGTGGTGGAGCCATTCGAGGTCGTCGTCGGTGGGATGCACGCCGTCTGGTAGGACGGCGCGCTGGATGAGACGAAGATGGCAACGTTCGCATTCGAGATAGCCGGGTCGAATGTGGCTGAAGTGGTGCTCGGTGTCGGCGCATCGTTTTGCTGGGTCGTAGAGCATTGCTCCTCCTGATAGGTCGCTTCTCACCGAAAGCGAGACGATCTGCAGCAGCCCGAAGGGCCTCGGCCGCACCGAAGCGACGCGCAGGTGCAACATAAGGCCAAGCCGCGAAGCGGTGCCAGATCGCAAAGCGTGGGAAGCGATCGGACAGGCGGAGCATGACAACCAGCCAGTCGACTGCTCACGCTGCGCACCAGCCGCCGCACTCGCCGTCAAGGATGCTGAGCTGCCCGCGCTCGCAAGGAGCGCGCAGGTCGATCTCGCTGAGCGGCTGGCAGTCACGGTGAAGATAGGTGCTGCCGACCATCTGCGGTAGGTGGCGGATGGCGGCGTCGACTTCGATCGCGTCCTGTCGCTCGGCGGGAGTGAGCGTGCTCCAGCCGAAGCGACTGCGGAACGGGCATCCGATGCACGCTGACTTCGGCGGTTCAGGGTGGCCGTGGTCTTCGAGCCACGCCAAGCAGGACGCGCGTGTCAGACGATGGTGAACGAGCGGCCAGGCGACGGTCGCCCATTTCACTCTGCTTGGTGACATGCGCTCGATCTCGTCAAGCGTAATGCCTAGCAGTTGGACGACAGGACGCTTTCGCCCGTAGCCGTGCTGGCGCAGCCACGCAAGCATCGGCTCGATCTTGAACTCGCGGGTACACTGACGACGTAGCTGGCCGTGCCCCTTTTCGCCCGGATGGCGCACGTAGAGCGGCGGGCTGGCAAACCGTGACCGGCCAGCCGCGTGATCTAGCAGTTGCTGGCGCATACTGCCGGCACTTACACGGTGGATCGGTATGCGCTTCACCGTGCGTTCAAGATAGCCGAGGTGCTGGTAAACCGATTCTGGCTCCCAGCCGGTGTCGGCAAATAGCGCGCCGACTGGAAGCGGGCCGGGTAGTGCGCCAGTGTCGAGCATCAGCAGTAGAGCGCTTGACTGAACTCCTGCGCCGAGTGACACAAACTGCGGTCTAGGATCGTCAGCGGCTGGGATTAGCTCCATAGCGGGTCTCTCCTTTGGACGCGCATCCGCGTGGCGCGGACGCCGGTGAAGGGCCGACTCACACCCCCGGAGGGGGTGCGATCCTTACGGCCCACCGGCGCCGCGCGGTCCTCTACGCGGCGAGCGCCAGCCAGCGCTCGCGCTCTGCCGTACTCGAGTTCGCCAACCGCACGAGCACATCGCCGTGGCAGGCTCGTGGCGCGCACCAGCATCCGAGCACCAGCCCGCGCAGCTCATCCAGAGCTGCGACCAGCGCCGCGTTGCGCCTGAGCCAGCTCTCATAGAGCGCGATGCACTCACCGCGCTGGCCGTGCTTGCCGACCACGAACGGGTTGCCCCACTTGCTGGGGCGCCCGATGTAAACGTGGTGGCGCTCGCGCTTGCAATGCACCGCGCGCGGCTGGCCGAGAGGTACGTCGGCCGGGACGAGTAGACCGCTGGATCGCTGTGAGTACCTGTTCACCTTTTCTCCTTCGGGTCGTGGTTGAGCACGCCCCGGCCAGAGCGGGCCGGCGAGGCGGGTCCAGCCCTGTCCCGGCAGGGATCGCCGCAGGCGACGCGAAGCGCAGGGCTTGACGCGCCGTAAAGCCGGTCTGCTGGCCTTGGGGGTGGGCGCTGCCGACCCGACGGAGCGACTGGCGGTACTCACTCAGGCAGGCCAGCGGTCTTGGTCCGGCACAACTTCGGACGGCCGTGCGCGGGGCAACCCGTAAATGCGAGCGGCCCCGCGCTGACTGCTTCGTGAATCAGGCGAGCACGGCCAGCCCAGCGGCCGTGTGGACCGCGGGCTCAGGCGCCTGGGGCTCCGATGCTGCTGTGTGCCTTGTGTGTGCGCAACTCTTTGAGCTTCGGCTCTGTTCGTGCGAAGGTGAACTCGCTGGCGCGGACGCGAGTGTGTGGCCATGTCGTCCTCGTACTCCGGCCGTGATGACGCCGACCGCTTCGTTGCCGACGAGCGCGTAGACCTCGCTTCGCAGCCTTGTGGGATGGTGCGGCGTATGGCTGGGGTTCGCTGCGGGATAGATCAGGTGAGCGCGCTTCGGTCCCACGCGCAGGACGCGGGCGACCCTGAAGCGGCCCATCGCGTGAATGACCACCACGTCGCCGGGCTGCGCCTCGCACCGATACAGGACGGTGCCGGGCTGGATGATCTCGTGTGGAATCCCGTCGTGGACGGCCATCTCTAACGGTCCTCCGCGCACCCGACGACCTGTAGACAGGCGCCGGGCGGCCCATCGACTTCGCCGAGGATCTCGATGGGATCGTCCTCTTCGTCTGTCTCCTCGGGCGCGATCGTGATCGTCAGCTCGCCGTCGGCGAGGTCGGTCAGGCCACTGGGGGTCGGGAGTCGAAGCCACTCATGGATGGCTTCGAGCAGCGCCTCGGCGGTGTCGTAGCGGCCCTGGAACTCCTCGAGGTCGCTGGCGGTGAGCACCGGCTCGCCGTCGCCCATGACGGTGAACTGCTGCTCGATCCCACTGGTAGGGTCAAACGAGCGGCCGGTGCCGGCGATCTCGCCCTTCTTCACGTCCCAGGCGACGTAGGAGATGCGCGCGAGGCGCAGGGTGGCGAGCACCGCTTCCAGGTGGGTGAGCCCGTGCGGACAGTCGCCGAATGAGAGGTCGAGGACGACGGCGCCCTCGGCGGTGCGCCGTGCGGTGAACCAACCGTCGTTCACCTTTTGCGCGGCGAGGTTAACTCCGACGCTGTGCAGCTCGCGTGCGGCGCTGGCCGGCAGCGGCGTGGCGGGCCAGAGGGTGATTGCTGCGTCATAGGATTCGTCCATTGCGAGTGTCCTTTCAGTGACAGGGCTCCCGTTCCGTGCGGGTGCCGGTAGGCAGCCCTCCGCACCCCGTTAGGGGTGCGATAATGGGGCTGCCGGCGCCCCACCATTCACACTCCTCTTTTCTGAATGTGTGACTGCGAGAAGCATTGCCTTCTCAACGCGGCGCGTCGGTGCAGTGAGGTGAGAGCCGCTGCAGGTGCTCGGGCCGAGCGAGGTTGAAGATGGCGATACCGTGGTGGTGAGCGATGCGCAGCGCCTGGCCGGTCCCGCCGACCCGCTGGCCACGGCCATCGAGGCTGCCGTCCGGGGTCCAGCACAAAACGAAGCGCGCTGGGCTTGCCAGATCGGCGCCGAGAACCTGATGAGCGTTGCGTGCGTGCAGAGCGCGAACGGCCCGCGTCAGGCGAGACCAGGCGGGGTGAAACCGTGCCGCGAGTTCGTAGGCCGCCGGTGTGGGCTTGCCGAGCACGAACTGCTCTGAGCCACAGCGCAGCGTGCGAGCGGCGGACTCGAAGGTCGGCCAGGGCAAGTAGAGCTCCAGCGTCCCGTGCGTGTGGGCGCCGCGGTAGAACGCCTGATCGGCGCCGGTGGCCATGCCCGTGCGCAGCACCCAGCCCTGGGCCGAGAGCCAGGACGCCGCGCGAACCATCAGGTCGAGCACGGCTGGGGGTGTGGCGCGTGAGCCGATACCTGCGTAGGCTGGGCGCGTCTGTGAGGGCGAGCTGGTGTGCTTATGCGCCATCGCGCTTCCTTTCGATAGGCGGCCCGCCCGGTGCGGAGCCGATCCCCGACCAATCCGCACGCGCAGCGTGCGATCATCGGAGGGGACCTCGGCTCGATGACCGGAGATTGTGGGTCGCGTGAAAGGCCAGCGCGCGCCGCGCACGCGGCTCAGTGGGGCTCTACGCGCTCCAGGTCCTCGAAGGCGTTATCGGGCACGTCGATTGTGACCTCGTAGCCGAGCTGCTTGAGCGTCTCAAGCACGATCTGGACGTGCTCATAGGCGCACTCCCTGGCCCTGAGTATCGGGTCGAGGCTCGCATGGGGATGTTCGACCTGGGCGATCACGGGATCGTGGTCGACGGGTCCGAGCGTCAGGTGCGTGACGCAAGTCGGCACGCCCTCGTGACCGACGAAGGTGGAGTGAACCTCCAGTGCGAGGCCCTGATCGGGCAGCGCAGTCGCGATCGTCAGCACGTAGGCCCCGGCCCAAATGCAGGTCGTCTCGCTGGCGATCCGGCGACCGTCGCGGGCGATTGCAAGTGGGACTGTCCGACGCTCGCTCATGGTCGCCGAACCGTAGCGCGGCGGCCAACGATGCGCCAAATACTGGTGGCCGTCTGTCAGACCTAGCCGCCGGGCGGATAGGACCGCAGCACGCGCTCGCCGCCGGCGGCGCGGTAGAGCGCGATCCAGTCCGTGGCCATCTCGTGCCGCAACTGGCCAAGGGGTATGTGTCGGGCGCAGGCCATCCGCGCCGCCCAGGTCTCAAGGTGGTCCTTTTGCTCGGCGTTGTTGGGGCCGCTGCGCGGCTCTGGCCAGAGGTTGCGTGGATCGCGCGGTGCCCCGCCGATCGAGAGCGGCACGAGATGATCCTCCTCGTAGCGACTCGGGGAGCACGGCAGGCGGTAGGCGCGCATCTGCGCGAGCTTCAATGGCTCGGTGTAGCTCTCGGGTGGTCGCACGGAATGGCTGTAGCCGAAGGCGCAGATCGCGGTGAGCGGCACTCCGGCGCTGATCGCGCCGGGAGTGCAGTGAGGGTCGGGCAGGCCGTCATGCTCGATGCACCGCGACGACGATCCGCTGGCGCCGATCCGTTCGATTTCGGCGGGCGGGCTGCAGCCGGCGAGCAGCCCTGCTGCGAGCAGGCAAAGCGTGGCTTGCATGGTGAGCCGCGATGGTCGCGCGCCGCGCGGGTTGGGCGGAGCGTTCATGTGGAGACCTCGATGAAGCGCGTGAGCGCGAAGGTTCGTGCGAGGCGGCGGCGCAGCTCGAGGAACTCGTGCTCGCGGGTGCCGGTCCCCCACAGCAGCGCCGCGAAGTCGAAGATCGTGCCGCCCTTCCTGCACCGCGCGCCGAAGCAGTAGAAGGTGCCGTCGGGGTAGAGCTGAAGGCTCGGGTCGGTGTCTTCGTGGAACGGGCAGAGCACCTTGCCGGCCCTGTTGGGCTCGCGGTTTGTCAAAGCTCGCACGTAGTCGGCTGCTGGGATGGCGAGCAGTTCGCGGTCGAGTGCGGTGCGCCCGACACGGGGACTCGCCGACCAGACTGGCTGGATGTGGTGTGGTTGCGGATCGTGCGGCAGCGTGGCGAGCAGGTCGGCGAGCGCGTAGCGCGCGCCGGGGTCGTGTTCCAGGAGCCTGACTGGCGCTGGCGGCGTGTGCTTGTGGTTGAGGCTGCTTGGTGGCCTGAGCATCCGCACGATGTCGGCGCAGCCGGGCTCGCCACGGAGGCCGTGCGCGAGCCTGCGGTTGGTGCTCTCGATCTCGGCTGTGCTGGCGCGCTCGCGCAGCTGCCAGTAGAGGTGCAGGTGCCCCGGTGAGCCGGAGGCGATCACCATCGAGGGTGAGCAGGCGAAGCCTTCGAGCAGCGCGCGGGCGGCGGGATCGTCGGACTCGATGTAGAGGAGTTGTGAGCCGGTGATCGCGGTCTTGTCGCCGCGGGCGCGGTCGCGCAGCGCCGCGCCGAGGTACACGTCAGCGTCGGGCGAGAGCGTGGTGATTCGGCTTGCGATTTGGTGAAGGCGCAGCACCGAGACGAACCGTCGCCGCATCACTCCGTCGGGCGGGCTGTAGCGCAGGTCAAAGAACTGCGTGGGCTGCGAGCCGTCCGCCAGGACGCGCAGGTAGGTCAGCAGTTCACCGGCGTGCGGCTCGGGCTGGATGGTCAATCGCGGACCTCTGGGGTGAACATGGTGATGTACTCGAACTCGCCGTTTACGATCGGCACCTGATCGGGGTGGCGCGCGGCCCAGGCGGCGCACTGCTCCAGCGTCAGCTCGCCGCGGCGCATCGCGGCGACGCGCTGCACGGGAGTCATCTGCCATAGCGCGCGCAGGCGCGCGTCGCGCGCCCTGAGCCCTTCGAGCATTTGGTCAAAGCAGGCGGTCTCCTTCATGGCCGTGGTCCTTTCTCTGAGGGCCTGTGGCCCGCGCCCCCGGCCGGGGCGCGGGCCGCCTCGTGCCCTAGAACGGGGTGTCCTCCTCGGCGCCGACGCCGGCGCCGACCAGCTCGCGCTCCTCGCCGCCGTTGCCCGCGCCGTTTCCGCTGTTCAGGAACTGCACGGAGTCGGCGATGATGTCCACGGCCTGCCGCTTGCCGCCCTCCTGGGTCTCCCACTCGCGCCACTCCAGGCGCCCGTCGATCGCGACGGGACGACCCTTGGAGAGGTAGCGGGCGGCGTTCTCGCCCTGGGCGCCCCAGACGGTGACGTCGAAGTAGTTGGGCTTGTCCACCCACTCACCTTCGACCTTGCGGCGCGTGTTGCAGGCGACCCGCAGACTGCAGACCGGCGTCCCGCCCGCCGTCGAGCGCAGCTCGGGGTCGGCGGTCAGGTTCCCGGTGAGTACGACTCGGTTGATGTTGTTCATGGCTTGTTCCTCCTGTTGGTGGTTGGTGGTGCTAGTGACGCAGCCCAAAAAAGACGCCGACCGGCGCGCGGAGCCGAAGCCCGTCAGGGCGAAGGGAAGCCCCCGTAAGGGGGCCGAAGCGCTAGTCCGGCGGTGTCCAAAATGGGGCAAGACACGACGCGCCGACAACCAGCGGAGGCCGCGTGAACAGCGAGTTCGTTCATCTCCTCGAGACTGAGAGTGACCCGTTCTGGACCGCAGGCTGAGCGGCACTGCCTGTCTCCTTGCGTGATCGGGGCCGCGTCGATTTGCACGGCCTTTGGGTGTTACTGACCACGAGTGCTCGCTGGCGGCCAACGAGTTTGCGAATGCTGGATCTCCCGATGAGGCTGCGCCGGAAGCGACTGACCGTGTAGGGCTGTTCGAGAGGGATCGAAGTCGTTGGCCGGTGTGGGCCGGTGGAGGTCAGTAGCAGCGATGACCGACACCGGACTTCTGCCGCGATCCCACCTGGATGCGCTGCTTGCCCGTCGAGTGAGAGCGGGCTGCACATGAGGACTCACACCGTTGGGCGGCGCCCTGCGACGAGGATGCTGATCTGCATCCTCGGGCTGCTCGCGCTCGCCGGTGTTCTCAGCGGCGCGCTGCCTTGGTGCTGGACGCAGACGGCGTGCCTGGTCTCGCTGCGAGCACCGATGCGACTGCCGGCCGGCGACGCCGCCGCAGCGATGTGGCGCCTTGTAATCCGCGGCGGCTGGAGCACCCCATACCGTGCATTTCCTACCGCAGCGGAGCGGGCGGCGGCACCTGGGGCGTCCGCCTACGCGCTGGTCGCCGTCATCTCGCTGACGTTTTTCTGCTGGGCGGCATGGAGGGTTTATCGGCGAGTGCGTTCCTGGCGGGCGGGCTCGCCGTTGGGCAAGGAGCAACGCACGCTCGCGCGGCACGCTGTGGATCGCGGCTGGGTGCGCCCACGCACCTGGGCGCTGCCGTCGGACATGCGACGCCTGTGGGTCAGCGGCCCGGTCTCGGGACGTCCGTATCTCGGTGTGATCGGGCGAGCTCCACCGCGCACGCTGGCGGCCGAAGTAGAGGTTCAGCCGATAGTCGTCTCGCCGCCGCGCGTCGGCAAGTCAAGCGGCTACGTGATCCCGTGGCTGCTCGACCATCCCGGTCCTGCGCTGGCGCTCAGCACAAAGCTCGACACCTACCACGCGACCGCGCCCTACCGGCGAGGCATCGGCCAGGTGTGGGTGTATGACCCATTCGGGGATGGGCGCAGCGCCGGGTTCAGTCCGCTGGTGCCAGCGCGAACGTGGTCGGGGGCGCTGCGGGCCGGAGAGTCGCTTGCCTCGGCAGCACATCCAGACCAGGCGAATGCCGCCAACGAGTTTTGGGACAAGGAGGCGGCGAGCATGTTGGCGCCGCTGCTGCACGCCGCGGCGCTCGCCGGCGCGGGCATGGCCGAGGTCGTCAGGTGGCTGGACGCTCGTGATTTCAAGGACCCGCTGAGCGTTCTGAAGGGCGCAGGCGCGAGCGCCGCTGCCGATCAGCTCGAAGGCGTCGACCGTCGAGACGAGCGCAACCGCGAGACGACAGTGATGAGCGCGCTGAACCTGCTGCGCGCCTACCGCTTCCCCGAGGTCGCCCGCTGTGCCGACGGCGATCTGACACCGGAGCGCTTCCTTGATGGACGCGCGAACACGATCTACGTGGTCGCCGCCGAGCACGACCAGGAGGTTCTGCGGCCGGTGATCTTGGCACTCGTCTCCTCCATCTACCGGGCGGCGATCGAAAAGGCACGCAGCACGGGCGCACTTGACCCGCCGCTGATGATCGACATGGACGAGGCCGCAAACATCGCGCCCGTCCGAAACCTCCCCTCCTGGCTGTCGCAGTGCGGCGACCACGGCATCATCATCGCGACGCTGTGGCAGTCGATCGCTCAGATCGACAACCGCTACGGCCGCGCCGCCCGCGACGCAATCTGCGCTGCCTCGACCGCGCAACTGTTCTTGCCGCCGCTGGCTGACCCCTCGACGGTCGGGTATCTGACGGAGCTGCTCGGCGAAGAGCCTGTCGCCAACGCCTCCACCTCAACGGGCCTGGCGCGGCACACGCTGAGCATCGGTCATCAAAAGACAGGCCCGGCGCCGTGGCTGCGGCAGATCGAGCGCGGCCGTGCGGTGCTCGTCTACCGCGACCTGCCGCCGGCGATCGTGCACGCCCCGCGCTGGTTTGAGGACCCGCGGTTCGCGCGCTACGCGCAGCTACTCACCGAGCACGGTCAAGCACGCAGCGCTTGAACGGATGAACGGCCTGCATAGGAGTGCTCGAAGGGTGAGCGCGACTGCGTGAGCAAACTCGTTGGCCGGTCTGCGGCGCTTGAGGTCAGTAACGCAGATGACCGACAGAACCGCAGTACCCGAGCGCGTGAGCCAGCGCGCGAAGAGCGCCCGCCGCGGCGGCTCTGGCAGCCAGGCGGTCGGCGACTACGTCGGCCAGCCGGCGGGCGAGGCGGCGCAGGCTGTGCGCCGCGCGGGGCTGCGTCCAGGTCTTGATCGCTCGTTCGGCTGCCCAGCGGAGCTGGTCGGTCTCGTCGTCGCACAAGACCCCACGGCCGGCAGCGATCTCGCTCGCAACGGGATGGTGACGCTGTACGTCGCGGCTCCCGGAGGCGAACCCCTCGACGACGACGCGCAGGCTGCCAGCAATGAGCCGAACGGCGAGCTGGCCATACCAGAGCCGATCGAGGAGGCGCTGAGCCCGCCGAGAGTGCCGCTGCGACCACGGCGGCGCAAGCCAGGTCATGCCCGCCAGGCGGCCGTGGAGCCACCGCCACCGCCGATCCTCCCCACTGAAGCGGCAAGTGAACACGCGCCCGCGGCGGCCGCCACCCAGCCGTTGGAGGAGTGGCCGGATGAGATCGACGCGCCTGCCAGCGCGCTCGAGGAGGAACCCACAAGCGAGCTTGGCGAGCGCGAGTTCCCGCACGAGGACTTCGTGGTGCATGTCGAGGACGTGCTGGCCGGACGCAGCGGCCCGTCCAACTGGCGGGGCGCCTATCCGCGGCGACGCCGGATACGCAGAGGCGGTGATCGAGGTCGCGTGCGTGCATGGGTCGGCGAGCATCGAATGCTCGCGGGCATCGTTGGCGCGGCGCTCGCCCTGTGGGTAATCGTCGGTCTCGCCTCGGCACTGGACGGCCATCGCACGCGCACTCATCCAGCCAGCGCGGTCGCTCCGAGTGTGACGGCCAAGAGTCATGCCGCGCCGACGCGCAAACCGCCGGCAGCACAGAAGTCGATAACGAGCAGGACGCCGGCACGATCGCTACGCCGCTACCGCGCGCGGCACGCCGCGTCATCACCACGCATCCCGCGTCCCACGCCGCGGCCTGTGCATCGGGCAGCGCCTGCCGCCAGGCAAACGGTCGCAGCCGCAGCCACACCGGCACCAGCACCGCAGACCTCAGCAGCGCCGGTGCCGCGGGCAAGCACGCCGCCTGCCCCTGCGGTTGAACAGAGCGGAGGGGGCCTGT
This sequence comes from Solirubrobacteraceae bacterium, assembly GCA_036279855.1. Classification (GTDB taxonomy): domain Bacteria; phylum Actinomycetota; class Thermoleophilia; order Solirubrobacterales; family Solirubrobacteraceae; genus Palsa-744. Next base: position 84,280 of record DASUIH010000033.1, on the reverse strand, counting down.
TCTCGCCGTGAGCTTGCAACCCAACACCAAGGAGGTGAGGCCAGTGATGGCGCTCACATTCAGACGGGCGCTCGCCTGTCGAGATCGAAGAAAGGCGGCTCTGCTGCTGGCCTTGGGAGCGGCGACTGGGACCGTAATCGTGGTCGCAGTCCTGGCGGCGTTCCCGGACTCCTACGCGCACGCGCTGAACGCGGCCGGGTCCTTTAAAGGCACGCCGATACCCGAAGTTCAGAAGTTCGTAGAAAAGATCAAGGGCAGTCTGATCTGGCTCGGGATCACTGTGACGAGCCTGGTGATCGCGGTGATCGCGCTGATGTTCCTGGCTGGGCACAGCCGAGCGCATGACCTGGCGATCAAGACGGGAGTCGGCCTGCTGATCCTCGCCTCGATCAGCGGGATCGTCGCGTAAAGGGGCGTGTGCAAGGTGGTCTTTCACCTACGCGCACGGTGGCTGCCGGCGGCCGTCGCAGGGGCGCTCTGCGCGATGCTCGTGTGCGCGCCGGCAGCCTCCGCGGCCACCGGCGGCGGAGGGCTCGTACCGCTGGCGTTCCTGGGCCTTCCGAGCCTTCACGAAATCATCGAAGGGATCGCCACGGGGTTCTTCTCCGCGTTGGCGGGCGCGCTGGTTCCTGGGTTTCTCAAGCACGGCACCGTCGCGGTGATCCAGCATCTCGTCGCGCTGCCTGACCCCGCGACGTGGGGGCACGTAGACGAACTGGAGGGCGACATGACCTATCTGGGCATGTCGCTGATGCCCGTCACTTTGGCGGTCTGCACGCTGCGCTACTGGCTGATGGGGCTCACCGGGGCCACGCATCCGGTCAGCGCGCTGGGTCGCTGCGCGTGGGCGACCGGCGTACTGGTGATCTACCGCTGGCTGGTCGAGCAGACCGTCGCCGCGACGAATACGGTGACACACGCGATCCTTGGCTTTCCGGTCGTCGCCAACGGCCTGGCGAGCATCATCACCGTTCTGTTCGGCGGCGCGCTGCTATTGGGCGCCGGCGGGGTTTTCGGCGCGTTTCTTGTGATTGTCGGCGTCGTCTTTGCCGCCAGCCTGTTCGCGTGCTCGGAGGCGTTGACAGTGCTGTTGGCGCTGGTGTTCTGCGCCGGACCTCTGTTCATCGCGCTGGCGCCGATCCCTGAGCTCTCGCATCTGGCGCGGGTGTGGGGCCATGCGCTGACCGCGATCGTGCTCGTGCCGATCGGCTGGACAATCCTGTTCGCCACCGCCGGCGCTCTCACCTTGGACGCGACGAGCGTCACCCACGGCGCCGGCGGGCTGCCTGGGCATATCGCCGCCGCGTTCGCTGGGCTGATCACGTTCATCCTCGCGGTGAAGCTGCCGCTGATGCTGTTCGGGGAGCTGCGGCACATCCTCGGCGGCGCGCTGCGCGGAGGCGGCGCAGCTGGTGGTTCGCAGGGTCAGAGCGCTATTCCGGGAGCTGAACGGATGCGCGCCGCGCACGCGCGGCTGCGCAGCTTCGCGTTGGAGGGAATGCCTGCGCTGGGGCAAAGCGCAGGTCGCGCTGCCGGCGCGATGGGCGCCCCGCAAGGCGGGCCGCTCGGCGCAGCACGCAGGCGACTGGCGGGCACCGGGGCACGCATGGGCTTGGTGTCGAACATGACACCCGCTGCGGCGGCGGCCGGAGTTGGGGCTGGAGCGAGAGCTGGCGGCGCCGTCGGGCGTGCCGGTCGGGGAGCAGCTACCAGTCGGGGTGGGGTTCGCGAGCGGTTCACACGAGCACGGCGCATCCTTGCCGACGCTCCACGCGAAGCGCGAGCGGCAATGGCGGGCACGCCCCTCGGGGCACGAGAAGCGCTGCGGGCGACAAGGGGAACAACGAGCGCTCGCGCCAGCACGGGCTCGAGAAACGCGACCGGCAAGCCCGCCGCGGCCAGGGCGCGCGGATCGCGCACGCCGCCACGGCCTCGACCACAGCCTCAGTCCAAACGGCCTTCGCCGATACCGAGCGGTGTGCCCGCAGCGCCACCACGAGGGAGCAGCGCCGGTGACACCAAAGGTCATCCCGGCCGCAAGGTGACAAGCAGCGCCGAGCGAGAAGCGAGAGCCCGCGCGCAGCCGGCACAGAACCAGCCGCGCACCGCCAGGCCGGCTTCCTCACCGCCGCCCGCCAGCAAAGGTCAGACTGCGCCGCCGCCGAAGCGCAGGCGGCGTCCCCGGAGTGGACAGTGATTCACCGCACTTTCCGCTCGCTGGATGAGGCGCCGAAGCTCGTCGGGTTCACCGTCAAGCAGTGGGCGGTGCTGATCGCGGGCAGCGGTCTTTTGCTCGGCGTGATCCATCTCGCGCACATGCCGACCAAGCCCGCGATCACGCTCTGCGTGTTCGTGATCGGGCTGCCGGCAGCCCTGACCTACGTGTCAGAGAGCGGCGGCCTGCAGCTGAGCGTGCTGTTGCGCTCAATGTGGCACTGGCGCCTGAGCACTCACACCCTGTTGGCGAGCTCGGCGGGCGAGCCGTGCCGCGCACGGGGAATCCTGATCCTTGGCGAAGAGGACCAGGCGCAGGAGTTGTCGGGGCAGGGGTCGCCGGTGGAGCCCCTGGAGGATGTGGCTTGGGAGCGCTGGGGCTGATGCGCCAAAGGCGGGGTGCATGTGAGCTGCTCGGCGTCGCCGCGATCGAGCCCGACGGGCTGCTCATCAGGGATGACGGCACGTATGTCCGCTACCTCGAAGTGGGGACGGTCAACCCGCTCGCGGTCGAGCAATCCGAGGGCGAGCAAATCTCGGCTGCGTTCGCGCAGATCGCCTCACGGCTTCCCGACCGCCAATCAATGCAGCTCTACGTCCAGGGCACGACGCTGGACGTGCAGGCGCTTCTGGCGGAGGAGACCTACCGTTGCGAGCGTGCGGCTAGCGCGGCCGAGGACGCCGGCGAGCAGCAGCGTGCGACGGCGATCCGGCGGCTGGGGATCGCGCAGGAGCAGTCGATTCGCAAGACGGCCAGGGCGATCAACCCGCTGCGCCTTCGCTATCTGGTGGTGTGCCCGTGGCAGCCTACGCGCCGGCCAGTGTTCGGTGCTCGGCGCGGCCGGGCGCTGCGGGTCCGCGAGTCGGTGCATCTGCGGGCGATCCGCGACTCGCTGCGTCACACCGAGGGCATACGCACAGACCTCGACGCGATGGGCCTCTCAGCACGGCCGCTGTCGGGCAACGAGGTGCTGGACCTGCTGCACGCTCGCTTGGACCCCGACGCACAGCGCTCGGGGTCGTTGCCGGCGAGCTTCATGCAAGGCGAGGCCGTGGCGCCCGCGAGAGTTGGCGAGAGCGAGGATGAGGCGAACGCTCGCGCCCAGGCACTCGCGCAGGCGATCTGCACCGCGGAGATCGACCTGTCCGACCGCAGCCGCATCCGGGTCGGCTCCTGTCTGGAGCAGGTGTTTTACGTTTCGCTTGCGCCGGAGCAGACGTGGCTTGGCTGGCTGCTTCACATGATGCAGTCGCCCAGCCCGTTCGTGCTGAGCGTGCATATCGAGGCGACCGAGCGCTACCGCGAGCGGATGGCGCAGAAGCGCCGCTACAAGCGCCTGTATGGGGTCAACCGTGGCGTAGAGGGCAACGGCCGTCCGCTCGACCCTGACGCGCGGGTACGCGAGCAGGAGGCCGCCGAACTAGTCGACGAGCTCGCCACGAGCGTCGGTGCGGGGATCTACCGCGTGAGCATCTACCACGCCGTCAGCGACTGCGACCCTGAGCGGCTCTCAGAGGTCTGCCAGGCCACGGCGCGGGAGGTGACGATGGCAAGCGACGCGCGGGTCAACCACGGCCTGTTCGCCCAAGAGCAGCTGTGGTGCTCGACGCTTCCCCTCGGCCGCGACGTCGCGGCGCGTAAGCGCAAGTACGTCAGCCGCAACGTCGGGGACACCTTCGCGCTGGTCGGGACCAGTTGCAGCAGTCCCGGTGGCATCCCGCTTGGCTATGCGCTGCCGGGCCGCACGCTTGAGCGGATCGACCCGTTCGATGCCGCGCACACCAACCATCTGATGCTGGTCGCGGGGATCACGGGGTCGGGCAAGACGATGGCGACGATCATCCTGTTGATCCGCGCGCTGGCGCAGGGCGCGACGGGGTTCATCATCGACAGGGCCGGTCACTTCGCGTTCCTGGCTTCCTTGATCCCCGGTGCGGCGTCGGTTGAGATCGGTGCCGACGCGCACGCGATCAACTCGTGGGATGTCGAGGACCCCGGCGATGTGTCGCCGGAGAAGATCGACTATCTGCTGGCGCTGCACGCGCAGCTGCTCGGCGAGCATCACCCCGGCCAGGATTCATATGGCCTCACCGATCTGGAGAGCAACCTGCTTGGGCTGGCGATCGCCGAGGTGTATGAGCGCTGCGCGCTGACCGGCGAGGAACCGCGCGAGCTGCTTTTGCAGGAGGAGCTCGAGCGGCGCTACCACTCAGAACGCGATGAGGGGTCGGCGGGGATCGCGGAGGCGCTTCGCAATCTCTCGATGCGCCTGAACAACTACGTCGGCGATGGTCCCTACGCCTATCTCACGGATCGTCCGACGACGATCCTGCCCGACGCGCCGCTGATCGTCTTTGACACGCAGAGCGTGCCGGAGGCGAAGGCCGCCGCCGTGTTGTTCGTGCTCTGCGAGTACGTCAAGCGCAGGATCGAGCACACCCGCGCCGAGTACCTGGCAGGCGAAGGCCCCAAGCACGCGTGGGCGGGCCGCACGATCTTGGCGGTCGATGAGTGCTGGAAGTTGACCGAGCGGCCCGCCACGGGTCGCTGGTTTAACGAGTTCTGCAGGCGTTCTCGCCATTGGGCGGTGTGGGTGATCGCCATCAGTCAGCAGATCACCGACTTCGACAACGAGTACGGCAAGGCGCTTGTCGCCAACGCGCGGATGCGAGTCACGGGCCGGCAGGAGGCGCGGGAGCTGGCGCGGATGCGCGAGGCGCTGCGGAACACCGAGGAGCGCGAGGCCGCGATGGCGCAGCTGCGCACGGTCCCCGGCGAGTACGCGCTGGTGTATGTCGAGAACGGCACCCGCGGCGAGGCGATAGTGCAGGTGATCGTCGCCGAGCTTGAGTATTGGATCGCCACCTCGAGCCCTGCGCGCGATGACCCGGTGCGCCGCCTGGCGCTGCGCCAAACAGGCGATGAGGATTGGGAGGCGCGCTGGCAGGCCCTTTTGCTGTGCGCGGATGAGAGTTGGCGCGCAGCAGCGATCGCAGAGCTGGAGCTGGCCGGCTGATGCAGGCGCGCATCGCGATAGCGCTGCTGAAAAACCGGCATGTGCAGACCGTCCTTCTGATCTGCGTGCTGATGATCGTGATGCTGCCGGTGCTCGTGGCCGCCGGCATCGCCGGCCTGTTCTCCCAGGAAGCCGAAAACGTGTGCCGTGGCGCGAGCGCCGGCACGGTCAACCAGCCAGCGGGCGGCGGGCCGCTCGCACAGGGCCTCTACGCCGTGCCGCTGGAACTGAAGCCGGGCCGCTGGTATGAAGTCGGCGCGACCGAGTATGGCGGGCCAAGCGACCCGACCTCCGGCGACTACGGCTCGATCCCGAACCCTGGCGAGTCCTACCTGCCAGCGCACCCCAACTCGTTCGCCGAGCTCTCAGTGCTCGACAACAACCCGGCCAACGGCGGCACGTTCACGTTCGCGGACGCGAACGCACTGAGCAACCTTCCCTACCTGACGGGCCTGCGGGTCGCCCACGATGGGCGCGAAAGCCTGCTGCTCAAGCGCGATACCGGCTACGGGCAAGGCCCTGGCCAGTTCATCGGTGACGGCGAACCGTATCGACTGGATGTTTGGTGGCAGGCCGCGCAGACGCTGCAGGTCAGCAAGAGCGCGGTGAGGGTGCAGATCGCGCCGAGCACCGGCGCAGCGCCGACACTCGGCGCGCTGCCGTCCGCAAGCGAAGCGAGCGGTGCCAGCGAAGCGAGCGCGGCGTGCCCTGTGAGTGAAGGCGCGGGCAGCATTCCGCTGCCGCTCACGTCGGGCACGCAGACGAAGATCCTGCGCAGCGGCCTGGCCGCTGCGGGTGAAGAAGCCCCGCTGGCGGTGAAGCGGATGGTCGCGGCCGGCAACCGCCTGTTCCACGCGGCCTACCTCTACGGTGGTGCGCACGGCACCCCGCTCAGCCAGCTGGAGCCGGCTTACGACTGCTCCTCGGCAGTGAGCTATGTCCTGCACGCCGGTGGCGTGTTCGGCCAGTACGCCGAGGCGTCGGGCGAACTGGCGTCCTACGGCGAACCTGGCCCCGGCCGCTACGTCTCGATCTACGCCAACGCCGCCCACGCCTTTATGTACGTCGGCGGTTTGCGGTTCGACACCGTAGAAGCGTCTGAATACGACAGCGGCCCGAACTCGGGCAAGCCCGGCCCGAAGTGGCGCGTCTCAGCTTCGGTGCCCAACTGGTCGACCTGGACTGTGCGACACCCCCGCGGCCTATGAGCAGCCAGCGCTTCAGAGCAGTGATCGCGGTGTGCCTACTGGCGTGCCTGCTCGCGGGATGCAGCAATCCCGACGCGCCCGGCAAAGCTCCGGGTACGACGTCGACAAGCTCGCCGCAGAACGCGGGCGAGCCACCATCGCCAGCCCCCGCCTCGCCGACATCGCAGGCTCCCGCAGGCGTGCAGGCCACACCGTCGGCTGCGCTTGAAGCGTTCAGCCGCCTGTACTCGAACTGGACCTACGGCACACTGACCCGCGATCAGCGCAGGCTCGTCGCAATGTCGGTCGGCGCCGCGCGGCTAGCCGAGCAGCAGGCTGCGGCATCGAGCCAGGCAGATACGACGATCAAGCGCGGGCACATCTGGAACAGCGGCCAGATCGTCAGCATCGCCAGCGACCTGGCGCAGCCTGGAACGTGGGCGATCGTGACCCGCGAACAGACCGGCGGCTCGACGCAGTACGAAGGGCTGCCTGCCTCCTACCACGTCACGCTGGCACGGCTCGCTCATGTGCGTGGCGGTTATGCGGTGAGCGAATGGCTACCGCAGAACTGAGTAACGCTTGCTCTGAGCGACGCTGGCTGCCGGCGGGCCTGCCAGCGATCTGGCTTTTTGCGTATCTCGCGGTCTGGACGATGACGTTGGCTCCAGCGGCGATGGTTGCTCTTCTCGGCCATCCGCTCACGCCGCCCGCGTATCCAGCGCAGCACAACGCGCCGCCGCGTGTCGGGCATGTGCTCTGGCTCGCCGCTCACAACATCCCGATCATGTCCTGGCCGCTGCTGCTAGGCGTGCTGGGTGTTCACCGCAGCCGGGTGGCGCGGCATGTCACCGACGGCGTTCTGCTGTTCTTGGTCACTGCGAACACCCTGCCAGTGGGTGCCAAGCTGGGCGCCTACGGCCTAGCGCTGCTGCCCTACCTCCCCCACCTGCCTTTGGAGTGGGGCGGCCTTGCGCTCGGCGCGAGCGCGTGGCTCGTTCAGCGTCGCACAGCGCTCACTGTCCGGGAGGGACTCGGCTTGTTCGTGCTGATCGCCGGCGTGCTGGTGTGCGCCGCGATCGTGGAGACCGTCGCGGTGCCCCACCGATGAGGCCGACGGCTGCCTATCTGGGCGCGTTTGGTCCTCTGGGACTGGACGCGCGATGTCCGAACCGACGACGCTTGAATCGAATGTTGCAAGTAGAATGGTGCTCCGCAGAACTGTCCCGAAGTGCTGGGACTTTCCGGCTGGGTCAGGGTTGACCTGGGAGACGCTGGATGGAAAGAGGAGATTCCAAGGTAAGGGCAGGAAGCCCCAGTGACGCTCCGGGGGAAGCAGTCGCCGTTGCGCCGCAGAACGGGCAGCCGCGCTCGTTTGGCTCGCAGCGGGTCGGTGAGATCCTCGGCAAATGGCAGGCAGTGGAGCTGCGTGTCGCTCGCGGCTTTGCCGAGTGCCGCGGCTTGGGCACCGAGCAGCTCGAGGACATCTACCAGGAGACCGCGCTCGCGCTCTACCGCAGGCCCTACGCCAGCGAGGAGCACCTCCGCAACGCGCTGCGCACGGGGATCAAGCAGCGCGCGCTGCGACTGCACCGCGACGAACGCCGCCGCAACCAGATCCTCGTGCGCAGCACTCCCGGCCTGCGCGTCATGGCTGAGGCGCAGGAGGACCAGCGCGCTCCCGAACCGGCGGTGCTCGCTCACGAGGATCGCCTGATCGCCAGGGAGTTCTTGACCGAACTGAGCGAGGATGAGCGGCGCGTGTTCGGCTGGCTGGTGGAGGGCCTTGCCTACAGGGCTATCGCCAGTGTCGAGAGCATCCCTGTCAACGAGGCGCGAAACCTTGCGCGCGCCTGCGCGCGCAAGCGCGAGCGCTTCCAACTGCTCTACGACACGGGCCGGCTGTGCGGATATCGGGCGCAGACGATCCAGGCGTTGCAGCATGGGCAGAGCACCAGCGAGGAGCTGGCCGAGCGAGTCTTCGCCCACCTTGAAAGCTGTGTGCACTGTCGGCTGGAGCACAAGACCAACGCCAAGCGGCTGCGCGCCAGCTTCCGCGATCAGGCCGCCGCGCTGCTGCCGCCCGTCCTGGTCGGTCATCTCGGCTGGCTGTCGAGGCTCGGCGTGCGAGCAAGGATGCTGTTGCATCGCCTCGGGATCGACACGGTGCCGTTCGGGCAGGGCGGCGTGCGCGAACGCGCCATCGCCGTACTGGCCGGTGGTGGAGCCAGCGCGAAGATCGCGGTTGGCGTTGTAACGCTCAGCGTTCTGGCGGGCGGAGCGGTCGCCACGCACGTCCTCGAACAGAGCGCCCCGGCCAAGCATCACCACGCGGCGCGCAGTGCGACCGTGGCGCCCCCGCCGGCAGCACTGACGAGCACTCTGCCCTTCACATCGCCGCTGCCCACGACCTCGAAGCCGCGCACGGGAGCTCGTCGCAGCGTGCGTACCTCGCGCCGCGCGCGCCACCAGCGCGCTCATCGTTCCCCGAGCGGGACACGACGGCTGGCTGGATCGAGCGCTGGAGGGCAGCGCGAACCGGGCGGCTTCGCCTACCTCGGCGTCCCCACAACGACCAGTGCGCCGGCCGCGCCGGCGCGCACGGCAAGCAGCTCTGAAGACCAGCACGGCGGCGGCCAGTTCAGCCCATGAGCGAGACGAAAGAAATCTGTTGGCCGGTTCGAGGCGGTCGGGGTCATAGACCTCCGAAGCCCCACAAAACGGGGCCTGAACACGGAATGAACGCGATGACGAACAGACAGCAGGAAAGGCCCGGCCGCCGCGCCCTGGCGCTCGTGGCGATGTTGGTGCTCGCGGTGGCGGGTTGCTGGCTGGTGGCGAGCTGTGCCTACGCGGGGAGCTGGATGGAGGTCTCCTGCGTAAACCCGAACCAGTCCGGGGCGCCCAGCGAAGGCTGGTCGAGCTTCGCTGGCGGCGGCGGCTACGGCTCGAACAACAGCACCAGCTGCGGGCCGGGCAGCCCGATGTTCGCGATCCTCAGTACCGACGCCGCCGTCGGCGTCGGCTCGAATGAGACCCTGCAGTACACGCCGCCCGGCGGCTCACGGTTGATCGGCGGCTCGATCGACGTGAGCTTCTACGCAGACGGCGGCGGCTACAACGCCTCGGGCACAGCGGTCGCGTACACCCCGGAATTTGCCTACAACGCCTCCAACGTCTTCTTCCAGTGCGCGTCCGGTCTGACGCCCTGCGCGAACGGAACCAACGACTTCTCGGGCGTGCTCGGGATTCCCGGAGGCCGCGGCGGCAACCTCTATCTCAGCGCTGGGTGTGGAGGCACCTCCGGCTACGCCTGTAACTCGGGTGGCAGCGAAGGCGCATGGTCGCTCGTACGCTTGTGGTGGGCCAACCTGCTGCTCGCAAGCGAAGCGACGCCCACCGGCAGCGGCGTCAGCGGGACGCTGCTGAGCCCGAACGCCGAAGGCACCGCTGAACTGACGCTCACCGCCGGCGACCCTGGCGGCCCCGGCGTGTATCTCGTGGTCATCCAGATCGACGGCAAAACGGTCTACTCCGGCACGCCGAACCGCAACGGCGGGAAGTGCGTGCCGGTGGGCTCAAGCGGCGGCGCGCTGATGTTCGACTTCAATCAGCCGTGCCCGGTGAGCGAGTCGGTGGATCTTCCGATAAACACCACGAGCTTGCCGAACGGCCAGCACACCTTGAAGGTGCTCGTGCAGGATGCGGCGGGCAACTCGGCGGTCGTCTACGACGGCAGCATCTCGACCAAGCAGCCGGCCAGCAGCTCACTCGGCGCGCAGCCCGGCCCTGGCACGGGATCTGCTGGCGCAGCGAACGGGACGACCGCAAGCCAAGCGGCGAAGCTGACACTCGGGTTCAAACGCAGGATCACCCGCAGCTACGCGCATCGAGCGCTGCATGTGAAAGGACGCCTGCTGGACAGCGCTGGCCACCCGATCGCCGGCGCAACCCTGGACGTGCTTCAGCAAGTCGACGGCTCGGCGAACCTGAAGGTGATCGCACACGCACACACTCGCGCCAATGGAACGTTCGTCGCCAAGGTGCCAGGCGGGCCAACCAGGACGATCGAGGTGGCCTACCGCGCGTTCTCAGCAGAAGCCGGATACGCCGCGGTGGCGAAGATCGCCGAGCGTGTCGGCGCTGGCGTCAAGCTCAGCGTCGCCCCGCGCACGACTGGCTCAGAAGGCACGATCACGCTTGCCGGCAAGGTGCTCGGCCCGGTGCCGGCGGGCGGCGTGGTGGTCGAGCTGCTTGTCCACTATCGCGGTCGGTGGGAGCCCTTCCGCGCTCCGCGCACGGATTCGCGCGGCCGGTTCCAGGTCGTCTACCAGTTCGAGGGGGGCGTCGGTCGATTCCCGTTCAAGGCGATGGTCTTCGGCGGCCAAGGCAGCTTCCCGTTCACCAATGGAGAAAGCAGGACGGTCGATGTCACCACGAGCTGAAGGCATCCGCGGTCTCCTGCTGCACTCCAAGATGGGCGTGACGCTGATTGCCAGCGCAGTATGTGCGCTACTCACGGTGAGCTTGATGTTCACGACGACTGCGCGCGCGGGCACGTATCCGATGTATCAGTGCTCGGCAGCCATGCCGTCTGTCTCTCCAGGCTGGACTGTATTCGGTAACAACACCTTGGCGGACACGGTGTTGTCTAACAGCTGCTCGTCCGGTGGCAGCATCGGCGTCTATGTTTTCACCAACGAACAGGGTGGCGTCGTGACCGAGAACGGGCACAGCGGAAGCCAGATTGGGCTGCAGATCGCAGTGCCGGGCAGCGTGCCGGGAGTCACGATCCACTCGATCAAGGCGGAGGTCTTGGCGTCTTCTGTCACCGGCGATGACGCCTTCCTCGGGTTCGCCTCGGCCGGGCAGACGCTGCCTGGCGGCGTGGAGCTGCCCTACGGGGGCAGCACCCCGTATACGACGAGCGAAAGCTGGACGCTTCCGCAGGGTTCCCGAGACTTCGAGGCATACGTCAACTGCAGCACCGACCGCAGCTCGACGAGCTGCGCCTTTGCTGACGCGAACGCCGTCCCGGCCCTCAGCGACGTTACGTTGAGCCTGGAAGACGACACGCCGCCGAGGGTGGCGAGCGTGAGCGGCCCACTCGTGACGGCCGCTGCCTCTGGCGCGTCTGTGATGGGCTCGCAGGCGATCAGCTTCACCGGCAGCGATACCGAAAGCGGTGTGCGCGCGGCGACGTTGACGCTCAGCCCACTGAACGGTGGAGCGCCCTATGTCCACACGTTCAACTTCTCAGGCGAATGCGCTTATGACTCTTGGAACGCCTGTGCTCTGACGCAGACTGTCAGCGGCTTCGCGGTCAACACCGACGCGCTGGCCAACGGCGCCTACTCGGTGAGCCTGGCGATCACAGACGCCGCGGGAAACGTCACCAATGATGCGCTCGGCTCGCTCGCTGTGAACAATCCGGGCGCGAGCTTGCTCGGTGCGCCGCCAGGACCCGGAGCTGGCAGCCCAAACGGTGTCGGCGCGAGCGAGGGCGCTCACTTGCAGCTCGGCGTGCGCTCGCCGATTTCTCGCCGCTACGGCAAGCGGGCGGTGCGGGTATCCGGGCGGCTGTTGAACGCGCAGGGCCTGCCGATCGCGGGCGCGACTCTGAATGTGCTGCAGCAGACCGGCGGCGCGCCGCTTGAACTGGTTGGCCGTGCGCGCACGGGATCGAACGGTACGTTTATCGCCGTGGTGGCGGCGGGGCCGTCGCGGACGATCGAGATTGCCTACCGCGCGTTCTCAGCGGATAGCGGCTACGCAGCGACCGCGCGGCTGCATGAGTCGGTTCGCGCGGGCGTGCGGCTCATGGTGAGTCCCCGCAGGACCGGCTCGGAAGGCACGATCACGCTCAGCGGCAGGGTGTTCGGCCCGGTCCCGCCGCAGGGAGTTGTTGTCGAGCTGCTGGTTCACTATCGCGGGCGCTGGGAGCCGTTCCGTGATCCGCGCACGGACGGGCGCGGCCGGTTCCGGGTCGCCTACCAGTTCCAGGGCGGCGTCGGGCGCTTCCCTTTCCGCGCACTGGTGTTTGGCAATCAGAGCGGCTTTCCGTTTGCACTCGGAGAAAGCAGGACGGTCGATGTCACCACAAACTGACCAACGGCAACACGGCGGGCTCGTTGCGCTCGCAGTTGTGGCTTGCTCGCTGCTGCTCGGGCTTGTGGCGGCGGTCCCGGCCGGCGCTCTGCCGCAAAACGGCGGCGGCAATTACACACAGGTTTTCTGCGCGAACCCGACGACAGGAGAAGGGCTCGGGCTCTCGGGAATGCCGGAAGGGCTGAGCAATCCTGCGAGCATCGACCTCTGGCAATCGACAGCGGCCGAAGTCAACTGTGGCAGCGGCCCTATGACATCGAGCCGGGGCGTGCCGATGAGAGTGGGGTTCAGCACCACCTACGCTCAGGGCACGTGGTCCGCGCTGCTTTACCAGGCACCGCCGGGTGCGACGATCAACGCCGGCACGATTTATCGCGCCGAGCGGGCCGAAGGGCCAAACAACGGCTTCATGGGGATCATCCAGCAAGGCGGCGAATACGACGTCCTGTACTCGCTGCCGCGCAACTGCTGTGACCAGGGCGACTGGTATGTCGGCAACGTTGCGGCGAGGGGAACGTTCGCGATCCCGTTCTCATCGGCAAACGTCGTCAATCTGACGATCTCCCCGGACGGCGGCCATTGGGATGTCAACGCGACCTGTGACCCCAACGGGAACAACAACAGCAGTTGCACGCTCACCGCAGGGCAGTGGGAATATCGCATCTTTGGCGGCGAAATCAGCTTGCACGCAAGGCACGATCCGCAAGCAAGCAACATCTCTGGCCCGTTGGTGACAGAAAGCCCTCTGCGAGGTACGCAGTCGATCATGTTTTCGGCCACCGATGAAGGGCCGGGGTTGGCCTACGTGAAAGTCCTCGTGGACGGTGTTGTTGCCCAGTCGCAGATCATGGATACCAACGACGGGCACTGCATCCCTGTGCCTGGACATGACGCCTACACGTGGGCGTATCAGGTGCCGTGTAAAACGTCGCTTGGCGGACGCACCTACTCGTTGAATACGGCCGCGTTGCCCAATGGCGTGCACCACATACAGGTCGTCATCGAAGATGCGGCGGGGAATCAGTCGGAAGTCCTCAATCGCACTGTGGCGATCGAAAATCCCGGCGTCGGGTCGCTCGGCGCGCCGCCCGGCTCAGGATTGTTGCTCGCAGGCGCGCCGAATGGGTCGAACGCGAGCGCAGACGCCGAGCTGCGGCTAGGCGTTCCCGGCAGGATCTCACGCTCCTTCTCACGGCGAGCGCTGCGCATCCCTGGTCGGCTGATGAACACCAACGGCCAGCCGATAGCCGGCGCGACGTTGGATGTGCTCCAGCGGGTCGCAGGCACGGGCCACAGCGAGAGGGTCGCCCGCACGCGCACCGCCGCGAACGGCTCGTTCATCGCCGCCGTGCCGGCGGGACCGTCTCGGCTGATCGAGATTGCCTATCGCGCCTCATCGGGCGAGACCGGATACGCCACTGAGGCGAAGGTGCAAGAGGCCGTCCACGCTGGCGTTCAGCTTGACGTGAGCCCGAGCCGGACAGGCCCGGAAGGCACGATCACGCTCAGCGGCAAGGTCGAGGGACCAATCCCGCGGCAGGGCACGATCGTGGATCTGCTGGTGCATTACCGTGGCCGCTGGGAGCCTTTCAGGACCCCTCGCACCAACCGGCACGGTCGCTTTCACGTGCTCTACCAGTTCGAGGGTGGGGTTGGACGTTTTCCCTTCCGCGCAGAAGTCCCTGGCGGGCAAGCAGGCTTTCCGTTTGGCAACGGCGATAGCCGGGTGGTGGATGTCATCACGAGCTAGGCACGGCCGCCGGGCATCGGTGCTGCTCTCTCGCCGGGCGTGCGTCCTCGCGACGCTTGCCCCGCTGATGCTGTTCTCGCCGGCGGCGGCGAGGGCCGAGACCGCGATCACCGCGCAGGCGGTTGCCGATCACGGCGCCTTTCTTCCCTACGCTCCTGCGCCGGCGCAGCTCGCCGGCCTTTGCCTTGTTGATACGGGCGTGAACGCGAACCCAGACACCGAAGACGTCGTGGTGGAACGAACGGCGCTTGACGGTGGCTCTGGCGGAGATGTGTCGCCGACGCTGCATGGGACCGTGCTCGCCATGATGGCGGGGGCGCCCGCAAACGGATGGGGCATGGTCGGCACGGCTCCGCACACGATCCAGATCGTCTCGGTACGCATCCTCGAGCCAGGCAAGACGACCTTCCCGTACAGCGCCTACGGCTCGGGGATCACACAATGCCTCCAGATTCGCCAGAAGTACAACATCCGGGTAATCAACCTCTCGCTTGGCACCTCGGAAGGACGCTCGGCGGAAACCACTGAACTTGTCGGCAACGCAGTTGAACGTGCAATGAACTACGGAGTGGCGGTGGTCGCGGCTGCAGGCAACGACGACGGCGGCCCGGTGGAGTACCCGGCTGCTTATCCCGGCGTGCTTTCTGTTGGCGCAACCGACACGCAGGGCGGCGGCTTCTGCTCCTTTAGCAACCGCGGAGAAGGGCTGCGGCTGCTCGCGCCAGGCTGCGACCTCGACGGAGCCGAACCAGCGAGCGGCGCTCCGAACTACAACTACTGGCAGGGCACGAGCGAGGCGTCGGTGATCGCGGCGGCGGCGTTGGACGCGCTTGACTCCTACCAGCCGGGCCTCTCGCCGGAAGCTGGCGAGAAGGACCTGACCGAAGCCGACAAAGGTGTCCTGAACATCGGGCAGAGCTTCCGCAACGCGGGCCTCGGAGCCATCGTCTCGGCGGGCGAAGCAGCCGAGCCCGGCGCCTCAAGCTCGCACGCGGGATCGTCTCCCCAGCCACTGGCACCATTGACGGCGATGAGACGACCATTTGCACGCCCGAAGGCGCGGCTCAGGCGAGTCAAGCACCGGCTCGTGCTCGCGTTGATTGGCCGCCCTAAGGAAGCTGAGGCGCAGGTGCGCTACCTCGGCCACCACGGACATTCGCATCGCCTGAGCATCCTGCGAACACTCCACGGCGCCTTCACCAACCTGACGCTCCCGGCCTCCGGCGTCGCAGAGGTATCGGTGCGCTACATCGACCCCTACGACGTCGAACGTGCGAGCCCGTGGACGACGCTTCACATCCCGGCGAGAAAGGCACGGCGCCGACGATGAGAGCGCGGAGCGCCACGATCGGCGTCATGCTCGCCTTGGCAGCCTGGGCATCGCCAACCCCGGCGTCTGCGGCGGGGAGCTATCAGGTCAGCGCGTGCAACTTCGCGCCGGAAGCTGCCAATAACTCGTGGAGGTGGGCGACGAACGATCCAGCCCAGCCCCCTCACTACGCCGAGCACGTCAACTGCCCGTATGAGCTGGGAGGCTCAGGCGGCAAGGCCGATCAGGAAGGCGGGCTCTCGACAACCGACGCGCTCGGCCTCTCGAGTGGCGCTACGCCTGGCACGAGCGCAGGCTGGACATTCACCGCGCGAGCAGGCACGACGATCACTGGGCTCACCTACGAACGCTATATCGGTCACTCCCTCGATCCCAAAAACTCTTGGTCCCCAGCGCTACGGGTCGACGGGAGCATCGTGCCTGGCGAAACCTGCCTGGATACGGTCGAAAATGAAGAGACTTGCTCTGTAGGTGAGCCGCCCGGCACCGGGGGCGAACCGGCGAGAATTACTGGTCTCTCAGCGCACGAACTCTCACTCGGCATCGTCTGCCAAGCCCCCGCAGAAGAGGAATGCGTCACAGGGGCAAAACTGTACGCAGTTTGGACGGCTATGTACGGAGCCACAGTGACACTCTCCGATCCAACGCCCCCGACGCTGAGCGCACCTTCGGGCGCACTGTGGTCAGCAGCCGGCTTCCACAAAGGCACAGAAAGCGTCGCTGTCTCCGCCCAGGATGCAGGCGGCGGCGTGGCGAGCATTGTCCTAGCGGTCGACGGGCATCCGGTCGAGACCTACACGGCACCGTGCAACTTCACCTTCGCGCAGCCGTGCCCATCCTCAACTGGCACACAGACGCTGAGCCTGGCAACTAACCAGCTCGCCGACGGCAAACACACGCTCACGCTCCTCGCAACCGACGCCGCCGGCAATCAATCGAACATCGCCTCGCAGGAAATCACCGTGGACAACAGCGCACCGGCTGCGCCCGTCGGCCTGGCGGCGACCCCGACGCAGGCGGGCAGTTCGACGTTCACAGTCACTTGGAGCAACCCGCAGGGCCAGCTCGCCCCGATTACGGGTGCGCTCTACCAAGTGTGTCCCGCGAGCGGATCGGGCGCGTGCAGCGCGCCCGCCTCAGCGCCTGCAGCAGGGCCAGCGACTGTGACCGTTCCTGGCCCTGGAGGCTGGAGCATCGCTGTATGGCTGAGCAACGCGGCAGGCAACGCGAGCCCTGCCAACGCTGCACGCACGACCGTGGTCGTGCCGTCGAAACCCGGAGGCCCTGGTCACGGGACGGGCACCCCAGCGAAGCTCCACGTCACGGAGACGCTGCGCGGCCGCAAGCTGATCGTGCATGTGACCGGACCAGCGCGAGGAAGCGTCCGCGTGGGCTTCACCGGCAAGTTGAAGGGCAGGATCGTCGCCTCTGCGGCCAAGACGGTCGCTCTCAAGCGCGGACGGCTGGTAGTGACGTTCAAGCTCGGGCCGCGGACGGCGGCGCACGCGCTGATCCGCGTCAGCGCGAAGCTCGACCACGAGGCCGCGGTGACGAGCACGCTCCGCCGTCATCATCGCCGCCCTGCTCGGCGAGCACTGCCCTGAGAACTACTTAGCCCCGGCGACATGACCGAGAGGGTCAGCGGTCCACCGGGGCTTTCACCATGAAGTTATAGCTCGGTGGCCCGGCTGAATGTTCGCCCATCGTCTATGCCCGAGTGTGGTCGGCAATGAGCGCTTCCCAATCCTCACGGAGGGGCTCGGCGCCGAGCTCGCGGATCGCCAGCGTCACGATGTCCTCGATTGCTACGAAGCCGGTAGGCAGATGCACCTTTCCTAGCCACCGCTCGCCGATCTGGATGTTGGCTCGCACGTGCAGGTGAGGCGTCGTAACCGGGCTGTTTCCGCATGGATGCCAGTGAAATGCGAGCAGTTCTCCGGTGTCTTGGCGGCCTACGGCATAGAAGTACGCCGCGCTTTGCACCTGCCAGTCATTGTCGGGCGCGTTCACGACGAAGTAGTGCTCGCTGATGGCAAGGGTCAGGCGACTGGTGCCGCGTAGGGCCACCGGATCATTGCCCGCCATGACGAGTGCGTGTGGATTGGCAGACGGGGCATAGCCGCCACCGACGTCGACATGCGCTGGCGTGAGGCATGACAGCAGACGCGAGATGCGGCCGCGGTAAGCCTCGACGGCTTCTGCGGCAGCTCTAGCCGGCAAGGGGTAGGAGCATCGCGACCCGCATCACGTCCGGCTCATCGTCGGCGTCGATCTTGCCTGCCTCCCATCGAGCACGGAACTCCTCACCGGACATGCCAAGGTACTGACGAGCCTTGTCGTCGAGAAGCTGTCGGCCCTGCTCGGGGGTCAGCTCGCGGATCTCGTTGTCGGTTCGTGTAGCCATCGCAATCAGTCCGTTTGAGGGGTCGGCAACTGGAGTCGCATCCTCAACTACCTATGGTACGCGAGCGCGCGGAGGATTCCAACCGACCCAGCCGGCTACGCCGCGAACAGCTCCAGCTGCTCGGTTTCGCCGAGCGGCTTCATCGGCTCCACCGGCTTACGCCGTGGCACGAACGGGATGACCTTCGCCGTGGTCTCCCACGCGGCCTGCAGCTCGGTCTCGGCGATCTCCTCGCCGGTGAGCGGCACGCCCTTGGCCTGCAGTTCCTTGAGGACCTGCTCCATCGAGATTGGCTCCTCGCGCTCGTCCATGAGCTGCCCGTCGAGCGCGAGGTCGGCGGCGGCTGCCTTGGCCGAGAGCAGCGCCCACTTCTTCTCGTCCAGGCTGCCCTTGGTGAGCATCACGTAGACGGTGACGGGCTTTTTGCTGCTCAACCTGTGGGCGCGAGCGATGAACTGGTCGAACATCTCGTAGCTGAAGACCAGGCCGTCGACCACGACGACCGAGGCGGTATCGAGGTTGTGCCCGAGCCGGATCGCAGGGATGCCGCAGAGCAAGACCTGCAGGCTGCCGTGGCGGAAGTCGCGCATCACGATCGCGCGCTTTCGCGGGTTCACGGTGGCGGCCTTGCCGTCGCGTTCCTCGACGATGTGGCCGGCACGCACGCCCTTTTCCTTGAGGCGGTCGCAGAGCCAACGGCCGGTCTCGATCAGGTCCGAGCCGACGAGAACCTTCTCGCCTGCCTGGACGTGCTGGAGGATCAACTCCAGCGTCTTCATGTTCTTCGGCGTCCAGTTGGAGTGCTCCAGCCCCGCCAGGCCGGGCCAGTCGCGGTCGGTCGCTGCCTCGGGAGCCGTAGTCGCGTACTCGAGCTTGGTGAGCTGGCCGCAGGCGGCGGCGAACCGCTCGATCTGGCCGCTCTGCACGAGCGCGTGGTCAGGGTACTTCCAGGTGAAGAACCGGGCGAACGTGCTCTTGCTCAGCCAGTGCTTGTAGAGCTCGTGCTGGGCGACGCCCATCGGCGCATAGACGGTCTTCATCGTGCAGGGAACAATCGGCTCGCCGAAATCCCGCTTGCGCCGGCGGATCATCGCCGCAGCGCTCAACCGCCAAAAACGGCTGACGTTCGTGATCTGCGGAAGCACCTTGCGCTTCTCGCGGCGGTGCTGCGTGGCGGAGCCGCGGCGGCCGTAGGTGTACTCGATGACGCAGAAGTCGGCCTCGAACGCGGCGAGCCCGCCGTCGTAGCTGTAGGGGAACCGCAGCGAGCTGTCGCCGAGGCACCACCACATCAGCCAGAAGATCTGGTTGACGTAGTTGGAGATCGGCGTCCCGGTGGCCAGCAGCTTGTTGCGAGCCTGCAGGCCGCGGATCGCCTTGCTGCGTGCTGAGCTGTCGCCCTTGATGAGGGTACCCTCGTCGATGCAGATCACGCCGTCGCGGAAGGCGCTGGCGAGATGGTGCGCGGCGCTCTTGACGCGCAGACTCTTGTGGACGTAGCCGCACGTGCGGGTGCGCTCCTCGCCCCTGACCTCCTCGGTGTGAACGGCTGAGCAGACGAGCGGGCTGTGCTTCTGCCAGCCGTCCTCGCGGGAGGCGTGGCAGACCGGGCAGAATTCGGTGGAGTCCAGCACGACACGCTCACCCTCAGCTTCATGGACAGGCACCGTCTGGACAGGCAGCGCCTCGTTCTTGACGCCGAGCAGCGAGAGCACCTCGTAGTGGGTGATGTACCAGCCCTCGCCTCCCCCACGCAGGTACTTGGCGACGCGCCTCGCATGGGAGGGCGTGGTGATGTGCTCGACGGTGATCCCGAGCTTCTCGGAGATGTCCTGGCGATACTGCGGGATCAAGTCCTGCGGCACGATGAACAGCACTTGGTTGCGAGCGCCGTTGCGCACCGCGCCCAGCGCGTAGCCGGCAGCGCCGAGGGTCTTGCCGCCGCCCTGCTCCCAGCTGAGGATAAACCCGCCGCCGTCACGGGTCTTGGTCAGGGCGCGCGCCAGGTCCTCGCGCTGGAAGCGCTTCCAATCGAACGCGCGATCCTTCCCGTTGGCGCGGCCTTCCGCGGCAATCTCGTCGAGGAGCTGGCGCTGTCGCTCGACCTCCACGGGAAATCGGGTGGCGATGTCGCCGGGGTTGGGGATCTCGAAGTGGTCGAGCAGGTACTGGATGTCCTCGGTGGACTCGCAGAACTCCTTGTCGGCGACCGTGATGACGAGGACCTTTGCCTCCTCCTCGTACTTGCGCACGACCGGCTCGCCCTGCTTGTTGCGCGTGACCTTCTCGCCGTGGGTGACGTTGATGCGCGAGTCGGTACGCAGCGGGTAGCGCGTGCCCTCCTTAAAGCCACGCTCGGAGTCCGAGCGGGTGCAGAGGATCGAGTCAAGGTCGGCGAGATAACCGAGCCGCATCTGCGGGCGAACCTCATACAGCGGGATGACCTCCCGCTCGGCTGCGGAGGCGACCTGAGCCACGGCCTCGCGCACGGCGGGCGCGATCGTCAGGTCGCACTCCTGCTCCATTTCGCCGAGCAGCCGCCAGTCCAGCGCGTTGAGCGCGAAGTGGCCGACCGGCTGGTTGTGCAGCGTCTCGACGAGCTTCAGCCGTCCGGCCTTGGCGAGCGCCTGGCGGACGAACGGCCCCGGCCGGATCGCCAGCCGATCGCGCCCGCGCAGTTCGACGGAGTAGGTGGGGCGTTGGCTGGCTTCCTCGCGGCGCCGGCGCTCAAGCTCGCGAGCAACGAGCCGCCACGGTTCGACCGGACCTACCCGCGGGTAGGAGAGCGAGCCTGTGTAGAAATGGCCCGTGTCGCATAGCGCACGCTTGATCTCATGGTTGAGCGCCGGCTCGGCAAGTTCGTCCTTGGAAGCCTCGCGCTCCACGAGTAGACCGCCGTCGTCGTCACCGCGGTCTTCCGGTCCCACGAAGAACGCGACCAGGCACGGCAGCTTCACGTCGTCGAACAGGTCCTCGCACTCGATGGTGGCGAACACGCCTGCTGCGTCCTCGCGCGAGAGCACCTCACGGCGGAAGCGGTCACGGCCGCAGATAAACGCGCCGACACCATCGGGAGCCAGCAGGGCGAGGCTCATGCGCCACACCGCGACGGTGCTGTTCTCGGGGCGTCCGGCGCCGTCGGTCCAGGTCAGCCCAAATGGCGGGTTGGCGACGATCTGCGGGAACTGCACGCCGAGCTTGCGCAGCATCGGAAAGACGCGCTGCACATCGCCGGTGATCGAGTGGTAGTCGCCGGCCTTGACCTGATCGCCGTCGATCTCCACGCCGAAACGCTGGTCGCTCGGCCACGGCGCAAGCAGCGCGCCGTTACCTGCAGTGGGGTCGAGCACCGGCAGACGGCCGAGCGGGTCGATTACCTGCTTGATGAACTCCGCCGCCTCCGGCGGTGTGTAGAACTGCTGCAACCCACGGATGTCGCCGTTCCGGGTAGTGCCGAGTACCCCCCGCGAGGAATCCAGCGCTTCATCGGTGAGCGCTCCACCGACCAGCGCGCCGCGCTTGCCACCAGCAACGGGCTCTGCGACCGCAACCGCTCCAGACATGAGGCCGTCCTTTCGCAATGGCCCCACCCCGTGTGGGGCCGATGCCGTCCGCGCGGCACGCCCAACGGGCGTGCGAAAATCGCGCAGGCAAGGCCGCACGCGGGAGTTGCGGCTCCCGCGCTTTCAGAGACCAAGCCCTGTCGGGGCAGGGCTGGTGTCTACGACGGCAGCACGGAGCTTGCGCTCACGTCGATCGGCTCTCTGGCGGCCCCATCGACGACCGTTGGAACATGGACATCAGTAGAGCGTCGCCTGAGCGACGGCGAAGCGATGAGGTCCGTCCGCACCGGGGCCTAGCTTGTCGGGGAAATGTCACGTGGGAATCTTTTCCTTCGGATTGAGCATGGAGAGTGGGACTTTCTTGCGTCCCTCGATCGTGACGCTGCCGTGCCGTTCGACGGCGCGATCATCAGCGACCGCTACCTCGCGCCCTATCCGGAGGGCCACCGCCGGCATGGCGAGGCGCCAGACAGGCTGGTCGACGAGCTCGACGATCTCCATGTGCCCTGGCTACTTGACCCCGACACCGCACGGCTCGGGCACCACTTGATCGAGCAACGTTGGCGCCCCCGCGCAGCCAACAGCCCAATTGCGAAAGCGGTGCCGTTGCCGCTGAGCCCCAAGTTGAGTCTCCCCTCTGGCGAGGCAGAGGCGCTCGTCGACGCCACGGCCGGCGTGCAGTTGCGAAGCACGATGTTCGCGTCGCCGTACCTGGAGGTGTCGGGTATCTCGGACCCGCGGTTCGAGACGAATCTTCGTCTCTTGGAGCTATCGCGAGAGCGTGCGGGCGACCGGACTGTTGTTGCCTACCTGCAGACGATGAGCCGCTACATGCATGACGGCAGCGCCGCAGCCGCGGGCATTGCTCTCGCGGCGGCTGGCGCGGAGGTGATCGTGATCAGAATCAGGCGGTTCTCGCCGGAGACTGCCACCGCGCAGAACTTGTTCGCCTATGCGCAGCTGGTTGCGGCGATCGAGGGAACACGCGCTGTTGCAGTCACAGACGCTGTTGGCAGGCTTGGGCCGGTGCTTGTGGCGTGCGGCGCAGATGGTTTCTCAAGCGGCTCGTTTCATTTCCGTAGCGTTCCCGATGACCTTTGCCCGTCGGGCGGCGGCGGGAATCTCATGCCGCTCTCCTGGGAGATTCCGGATGGTTTCGCGAGTGCCCCGCGTGGGCACACTGCGGCGACAGCGCCTGGTTGGGTTCGGTGCAGCTACCCGAAATGCCCTGCGCCGACAGGCGCCGAGTCCGAGGTCGCGGTGAGGACGCACAACTTGCACGAGCTTAAGACTCAGGCGAGGCTCGCAGCAGCCGAGGGACTGGCCTACGCTGCGAGACTCCGAGCGGCCGGTCCAGGCTACCCGGCGGAATGGGCGGCCGTGCTCGAGCGGCTGCAGCAGCTCGCCGCCTGAGAGAGCACCCACTCGCATACCGTCTGTCCGGCTTCAGCCGCGACGACCTCCCAGGCGACTCGCCCGGTAGGAAGCTCTGTGAGCATCCTGCTAGCCCACGCCCCTACTGTGTCGCCTGATTCGCTTGCCGCTTGCTGCCAGGCAACAACCGCCACGTAGGGCACGGGCACAACAAGCGGGGAGCGCGCGGACTTGACCGTTTGCTGCGGTGCTGCTCGCAGGCACCGGGCGTATGCGATCAAACGTCCGCCGGGTCCAACTGGCACACGCTGGGATTCGCGAGCGATCGCAGCATCGTTGAGCTCGACCGCGAGCCGGCTCTCGGGGATACCCATCAAGCGGCTTGCGAGCTTCAGCGAGCGAGTGGTCTCGATCACCAACGCTGCCCACGGCTCAGGCGGTAGCCCTTCGGCTGCGCTGGCCTGACAGATGGCAGCGATGGCAGCCTTGTTTGTCGCGATGCGTGTCGGCTCGTATGCAACTCCGGGCCGAGTGGCCTGTACGCGGAGGTCGAACCGGGCCGGTGCGGGCAGATCCGGCGCGTCGTGATCGGAGGGCGGGACGAGCTTGAGATGCGGCGTCATAGTACGGTTCAACCGTACTCACTGGCGCGGACGGACCATGCCCAACTACGGAAAGAACCAGCGTCCCGGTGACGTCATCCCCGACTGGCTACTCGGCGGCAACCGCAAGCGACTGTTGCTCGCAGAGCTTGTTGAGAACCCGAAGGCACTGGGTGCCCAGGCGCTTGCTGAGCACCTTGGATGCGGGCGCAGCACAGCGTTTGAGACGATCCGCGCTCTGAGAGCGCTGGACATGATCGAACAGGACGAGAGTCGTGGCGTTCGCTTGGTCGCCTCGCATGAGCTGACCAAGGCGATCAAGATCATGCTCGACGCCTTGGGGCCATTCGCCGATCACACGGTTGATCGGCCCCCGCGGCGCCGGCAAACTGGGTAAGGGACTGCGGCGCTTCTCGGAGTGTCTTCCAGCCCCACTTTGAGACGCCAGGCTTGCTCGCATGTTGCGGTCGCGCTAGCTCGGCCCGCCGTGACGGAAAACCTCCTTGTTGCGGCCGTCGATAGCGAAGCAGCCTGTGATCGTCGCCTTGCGTTCGTAGAACTCGGCGCCGAGCTCGTCGCGGAGCCAGAGCATCCGGACGGTCTCCCCGTCCTCGAGCTTCACCGGCAGCTCAGGCGATGCGGCGCCCTCGGACTCTCGCCACCGGCGGTCGCTCGTGCTGAGCTGGAGCCCGATGCTCACCACTGATGTGGGTCGCTGGGAAACGTTGGCTGCAATGACTTCGATGTAGCGCTCGGACCCTTGCGGACCGGTCTCCCAAGTACGGACAGAGACTCTGAGAGCGGGACGCTCTCGATGGACCGTGAGGACCAGGTTGATTACGGCCGCCAGAGCGGCAACGGCGCCTGTGGCGGCCGCCGTCAACGCGGCGGCTTGGGTGACGTTGGCGACGGGCAGCATGTCGGCCATGATCCTCCGTCAGGAGGCCCTCTGTACCTGTCGTCCTCCCCATCCCTCGGAAGTGGGACGACACGGGCCGACTAGCGCGGCTCCCGCCTCCAACTGCACGGCCATCTCAGTGAGAAGGGTCTGGCGCGCTGCAAGTTCTCCGAGAAATTGTTCCCCGTTTGTTCCCCGTGGGCCTCTTTCTCGATGGAGCCAGTTGACAGCTTTTGGCTCTATTACTTGCGATTCCTGTAGTCGGGGAGACAGGATTTGAACCTGCGACCGCCCGGCCCCCAGCCGGGTGCGCTACCAGACTGCGCCACTCCCCGTGGTGCGCTTCGATTCTAGGCGCAAACGCCCCGCCGAGCAGGCCCGCGCCAACCACAGCACCCGCTCAGGACCCAGCCAACTCCACCGCCCGCCGCTGCATCTCCTCCGCCGACACGTCCTCCACATGCGTCGCGACGTTCCAGCGATGTCCATACGGGTCCTCGAACTGCCCCGAGCGATCGCCATAGAACTGCAGCTCAACCGGCCGCAACGGCTTGGCGCCGGCCTGCAGCGCCCGCTCGAAGGCCGCATCGGAGTCCTCCAGATAGACATGGAGCGTCACAGGCGTACCCCCGACCACACGAGGGCCGCGAATGTTCATCTCGGGGTTTTCGTCGGCAAGCATCACCACTGCCCCACCGATCTGGAGCTCGGCGTGGCCGACCCGTCCGTCGGGGCCGGGCATACGCATGCGCTCGGTCGCGCCGAACACCTCTTTGTAGAAGTCGATCGCAGCTGCCGCGCCATCGACGATCAGATCAGGCATCAACTGCGGATACTCGTCGGGAATCGCCTTGGTCATCAGGACCTCCTTGTAGCGAGTTGCCGAGAGCGGGCGACGGGAATCGAACCCGCCCTAAAAGCTTGGAAGGCTTTTGTGCAACCACAACACTTCGCCCGCAAGGCTCCCAGATCGTACCGTCCCTGAGCCCCTCTAAGCTACCGCTCGTGCGTCTCAGGGCCCTGCCCGTGCTGCTCGCCCTCACCGCCGCCGACTACGCGCTGTGGCACTGGTCGATCGCGAACAGCCATGACATCGTCTCGCTCGTCTCGGGCCTGACGCTGCTGCCACTCTTGGCCGCGACGCTGGCCATGCTGGCGCTCGGCGCGACACGCCTGTTGGGATTTGTGCTTAGGCGCCGCTCCGCCCACTCCGACACAGGCCAGCGACCGGCAATACACCCCGTATCGTCGGCCCCATCCGCCGGGCCCGCCGGCGCCGACGAGCGAACCCCGCGGCGCCTGGCCGCTTGAGCTTGCGACATCTGCGCAGCCTGTTGCCGGCTTCCAAGCGGGCCAAGATCGCCCTCGCAGCAAGCGTCGCGCTGCTGACCCTTGCCATCGGCCTGGGCGCCTATGTATACGAGCAACACCGCACGGGCTCGATTTACCACCCCAACGCCCCCTTTACCCCTCAGCCCGTCGCTCCGCAACCGCCGAAGAAGCCGCCGAAGACCTTCGCCTGGCCGCTGTACGGCTACACCAAGAACCACACCCGCTACTTCGCGGCGTCCCCCCGCCTGCGCCCGCCGTTTCGCAAGCTGTGGGTGCACACGGGCGGTGCGCTGCTTGAGTTCCCCCCCGTCCTCTATGGCAACCGCCTGTTCCAGTTGAGCGACGACGCCACTCTGCACGCGATCGACAAGTACACCGGCAAGGACGTGTGGAGCCGCCGCCTGGGAGCCTTGTCCGCCTCCACGCCGGCGGTCAGCTCCAACACCGTCTACGTGACCGTACTCGAACGCTCGCGCGGCGCACGCGCGGGTCGGGTTGTCGCCCTGAACAGCGCCAACGGCCACTTCCGTTGGCAGCGCGACCTGCCGAGCCGGGCCGAGTCCTCTCCCCTGCTCGATGACGGGATGCTGATCTTCGGCAGCGAAAACGGCACCGTCTACGCCTTGAACGCCCGCACCGGCCGGCCGCTGTGGACCTACCACGCTGCCGGCGCTGTCAAGGCCAGCCCGAGCGCGTCCGGCGGCGCCCTCTACTTCGGCGACTACTCGGGCCAGATCCAAGCGATCTCAGAGCGCACGGGCCGTAGGATCTGGCGCAGTGGCTCAGGCGGCGCGTTGCTCGGCTCGGGCACCTTCTACTCAAGCGCGGCCGTCGTCTACGGCCGCGTCTTCCTCGGCAACACCGACGGCCGCGTCTACGCCTACGACGCCAAAAGCGGCAAACTCGACTGGGCGGTGCAGACGGGCGCCTACGTCTACTCCTCCCCGGCGGTCGCCAACGCGCCGGGCCTCGGCCCCACCATCTACAGCGGCTCCTATGACGGCAGTTTCCGTGCGATCAACGCCCGCTCGGGCCGCGTCGAGTGGAAGTACAAAGCCGGCGGCAAGATCTCCGGCTCGGCCACCGTCATCGGCAACATCGTCTACTTCTCCGACCTCGGCACGCACACGACGTACGGCCTGGGCATCTCCACAGGCCGCGTCGCCTTCCACGAAGACACAGGCGCCTTTGACCCGGTGATCAGCGACGGCCACAACATCTACATGAGCGGCTACAGCGCGTTGTTCGCGCTGGCGCCGCTATCGATGCAGCCTTCCCACGCTACGGCTGCTCCGGCAGCCGTGGGAAGGCGGAGCCAGATCAAGAGCAGCCGTTCCCGCCACCAAGCGCCCGCCCGAGCGAGAAGGCCGTCTTCACACGCACGACGCCGGCGCTCTTAGCCTTGACGCTCGTCCAGCCACCGGCGCCTTCACCTACGCAGGAGCCGGCACCACTCGCGGTCCAATAACGCGTGTAGCGCACCCGCACCAGCGAGCGGCCCGCGCGTGCGAAGCGCAGCGCGAACGAGTCATGCCCGAGCGCGACCAGCCGCGCCGGCGCTGAGGCCATCGGCGCCGAGCCGAGCACTTCAAATACGCGCCAGTGCCGGTCGTGCAGCACTTCACGCAAGACCGGCTGACCGTGCCGGATCAGCGCGGCCTCCTGGTCGCTCGACCCATCCAGGCGCACGTCCGGCAGCGCCACATAGCTGACGGCGTCTTCGTGCAGCCAGCGTGCGTAGCGCGCGGGGGTCAGCGTGCCGCCGAAGAACAGCGGGTCGTACTTGGTGTCGAGCTGGCGCTCCCACCCGCGCGCCAGCGGATGGTCGGGCGCAAGCAGCGCCGCCTCCCAGTGCGAGTGGGTGAATGGGACCTCGATGCGCACAAGCCCCTTGCCGTGCGCCTCCAGGAAGCGCTCAAGCGGGACGTAGTAGGCGGGACTGGTGGAGGGGTCGCCGCTGACTCCGGCGCTCTCGCGCACGGGTCCCCACCCGGCCCAGATCATGATTCCGGCGACCGCCGCGACCGTCAGTGCGACGGGTCGCCCGTTGCTCCTGAGACCGTCCCGGGCCAGCGCGCAGACCAACAGCGGGGCCCCCAGTAGTACGGCGTAGCGGTCGATGTTGCTTCCCATCGGCGCCGGCACGATCGAGACGAGCACGGCCGCCAGGTAGACGAGCCCGCCGCCGCGCAACAGCCGCTCGCGCTTGGGCAGCGCGTATAGGAACGCCAACACGACGGCGACATTCGCGCTGATCGAGCTGAGCGCGAACGGCTCCCACCCCCCCTCGGGGAACAGGGCCTGCAGCGGCAGCACCACCACCAGCACTCCCAGCACCAGCGAGAGCGCAAGTCGCCTGGTCGCGATCGTGTAGCTGGCGCCGGCCAGCGCCAGCAGCAGCCCCGCAACGGGACTGGTCGCCGCACACAGCGCGGTCAGCAGAACCGCCGGCCAAGTGCGCCGACGCGTGGCCGCAAGCACGGCGAGCATGGCAAAGGCGACGCCAAGCGCAAACGTCAGTCGCCCGATCCAGAGGTCGCCGGCGGCCGCGATCGCAAAGCAAACCGCGCCCCAGCGTGCGCGCGGCCCGTACACCGAGGTCGCGATTCGCTCAAAAGCAACAGTCGAGACGATCACCGCCAGCGCGCCAACGACGCGCATTCCCAGCGCCAGCGCCAACCACGGGAAGACCAGGCTGTAACCGGGCAGGTGGTGACCCGCATACCAGTAGTTGTCCCAAAGCGTGAAGCCGTAGCGCGCGAACAGCGTCTCGCGGTAGCTCTGCGCGGCCAGGTCGGGCGAGCGCGGATCGACCAGTAGCCAGCTTCCGACCAGCACGCAGGCGAGCAACAACGCCGGCGTCAGCCAGAAGGCAAGCGGCGAAGCTCGCTCGCGGGCCAGCGCTGCCGGGCGCTCGCTGACGGCGTTGGCCTCCACGCGCGCCAGTATTGCGAAACGTCGCTGGGGCCCGGTGTGCTACCCGGCACCGAGCCCCAGCACCACACGATTCGATTTCTCAGTGGCGAATCGAGCGGTTTGCACCCTAAGAACGTTTGAGCGTCGCCGAAGTAGCGTTGCGCGCGCCGCGAGCGGGTCGCCGATAATCCACCGCCGATGTCCTCCGTTCGCGTCTCAAGACACCCACTGTCGGTCCTGCTCGCCGCCGCCATCGCCCTGGCTCTGGCTGTGCTCACCGGCTGTGGCACCACCGAACACCCGCCGCCGCTGAGCGAGGCCTCGCTGGTGGAAGCGCAGACGTTCCCCTACTTCCGCATCTACTGGGTCGGCCCGCGTTTCCAGGGAAATCCGCTTGCGGCCGTCGACGGCACCAAGAGCTACAGCACCACCATCGGCGACTCTGTCTACTACGGCGACTGCGTCAACAACAAGGGCCTGCTCGGTGGTGGCGGCAGCTGCCGTCTGCCGCTGCAGGTCACAACCGTCATCTACCGCCGCCATTCAAACGCCCCGCTCGGCCCACAGCGCAACACGCTGATCCGCGGCGTGCCGGCTGTAATCTATGACGAAGGCCGCTCGATCGAGCTCTACAGCGACCGCACGTCGATTGACGTCTTCTCGGCAACGCCGGCAGGCGCGATGAGCGCTGCCTGGGCGCTGCGCACGCTCAACGCTCCCGGCTCGGCCGGCGCAAACCTGCCGGCGCCGGTGTTCTGCCCGGGCATATGGGGGGAAGCCTCCTACCAACTTCAGGAAGTTCTTCACCACCTCCCCGGCAGCCCCTGCCAGAAGGCCGAGCAGGCCTTCGTCGAATCCGAACGCTTGACCGAAAAGCAGGGCACGCACATCGCGCCGCTTGGCAGCGGCCGCCCGGTCGGGCCGGCGGGCACAAGCGGCGCGGCGGGCACAAGCGGCGTTAGCAAGCCCCCTCGGGCGCAGCGCCATCCGAGGGCGGCGCGACCGGCTCGCCGATCTCCCCGCGCAGGCCGAAGAACGCCACCGAGCCGATCAGAGCGGGCACCCACAGCGAGATCGCACGATAAGTGACGACCGCGGCAACGACGGATGAGACGGGCCGTACGTGAAACAGGACGAGCATCCCGATCAGCCCGCCTTCCACCGCCACCAACCCGGCCGGAATCGGGATCGAGTTGCCGAGCAGGCCGACCAGGTAGGCCATCGCCACCGCCCAGAAAGTCGGCGAGGGGCCGTACGCGAGTAGGCAGACGTACAGAACGAGCGCGTCGAACAGCCAGTAGCAGACCGCCCCCAGCAGACGCCACTCGCGTTTGCGGATCAGGTCGAGCGCGTCGTGCACGCCGTCGCTGATCGCCACCAGCGCCACGTGCACGCGCCCTCCTTTGTGCGACTCAGCAGCCAGCCGCCCGGCCAGCCCGGCGACCGCCAGTGTGCCGCCGATCAGCGCGAGCGCCAACACCGCCGGCAGCAGCGTCAACAGCTCGTCTTCGGTGCCCGGCAGCAGCCCCAGCCACATCGGCAGCCCGATCGCGGCGGTGGCGGCGACGTTGACAGCGCTGGTGAGCACAAACAGCAGCACCGAGCGCCGTGCGATCCGCTCGACCGAAATCCCCTTCGTGCGCAACACCCAGGCACCGAGCGCAAGGCCGCCGATGCCGCTGACGGACACGACCGAGTTGACCGCGAGCTCTGACAACGACAGTCGTCGCGAGAAGCGGCGCTCCATCTGAAATACGAGGCCGAACAGGACCACGTAGCCGGCGCAGGAGAGCAGCTCCAATCCGACGCCGGCCAAAACCCAGAGAATGTTGGCGTCGGTGATCTTCTCGCCGGCGGTTCGCAGCGCCGGCACGGCCAACAACAGAGCGGCGACAAGCGCGAAGAACACAGCCAGGCTGATTAGTCCGTTGCGCAGCCGCCGCGACTCCGAGGCCATTTCGCCGCGATCGATTCTTCGCATCCTCTTCGGCCTCGTTCCTAGCGTGTCCAAGCCGCCCCGCTAACGTCACCTTAGCCTTGCCGATGGCAGATCAAGCACGCATACTCGTGGTCGACGACGAGCCGGCGGTACAGCAGGCGCTGGCACGTGCGCTCGCGCTCGAACGCTATGAGGTGGCGCTGGCCGGCGACGGCGGCGATGCGCTGGCCCAGCTCGGCGAAAGCTCCTACGACGCCGTCATCCTCGACGTCTCGATGCCGCTGCTCGACGGCCTTGAGGTGTGCCGGCGCGTGCGCCAAGGGGGAGACCGCACGCCTGTGTTGATGTTGACCGCGCGTGAGCACGTCGACGACCGCGTGGCGGGCCTTGACGCCGGCGCTGACGACTACCTGACCAAGCCGTTCGCTCTGCGCGAGCTGATGGCGCGCGTGCGTGCCCTCTTGCGCCGCGCCGACGAGGTCGCGCAGGAGGAGACGCTGAGCTTCGCTGACCTGCGCCTTGACCGCGTTGCGCACGAGGCCTGGCGCGGGGAGCGGCTGATGAACCTGACTCGTACCGAGTTCCTGCTGCTGGAGCTGTTCATGCGCCACCCGCGTCAAGTGCTGACGCGCTCGATCATCTTCGAGGAGGTGTGGGGCTATGACTTCGGCTCCTCGTCGAACTCCCTTGGCGTGTACATGGGCTACCTGCGTCGTAAGACCGAGTCGGGCCAGGAGCCGCGCCTGCTGCACACCGTGCGCGGCGTCGGCTACGTATTGCGCGAGGCCCAGCAGCCATGAGCTTCCGCCGGCGGATCACGATCGCCGCCGCGGCCGCAGTCGCAGTCGCGGTGCTGCTTGCCTCCGCGCTTACCTACCTGCTTGCCGCCCACCAGCTGCGCAAACAGGTCGACGAACAGCTGCGCTCGCGCTCGGTCGGGCTGCGCTTCATCTCCCGCACAGCCTCCAATGGCCTCAGCGACAGCGAAGCCAAGCACCTGGCCGAAGCGTTCAAAGGCTCAAACGGGGAGGCGCTGAGGACGTTGCGCCGGGACGGCAACGTGCTCCTCGCCCCCGGCGGGACGCCGTTGCTTGCTCCCGGCGCCAACCCGTTTGGAAACCTCACCCCCCACCCCGATCAGGTGCGCGGCTACCAGCAACTCGTGGATGCGCGCAGCAAAGTCCTGTTTCGCTCCTCACCGAACATAACGCTGCCGGTCGATGCGGCCACGCGCAAGCTGGCGGCATCGGGCGGCCGGCCCTTCTATCGCGACGCCAACGCCGAGGGCACACATCTGCGCATCCTCGCCGAGCCGCTGCGCACGGGCTACGCCCTGCAACTGGCTCAACCGCTGACGAGCGTCGACCACCTGCTGCGCCGACTCCGGATCATCCTCGCCCTGCTTGACATCGGCGGCATCGCCCTGGCCGCATTGCTCGGCCGACTGGTGGCAGGCGCGGCAGTGGCGCCCGTCAGGCGGCTGACACTGGCGATGGAGCACGTGCGCCGCACGCAGGACCTGTCCGAGCGCATCCAGCCGGCCAGCGAAGACGAGATCGGCCGGCTGGCCGGCGGGTTCAACGCGATGCTCGACGCGTTGCAGAGCTCGATCGGCGCGCTCGACGCCTCCGTGCACGCGCAGCGCCAGCTCGTCGCGGACGCGTCGCACGAGTTGCGCACGCCCGTAACCAGCGTGCGGACGAACATCGAAGTGCTGCGACAGCAGCCGCTGATGCCGGTCGCCGATCGTCAGCGCCTGCTCGACGACGTGGTCGAGCAGACCGAGGAGCTGACCGCATTGATGAACGACCTGATTGAGCTGGCGCGCGGCGAGCAGCAGCAGGGCGAGCACGAAGACGTGCGGCTCGACCTGGTCGTGCGCGAGGCGGTGGAGCGCGCACAGCGCCACTCGCCACAGACACCGTTTGAGCTGAGCGCACAGCCACTGCTGCTCAGCGGCGCGCCACAGCGGTTGGTGCGGGCCGTCAACAACCTGATCGACAACGCGGTGGCTTATTCGCCTGCGGGAGCGCCCGTGGAGATCGAGCTGGGAAGCGAAGGATTGTCGGCGAGCGCCGTGCTGAGCGTGCGCGACCACGGCCCGGGCATCGCCGAGCAGGATCTGCCGCACGTGTTCGACCGCTTCTATCGCAGCGCCGAGGCGCGTGGCCGCCCGGGCTCTGGACTGGGGTTGGCGATCGTGCGGCAGGTGGCCGAGCAGCACGGGGGCGCGATCGTCGCGGCGAGGGCGGGCGGCGGCGGGACGTTGATGCGGTTGTGGTTGCCAGGGGCGGAGGCGGTCGAATCCGAGGTCGAGCAGCCGATTCTGCTGCAGCAGACCTAAAGCTGACTGGCTATTCCAGATCGAAGGCTGCGCAGATGGCAGTTGTCAGCGCTGGCTCCTGACAGCCGAGCAGAACGCCGATCTGCTCGCCGAGATCGTCCACCGGGATCGTCGCGATGTCCTCACAACTAACGACCGACTCGCCACGCGCGTGATGCAGGGACAGCAGCCGCACACTCACGCCCGCCGCGCGCGAACGCCCTCCCCTCCGCCCTGAACGCCGCCGGGCTCAAGCCATAGCGCCGCCGGAACGCCTTGGCGAAGTGCGGCGGCTGCCTGTAGCCGACGAGCCGTGCGACGTCTCGTACCGAGATCGCCGGCTGCTCGATCAAAAGCTGCGCGGCCGCGCGCATCCGCCGCATCTGCAGATCCTCGCGAAATGTGATCTCACCGAACTGGGCATAGGCGCGAGTGATCTGCCTGGGTGAGCTGGCAAGCGCGCGCGCAACGCGGTCGATCGTGAGCGGGCGACGGTAATGGCGGGCGATCGTCACGCGCGCCAGCAGATAGAGGCGGCGTCGTTCCCGCAGTGTGCTTGGGCGCATGCCCTCTATTCCGACGAAGCGACGCGTCCGGGACAGCAGCCCTTTCTTCGGCTATGCGTAGCGGGCAGCCATCTGCTCGGCGGCGTCGCAGTAGGAGCCGCCGAACAGCACCGCGTGCACCAGCAGTGGCAGCAATTGCCACAGCCCAACCCGCTCCTGCCAGCCTGCGGCGAGCGGCGCGACCTCCTCGTAGGCGGCAAAAACGCGCTCGGAGGGCGCGCCAAACAGGCGCAGCATCGCCAGATCCAGCTCGCGATGCCCACCGTAGGCAGAGGGGTCGATCAGCCAGGCGCGCCCGTCGCGATCGGCGTGGACGTTGCCGCTCCACAGGTCGCCGTGCAGGCGCGCCGGTGACTCGGGCGGGCCGCACAGATCGCTCAGGCGCTCGCGCACGCGCTCGACGGCGTCGATGCCTGCGGGCGAGAGCACGCTACGCTCGGCGGCGATCCGCACCAGCGGCAGCAGTCGCCGCTGCGCGTAGAAGCGCGGCCAGTCCGCCAGCGGCTCGTTTGGCAAACGCAGAGAGCCGATGCGCGCATGCACCTCCAGCCGCTCCCCGAAACCGGGATCGCCGAAGCAGGGGGCGCCGGCCGCGTGCGTCAGCGCCAAGCCGCGACCAAACTCCTCCGCGCCCTCGACGCTCAGCCTCCCTGGTGGGACCCACTCCAGCGCCAGGTAGTCCTCGGCAAGCTCGATCACGCCCGGCACACGCACGGCCCCCGGCTCGGCCAGCCAGCGCAGCCCTTCGGCCTCAAGCGCGTACTCGCCCTCCCCAGCGTCCGGGCGCGTCTTCACGAACGCGTCGCGACCGTCGAGCTTTACGTGCCAGGCTTGATTGATGTCGCCGCCGCTGAGGCGGCGAGCGTCGCTGGCGCCGGCCGGGAGAGTCACACTCGCTCAGAGGCGCGCACGCGAGCCAGCAAACCCTCGCATGCCGCTTCGACCAGATCGAGCACGATCTCAAAGCCCCGCGCCCCTTCGTAGTAAGGATCGGGCACGTCCAGGTCGGCCTCGCCGGCGCTGCCGGAATCGAACTCGCGCAGCAGCCGGATCTTTGCGCGCCCTTCTGCGTCTGCCGCGATCCGCCGCAGGTTGGCGGCGTTCGAGCTGTCCATCGCCACGATCATGTCAAAGCGCTCAAAGTCCTCGGGCTCGACCTGGCGTGCAACGCCGTCAAGCTCGATCCCGCGGGCGCGCGCGGCCGAGCGCGCCCGCGGATCGGCCGGCTCGCCGACGTGCCAAGCTCCCGTGCCGGCGGAGTCCAGCTCGATCTGATCCTGCAAGCCTGTGCGCTCCACCAGCCGGCGCATCACGCCCTCGGCGGTCGGCGAGCGACAGATGTTGCCCAGGCAGACGAACAGGATCCTCACTCGTCGTCCCCCAGCTCCAGCACCGCCAGGAAAGCCTCTTGGGGCACCTCGACGCGGCCGACCTGCTTCATCCGCTTCTTGCCCTCCTTCTGCTTGGACAGGAGCTTCTTCTTGCGGGAGATGTCACCGCCGTAGCACTTGGCGATCACGTCCTTGCGGAAGGCCTTGACGGTCTCGCGCGCGATGATGTGCGAGCCGACAGCTGCCTGGATCGGCACGTCGTACTGCTGGCGCGGAATGCGCTTGCGCAGCTTCTCGGTCAGCTGGCGGCCGATCTCATAAGCCTTGTCCTTGTGCACGACCATCGACAGCGCATCGACCTTGTCGCCGGCGAGCAACACGTCGAGCTTGACCAAGTTGGCGGGCTGCACGTCATCCAACTCGTAGTCGAGCGAGGCATAGCCCCGCGTACGCGACTTCAGCTGGTCGAAGAAGTCGAGCACTATTTCCGCCAGTGGCAGGTCATAGGACATCTGCACCCGCTCGGGCGAGAGGTAGTGGATGCCGGCCGGCTCGCCGCGGCGCTCCTGACACAGCTCCATCACAACACCTACGTACTCGCGCGGGCAGATCACCTGCGCCTTGATGAACGGCTCACGGATCTCGGCGATCACCCCCGGCTCAGGCATGTCCGAGGGGTTGTGCACCTCGACCTCCTCGCCGTTGGTCAGCGTGACGTCGAACTCGACCGAAGGCATTGTCGCCAACAGCTCCAGGTCGTACTCGCGCTCCAGCCGCTCGCGCACGATATCCATGTGCAGCAGGCCGAGGAAGCCGCAGCGAAAGCCAAAGCCGAGCGCGTCGGAGGTCTCCGGCTCCCAGGAGAGCGCGGCGTCGTTGAGGCTCAGCTTCTCCAGCGCGTCGCGCAGATCTGGATAGCGGTCGGAGTCGATCGGGAACAGGCCGCAGAAGACCATCGGCTTGACCTCGCGATAGCCGGGCAGCGGCTCTGAGGCGCCGTCCTCGGCGCGCGTCCCGGTCGTGAGCGTGTCGCCCACGCGCAACTGGGTCACGTCCTTGATGCCGGTGATCAGGTAGCCGACCTCGCCGGCCGCAAGCTGCTTGGCCGGCGTCATCGTCGGCGAGAAGAAGCCGATGTCGTCGATCTCCGCGCGCGTGCCGGCGGCCATCGCGCGGATCGCTTCGCCCTTCCTGAAGACTCCGTCGACCACGCGGATGTAGGCGATCACGCCGCGGTATTGATCGAACTCGGAGTCGAAGATCAAGGCCCGCGGTGGCGCGTCGGAGTCACCCTCTGGCGCAGGCACGCGCGCGACGAGCTGGTCGAGCACCTCGGTGACCCCTTCGCCCGTCTTGCCGCTGATCTTCAAGATCGACTCGGAGGGCTCGCCGATCAGCTCGGCCACTTCGCCGGCTACCCGCTCGGGCTCGGCGCCGGGGAGGTCGATCTTGTTTAGGCACGGGATCAGCTCAAGGCCAGCCTCCACCGCCAGGTAGGTGTTGGCGACCGTCTGTGCCTCCACCCCCTGAGAGGCGTCGACGACCAGCAACGCGCCCTCGCACGCCGCCAGCGAACGCGAGACCTCGTAAGTGAAGTCGACGTGGCCCGGAGTGTCGATCAGATGCAGCTGATAGGTCTCGCCGTCTGAGGCCTCAAAGAAGACGCGTACCGCCTGCGCCTTGATCGTGATGCCGCGCTCACGCTCCAGGTCCATCGAGTCGAGCACCTGCGCACGCATCGAGCGCTCGTCCACGGCGTGCGTGAGCTCAAGGATGCGGTCGGCCAGCGTCGACTTGCCGTGGTCGATGTGGGCGATGATCGAGAAGTTGCGGATGCGGGACTGGTCCATCGGCCGCTAAAGGGTAGAAGGCCCCCCTCCCGCGTACGTCGCGGTACGAATCCACGAGGCGCCATCAGACCGCGCCGGGCCGCGCGAACGGGTCGAATGCCGCCACCGGGCCTTGCGCGGTAGCCTTAACACACGTTCGGCGGATCGCCCACTCGACCAGAGCTCAAAGCTCGAACCGGCCACGCATCCCTTGGGGTGGCCAGTCCGGTGGTCGGGAGTGTCATAGCCGCCCAGGCATACGACACAAGTCCTGGGACGTAGTAGTTCAGTGGTGATCTATGTTCGAGCCGGGGCCGGGAAAGGCGAGAGCCTCCCGGCCCCTTCTATGCGCGGCCGAGACGGGACACGATCAGCTGGTGAACCTGATGGGCCTCGGGGATGCGCATGGCCAGCACGCAGCGGACGTAGACCCAGACGCCCGCGAGGCCGGCCGCTCCGACGCTGACGATCTGCGCGGTCAGCGAGCGGCCCAGCAGCGAGTCGAGCAGGTACCAGACGATGTAGGAGACGCCGGCCAACAGCGCCGAGGCGACGCAGATGCGAGCGGTGATCATCGTCGTCTTGGCGCCTTCGAGGCGACCGTTGAAGCCGATCCGCAGGCGGCGCAGCTGCAGAGCGGTCATCACGACGTTGGCGGACAGCGTTCCGATGACTAGCCCGGCGATGCCAAAGGGCTTGTACAAGGCGAGGCTGACCACGATGTCGACAGCCATGTTCACGGCGGCCAGCGACGTGGGGATCCAGGGGCGCCGCACGGCGAAGAACGCGCGCGTCAGCAGCAGGTTGACCCCGCCGAAGGGCAGGCTGAAGGCAAACCAGAACAACGCGATCGAGACGCTTTCGGTCGATTTGGCGTTGAAGTGGCCGCGTTCGAACAGCAGCCGCACGACCGGCACCGTCAGCACCAGCAGGAACGCGGCCGCCGGTATCAGCAGCAGGTTGATCTGGCGCAGGCCGGAACCGATCGTGCGCCGCATCGAGGCGACGTCGCTGCGCGAGGCCATCCGGCTCATGATCGGGAACAGCACCGTCGCCACCGCGACGCTGAACATGCCCTGCGGCAGCATGTAAACGCGGAAGGCGTTTTCGATGGCGCGCGGGGCTTCCGAGCTGACCAGCGTTCCGAAGGCGGAATTAATCAGCTGGTCGAGGTTGACGATGCCGAGGCCGACCGTCACCGGCAGCATCAGCATGAAGACGTGACGCACACGCGGGTCGTGCCAGTCGATCTGAAACTGCAAGCGGAAGTCGATCCTGCCGAGCGCTCCGAAAGCGATTGCCAGCTGCAGGCAAGTGGCCACAAGCACACCGATCGCAAACGCGTAGATTCCCTTTTCTCCGTGAAACAGTGGGTGCAGCACGATCAGCAGCACCAGGATCGCGAGATTCCACAACACCGGCGAGATCGCTTGCACGCCGAAGCGGTCATAGGACTGCAGAATCGCCAGCAGCAGCCCGTTGACGCCGAGCAGCAGGACGACCGGGAACAGCACTTGCGAGAGCCCGACGGTCAGGTCGGTGGCACCCGGCACGTGTGCCAGCTCAGGGCCGATGAACAGCGGCATGATCACGCCCGCGAGCAGGATGAAGAACGCCGTGACCATGCTCAGAGCAAGCAGCATGATCCAGAACAGCGTCGAGGCCAGCCGAAAAGCCTCCTGGCGGCGCTCGCGCTGCAGCAGGTCGGTGAACACAGGCACAAATGCGGCGCCAAGAGCGGCGTTGGCGAACAGCTGCGCTACGAAGTTCGGGACCAGGAAGGCGATCGTGAAAGCGGAGGCCGCCGGGCCCGTGCCGAAATAGCTGGCAAAGACGATCTCGCGCAACAACCCGACCACCCGCGAGACGCCGGTCCAGGCCGAGAACAGGGCCGTGTTGCGAGCGGCCGCGCGTTGGGCGCTTTCTGGCTGGCTACCTGCAGGCGCGGCTGCTTCTCCGGTGGCGGACAAGGCCCGCTATAGTACGTCGCCGCGCGGCGCGCCCCGGCAGTCAGAGCGGGGCGCGAGGCGCCCATCGTCATGGCCAACATCCACTCACAGAAGAAGCGGATCCTGCGCTCCGAGCGCGAGCGCATCGAGAACCGCGAATACACCTCCGCGATCAAGACCTACTTCCGCCGCCTGGAAGCCGCCGTCGGCGAGAAGGACGCGGACAAAGCAACCGGCGAGCACCGCCGGCTCGTGAGCACGATCGACAAGGCCGTCAAGCGCGGCGCGCTGCACCGCAACACCGGCGCCCGCAAGAAGTCCCGTGCCGCCCGCACGCTCGCGGGCATCGGCTCCTAGCTAAGCCGCGATCGCCAGCACCGCGCGCAGCGCCAGCGTGTCCTCCTCCAGCGAGGACAGCGACGTCCGCGTGGCGGTCAACGGCGCGCCGCCACGCGTGTCCAGCTCCAGGTCGGCGATTCGACACAGCGCCGCGCGCAGGCGCTCGGGATCGGAGCGCTCCACGTCGGCGATGAAGCGCTCGGCCGCGCGCGGCGGCATCCGCAGAGTCCGCTTGATCTGCGCCGGCGGCTCGCCCTGCTCAAGCCGCTCAGCCACGCCCTCGGCGTCGCGCAGGCGCTGGGCCATCAGATAGATCAAACCCGAGATGCGCTCGCCCTGGGAGCGCAGACGCACGTAGGCGCGCGTCGCCTCGCCGGCGTCAGCGCCGACAAGAGCGTCGGCGAAGGAGAAGGCGCGCCAAGCGGTCGAATGGGCTGACTGCTGCTCGACCTGCTCGGCGCTGACCTTGATCGATTTGCCTTCGGCGGGCGCCTCATCGGCGGCCAGCGCAAGCTTCTCCAGCTCGCGCAGCAAGCGCTGCTGGCGCTCGCCCACCTGCGCGACCAGCGTCTTGGCGGCAAAAGCATCGAGCGAGAGCCCCATCCGCGTGGCCTGCTCGCGCACCCAGCCGGCCAACTCCCACGGCTTGATTTGAGCCTCGCGGACGATCTGGCCCTTGACTGCCTTCACCGCGTCGTGCAGCGCCTCGGGGGCCTTGCTGCGAGCTTCCTCGCGCGCGAAGAAGGCAACGGTCGTGTCCGGTGGCATCGTCGCCATCGCCGAGGCGATCCGATCGGCCACGTCGGCTTGCTTGAAGCGCTCGGCGCCGTCGACCACGATCACGCGGTGACCGATCGCGAAGGTCATCGTCGCCAGCGCCAGGGCCACGGCTTCGGGCGTGGAGTCCTCGCCGGCGATGATCTCGACGCTGCCGGCGTCGCCTTGGGCTTCGGCCAGCGCCTTCAGGCGCGAGCGGCGCTCGGCGATCGCGCCGTGGTCGTCGCCGTGGATCAGATAGGCGGGCTTGAGCGCGGGCATCCGGAGCGAGTCTAGGTCAGCGTGCCGACACGCCCGCAAGGCAAACCTCTGTGGCCCTCCACACACACCGATAGCCTGTAACCCGCAAGGCTGGCTGGACAGCCAAACCAAGAAAGAACGGTCGAAGGGAGCAGTGCCGTGCAGAGACTGATGCTCGCGCTCGATCGGTGGCTGCGAGGCCACCGCACCCCCGTCCTGATTACCTGGCTGGCGCTGCTCCTGATCGCCCTCCCCTTCGCCGCCAAGCAGAGCGACCACCTCTCCGGCGGCGGCTATTCGATCCCCGGCTCCGGCTCACAGACGCTGTTCGAACGCCTCCCCCATGTCGCGCCCGGAGCCCAGAACGCCCGCCTGGCGATCGTGCTCGTGCCGGCAGGCAGGACCACCGGCGCTCACGCGATGCAGGCTTCGCTCGCGCGAGCACAAAGCAAGGTCGCAACGGTCGCCGACGTGACCCTCGCTCCCGCCGCGCGTGCGGCCGCCATCCACCAGATCGCCGCGGCCGGCTCCCGTCAACGCCCGCTCGTCGTTCCCCTCGCCGCCTCAGTCAACGAAGAAAACGCGATCAACCTTGCCGTTGAACTGCGCAAACAGCTCGGCCTCAGCTCACCCCAAGACAGCGCCGTCGCGGTGCACCTGGTCGGGCAGAGCGCGCTGTGGGCCGGGCTGCAGGACCTGAGCAAGAAGGACCTTGCCACCGCCGAGCGCACCGGCTTTCCGATCGTCGCGCTGATCCTGGTCGCGGTGTTCGGCTCGCTGGTAGCAGCCGCGCTGCCGCTTGCGCTCGGAGGGGTGTCGGTGCTGATTACCGGCGCGATCGTCTACTGGCTCTCTCAAGCAACCGAAATGTCGGTATTCGTCACGAACATGGCCTCGATGATCGGCATCGGCGTGGCGGTCGACTACTCGCTGTTCGTGCTTGCGCGCTACCGCCAGGAGGTCAGAGCCGGCGCGAGCGCCGAGCAGGCCCGCGCCACCGCGCTTGCCACCTCTGGCGTCGCCGTTGTCTTCTCAGCCGCCACCGTTGTGACGGCGCTGCTCGGGCTCTACCTCGTGCACGCCACCGCGATCCGCTCGCTCGCGCTGGGGGCGATCATCGTGGTGACGATCTCTGTGCTGGCGGCGTCGACCCTGCTGCCGTGCCTGATCTCGCTGCTGGGCGAGCGCACGCATGGACAAGGGCGGGTGTTCGCTTGGCTCACGCGAAAGACCCGCTCGTTGACTAAAGGGGGGGCCTCGCCGCAATCGGCCAACTCAACAACCACTGACAACGCCCACAAACGCGGCTTCTGGGAGGCGTGGACCGCCCGCGTCACCCGCCGCCCCGCGCTCGTGGCCGCAACCGCCGCCGCCGTCATGATCGCCCTCGCCCTCCCCGCCCTGAAAATGCACACCGCCGACGGCGCCTTGCGCCAGTTCCCGCCAGGCAACGAGACGCGCACCGGCTTCGAAGCAGCCGCTAGCGTGAGCGGGCGCGGCGCCAGCACCCCCCTTGAAGTGCTCGTTCCCGCCGCGCAAGCCGCGACAGCCGCGCGCGCGCTCGCCCACGACCCCGAGGTGACCTCCGTCCAAGCCGCGATCCGCTCGCACGACAGGCGCGAAGCCCTGATCCGCGCCGTGCTGCGCGACGACGGCGAGTCGTCGCAGGCGCGCGAAGCAGTGGCCAGGCTGCGCTCACAGCTGCCGCGCGACGCCCTGCTCGGTGGCGACGCCGCGTTCCTGGCCGACTATCGCGCCGCGGTGATCGGCTCGCTGTGGAAGGTGGCGCTGTTCGTGATGGGGGTGACGTTCCTGGTGCTGATGATGCTGCTGCGCTCGATCGTGCTGCCGCTGAAGGCTGTAGTCATGAACCTGCTCAGCGTCGGTGCCGCCTACGGCGTTCTGACGCTCGTGTTCGGCACGGTTGAAACGCTGATACCCGTGCTCGTGCTGGCGGTGGTGTTCGGCCTCTCAATGGACTACGAGGTGTTCCTGCTCAGCCGCATCCGCGAGCGCTACGCCGTGCACGGCGACACCCGCCGCGCGGTGTCCGAGGGGCTTTCCTCCAGCGCCGGCACGATCACAAGCGCGGCGCTGATTATGGTGTGCGTGTTCAGCGTGTTCGCGCTGACCGGCGTGCCGTCGATCAAACAGCTCGGGCTTGGCTGCGCGCTGGCGATCGCGATCGACGCGACGGTCGTGCGGCTGGTGCTCGTGCCGACCGCGATGGAGCTGTTCGGCGAGTGGAACTGGTGGCTGCCGCGGGGAATCGCGCGAGTGCTGCCGGACACCTCGATCGAGGCACTCGGCGAGGGCAGCGCGGCTACAGCGCCTACCGGCTAGCGAATCACGAGGTTCACCAGCCGCCCCGGCACCACGATTTCCTTGACGATCTCGCGGCCGTCGATGTGCGCCTGCACATTCGGCGCCGCCAGGCACAGCGCCTTCAACTGCTCGACGTCCGCGTCAGACGGCGCCTGCACACGGTCGCGCAGCTTGCCGTTGACCTGACACACCAGCTCGTATTCCTCGTGTTCGAGCATCTGCGGCTCGGCCTGCGGCCACGGCTGCTCCCACACGCGCTCGCCTGTGAGCAGCTCGTATACCTCAGCGCTCACATGCGGAGCAAAGCCAAACAGCAGCGACGCGGCCGTCGCCAACGCAAAGCGCTGCGTCTCGACAGCAGCCGTCTCGCGCAGGCGCGAGCACTCGTTGACCAGCTCCATCACCGCGGCGATTGCCGTGTTGAAGGCAAAGCGACGCATGTCTTCAGAGACCTTCTCGATCGCCCAGTGCGCCTTGCGCGCAAGCTCCACGTCAGGCGCAGCGAGCGAGTCGGCCGCAGCAAAGCGCTCAGCCGGCGCCATCGGCTCGTCCCCGGCCCGTTCGGCCGTCTCCACCGACAGGCGCCACAGGCGCGCAAGGAAGCGGTGCACGCCCTCCATGCCCTCGTCCGACCAATCGGCGTCCTGGTCAGGCGGGCCGATGAAGAGGATGTAAGAGCGGGCCGTGTCGGCGCCGTAGCGCTCGACGATCGAGGCCGGGGAGACGACGTTGCCCTTGGACTTGGACATCTTGGCGCCGTCCTTGGTGACCATTCCCTGTGTGAACAGAGCGCTGAAGGGCTCTTGGAAGTCGAGATGACCCAGGTCCGCCAACGCCTTGGTGAAAAAGCGCGCATACATCAAGTGCAGAATCGCGTGCTCGACGCCGCCGATGTACTGGTCGACGGGCATCCAGGAGCGCAGCACGTCCGGGTTCCATGCCGCAAGCTCGTTGCCTGCGTCGCAGTAACGCAGGAAATACCAAGAGGAGTCCACAAACGTGTCCATCGTGTCGGTCTCACGCCGGGCCGACCCGCCGCACGACGGGCAGTCGACAGCGACCCAATCCTCCGCGGCCGCCAGTGGGCTGCGGCCGTGCGGGGCGTAGTCCTCGATGTCGGGCAGCACTACCGGAAGCTGCTCGGCCGGCACTGGGACGATGCCGCAGGAATCGCAGTAGACGATCGGGATCGGACAGCCCCAGTAGCGCTGGCGGCTGACAAGCCAGTCGCGCAGGCGGTAGTTGACCGAGGCGTGACCCTTGCCCTCACGGTCGAGCCAGCTGACGATCGCGCTCAGCGCCTCGCGGTTGGGCATACCGTCGAAGTCGGGGTGGCTGTTGACAAGGGAGCCCTCGCCGGTGAAAGGCAG
This sequence comes from Solirubrobacteraceae bacterium, assembly GCA_036279855.1. Lineage (GTDB taxonomy): Bacteria > Actinomycetota > Thermoleophilia > Solirubrobacterales > Solirubrobacteraceae > Palsa-744. The sequence continues at coordinate 40,597 of DASUIH010000033.1, read as the reverse complement.
GCCATCGGCGTCTGCGCCCTCCTGCGGCGCGCCCTCGATCACCCGCCGCACCGGCAGCTCATAAGCGCGTGCGAACGCGTAGTCGCGCTCGTCGTGAGCCGGCACCGCCATGATCGCGCCCGTGCCGTACTCCATCAGCACGTAGTCGGCAACGTACATCGGGATCGCCTCGCCATTAACCGGGTTGATGACGCTGCGTCCCAAGGCGACGCCCGTCTTCGGCTTCTCCAGCGATCCGCGCTCCTCGCTTGACTCGGTCAATGCCCGGTTGACGTATTCCCGCACGGCCGCCTCCTGCTCGGTGCCGGCCACCAGGCGCAGAACGTCAGGGTGCTCAGGGGCCATCACGAAGAAGGTCGCGCCGAAAAGCGTGTCCGGGCGCGTCGTGAACACCGGGTAGTCGATCGGGTTGGCGGGGTCCAGGTCCTCACAGCGGAAGGTGACCTCAGCGCCCTCTGAGCGGCCGATCCAGTTGCGCTGCATCGTCTTTACGTGCTCGGGCCAGTCGATTTCGTCGAGGTCTGAGAGCAGGCGCTCGGCGTAGTCGGTGATGCGAAAGAACCACTGCTCCAGCTGCTTGACTTCGACAACCGCGCCGCAGCGCTCGCAGCAGCCGTCGACCACCTGCTCGTTCGCTAGGACCGTCTGGTCGTTGGGGCACCACTTGACCGCCGCCTCGTGCCGGTAGGCCAGGCCCGCCTGGTAGAGCTGCAGGAAAATCCATTGCGTCCAGCGGTAATACGACGGTTCATGCGTTCCCAGCTCGCGCGACCAGTCGATCGAGATGCCCCATGAGCGGAACTGACGTTGGAACGAGGCGATCGACGCCGCTGTCGAGTCGCGTGGATGAACGCCCGTCTTGATCGCGTGGTTCTCGGCCGGCAGGCCGAACGCGTCGTATCCCATCGGGTGAAGGACACGATGGCCGGCGCGGCGACGGTGGTGGGCGATCGCGTCGCCGACCGCGTATTTCTTCAGGTGGCCGATGTGCGGCTCGCCACTCGGGTACGGCAGCATCTCCAGCACGTAACAAGCGTCCGCTGGACGCTCGCTGGCCGATCGACGATGTCCTCGATCGGCGATCGGCACCGGCTCGTTGGTGACCTCCCAGGTGCGCTCCTCGGCCCATACGCGCTGCCAGCGCGGCTCTATCGCAGAAGGGTCGTACCGGCGCTCTGTCATCGGACAGCGCAGGTTAGCGACCGGCCCGCGGCGGGCGACGTCCGGGCGCCCGCCGCTTGCGGAAGCCCTCTACACCCTGTTTCTAGAACTTGTCGGCGGTGTCCATCGGCCGCCAGAAGTTCGGCGTTGGCTGCGCCGTAGCACCCGACTGCGCCATCAGCGAGCCGATGTCTGCCGCCGTTGCCTCAAAGAAGCCGAGGAAGCCCGCCTCATCGGGCCACTCGTCGACGACCAAGAGCGAGTCCTTGCCGGCGAAGAACTGGTGGCTGATCGCGCCCGCCTGCTTGGCGCGCTCGGAGATCGAGCTGAGCAGCTCCGCATTGTCCTTGGCGACCTGTTCGAAGCGAGCCGGGTCCGCCTCGATGACCATGCCCATCATCACTGACATACGTCCTCCCATCGGGATCGCGCTGCGTACGTCCTACCGCGCGCTAGTCGATCACGCGCAGATAGGCCCGTCAACAGGGTTTCACCACACTTCACAGATCGCAAAAGCACTCAAGCCGGCTGTTCGGCAAAGCGCGAATGGGCGCGCACGGCCTCCACTACCGCCGCCGGGGCCTTCTCGGGCGAGCCCGCGTCGAAAGGCGGGTGCGGGTCGTACTCGATGCCGAGCTGGATCGCCTGCGCCACCTGCTCGCCGGCGATCTCCGCCGCCAAGCGCAATGCCAGGTCCATGCCCGCTGTCACGCCCGCCGAGGTCGCGTACTTGCCATCGATCACGTAGCGCTCTGCGACAACCTCGGCGCCCAGGGCACGCAACTGGTCAAGCGCCTGCCAGTTGCTGGTGGCACGCCGACCCGAGAGCAGGCCCGCCGCGGCGAGGATCAACGAGCCCGTGCAGACCGACGCGGTCCAAGTCGAGGTCGCATCGGCCGCGCGCAGCCACTCGTGCACAGGGCCCTCGTCCATCATCCCCACCTGACCGGGGCCACCCGGCACAAGCACCAGATCTGGCGAGGGGAGATCCGCGATCGAAGACGAAGCAAGCAGCGTCAATTGGCGAGTGTCCGTCGTCACCGGACCCACCTGCTCGGCGACGAAAGTGACGTTGGCGCCGGGCAGGCGACACAGCACCTCATATGGGCCAACGGCGTCGAGCGCGGTGAAACGGTCGTAGATCAGAATCGCGATCTGCATAGTGTTCATGCTCCTCTATTGGAAGGATTTTTTGGCGTTCTCGCTGTTGTCGCCGTCGCTCAGATGCCGTTAGGCCGCGAACCGATCAACCTCGGTGGCCACACCCGCTTGGAAGCGGCGCCGGTACTCAGATGGAGGCACTCTGAGCGCGCGTAGGAACACGCGGCGCATCGTCTCGGCCGTGCCGAAGCCACACCCGATCGCGATCTCGGCCACCGGCGCGCTCGTGTCCTCCAGCGCGCGGCGGGCCGCCTCCAGGCGCACCGACTCGACGTAGCGGGCCGGGGTCACTCCCGTCTCGGTTGCAAAGCAACGAGCGAAGTGGCGCGGCGACATGTGGGCGAGCTCCGCCAACTGCGACACCGACAGGTTCTCGGCCGGGTGCTCGACGATGTGGCGGCGCAGCTGACGCAGCGGCTCGCGCTCCGGCTCCTGCGCCGCCAGGGTCGCGCTGAACTGCGACTGGCTGCCGGGGCGGCGTAGGAACAGGACCAAGTGGCGCGCGATCGTCAACGCGGCCTCGCGGTCGAGGTCTTCCTCGACCAGGGCCAACGCCAGGTCCATGCCTGCCGTCACGCCCGCCGAGGTCCAGATGTCGCCGTCGCGCACATAGATCGGCTCGGGATCGACTCGTACCGCCGGGTAGCTGCGGGCAAGCTCTGAAGCAGAGGCCCAGTGCGTGGTCGCACGACGACCGTTGAGCAGGCCCGCCGCCGCCAGCAGGAAAGCGCCCGTGCAAACCGAGGCCGTGCGGCGAGCGACTCGTGACGTCGCCACGATCCAAGCAAGCGTCTGCTCGTCGGCGCCGGCCCGCCGCGAGCCGCTGCCTCCGGCGACCACCAGCGTGTCGATCCGACGAGGGGCCTCGACGAACGACGCGTGCGGAGTGACCTGCAAGCCGCTTGAGGTCCTAAGCGGCTCGCCGTCGCGGTTGACGATCACGACCTCGTAGCCGCGATCGCTGCGACTGGTCGCCGCGATCAGGGCCTGCGCAGCCGAGAAGACCTCCAGCGGGCCTGTTACGTCGAGGCTCTGAACGTCCGGGAAAGCAAGGATGGCGACGATGTGAGGCGAGGGCATAAGCCGATCATGGCGCTGCGAGCGCTTGGCCGCAAGGACGAATATCCCACAATTACTGCCATCACTATCCGCCCAGCACGCGTGAGTGCCCGATCGTCTGCCCACCGCTGTCGAGTGCGAGAGCCTGCAAGTAACGAGCCCTCGCGACTCGGACAGAGGTTTCGAAACCCTGCGAGCGCCGCGAGGCGACAGGCTTCAGCGTCGCCGGTGTCGCGCCCGCGAGAACCAGCCAGCGAGCGAGTCTCGTCGCGCCGTTCCAGCTGAGGTGAAGTACCTCCAACCTGTGTCCAGAGGAGGTCGCAGTCGCTACCGGCGCTGTCGTTGGCGTACCGGTCCATGCGAACTTCAGAGCGGTGTAAGTCTGGTAGGTCTTGGGCATGTGTGCGTCGAACAGCAGATGGCCATTACCGCTGTATTCAGAAAAGTACGGTTCCTGCCCCCAGCCGACGAACCAGCTCCCGTCCGGCAGCGGTTGGAAGTCACCCTGGCTCGGCGAGACCAGCGGGTTGGGGTGATGCACGAAACTCGACACCAAGCTCGCCGTCATTGAAGAGGTGTTCAGGCGCAACGCGATCACGCGCGACTGCTTGTGCACTGCTGGCGTCGCGCCGTTGTCGAAAAACGAGACCGTGCCGGATGGGTCTACGCGTAGGTCATGCTGCCAGGCAGGACGAGCTTCCGGCCCCATGCGGAAGCTCGATTTCTTCCCACCCAGGCGCCAGATGACCTTTCCTGTAACTGGGTCGATGAAGTAAGCCGCCCATGTATTGCGCGAGTCCACGAGCAGCTTGCCCCCGTGTTCGGCTGTCACGTTGATGTGAAACCAGTCCCACGGCGACTGCTGTGTGCCGTTTTTTTCCATCGGAACATAGGAGTCGGACATCGACGCGTGGTCAAGTGCGTGCCACTCGTAGCGGACGAGCCCCGTCTTTAGGTCGATGTCCTGCAGCACCGTGTCGGCGACAGCTCCGTTGGCGGGGCCACCGTAGTGGGACAAGTCGCACCGGACGGCGTCAAACACCGTGAAGACCGCCGTGTTGTCCTTGGCTATCTGAAAAGCGTGCAGGTCCGGCTGATAGCCATTGCCACCGCGCACGACCTTGATCGTGTGGTAGGAAGAGTCGGCAATCACTACCGCGCCGTCGCGGCGAGCGCCGGAGACGTACGGGTCCTGCCACCAGGTCAGGACGGGGCGGCCTTCGTATTGCTGCACGCGCACATCGCCTGCCCGCTCCCCCTTTGGAATCGGCTTGAACCAGACCAGGCGGCCAGCTCCGTCGAGGATCATCGGGCCATACTGTCCCGGGCCCGCGTACGGCGCCAGGAAGATGTATCCCGGAGCACGCGAAGGGCCGCGTGTGACGTTCACGACCGGCGGCAACAGGTCGGGACGCGACGCGAAATGTTGAAGTTCGCCAGCCTTCGGCGGCGGTGGAGGAGGCGGCGGCGTCTCAAGCGACTGGCTCGGCGTGTCGCGCTCGGCCGTGGTGAAACTCCACGACACCGGGACGCTGCGTGCGCTTTGAAGCAATCGCAGACGCACCGTGACCTGCTCGCCCTGGTCAAAGAAGCGATCGGGCACGAAGCTCGCGCCGTCGCCCTGCGAGTAGGCAAGCAGCCTGCCTGGATGGCGACCGCTGCGCGAGCCGGTGACGATCACTCCGGCGACCTCAGCCGCCGGGACCCCCAGCATGCTGATCTGCGTTTCGTAGGAGGAGTCGCGCGTCCCCGGCCCCGGCGAGACCGTCATCGCGCCGCCCGCAACGGCGGCGGAGACGTTGAGTGAGCGCGGAGCGCAGGACGGAGCCGGCGGCGTGCCGCCAGTGGAGACGGTCACGCCCGCGATAGCGGCGATGGCCACCACGACCACCACCGAGGCCGCGAGCAGCGTGCGAGATGAAATCGACAAGGCGGCAAGGATAGGCTGCGGGCCGCCGGCATCGCGCCGGCCGATCGCAGATTCGTCGCGGTCGGATTACCATCAGCGCGTGGGCCTGGGAGAGACGTCCGAGCGTGTGCGCAGCATCGTCGAGGCAGCCGAACGCACCGCGCGCGAGCTGCGCGAGCGCGCTGAGCAGCGCGCCGCCGAGCGCATCGCCGAGGCCGAGCGCGCCGCCGCCAACAGGGTCGAGGCAGCTGAACGCGAGGCGCAGGAGATCCTTACCGATGCCCGCTCCGAGGCCGAGCGCGCGCGTAACGAGGCGCTGTCTGCCGTGGGCTCGATCCACGCCGAGGCAGAGAGCAACCTGACGCATGCGCGCGAGCAAGCAGACGCGATCGCCACCTCCGCCCGGGAGCAGGCTGAGCGGACGATTACAGCCGCGCACGGACAGGCCGAGCAAGCGACCTCAGCCGCCCAGGCAACGGCCGAGCAGACAGTCGCGGCAGCCGGGGAGCAGGCTGAGCAGACGCTGGCCGCGGCCAGACGGGAGGCCGAGCAGCTCGCCGCCGACGCGGAGTCGCAATCCGAGCGGGTGCTGGCGCAGGCACGCGAGCAAGCCCAGCGCGAGCGCGAGCAGGCCGAGCGCGAGCTGGCGACGCGTCGGGCCGAGATCGAAGAGAAGGCCGGCGAGCTACGTGCCAAGGCGCGAGCCGACGCGCGCGAAATCGTCGATGAGGCACATATAAGCGCGCGCGAGGTGATGAGCCATGGCGATGAGGTGTCGCGCAACCTACGGGACCTTTCAAGCTCACTGCGTGCCAATGCCGAGCGACTGTTGCGCGATGTGCGCCTGACACACGGGAGCATGGTTGCCCGGCTGGACCAGGCTGCTCCGGGGAGCACAAAGAGAGCGCAGGGGGAGATGCCGACGTCGAGACGAGGCGGGGGCCGCGAAGAGTCAGGCGGAGACTTGGACGTGCCTGAGTTCATCCCGAGGGACTAAATCACTGTCGCCCGTCCGCCCGCGCGCGTACAGTTGTCTGTATCACGGAACTGTCACCCAGCCAGAAGGGAGCCGTAGCCGAGTCGGCGATCACAACTGCCGTCATGGAATTGGGCCTTACCGTGCTGCGCCCACTTTGCGAGGGTCGCCGCTACGACATCGTGATCGACCTGGAGCCGAAGTTGCTCAGGGTGCAGTGCAAGCTTGCACGACGTCGGGGCGGTGCCCTGCTCGTTCCGACGAAAACCAACCGACTCACACCGACGGGATACCGTGAGACTTGCTACACGAGTGCCGACGCCGACGCAATCGCCGCCTACTGTCCGATGTCTCGGCGTGCATACCTGCTGCCGATCGGTGAAGTCGCTGGCCGAAGCATGGTCCATCTTCGTCTAGCTCCAGCTAAGAACAAACAAGCAAGTGGGGTTCGCTGGGCGCGCGACTATGAGCTCGCCACGGCAGTGTCGCGGCTACAGCGTCCTAGCCATCAACGTGCCGACCGCTGACGGGACTCCAGAAGACCGATAAGATTGGACCAGTCTGGGGCTATAGCTCAGTTGGGAGAGCGTCTGGCTGGCAGCCAGAAGGTCGCCGGTTCGAGCCCGGCTAGCTCCATTGCCCAGATTTGCGGCGGGTTCTGGAGGACGCAAGCGACGGTGTCGAACCGCCAGTCGAGAACAGGACTCGTACGTGCGACAATCGGGGCATGACCAAGGCTGAGCTACACGAGTTGGTGGACCGTCTGCCGGACGGCGCGGTCGATGGCGCTGCTGTGCTGCTGGGCGAGATCAGCGCTGGTCGCATAGACCCAGAGCAGGCGTGGTTCTGGACGCAGGAGTGGCAAGCGAAGGAGCGCGAGGCAGATGACGACCTGGCAGCGGGTCGTGTTTCGTCCTACGCGAGCGACAAGGAGTTCCTAGCCGGCCTGGACGAGCGGACGAAGCCGCTCGATGCCGACGCGTGAAGTCCTCGCGTCGTTTTGGCGCGATTGGGATCGGCTCACTCCTCAACAGCAGCGAGCGTTCCGCGAGGCAGTTGCGCAGTTCATTGCAGACATTGCCGGCGAAGGGCAGAACTTCCATCCGCGCCTGCGCGTCAAGCGGGTGCAAGGCCGTCCCGGCGTGTGGGAGATGACCTGGGCACCGGACGGCCGCGCCACCTTCGAGTACGGTACAGAGGTCCATCTCGGCGAGGCACACATCATCTGGCGCCGCATCGGCACGCACTCGATATTCCGTCGACCATAAGGTGCGAGCCAGAGTGACGAGCAACCCAAAGCTGCACCACTATGTGCCGCAGTTCTACCTACGACGCTTTTGCGACTCGGCCGGTCGCCTTTGGGCCTGGGACCGAGAGGCAGATAGAGTGTTCATTACCAGTCCCCGATCAGTGGCCGCAGAGCGCTCGTTCTACCACCTCGATGTATTCGCAGAACAAGGTCACGACCCGCTCACAATGGAGAGGCAGCTTGCGTCCATAGAGCACGAGACCGCTTGCATAACAAACCAGTGGATCAAGTGGATTCGTGACGGACATTTGGGAATGCAAGTCCCGATCTCAGACCAGAATCGAGCCATCGTTGCTCTATTTACGGCACTCCAGTTTCTTCGTACTGCTGACGCCAGGGACATCCTCGCTCGAATCGCGTCAAGCACAGGCCACGCTGCAAGCAGCGAGCGTGAGCGACGGATCCTTCACACGGGGGCGCTATGGGATGACAAGCTGATCGCGATATTCACAAATCGGATCGAGTCGTCGGCTTGGGTTTTTGCACGGAACGAGACTGATGTACCGTTTATGACATCCGATAATCCAGCGGCGTTCCGCCGAGGGGACAATGCCATGTGGCTCAAGGCCGGCATGTTTGGCAACGGAACATACGTCGTGTACCCATTGGTGCCGGATGTCGTCATGTACTGCTACCCACCTGAAGAACCTTGGTTGAAGTTGGCGTCGTTTGACTCCTGCGTTTCTCCAGTCATGCTCACAGCAGACATGGTGGATAGCGAGAACACTGCGCAGGTCTTTATGGCATCACGGTTCGTCTTTTCGTGTCGTGACGACCTTGCAAGAGCGCGTGATTTCGCTCCAACAATCGGTACTGATATCTACGCTCCTTATTGGGAATCGAGCTAGCGGTCTGCATCACCGAGCGCCATCCGCCTACCGTGTACCCTCGCCAAGAGGTTCCGACTTGATTAGCCCACGAAATGTGGCAGGGCTGAGAGGTCGTGATAGTCGACCATCAACCGTCCTGCCATGGTTGCATGGGCATCCGGCAACACCCGTTCGCGTATGTGGCTCCAAGGCACGAGCGGAAAGATCCAGACCTCGCCGGCGGTGCGTGCCTCACCGTCCCACTTCCAAACAACTATCAAAGGAGGCGACAACTTGCCTGCGAGGCGCAAGCCAGCGAGTGGTCTAGCGCTGGCACCGCGGATGCGGCCGCGTGGAGGAGTCTCGACGCTCTTTACCTGGGCGCGAAACTCGCAGCGTTCGCAGGCCACGTCGTAGACCGGAGTCGCTGCTGGAAGCTCAACGAGCGCCTTCCCGCAGTAGGGGCAGGCGATGCGGCTGATTACATACGCCACAGCCCGACCACCGCTCTCCGTGTTGCTGATTCGCTTGCGACGAGCCACCATCCAATCCTGCCGAACCTTCCGGACAACAGCCCGCTCATCGACGCTGAGACGGCCCGGTCCGCGAGTGTTGGTCGTCCCGGGAGAGCTTCGATGCTGCCACAATGGCCACATGTTGGACGGTCGTTGGGGCGAAAGCTCGACGGTGCTACCCGCCTTCGGCGAGTGCCATCCGCACCACCCGGCAGCCGCGCAGAGCGGTTCGACTTGAGCCCGGCTAGCTCCATCAGACCGACTCAAAACCTGAGCCGGGCACCGGAAGCTCAGATCAGGGTGCCAGTGCGTTCAGTGCGGCGGCGAGCACGCGTTGCCGGCTGACTTGCGGGTGATCGACCCACCACAGAGCGAGTCCCTGCAACACGCCGCGCAGCACAACCCACCTCATTTCGAGGTCCTCTGGAGTTGGGGCCAGCCGCTTGCCGTCCACGGTTGCCGTTAGCACCCTGAGAACAAGCGTGCGGCTCTCCTCGGATACTGCCCGGTGGATCGCGCTTGCCTCGGCGACTGCCGGCTCGCGGAAGAGGAGCCGGGCGGCATCCGGATTCTCCTCTACGTAGGAGAACCAGGCGTCGAGGGAATCCGTGACCGAGGACTCCGAGAGGCGATCGACGATCCGCGTGCTCCAGATTGCTCTGAGATTGGCGAAGTGACATCGCAGCACAGCCTCGTATAGAGCCGGCTTGGATGAGAAGTGTTCATATAGGACCGGCGCTGTGATGCCCGCCGCGAACGCGATCGCATCCATTGAGGCGCCCGAGTAGCCGCGCTGGCCGATGAGGGTGGTCGCGGCATCCTCAATCCGAGCGCGTCGCTCCGGCGCACTCAGGCGCCGGCGCGGCTGTGTTCCCTTGCTGTTGGCTGTGGGCATTTGAACCATCATGACCGGTCTTGCTAACCTAACGCTCATTAGGTTAGCTATAGATCAGGGGGTCCAAAAGTGATCGCATCGGTACACATTTGCGCGCCCGGAGCGGCTTCGGCACTCCGCGCGTTCCGCGGCGCTCCCGATCCAAAGGCGATCGACGGCCTCGCATACGCCGAGACGCTGGTAACAGCTCCGGTTGGCGCAAGCCTGTTGCCAAAGCTTTCTCTCTCAGAGGTTGGGCTGCTCGCGAGCTGGCAAGACGACGAGCATCTCGACAGATTCCTCGGCGACCGCGCCCTTGCGGGACCGTTCGCCGAGGGATGGCATGTGCGAATGCGGCCAGTACGCGTCGTCGGCGCTTGGAAGGCGATACCGGGCCTACCGGCGACGCCGATCGACGTCGAGCCGGACGAGCCGGTCGCCGTGCTCACACTCGGCAGGCTGCGGAAGCTTCGCCTGATCCCGTTCCTGCGTGCCGGCGCTCGCGCCGAAGCCGCGTTGAGCGGACACCCTGGACTGCTGGCCGCGACCGGCTTCGCTCACCCTCCCCACATCGTCTCGACGTTCTCGCTGTGGCGAAGCTCCGCGGAGATGCTCAAGTACGCGCAGGAAACCTCAGGTGCCCATCTCGCGGCGATCCGTCGCAACCGCGAGCGTCCGTTCCACCACGAATCCGCGTTCATCCGCATGAGGCCCTACAGAAGCGCGGGAACTTGGGGAACGACAGACCCACTGCTCGGCGTGCTCGCCGGCTGATGACGCCACGCGAGTGTGCTCGACCGGCCCTCTATTTCTTAAAGCTTGTGACTAGCCGATGCGTTCGAGCAGACGTCCGATCGCCACCGTGCCAAACTCAACGGCATCGGCCGGCAAGCGCTCGTTCTCGGCATGGATCAGCCGCATAAACGGCAGCTCTGCCGGCAGTTGCATCGGCAGGAACCCGTACGTCTGGATCCCGAGCCGGGAGAAGAAGCGCCCATCGGTAATGCCGGGCAGCAGCATCGGTATCGCTTTGGCTTGAGGGTCGAGCTCTGCCAGCACTCCGGCGAGCGTGTCGAACAGCCCCAGGTCGGGCTCGGCCGCGACGGGATCGTGGCGCAAGACCTCGAACTCCATCTCCACGCCGGTGAGCGCGCGCAGCTCGGCAAATAGCTGCCCTGGAGCAAGCCCCGGCAGCAGACGGCCGTCGAGCGTCACTGTGATCGCATCCGGGATCACGTTGACCTTCTCCCCACCATCCACGATCGTCGCGCTGACGGTGTTGTGCAGCAACGGGTCGAACACCCGCCCGCGCTCACCCATGACATCGAGCAGGCGATCGGTGAGGCGCGGCACCAGCAGGCCCTTGAGCGGCATTGCAAGCGTCGGCGGCACGTCAGCGGCGATCGTCTCGATCATCGAACGCGCGACCGTCGTCACGTGCACAGGCAGCCGGCGACGGTCGAGCCGCTCCAGCAGCCTGCCAAGTCGGCCCATCGCCCCACCCCGGATCGGCATCGAGCCGTGCCCGGCCGGGCCGCGCAGGATCGCGCGCGACCAGCAGACCTGCTTCTCGGCGACCATGATCGGATAGAAGCGCCGTCCGGCGACGTCCATCGTGAACCCACCAAACTCACCGATCGCGTAGCGCACGCCCGCGAACAGCTCCGGGTGCTCACGTACAAGGAATTCGGCGCCAAGGTCACTACCGGTCTCCTCGTCGGCCATCAGGCACAGGATCACATCGCCCGGCGGCGGCGTTGCCCTGGCCTTCGCGCGCATGAACGCGGCGAGCATCATCGCCACGCCGCCCTTCATGTCCAGGGCGCCGCGACCCCACACGTAGCCGTCGTGCAATTCACCGGCAAATGGCTCGTGCCGCCATTGCCCGCGCGCGGCGACAACATCGACGTGGCCCTGCAGCAGTAGTGGGGCGCACACGCCACGACCAGCCAGCCGCGCAATCAAGTTCGGGCGCTCGGCCTCACTCGCAACAATGCGCACCTCACAGCCAAGACCCTCCAGCAGTTCCCTGATCCAGTCGATGCACTCACGCTCATTGCCCGGAGGATTACTCGTGTCGAAGCGCAGCAGTCGCTGGAGGAGCTCGACGGGGCGGTCCTGAATGGAGTCCAGATCCACGGCGACACCAGTCTCCCCCATCGCAGCGGTCACCGTCAGCCGCCTACACGGCTGATTGGGCGACATCCTCATTTAATCGCGTCGGGCTCGTCGGCCAATTGCCGCACGCCCATCGCGGTGTATAGGCTCACAACTTGACCAGCCGCCACCCCACCGTACGCATGGGCAAAGCCCAGGATGCAGCATCGGTCCTAGAGCTGTGGCACGAGGCACGCAGCGCTCACGCGAGCACAGCCGATCGGCTGCAAGACGTCCAGCGACTGCTCTCGGAAACGCCCGGGAGCCTACTCGTCGCTGAGGGCAACGGTGTGATTGTGGGAGTGCTGATTGCGGCCTGGGACGGCTGGCGGGGAAACATGCACCGGCTTGCGGTTCTCTCCACCCATCGCCGCCAAGGGATCGGCATCGCGCTCGTGCGCGCCGGCGAGGAGCACCTGCAGAGCCAGGGCGCTTGCAGAATCACCGCCCTGGTTGGATACGACGACGCGACGGCAGAGGCGTTCTGGGATTCCGCCGTGTATCCACAAGACCACCAAATCGGCCGGCGCGTCCGCAACCTATAAGCGGCACGACCGGCCCGGACGAAGCACTCGATCCGCACCGATTGGCGGTCCACCGGTGTTGAAGGCCGCATGAGAGGGATCGCCAAACCACAGACGACTGAGCTTGCGCTCGGCTGGAGGGCCGTACCCATACTGAGCGTGGCGGCGATGGTTGCGATCGTGGTGACGGCGCTTGCGCTCGGCAGCCTCGGAGCGCCGGCGACCGGTGCGAGCGAGCCACCATTGCGAGCGTATGCAAAGCTCGGCGGCCTATCGGGTGACGCGGTCACGCTTTCCTCAGACGGGAGCACCGCGTTGGTCGGCGGGGAAGGCAGCGCCACCGTGTATGTGCGCTTGGGCAACAGTTGGATCGCTCAGGCTCGGCTGGAACCCGTCGATGGGTCGAGCGGAGATGCGTTTGGCTGCAGCGTCGCGCTTTCCGCCGACGGCGACACAGCCCTCGTCGGCGCCCCTGGCAGGAAAGCCGACAGCTCGACAACGGCTACTCCAAGCGCAGCCTGGCTGTTCACTCGCTCCGACGGCACATGGGTACAGCAGGCTACGCTCCGGCCACCAAGCGAAGCCGGCGCCGCCGAGCCGCTGGGCTGTGGCGCGGGCTCCTTCGGCGACAGCAAGGGATTCGGCGGCGGGTTTGGCTCGACCGTCGCGCTGTCGGGCAACGGCAGCGTCGTGCTCGTCGGCGCGCCCGGAGCCGACCGCTACACCGGCGGGGTATGGGCATACACCCGCTCAGGCTCAACGTGGTCCCAGGACGGGCCAAGGCTGCTTGCACCCGAAGTCACTATCGGCGCGCTGTTTGGCGCGAGCGTCGCCTTGTCGGCAGACGGCGACACAGCGCTTATCGGCGCGCCGGCTGACGTCCCGCGGCGGTGCAGGAGCACAGGGGCCTACGCGGGTGGCGCCTGGAGATTCACACGCGCTACGGGCGTGTGGGCGCAGTCGGGCACGCGCCTAGCGCCAAGCCATGCTTGCGAAGGCAGCTTCGGTCAAAGCATCGCGCTGTCGAGCGACGCGGACACGGCGCTCATATCGGACGCGGGCCGTGTGCTTCCTTTTGTTCGATCCGGCTCGTCCTGGTCGCGACAGGGCTCGCCGCTTTCGTGCCTCGACGCCGACTGCGGCGCTCTCTATGGCTTTTCGCTCAGCCTCGCCTTGTCAGACGGTGGAAATGTGGCACTGGTGGGCACGACACCGCGACATAACTGCGGGAGGCACATGTACACGCTCTGCGGCCCGCATGGGCTCGCGTTGGCTTTCAACCGCTTTGGCACAACCTGGGTGCAGCAACGCCCTGCCTTCGAGGGCTCGACCAGCTTTGGCTCCGGGGTCGCTCTGTCGGGCTCGGGAGAAAGCGGGCTGATCGGCGAACCCGGCGGCGCCGACGCGTACTCGATCCCCCAGCCGCTACCTAACAATTTCAGCGCGGGAGAGCTCTCCACCACGCACAGCGGCGCGATCGATCAGCAGATCGCTGGCTCGACGGCCGGGACGTTCGTCACGAGCGTAACTGCGAGCGCCAAGGAACTCGGACTTGCGCACGACTCCCACCACGCCCTCATCGACTACGGCCGAGGCATGGCACGTGTCGCCGGGCCTGGCATCGTCACGGTCAAGATTAAGCCCACGCCGCGCGTTCGCCGCGCGCTTGCCAGGCACAGGAGCATCTCCCCGAAGGCATATGTAACCGTTCGCTTCAAACCACACGCCGGCGCGGCGCCCAGTCCGCAGACCTTCACCGTCTATCTGGATAGAGGTTGACTCCAAGCCATGGTCCTCACCCGCGGCGCTCGGCCGCGCTTGGGACGGCTCGGTGCACGAACAGGCTCCCATGCTGCTGCCCGCCCAGGCCAAGCTGCGCCACCGCCTCTCGCACACCCGGGTAGAGCGGATGGGTGAAATCGTCAAATACAAGCAGTGCGTCGTCAGCCAAAGCCGGCTGCCACGCACGTACCTCACGGATGGTTTCCTGACAAGCATGTGAGCTGTCGATGTACAGCATGTCGACAGGCTGATCGCCGCCGGCTCCTCCGTCGGCTCCCGGCGCGACTATAAGCTCAACTCGGTCACGAACCGATAAGCCAACCAGTCGAATGTAGAAATCGCGCTCGGGTCGCTCGATTGGGTCATAGCTGACCACTTTGCAGGCGCGGTTGGCCAGCGCTAGCGAGATCGCTGTCCAAGCCGTTCCGGTTCCCAGCTCCACGACACACTTGCGTGAATGCGCCAGCTCGATCAGCTTTGCCAGGTCCCGAGGTCGGGTGGCCGACGTCAAGCTGAAGCTGTCCCCGAGACGTAGCGCCAGCCGGTGGGCACGCCAGTGAAACAGTGCGACTTTCACCGGCAACACCCGTAGAGCAAAAACAAAGCGCAGCTCCCGCCACAACCCGCGAATACGCTTCACCTTCCCTCCGTGCCATCGCGTGTTTCAGTGACAATCCTTGACGAAGCCGTCGAACGCCTCGCCGTGGACGCAACTTGTAAACGCATGGCCCTACTGTCAAACGTCACCGGACCAAGCCTGAGCACATCTGGATCATGGCCGGGAAGAACGACAAGGCCGCCATCGCGCAGAGCTTGCAACCGTTCCGCCGAGGACTTCTGCGCATCAAAGTCGTCGGCGAAAACGGGGAATCTGTGATCGTCCAGCCCGGCCGCGAAGTGAGTCACATCGCCGCCGATCACCAGCCCGTCCCCTACCCGCACCGATTGATGCCCTGGCGTATGCCCTGGAGTCCATAGCAACTCGATCGACCCGTCGCCAAGCAGGTCGTGATCGCCGTTCACCAGGACGACTCGATCTGCGACGCCGGCGTAGTCGAGCGGCAAGTAGAAGTTCTTGGCGATCGCCGCGGAGTCGCTCGCCGCCTCCCACTCACGCCGCTGGAGGAACACAGGCACCGTCTCAGGCAACAAAGCCAGCCCACCGGCGTGGTCGAAATGAAGGTGCGTGAGCACGACCTTGGTAAGCGTGCTCAGATCGAGCTGTCGATCGATCGCGGCGTCCAGTTCGAGCTTGAAGATGGCGAGCGCGTCGATGCCGCCGTAGTGGCTCGCCGCATCGGCGGCCGCCTCCGGGTGAAGGCCCGTGTCGACCAGGATTCTCTCCGTCTCGGTCTCGATCAGATAGGCCGGGATCGGAAACCGGGCCTGACGCTCGGGATCTTCGTCCCGGCGCCAGATCGCGGCCGAGGAGGTGAAGCTACCTCCGTTGAGCATCTCGACCTTCATCTGAGTCGAGACTATGACCGATCGAGCGCCGCTCAAGCAGCCTGCGCTACCAGCTCCGTGCCCAGATGGGTCTCAGCATCCGTCTCCTGCGCCACCGCGCGTGGTGGCGTGCGTAGCAGCGCCAGCGCTGCCACGATCCCGATCGCGACCGCCGCCGCACCTACCACGTAGGCGAGGTGGTAACCGCCGCTGAGTGCGCTGGCAAGCGAATTGCCTTGAGCGCTGAGCGTCTTGGTGTGGTCGGTCGCGATCGTGCCGAGCGTCGCCAAGCCGATCGCGCCGAACAATTGCACCGACACGTTGATGATCCCCGACGCGAGCCCGGCGTCGCGCGGGGGCGCCTCAGACATGCCGATCGTGAGCAGCGGCAGGAACGAGGTCCCCGCCCCCAGCCCAAGCAGCAGGAAGGCGATGAACAGCACCGGGAAGTAGCTGGCGTGCACGCCGCTCGTGCTCAGCAGCAGCAGCGCCGCGACGATTCCAGACAGGCCGGCGACGAGCGTCGGCACCGAGCCGAAGCGCTCGACAGCACGCGCGGCCGGTCCCATCGACATCGCCGCGATGCAGAACGTCAGCGGCAGGAACGCGAGGCCTGTGCGGATCGCGTCGTAGCCGAGCACTCGCTCCAGGTACAGCGAGCCGAGGAAGAAGGCCGAGAACATCCCGGTCACCAGCAGCCCGCGCACGATGCTCGATCCGATCAAAAGACGCTGGCGCAGGATTCGTAGCGGCATGATCGGGTTGGAGACGCGCGCCTCCCACGCCAGGAACGCGCCCACGAGGATGAGCGCGGCGCCGCCGACGCCGAGCGTGGGCGCCGAGAGCAGGCCGAATTCACTGGACTTGACGATCGCGAAGGCGCCGAGCACCGTCGCCAACGTGATCAGGATCGAGCCGGCGACGTCGACTCCACCGGCTAGCCCGATGCCCTCGTTCTCCTCGATCAGCGCCGAGCCGGCCAGGAAGGCGAAGATGCCGATCGGCACGTTCACAAAGAAGATCCAGTGCCAGTCCAGTGACTGCGTGAGCGCCCCGCCCGCGAGCAGGCCGATCGAACCGCCGCCGGCCGACACGAACGCGTACAGCCCCATCGCCTTGGCCTGCTCCGCGCGCTGGGGGAACTCGGTGACGATGATCGCCAGGATCACGCTGGAGGCGATGGCGCCGCCAACGCCCTGCAGCAGGCGAGCGCCGATCAGCATCGCCTGGCTGCCGGAGACACCGCACAGGACCGACGCGGCTGTGAACAGCGCCAACCCGGCGAGGAACACCCGCTTGCGGCCGACCAGATCGCCGAGCCGGCCGGCCAGCAACAGGAAGCCGCCGAAGGTGATCAGGTAGCCGTTCATCACCCACGTAAGGCTTCCCTGTGAGAAGTGCAGGTCGTGCTGGATCGAGGGCAGCGCGACGTTCACGATCGTGGCGTCGAGCACCATCATCAGCTGCCCAAGGCAGAGCACGACCAGCGCCATCCAACGACGTCGCTCGCTCGATGAGGCGCTCTCAATCCGAAGCGGTGTGTCTATGGCGGTGACATTGCTCATATGGGGCTCCTTGCTGTCGTGGAGGCGTGCTCAGCGGAGCACTATATCATGGATCATCACTGTTTCAAGTATGATCCATCATCATGGATGGTCAGCAGTTGTGGTATAATCTCTCGGCTATGAATCGAGAGTGCGCCCAGCCGCCCGGCTCGCTGGTTTTGTTGACGCGCCTGGCCAAGCAGGTCTATCGCCGCTCAAGTGACGAGCTGCTCGGCATGCACCTGCGTCACCTGATTACGCTCAGCTATCTGCGCGATCACGAGGGGGCGCCTCAACAAGAGCTGGCCGACGCCTTTTGCATGGACGCCAACAACGTCGTGCTGCTGCTCAATGAGCTGGAGGACCGCGGTCTCATCGCCCGCCGGCGCGACCCCTCAGACCGCCGGCGCCATCTGGTCGAGCTGACCGCCGCCGGCGACAAGGCGCTGACCAAGGCCGAGAGCGCCCAGGCCTCTATCGAGCAGGAGATTCTCGGCGCCCTGGACGCGCAGGAGCGCGCCACATTGGAGCAGCTGCTGAGCCGCGCGCTGTACAGCCTGGAACCGGTCCCGCAGACGACTGAGGAGCCGGACGTCGCGACCGCCCAGCCGGCCTGAGCCGGGCCGGGCACTCGAAAGCCTTCAGGCGGCTCCATGGGCGACGATCGGATCGCGACGTCGCCTCCCCGCCCCCTACCCGGCCTGCGCGCCGTCCTTCGCCGCCAGCCGCTCGTGCACGAGCCGCACCACCGCCGCGCCCTCGGCGACCGCCGTCGCGCAGCGCTTGATCGAACCCGCGCGCACGTCGCCGGCGGCGTACACACCGGGCTCGCTGGTCTCCAGCGGTGAGGCCGCTTCGGCGTCGGTCCCGGTCAACACGAAGCCGTTGCGATCACGCGCGAGCGCGTCGCCGAGCCAGTCGGTGCACGGGTCAGCGCCAAGGAACAGGAACAGCGCGTGCAACGGTACGCTCGCGCCGTCGATCAGCTCGACGGCCTGAAGCTGGCCGTCCTCCCCGTCGAGCCGGGCGACTTCGCTGTGCGGGCGCACCGCCACGCCGTAGCGGTCGAGCTCGTCGATCAGGTACTGGGACATCGTCTCGCGCAGGTCGCCGCGGCGGTGCAGCAGCGTGACGAGAGCCCCACCGCGGGCCAGCCACACTGCTGCCTGCCCGGCGGAGTTGCCGCCACCGACGATCCCCGCGCGCTGCCCGGCGCAGAGCTGGCCCTCCAGCGGGCCGGCCGCGTAGAACACGCTGACGCCCTCATAGCGCTCAAGCTCGGCGACCGGCAGGCGCCGGTAGTCGGCGCCCGTGGCCAGCAACACGGCACGCGCGCGCACCTCGACACCGTCCTCAAGCCGGACGACATGGCCCTCGGCGCCGGGCGCGAGCGCCTGCGCTCGGTAGGGGCTGGCGATCCTCGCGCCGAACTTGCGCGCCTGGGTGACGGCACGGGTGGTCAGCTCACCGCCGCTGATGCCGGCCGGGAAGCCGAGGTAGTTCTCGATCCTGCGCGAGGTGCCCGCCTGTCCCCCGAGCGCCGAGCCCTCCACGACAAGCGTGTCAAGGCCCTCTGAGGCCCCGTACACCGCGGCACCGAGCCCGGCCGGCCCGGCGCCCACGATCAGCAGGTCCACCTGCTCGCACGGCGCCAGTCGCAGGCCGACGCCAAGCGTGCGCGACAGCTCGCCGTTGCTCGGGTTGACGAGCTGCTCGCCGCCGGGAAGGCGCACTACCGGCGTGCCATCGCCGTCGAGCCACGAATGGGGCAGCTTCTGGCGCCGGGCGAACTCAAGCAGCCGCCGTGTGTCCGCGTCGGCGCGCGAGCCGGCGATCTCGACGCCGATCCCCTGACGCTGCTGCAGCAGCTCGCGCCGCTCGACAAACGCGGTCAGCAGCAGATCCGAGAGCGAGCCGTCCTCGAACAGCAGGTCCCGCAGCGCCTCACGGTCGACGGCGATGTAGCGCAGCGGCTCGACCGCGACCGCCGTCAGGAACACAGTCTGGCCGGAGAGCAGGTTGATCTCGCCGACGAAGCCCGACGGCCCATGGCGGACGATCTCCTCGCCGGCCCCGTCCTTGACCGCTACCTGACCCTCGACGATCGCGATGAAAGGGTAGTCCTGGTCGCCGATCGCGAACAGGGTCTCGCCGGCCTCGGCGGCGCGCTCCTCGCCACAGGCCGCGAGCGTCGCCAGCTGCGAGCTTGACAGCACTCTGCTGGCGGGAGCGGACATCGACCGCTAGACGAGCGGCGAGGGTGGAACGCGGGTCTCGCCCTGCACCTGGGTGATACTCAGCAGCACGCCGTCAAGAAAGCACCACGACCACGCCTCCCCCGGCTCAAGCGAACGGATCAGCGGATGGCCGGCCGCGTGAGCGTGCGCGCGGGCGTGGCGGTTGGGCGAGTCGTCGCAGCAACCGACCTTGCCGCACTCCAGGCAGATGCGCAAGTGAAGCCAGGGATCGCCGCTTGCCAGGCAGTCCTCACAGCCTTCCACCGCCTCGGGCAGTTGCACAATCCGAACGTGGTCGACGTGCGTGCAGGAGGACATGCTTGACAACGAGACTAGCGCCGAGCGGCCTCCGCCGGGAGGCCCGCGCGCGAGAACCTGGCGGGGTTTCTGCCGTGCCTTGAGTCATCTCGGCGATTGCGGGCAAAAACTGACCTGATCGGCCCTTAGCGTGTTCGCCCGGCAACTACGAGACCCACGCACAGACTAGGAGCAAAAGACAATGGAGATGAAGCTTGAGTTGATCGCGATCCCTGTGTCCGACGTCGATCGCGCCAAGGACTTTTACGTCGAGCAGTTCGGCTTCGTCGCCGAACACGACCACACCGTCGATGAGAGCACCCGCTTCGTGCAGGTCACGCCACCCGGCTCGGCCTGCTCGATCGCCTTCGGGCTCGGCGTGATCGACACCGAGCCGGGCTCGGCCGCCGGCCTGCAGCTCGTCGTCGCCGACGCCGACGCCGCACATGCCGAGCTATCCGGGCGCGGCATGGCGGTCAGCGATGTGAAGGAGTTTCCCTGGGGGCGGTTCGTGTTCCTCAGCGATCCCGACGGCAACCGCTGGTCGCTGCAGCAACTGCCCAGCCGCGGATAGCGGAATCCGTATTCCTCCCCCTGTCGGCTGCCGGCCGGCGCGCTTACGCTGTCCAGTGTTCGTGCGCCGGCCTGGTGCGCGCAGTCGAACGGAAGGACAGAAGCGATGAACAGCGATCAGCGTGAGCTGGGCCCGGTTGACATCATCGTGATCGGCTTCCCGGCCGACGCGCCGCAGACGGGCGAATCGGTGCCGATCCTGCTGGATCTGGTCGAGCGGGGCATCATCCGCGTGCTCGACGTGCTCGCGGTCCGCAAGCAGGCCGATGGAAGCCTGTCCGGGATCGAGCTGAGCGGCGACTTGGACGGCGACGGCCTTGCCGATCTCACGGTGTTCGAGGGCGCGCGCACCGGCATGCTCGGCGACGAGGACGCCGCCGTCGCGGGCACGGGTCTGCAGCCCGGCGAGACGGCTGTGCTGATCTGCTTCGAGAACGCGTGGGCCGCACCGTTCGTCGCCTCGGTACAGCGCAATGGCGGCCAACTGCTGGCCGCCCAGCGCGTGCCGGCCCAAGACGTGATGGAAGCGGTGGAGGCGCTCGGCTAGCCCTCCCGGCTAAACGAAAGGAACAGGAGATGCCACTACTTCGAGGGGTAGCCCGCACAGCCGCGATCGCCGGCACCGCGACCGCTGTGTCCAATCGCGTAAGCCGGCGCCAGCAGGGGCGCTGGGCCGCGCAGGAACAGGCCGAAGCTCAGCAACAACGGCCGCCCGCGCCGCAGGCAGCGGCCGCGGACCCGGTCGAGAAGCTCAAGGAACTCGGCGAGCTGCACCAGTCCGGCGTGCTGACAGACCAGGAGTTCGCCGCGGCCAAGGCCAAGGTCATCGGCTAGATCGCCGGGGCTGTCGCCTCTTTGCAGGTGGAGCCCGCGACCCGCTGCAACGCGATTGCGATTAGCTGCGACTCCTGCGGGCTAAGTGTGCGGAGATGGCGCTCCACCTCGGCGTCGTAGACGGCGCGCATCTCCGCCAGCATGCTCGACCCGGTCGCGGTCAACTCGGCCTGCAGGCCGCGGCGGTCCTCGCTGCAGGACACCCGTTCCAGATAGCCCGCTTCGACCAGCCGGTCCACCAGCTTGGTGATGCCACCACGGCTGAGCGTCAGCCACTCGGCCAGCTCGCTCATGCGCGGGCGACCGGTCGGGCTGCGCTCGATTGCCCACAGCAGCTCAAACCAGCTGAGCGGTGGCAGGTCGGCCGCCGCCAGCGCGCGCTGCACACGCTCGGTCACCGCAGCGTGGCTGGTGACGACGGCACGCCATGCGCCCAGGTGGGAGTTAGTGAGGTTCTGCACTTACTTCGAAATAGTAGTCGAGGAAACAGTTGACACGGAAACCAAGTTCGGTATTGTCTATGTGGTTGCGTAGACAACTTTTACTCGCAAGACCCTCACGAGACCCTTTATTCGTCAAACCATCTCCCCGGAGGCAAGCGCTATGACCCGCATTGGCATCATCCTCGGCAGCACACGGCCCAACCGCAATGGCGAGCAGGTCGCCAACTGGGTGCTTGAGCGTGCCGTCCAGCGCGACGACGCCGATTTCGAGCTAATCGACCTGCGCGATTACCCGCTGCCCCATCTCGACGAGCCGATGCCGCCCTCGCTCGGCCAGTACCAGCACGAGCACACCAAGCGCTGGGCGGAGAAGATCGCGTCCTTCGATGGGTTCGTGATCGTCACCCCCGAGTACAACCACAGCACCTCAGGCGTGCTCAAGAACGCGATCGACTACCTGTTCGCCGAGTGGAACGACAAGGCGGTCGGCTTCGTCTCCTACGGCTCCGCGGGGGGCGCGCGCGCCGTCGAGCATCTGCGGCTGATCGCCGGTGAGCTGAAGATGGCCGACGTGCGCCAGCAAGTCGTGCTGTCGCTGTTGACCGAGTTTGAGAACTACAGCGTGTTCAAGCCCGGCGACTACAACCTGACCGCGCTTGACACGCTGCTCGACCAGGTCGTCGCCTGGAGCAGTGCGCTCGCACCGCTACGCGAGCGAGCCGCCATCGCCGCCTGAGCCAGCAGACACCGGCTCTGCCGACGGCGCGCACCCCTCAGCCGGGTGCACCGCCGCGATGTGCTCATCGGTGATCTTGCCGTCGGAGGGGACTTGCGGATGGTGAACGTGGCAGAGCCGGTAGTGGCCGTGGCGGAAACGCCCCCAGCGAAAGCAACCCGAGCGGTGGCAGATCAGGTTGGCGAGGATGCCGCCGATCCCGATCAGGCTGACGATGCCGACGATCAGGCCGAGCCATTCGGCGTGAGATGTTGTGAACGGCAGCGCGGCCAGCGACACGAGGAGCGCCACGGTAGCGCCGCCAACGGACGGACAACAGCAAGAACAGCGCCCGCTCGGGGTTAGCGGGAGAGCGCCACCTGCACGACCGGGACGTCCAGTTCCGAGCGGAGCTTGCGAATCTCCTCGCGCTCCTGGCGGTGCTCGGCGCCGGGGGCCGCCGTGACGACGATCACCTCGTCGGCGCCGAACTCGCGCAGCTCGTCCTCGATCGCGGCCGTCGGGATGTCCCCGACACGGCCCCGCGCAAGAAAGCCCTCGGCTCGCGCCCACGCCAGCGAGCGCTGCAGGCGCTCCCGGGCCTGGCGGGTCTCCCTGTCGATGTCGGTGTAGGCCAGGTGCGTGCGCGAGCTGAGCACCGGTGCGAGCACGTCCAGCTCGACGCGCTCACCCTCCATGCCTGCAATCCGCTCGCGCAGTTCCTCGCCCTCAAGCGACTCGTTGGCCACCACGAGAACGTGGCGGACATCGGCGTGCAAGCCGCGCCGGTGCGGCCCTTCGGCTGCCTCGCGCAACGGCCGCCGGCGCTCGTGGTCAGCTGAGGACAAATAAGCGCCCAGGGCTGCCAGGCCGAGCGCCGCGAATGCGATCACCCCGACAAGCGCGCTGCTGAGCAGGCCGATGACCACTGCGACAACAACCAAGGCTGCCGCCCCGGCGGTCAAGCGGAAAGCGTCTGTCTCTGAGCGGATCGGGAAGCGCATGTCCAACCGTTCGTTGATTACCCCCGGCCCGAGCGGACAAAACCGGGACGAAAGAGGCATGGCCTTCGACGCTTCCCTACATCGACAGCGTCCGCTGCGCCGTCTGCGCCGGCGGACCGACGTTGGCAACACTCACAGTGAAGCTCGCGCCCGCGCCGGTCGGCGTGCCGGATATAGCTCCGGTGGCGGCGTTGAGGGTCAACCCCGCCGGCAGCGAGCCGGAGGCGACGCTCCAGGTGTACGAGCCAAGGCCACCGGACGCGGCCAGCTGCGCGGTGTACGGAGTACCCACCTGACCGGTGGGCAGGCTTGAGCTAGTTACTGAAAGAGCGCTCCCTGCGGAGGCCGCCATACCGCGGAGCTCTCCTGCCGCATCGTCGTAGCTCCCGGCGGCGCCACAGACTCCGCTCGCGGTGCACGAGACTTCCTCCAGCCACGCTTCGCCATTGTTTGTCGCAGCGTTGCCCGGCTGAGCGATCTCTTCGGCTTGGCCCCAAACGCCACCTGTCTCAGAGACTACCATCGGAGCAAATTCACCCTTCTGGTTCACGAAGCCACCAACTGCCTCGCATACACCAACCGCCCAGCAAGACACGCTGTAGAGTTCGCCGTCCCTTTCGTCTTTGAGCGTTTGCGCCTCTGCTTCAGTCAGGGCCTCACTCGGCAGCGATATCGTCGCACCGCTGCCCCAAACGCCAGCTGAGGCACTCGCCACCAGCGGCTCATACTCTTTTTCCGCGGACATATAGACACCGCCTACCGCGACACAGGAACCGCTCGCGGGGCAGGACGGCGCGTCCAGGTAGGGGTATTCGTCCCCTGCCTGGGAGGCGATCAGCTGCACGTTGGACGACCATTTGCCGTTGACGTAAGACGCGGCTATCGCCTGCGAGGTGGGGAAGGATTCGTAGTAGAAGCCGCTCGCCCCGCACGAGCCAGACGTAGGACAGGACACGTACAGACGTACGTATTCGGCTCCAGAGGGAAGCGTGATGCCTTCACTCGTCCATGTCCCATTTACGTCATTGGCGCCCATGGCCTCATAGCTGTGGGACGTTTCACTTTGGTACCAGCCTGTCGCCGCGCATTCGCCAGCCGCTGCGCACGAGACGGAGTCCAACCCACCGTTCGGCGTGGCGTCCGCGGGTTGGGGTACGACCACCGCCGTCTAATAGATCTGGCCAAGCGTCCACGGCGCCCTGCCGCAAAGCTCAAAGCGACCCGGAGTATTCATGATCGACCGGCGCTTCGCTCTCAAGGCTCGGGCGCTGGCCGGCTGGGGGCGCCGCCGATCACGTCCATCATCCGCCGCCGCCGCACCCGGATGCGCTCCCAGCGCGCACGCGAGCGCGCCATGCGGTGGCTGTCCGGTGGGTAGCGCCGCCGCGCCCACGGCGAGCTTGGCGCCGCCAGGCGCACGCTGCCGACCATCGAGAAGAACGGCACGAACACCCCCATCAGGCCGAGCAGCGGCTTGCCCTTGAGGATCGCGAGCGCCGAGAAGGTCAGGTCGATCGCGATCACCAGCAGCAGCGACTCGATCGGCGCGGCCCGGTTTGAGAGGTCAAACGGCGCGATCCCGAGCACGACCAGGCCGCCAAGCAGCGTCGCGACGATAACCGCGTCGATCGAGGAGCGGCCCTCGTTTGACCAGTAGACGTCTTCGAGGTGGATCCACAGCGCGAACTCGTCGAGCGTGAGGCCCGCGCCGATCCCGAAC
Organism: Solirubrobacteraceae bacterium; assembly: GCA_036279855.1. Lineage (GTDB taxonomy): Bacteria > Actinomycetota > Thermoleophilia > Solirubrobacterales > Solirubrobacteraceae > Palsa-744. The sequence continues at coordinate 15,548 of DASUIH010000033.1, read as the reverse complement.
AGCGCCGCCAACACCTCAACCCCAGGGCTGCTCGGCTCAAGCGCGAAGTTCAGGAAGCCTGAGAGCATCATCAGCACGATCCCCCACACCAGGTGATGCAGATGCAAGCCCCCTTTGGTCTTGACGCTGCCCGGCCACCAAGTGACCTTCGGGTTGCGGATCAGGCGAGCGCTCGTGCGGATGAACAGGAACGAGGCCAGGAAGGCACCCAGCAGCACGAAGCCCGCACGCTGGCCGCGGTCATCGAGGAAATGTTCGGAGATCGCGAAGTTCAGTTCGACCGCGGCGAGCATCGGCTCGCATTGTCATGCGCGAAGCGGCTATGCGCAAGGCGCGGCAACGGATTTACCGAAACGGATTGGAGACCCACACGCCGGCGTAGTCCTGGCCGTCGCTCAGGTCCTCGGAGAGGAGGGTCTCACAACCGGAGAGACGGGCGGCCTCGATGATCGCCGCGTCCCAGTAGGAGATCCGAAAGCGCTCCCTGACTGTGGCAGCGGCTAGCACCAGCTCCGTCGTCGTCTCTTGGATGGGGTAGCGACGAAAGGTCTCGATCAGCGCGACAGCCTGCTCGTGCGCGATCCGGTCCGGCCTGCTCTCACGTGTAGCCTGGACGTAGAACTCCTGCAACACCTGAGCTGAGAGGGCCAAGTCGCGCTCGCGCAGGAGCTCGCGCGCGACTTCGGCCTTGCTCGCCTCCTCGCCATCTTTGGAGATCGCATAAAGGAGGATATTCGTGTCAAGGAACCGCACGCCGGTGCACTTCCTCGCGAGTGAGGCGGTCACCGGCGCTGAAGCGCCCGATCTGGTCGATTATGCGGCGCTGCTGTGCTTCCAAACGATCGAAGCGCGCCGCTCGCTCAGAGAGTGAGCGCAGGTACTCAGCGACAAGCGCGCTGACCGAGCTGCCTTGCTCGGCGGCGCTGATGCGTGCGGCGCGGTAGACGTCATCAGACACGGTGACGGTGATATTTGCCATCTGTGGAACACATTATCACAGTTACACAGGATGCCCTCTAAGGCTCGGTCGCCTCCACGCGAGCGAGCAGGCCCTGCATGAACACGTCGATCATCTTCGGGTACAGCGACTCGTCGAGCCCGGGGTCGATCAGACGGTTCATTAGGAAGCCGTCGGCCATGAAGAACGTCATCGCCGCCACTTCCTCGGGCGCGAAGGTCGGTTTGACGCCGTAGGAGGCCGCCCAGTGGGCGAACACGGCCGCCATCCGCTCGCGCAGCTCGGCCACCCGCGCCGCCAGCTGCTGGCGGAAGTGCTCGTCGCGCGCGGCCAGCGCCGCGAACTCCTGGTACAGGCGCGGCCACTCCGGGTCCGAGGTGGCGTAGAGAAGGAAGCGCTCGGCGGCGCTGTGCGCTTCGTCGGCGGGGATGCCCGCGCCCGGCATCGCTGCCTGCAGGTCCGACAGAGCCAGCGCGAACTTCTGCTCAAGCATCGTCAGGAACAGGTCCTGCTTGGAGGAGAAGTTGGCGTAGAAGGCGCCCTTGGTATAGCCGGCGTCGGCTGCGATCGCGTCGATCGAGGCGCCGTGCATGCCGTGGCGGCAGATCAGGCGCGAGGCCGAGCGCAGCAGCGCGGCGCGGGTGGACGCCTGCCGCTCGCCCCGCGTCTGCAAAGGCCCCCCCTTGCGAGGGCGGGGGCCACGCGGGACGTTCAAGCTGGGAGCCCCTCTGGCTCGCGCGACACCGCCGCCCCGTCGCCGGCGCGCGGGCAGACGATCGTCTCGGCATCCCGCGCCGGGGTCTCGGTGATCGCGCGCCGGCACACGCGCTCTGACTGCGGACGCGCCGGCAGCAGCTCGCGGCGCAGCACCAGCTCGCGCAGGACCGCCTCCATCTCAAACTGGGCGAAGGCCGCTCCCAGGCAGCGGCGCACGCCGCCGCCGAATGGAATCCACGTGTACGTGCCCGGCGCTTTGCCGCCCTCGGCCTCGATGAAGCGCTCGGGCAGGAACTCGTCGGGGCGCGGGTAGATGTCGGGACGGCGGTGGACGAGATAGATCGACGGGACGATCGAGACGCCGGCCGGCAGCATCCTGCCGCCCAGCTCCATCGGCTGCACCAGTTTGCGCAGCACGATCGCGATCACCGGACGCAGGCGCAGCGTCTCCTGCACCACCGCCTTCAGGTAGGCGTCCTCGCCGGCGAGCGCCTCCTCGCGCAGCCGGTCGAGCTTGGCCGGGTGCCGGCACAGGCGCTCGACCGCCCACGACAGCGAGTTGGCGGTCGTCTCGTGGCCGGCGACCAGCAGCGTCATCAGCTCGTCGCGAATCTCCACGTCGCTCATCGGGCGGCCGTCCTCGTGGGCGGCCTGCAGCAGCAGCGACATGATGTCTTCGCGCTCGGCCAGGTCAGGCGCCCCACGGCGCTCGGCGATCTCCGCGTAGATCGGGTCGTCGACCAGCTTCATCTCGCGCCGCACCGCACGCAGGCGCGAATAGCGCTGGGGGCCGACCGCCGCCAGCAGCAGGCCCGCGTACGGGTTGGTGGTGAGGTCGAGCAGATGGCGCAGCCGCTCGCGCAACAACGCCACGCGCGGCCCCTCCTCGCCCACGCCGAAGACCGCGCGCAGGATTATCTCCAGCGTCAGCGCCTGCATCCGCGGCCGCAGCGGGTGGGGCTCGCCGAGCGGCCAGCGCTCGATCTCCGCCGCGGCGACCTGCGTCATCAGCTCGCCGTAGGACTGCATGCGCGTGCCGTGGAACGGCGGCAGCAGCAGCTTGCGCTGGGAGAGGTGGCGATCGTCGTCGAGCAGCAGCACGGAATTGCTGCCGACGACCGGCAGCAGGATGCGATTGGCCTCGCCCGCGTGCAGCAGGCGCGGGTCGCCGGTGAACACCTGCTTGATCGTCTCCGGCTCGGCCGTTATCACCCACGTGCCTTCGTTGGCGATCTTCAGCGTGAACGTGTTGCCCAGGCGCGCCTGGCTCGTGCGCAGCAGCCACTGCGCGCGACGCGCCCAGATCACCGTCTGCAACGCCCGCGGCATCCGCGGGCCGGGTGGAAGCTGTGAGTCCTGCATACCGGTGGGTATCCTTTCAGATACCGACTGGGATGTCAAGAGCGTCTCCTCCCTGCTGTTCCGACCCTTGCATGCAAGGGTCGGCGACGGCGCACATGTGCGCCGTCGCCGGTCGGCACATGTGCCGACCGGCCGGACGGTGCATGCACCGTCCGGGCCCACGTCAGCCGTTACCATCGAGCAATGCTCGTGCGACTGGGCATCACCTGGGTGTTCAACACGATCGCCCTGTTCGTCGCGACCTGGCTGCTGGCCGGGCTCAGCTACGGCAAAGCCGGGTGGGAGCTGCTGCTGGCCGCGCTCGTGTTCACGCTCGTGAACTTCGCGGTCAAGCCGGTGCTCGCGGTGCTCTCGATTCCCTTCATCGTCGTCACGCTCGGGTTGTTCTACTTCCTGATCAACATCCTGATGCTGTACCTGACCAGCTGGATCGTGCCCCAATTCACGATCGACACCTTCTGGTGGGCTGTGTTGGCGGCGATCATCGTCAGCGCGGTCAACTGGGTGCTGCACATGGCCTTCGGCAGGCCGCGGGAGCTGGCCGCCGGGGTGCAGTGAGCGTCACGCGACGGGGGAAGTGCACGAGCTGTGAGAGCAGCGATCGTCGGCTCAGGCCCGAATGGCCTCGCCGCCGCCCTGACCCTGGCGCGGGCAGGAGTATCCGTCGAGGTCTATGAGCGTGCCGAGCGAGCCGGTGGGGGCTGCCGCACCGATGAGCTGACGCTGCCCGGCTTCGCCCACGATGTCTGCTCGGCGGTGCACCCGCTGCTGGCTGCCTCGCCGTTCTTTGCCCAGGAGCGGCTCCCCGGGGTGGAGCTGAAGACGCCGGAGATCGCGTTCGCCCACCCGCTCGACGGGGACGAGGCTGTCGCCGTCTATGACTCTGTCCCACGCACCGCGGCGGAGCTTGGCGCCGACGAGCGCCTCTACAGGGCGCTGCTCGGCCCGCTCGTACGCGACTCGCGGAAGATCGTCGCATCGAGCCTTGCGCCGGTGTTGAGGGTGCCGCGCCACCCGCTTGCGATGGCTCGCTTTGGCGCGCTCGGGGCAGCGCCGGCCACGTTGCTTGCCAAGAGCTTGCGGGCCGATGCCGCGCGAGCCTTGCTGGCCGGCCTGGCGGCGCACTCGATGCGTCCGCTCTCAGCACCCGGAACGGGGGCTTTCGCGTTGCTGCTCGGCACGCTCGCCCACTCCGTCGGCTGGCCGGTCGTCGCTGGCGGCAGCGAGCGGATCGTCGAGGGGCTCCTCGCCGAGATCGAGGCCGCCGGCGGCACAGTTCACACGGGCCGCTGCGTGCGGAGCCTTGAGGAATTGCCTGCTAGCGACTGCACGCTGCTCGATGTTGCGCCACGCGCCCTCGACACGCTTGCGGGCCGCCGGCTGCCATCCAGCTACCGGCGCGCGCTGCGCCGCTTCCGCCACGGGCCGGGGGTGTTCAAGCTCGACTGGGCGCTGTCGGGCCCGGTGCCGTGGCGCTCGTCGCTCTGCCGAGAGACCGCGACTCTGCACGTCGGCGGGAGCTTCGAGCAGATCGCGCGCAGCGAGGCCGACGCGGCCGGCGGCCGCCACAGCGAGCAGCCGTTCTGCATCGCGGTGCAGCCGTGCGTGCTCGACCCGAGCCGGGCGCCGGAGGGAAAGCACACCTTCTACGCCTACTGCCATGTCCCCAACGGCTCGACGGTCGACATGACCGAGCGCATCGAGTCCCAGATCGAACGCTTCGCGCCGGGCTTTCGCGACCTGATCCTGGCACGCAGCAGCATGAATTCACAGCAGCTGGAGCAGTACGACCCCAACTACGTCGGCGGCGACATCAACAGCGGCGCGGCAACCCTGCGCCAGACGATCTTCCGCCCGACGTTGCGGCCCGGCCCTTATCGCACCCCCCTGAACGGCGTATATCTGTGCTCGTCCTCGACGCCGCCGGGCGGCGGCGTCCATGGCATGTGCGGCTTGGAAGCGGCGCGTGCCGCGCTGCGGGACCTGCGCCTGTAGAAGGCGCTGTAGGCATCGTCACCGGTCAGCCGGGTCTCTGAATACACTCACGCCGGATGTCATCAGTCGGAACTGGGGGACGAATCTCTATCGCGACGGTGGTTCGGCAAACGGTGCATAGCTACGCTCACCAGCCGGGGCTGTTGCTGGCTGCGACGGTGACGGTGGTGCTGACATTCTCATTGCTTCAGCTGCCGTGGCTGCGTGGACCTTTGACATCGTTGCTGGCCGCGATTCTCAGCTTTTGCGCTGCTTGCACGTTCACCGCGTTCGTGGTCACCGCGACCGACGATTCTTCCTCCAACAGCGGCGACGATATCGGGCGCGTTCTCAATATCGCGCGTCGCACCAAGAGTGTCGTCGGCGAACTTGCCCTGCTGCTGCTCGTGATGACCATCACCGTCGCGATCTTGAGCGGACTACTGGAGTTCGTGTTCGTGATTATCGCGCTTACGGTCATATTCAACGCCAAATCGCCCAATCTGCTGTTCGACCTGCCGGCGACCGCCGCCGTGACAGCCTTGCCCGTGCTCGTGCTGTTCACAGCTTGGTCGGTGGCCCTGCCGGTGGTCGTGCACGAGCGACCTGGGGGCATCCTTCCCCTCGGCCGAAGTTATGAGCTGATTCGCGGCAACAGGCTGAGGACATTTGCCGTCGTAGCGCTGCTTGTTCTGCTGGTCGTGGCCGTCAACCTTGCCCTACGAGCCCTGCTGGGCCAAAGCCAATTCGAGGGCAGCCGGCTGAGTGCGACGATCGCGTCGCTCTTGATCGCCCCGATCCCGTTGCTTGCGATGAACGCGCTCTATCGGGAGTTGGAGCGCGCCTCGTGTGCGAGCAGCCAGCGCTTGCGCTCAAGTCCGCCGCCGTAGCCGCCAATGCCGCCGTCAGCGGCGATCACGCGATGACAGGGCACGATGACCGCCACCGGATTGTGTCCGTTGGCGGTGCCCACGGCGCGGGAGGCGTTTGGATTCCCCACCCAGCGCGCCAGCTCGCCGTAGCTGATCGTCTCGCCATAGGGGATTTCCTGTAGCGCCGCCCACACACTCTGTTGAAAGTCGGTGCCGCGCAGGTCGAGCTTCAACTCGAACGCGCTGGACTCCCCGGAGAAGTACGCCTGCAGCTGCTCGACGATTGGCGCGAGCGCCGCGTCGTCACGCTCGGCTGTGGCCGGGATCGCCGGGAAATGACGCTGGCGGTGCATGTGCAGGCCGGTCAGCTCATCGCCCTCGGCGGTGATCGTCAGCGGCCCGATCGGGCTGTCGATGGTGGTGGTGAGCACTGCCGGTGCGAGCGTTGTCATGCGGCCTCCTTCAGTTTGGCGGCCTCGTCGGCGCCGACGGCGCGCGCGGGCCAGTGGTTGATCGGGTGCTCGGTTGCTGCCCACAGGTACTGCACGGCGTAGGCACGCCACGGCCGCCACGGCTGCGAGCGCTGCTGCAGGGCGATCGGCGACTGCGACAACCCCAGCGACCGCGCGGCGCGGCGCACGCCGAGGTCCGCGGCCGGGAAGGCGTCGGGGTCGCCGAGCGCGCGCATCGCGATCACGCCGAGCGTCCACGACCCGAAGCCGGGCAAAGAGCCGAGTTGGGCGAGCGCGCGCTCGCGATCGCAGCCGGGATCCAGCGAGAGCCCCTGCTCGCAGAGAGCGTCGATCAACGCTTGCAGCGTGCGTCGACGGCTGGCGGGCATCGCAAGCTGCGCGCCGTCGAGCGCGGAGGGCTGTGGAAACAGGTGCGTGAGCGTGCCGTTCGGCTCTGCCAGCGCCTGTCCGCAGCGCTCGACCAAGCGCTTGGCGTGCGTGCGCGCCGCAGCGGTTGAGACCTGCTGGCCGAGCACCGCCCGCACCGCCATCTCGGCGCCGTCGACGCAACGCGGCACGCGACGGCCTTCGCTCCCCGCAACCAGGGCGCGCAAGGCTCGGTCGGCCGCGAGTCGCTCGTCGATCGCCACCGGATCGGCGTCGAGGTCGAGCAGCCAGCGACAGCGAGCGATCGCCGTGGTCAGGTCGCGCAGGTCCGAGAGCGCCAGCCGCGCGCTCACGTGATCCTCAGCGGGCGTCAGCGCGACGACGCCGGTCCCGCCCGGCAGGCTCAGCGTCCGCCTGTAGGTGCGGCCGTCCACCTCCTCCACACCGGGAACAGCCGTGGCCGCCAGGTGCCCGAACAGGTTGTCGGGATTCAGGGGTCGGCGGAAGGGCAGCCGCAGGGAAAGGCTGCCGACAACGCCGGCCGACCGGTCTGCTCCAGCCCCCTTGGCGCGAGCGCGCCGACGCAGCTCCGTCGGCGCGGAGACAAAGACGGAGCGCACGGTCTCGTTGAACTGACGCACGCTGGAGAACCCGGCGGCGAAGGCCACTTCGGTCATCGAAAGCTCGCTGGTCTCGATCAGCAGCCGCGCCGTCTGTGCCCGCTGGGCGCGCGCGATCGCAAGCGGCCCGGCGCCGACCTCGGCCAGCAGCATCCGTTGCAGCTGGCGCACGCTGTATCCGAGTCGATCGGCAAGCGCGGCGACACCGCCGCGATCGACCACGCCGTCGGCGATCAACCGCATCGCGCGTGCGACGACGTCGGCGCGCCCATCCCACTCCGGCGAGCCGGGCGAGGCATCGGGCCGGCAGCGCTTGCAGGCGCGAAAGCCCGCCTGCTGTGCCGCCGCGGCCGACGGATAGAAGCGCATGTTCTCGCGCTTTGGCGTGAGCGCCGGACAGCTCGGGCGGCAATAGATGCCGGTCGAGGTGACGGCACCGAAGATCCACCCGTCAAAACGGGGATCGCGCGAGAGGGCGGCCTGGTAGCAACGCTCGAAATCCTCGATCACCGCTCCAGTCTTACTCAACCGGCGGCCGAAGTCTGGCGGAAATGCGACATGACCGTTGCCCGGACTTTCTACCGTGTGCCCATGCGCATCGAACTTCTCTGGTGGCAGGGCTGCCCTTCGCACCCGCAAGCGCTGGCCGACCTGCGAGTGGCGATGGCCGAGTCGGGCCTTGACCCGGAGGCGATCGAGCTGCGCCAGGTCGAGAGCGAGGCCGACGCCGAGCGCGAGCGCTTTGTCGGCTCCCCGACGATCAGGATCGACGGCGCCGATGCCGTCCCGGCCAAGGACGAGCCCTATGGCCTGGCCTGCCGCGTCTACTATCGCCGCGACGGCCGCGTCTCCCCCACACCCGACCCGGCCGATCTGCGCGAAGCACTGACCAAAGCGATCGACAAGGAGAAAAGCTGAGATGCCCACGATCGGCGAGCCCGCACCGACGTTTTCGCTGCCCGACACCGAGGGCGTGCTCCACAGCCCCGGCGACGCGGCGGCGACGGTGATCGTCTTCACCTGCAACCACTGCCCCTACGCCCTGGCTTGGCACGATCGCACGATCGCCGTCGCACACGATTACTCAGGGCAGGACGTGCGGGTGCTGGCGATCAACCCCAACGACGCCGAGCGCTATCCGCGCGACGCGGCGGAGGCGATGCGCGCGCGCGTGCTGGCCCGTGAGTTCGACGGTGTGCCGTATCTGCGCGACGAGTCCCAGGCGGTCGCCCGCGCCTACGATGCCAAGACCACTCCCGACGTGTTCGTGCTCGACGCGGACAGCGTCCTGCGCTATCGCGGCGCTCCCGACGGCGATCACGAAGACCCGAGCCAGGACGCGGCCTGGCTGCGCGAGGCGCTCGACGCCGTGCTCGCGGGCCAGACGCCGGCTCGCGCTGAGACCGAGCCGATCGGCTGCTCGATCAAGTGGCGGCCGGAAAGCTAGTGGGTAGCTAGTGGTAGGCTAGTGGGCATGGCTTACGTCGTTTCGCGCAAGGGCGGACGATTTGAGATCCGCGAGTCGCTGCACACCGCCGGCGGGCCGCGCTCACGCACGCTTGCCGGCTTTCGAGTGCTCACCGATCAAGCGCTTGAGGCGGCAGCACAGCGAGCGCAGCGCCCGTTCGACCGAGACGCTGTGATCGATTCCGGCCGTCGCGCGGGGGCACGTGTTCAGGCGACAAGCTCGGCAGCCGCTCGCGGCCGTGAGCGGTTTCTGGCGGGATCTAGGCGAATGGCCACGGCGCTCGCGCGGCCGACGCCGATAGCGTCGCGCCAAGACCCCGGTGCGGCGCTGTTGGAGCTGCTTGGCTTTGCCGACACGATCAGGGCAAGCCAGCCGCCGCGCCCGCCCGAGCCGCTTGCCTTCCCACCGTTGGCTCGGATCGCCGAGCGGCGCCAAGCCACGGCGACTGCGACCGCCACCACGACCGCGCCGGACCAGTGAGCCTGCCGCCGGCGCGCGAGCACGCCCGGCGCCTGGATGCGCTCAGCTCGCGCATCGTCGCGCTGCACGAGATGCTCGACTCGCTGGGCCTCGCCCACCAGTTTGGAGGGGCGATCGCGCTGGCCTGGTATCGCAGCCCGCGCGCGACGACCGACATCGACGTCAATGTGACGCTCGCGCCGGAGGACGCCGACCCACTGCTGGGGGCTCTCGCTCACCTGGGGGTCACCGTCACTGCCGAGGATCGCGGCTCGATCGAGCGCGACGGCCAGGCGCGGCTTGACTGGGACGGCTATTACCTGGATGTCTTCTGCGCCACGCTCCAACTGCACCAGGAGATGGCGACCGACGCGCGCGAGGTGGCTTTCGGGCCGACCAGCATCCTGATACTCAGCCCGGAGCACCTGATCGTGTGCAAGGCGACGTTCGATCGGCCGAAGGACTGGGTTGACATCGAGGAGATGCTCGCCTGGGGCACCGAGGTCGATCGGGCGATCGTGTTGAGGTGGATCGACGAGCTGCTCGGCACCCACAGCTCTCAACACGCTCGACTGGCGGAGCTGCTGTCCGGCGAGCGCTGAGCTAACAGCGCCGCTGCGCTACCACTCGGGCGCCCTTGGAGGGCACCAACACGATCGCCCGGCGGCTGGTGCGCTCCGGCCTGCGATCGGCCGCACGGAAGCGGAGCGCGCCGAGCAGCTCCTCCAACACGATTTTCGCCTCGAATTGGGCAAACGCGGCGCCGATGCAGCGGCGCACCGAGCCGCCGAACGGAAACCAGGCGCCGGCGGGTGGCCGGTCCTCAAGGAAGCGGGTGGGGTCAAAGCGCCACGGCCGCGGGTAGATGTCGGCACGGCGGTGGACCAGCAGCGTCACCGGCAGCACGTCAATGCCCTGCGGCAGGTCATAGCCGCCGATCGTGAGCGGCTGGCGCAAGCGCCTGACCACGCCGCCGGTGGGAGGATGGAGCCTCAGGGTCTCGCTGACAACGGCGTCGCTGAAGGCTCCTCCCTCGGTGGCAAGCCGCTCCTGGCTTGCCGGGTCGCGAGCAAGGTCGTGCAGCGCCCAGGACAGCAGCGTCGCCGTCGTCTCGTGCCCGGCGATCAACAGCGTCATCAATTCGTCGCGCAGCTCGCTGTCGGTCAGATGCTCGCCGTTCTCATCGACTGCCTGCACCAACATCGAGAGGATGTCCTCGCGCTGCTCCAGGTCGCGCAGCGAGCGGCGGCGCTCGATCTCGGCGAGGATCTCGCGGTCGACGCGTTCGCGTTGACGGCGGAACGATGGCACCAGCTCCAGGCGTTCGGGGCCGACCATGAAGAAGAACAGGACTCGGCGCATGTCGGTCAGCCAGGCGACCATGTCGCGCAGCGCATCGCCCAGTTGCGCCACGCGCTCCTCCTCCTGCACGCCGAACACACAGCTCACGATCACCGAGAACGTGAGCGCCTGCATCCGCGGCCCGGCCGCCAGCGGCTCTCCCAAGGGCCAGCGCGCGATCTGCTCGGCCGCGGCGGCGCGGATCGTCTGCTCGTAGGCGCGCATCCGCTCGCCGTGAAATGGCGGCAGCACCAGCCGGCGGCGGTGCAGGTGCTCGCCCCCGTCCAACAACAGCAGGTTGCGGTCTCCCAGCGCCGGCTTGAGCGCCTGGTTCGCGACTCCCGAGTCGACTTGCTCAGGCCCGTAGGAGAACAGTTCCTTGACTGCTTCGGGGTCGGCGAGCAGCACCCATTCCTGGCCGAGCAGGCGGACGGTGCAGATATCGCCGTAGCGGCGACGGATGGCAGCAAAGTAGCCGTCCGGGTCAAACGTGAAACGGACGGTGTCGAGCGGCAATGATCCGCGCACTAGTGGCGGCAACATCAGGCAGCCGCGCCGGCCATCCGCCGCTTGCGCCGCGCACGACCGGAGATCAGCGCCCCCCAGTCGGCGTCGTCCATGCGGCACGGCTCTGTTTCAAGCAAGAACTCGCACAGCACAGCAGCCAGCGCATCGGGCTCTTCCAAGTGCGGGAAGTGAGCTGCTCCGGGCAGCGTGCGCCAGCGTGAGCCCGGCGCCGCTTCGTGTGCCGCGCGACCGTGCGCGAGCGGGATCGTGTTGTCGCGCTCGCCCCAGACGATCATCGTCGGCATCGACTCAAGCAGGTACAGCCGGTCGGTCGCGCTGACGCGCTGGCCGCGCACGTCGATCACCGAGCGCAGCGTGTGCAAGAACGCCGCCCGCGCCTGCGGCTGTTCGAGCGGCCGCAGCGCCCGTGCCACCGCCTGCACGTAGACCCCGTGGCGAATGCCCCGCTTGCGCAATCGCCCACCCGTGTCATAGAGCGCGGCGAGCAAGCGCGGATGCGCGGCCAATGCCAAGGCGGCGGAGACTCCGGGCAGCGCGGCGGTGCGCAGCATCGGGCTGACCTCGTGCCCAAGGCCGCCGCTCGATATCAGCACCAGGCGCTCCACGCGGGCGGGGAATTGGTAGAAGAACTGCATCGCCACGCCACCGCCGAGCGAGTGACCGACGATCGTCGCGCGCTCGACCCCGAGCGCTGTCAGCAGGTCGCGGATGCTTGCCGCGTGCGCGCCAAGCGAATAGTCGCCACGCGGCGCCGCCGAGTCGCCGTGCCCGATCAGGTCGGGGGCGATCACCATGTGCTCGCGCGCCAGCTCAAGCGCGACCTGACGCCAGTGGCTGGAGGAGTTGAGCATGCCGTGCACCAGCACCACCGGTGGCCCTTCGCCGGCGATGCGGTAGACGGCGCGCCGTCCGTGCAGCTCGATTTGCCACTCCTCGAAGCCAGACACTCGCGGCAACCCTAGCAACGGCCGCCGATCTCGTTTGCGGCAGTCGCCTGGTCGGCGGCTAGGCTGGACGGGATGCTCGCAAGCCAGCCGCAGCCGCGGACAAAGGCCCTGCTGCCGGCAGCCGCGTGTGCCTGTTGCACGATTCTGTTGGCAGCTTGCGGCAGCGGATCAAAAAACACCACGGCTAGGACGACATCGACGCCGGCGAACACCGCGAGGACCGGCCCGAGCACACCCTCGCATGCCCTCTCAGAACACGTGGTGACCGCCACCTCCGGCGCCGTCACGGCGAGTCTGAGCGCGGCCGGTCACAGCCCGCGCGTCGGCGTGCCCTGGCCGGTCAGCTTCGCCGTGGCAAGCAAAGGTAGGCCGGCCCAAGCGGAAGTCCGCTACGAGTACATGTTCGGCGGCGCGGTGGTCGCCCACCGCTCGCACTACAAGTTCAGCGGCCGCTTCCACGACACGTTCAACTGGCCCGCCTCAGCGGTTGGCTATCCACTCACGTTTCGCGCGGTGATCCTCAGCGGGGGCTCCACCCTGAACCTGGACTACCCAGTCCAGGTTCGCCGGTAGAAGCCGCCGGCGCCGCCCAAGGACGACGCCGGCGCTTCCCGCGTCTACTTCAGATGCGTCTTATTTCAACGTCATGTTCGGCTCGCCCGCCGCGTTCAGCCCTTCACCGGAGATGGTGCAGGCGCCGCCCTTTGGGGTGCCGGAGTTGTACGCCTGGGTGACGCAGTTGCGCAGCGCCAGTTGAGCCCAGTAGTTGGGGTGCAGGTCTTCCTGCAGTTCATAGGACCCAAACAGCGCGCTGACGGTGCGAATCTGGTTGATCCACTCCGTCTTGTTGACCGCTCCGGTCCCTTTCCATGAGGTCAGCCCCTCTTCCTCAAGCAGGCCCACGCCTTTTTCGCAGAGCCTGCGCCCATTGAAGGCCGAGGAGATGTTCATCGTCTTCAAATTGGTCAGTTTGGCTTCTTCTGCCGCTTTGAAGACAGCGTTGTCGATCGTCGGCAGCATCGTCGCGTTGGCTTCGTTGGCGTCGTGGTTCCACAGCCCACAGCCGCCGACTTCCTGGCGCGTGTAGCCTTTTTGCGAATAGCGGAAGCCTTCGCCATTGGGGATCGGCGAGGGGTAGTTCTGCACGAGGATCGTGTACTGCGTGCTCGTGTAGCCAGCGTTTGACATCGCTTTGGCGACGTTGAGGATCGCGCCCTTGATCGCCGCCTGCTGGGTGGAGACGTTGCCCGCCGAGAAGTTTTCCATCACAGATTCTTCTTCGGAGCAGTAGTCCGGCCACCATTCCGGTGAGAACAGAAAGTCTTCGACGCAGGTCTGCACGACTTCGGCGAATTTGAAGTTGTTGCCGCCGATCGAGATCGGGACCAGTTTCACGTTGTGCGTTTTCGCGAATTTTTCGAGCATCAGCGCCTGGCCTTCGTGACCGCCCGAGTTGTAGAAGTCAAGACCCGGCTTGAACTTTTCTTCCTCGGTGAACGAGGAGGTCTCGGCGCCTGAGCACGCCAGGTTCTCACCGTCGACGCCGCCGCCGATGTAGGCCTCGGCCGACTGCGAGCGGTGACAGCCGGGGATCAGTTCGGCCGTGTGCCCGGCGTTGTCGTCATAGGCTTTTTCGCCAAGCGCGTCGATCCAGGACGAGCTTTCATTGGTGTTACCGGCCCAGCGGCCGGCCTCGCCGGAGATATAGGAATCGCCGAGCGTGACCACCCACGGCGTGCCTTCGCCGGGCCCTTCGGCTCGCGCCGCGTGTGTGCCCACGGCCGCGAGCAGCGTCAACGCGACTGTGAGTGCGGCGACGGCCAACAACACGAGGCGGGCAGGCCGACCGATACTGAGGTTGGTTTGAGCGTACATCCCGGAACTCCCCTTCCGATGTCGCGCGCCACGCCATCCGTGACGCTTTGGCGACCGACACTACCGACCGACAAAAGTCAATGCAACCGAATTAGCCGGATGATCGGTTGACGGCGGGAGCTATCCAGACTCCAGCGGCCGGCCGCTGCTCAGCCGCTCGCGGTCTCCTCAACCCGGTGCGCCGGAGCCTCGCCCCACAGCTGCTCCAGACGGTAGAACTCGCGCGTGGCAGGCGTGAAAATGTGAACGACCACATCAAGGTAGTCCATCAGTATCCAGTCCGCCTTGGCCAACCCCTCCACCCGGCGCGGCAACAGCTCGTGCTCGTGCTTGAGGCCCTCCAGGATCCCATCGTGGATCGCCTTGGTCTGGCGCTCGGTGTTGCCAGAGCAGATCACAAACCAGTCGGTGTAGCCGAGCACCTCGCGCAGGTCTATCTCGACCACCTCGCCGGCCTTCTTGTCCTCCGCATAGCGGCGAATCTCGGCCAGCAGCTCATTTGGCGTCACTGGCCGCCTCCGGCCACGCTGCTCGTCCTCGACGTATGCCCGTACAGACCCTGCTCGTCGATGTAGGCGGCAACATCGGCGCCGACCAGCGCGTCGATCGGCTGCCCGCAGGTGAGCCTGCGGCGCACCTGCGAGGAGGAGACCTCATGCGCCCGCATGCTCAGGAAGTCAATGCGCCCGGCGCCGCCCAGCGGCTCCAACTCCTCCAGCACCTGCCGGCGTGATACCCCCTCACGGTCGGCCACCGCCAGGCGGGCCAAACTCACGATCTCCTGCGGCTCACGCCACGAGCCGAGCGTCACCGCCATGTCGGCGCCAAGGATCAGCGTCAGTTGTGCATCCGGTTGGTCGATTTGGATGCTTTTGAGCGTATCGACCGTGTAGGACGGCCCAGGACGCTCCAGCTCGACTGTGCTCACCTCGATCCCTGGATCCTCACGACTTGCGATCCGGCACATCTGCGCACGCTGCTCGCCGCCCGGATCCCAGATCACCGGCTTGTGCGGCGGCACCGACGCAGGTGTCAACAGCACCCGATCGAGACCAAGCTCGCGCAGCGCTGTGCGGGCAAGCTCGATGTGGCCCGCGTGCGGCGGGTTGAACATCCCGCCAAGGATCCCCACCCGCTGCGTGCGGCTCGGCTGCTCAAGCGCGGACGTGGCCCGAGCCCTCGACCAGGTACTTGAACGTGCACAGCTCGCGCAGCCCGATCGGCCCGCGGGCGTGCAGCTTCTGCGTGGAGTTCCCGATCTCGGCGCCCATCCCGAACTCGCCTCCGTCGGTGAAGCGGGTCGACGCGTTGACGTACAGGCAGGCAGCGTCGATCCCCAGCTGGAAGGCGCGGCCCGCCTCGGGGTCGCCTGTCACGATCGCCTCGGAGTGGCCGCTGCCGTGCGTGTTGATGTGGTCGATCGCCTGCTCCACCGAGTCGACCACGCCGACTGCGAGCTCGAGGGCCAGATACTCGGTGCCCCAGTCGGCCTCGATCGCTGCGATTACGTGCACGCCCTGCGGCGCGAGCGCCATCGCCCGTGCGTCGCCGTGCAGCATCACGCCCGCATCCGACAGCTCGCGTAGAA
>DASUIH010000032.1:0-60071 GCA_036279855.1 Solirubrobacteraceae bacterium | reverse complement strand
GGCTGACGCGAATGAAGAACGCGGGACACATCGCGGGCAAGAACGTCCTCATCTTCGGCGTCGCGTCGCTCGTCTACGGGGCGGTCGGGTTCGGCATCGCGTTCGGCGACGGCGGGTGGTTCAGCGGTACCGCGGGCTTCTTCCCGTCGGTGAACGAGCTCGTCGGGGTCGGGCAGAAGCCGTTCGACTTCTTCGCGGAGATCCCGGGCGCGGCCGGTTACCTGTTCGAGGTCGTGTTCGCCGGCGTCTCGCTCGCGATCGTCTGGGGCGCGATGGCCGAGCGCGCGAAGCTGTGGGTGTACTTCGTCTTCGGCGTGTACTTCACGCTGACCTATTCGATCGTCTCGCACTGGATCTGGTCGCCGCACGGCTGGCTGTTCGCGCACGGCATGCAGGACTTCGCCGGCTCGACGGTCGTGCACTACCAAGGCGCGCTGGCTGCGCTCGCGGGGGCGCTGATCCTCGGGCCGCGGATCGGCAAGTTCGGTCATGACGGTCGTGCGAATCCGATTCCCGGGCACAACATCCCGTACGCCGTCCTCGGAACGCTCATCCTCTGGTTCGGCTGGTTCGGCTTCAATCCCGGCTCCACGTTGTCGATCGACTTCGGCGGGTTCGGGTTCTTCGCGTACGTGGCGACGACGACGAACATCGCTGCCGCTGCGGGGGCCGTGACCGGAATGGCGGTGGCGTGGATCCGCCTCGGGAAGCCGGACATCTCGATGATGCTGAACGGCGCGCTCGGCGCGCTCGTCGCGATCACCGCGGCGTCCGGGTTCGTCGCGCCCTGGGCTGCTGTTCTGATCGGCTGCGGTTCCGGCGTGATCGCCGTCTTCGGCGTCATCTTCGTCGAGCGCATCGGCATCGACGATCCGATCGGAGCGGTCGCGGTGCACGGCATGAGCGGTGTCTGGGGCACGCTCGCGTGCGGTGTATTCGCAGTGCCCGCGCTCGCGGCGAAGCTCGGCACCGGCCACGGCGGGCTCGTCTATACGGGCTCGTTCCACCAGCTCGGCGTGCAGGCGCTGGGTGTCGGCGCGGTGGGCTGCTTCTCGTTCGGCTCGTCGTTCGGCGCGCTCTGGGTGCTCAACAGGATCTGGGGGATCCGCGTCGAGCCGGTCGTCGAGTCGCAGGGCCTCGACGTGCACGAGCACGGCATGTGGGGCTATCCCGAGTTCTACATTCCGGTGCCCGGCGGTTACGGGACCGAGACGCACGGTCATCTCGGTGCGCTCGCGCGTCATCCGCATGCGCCCGCGCCCGCGCCGCAGCCCGTGCCAGTCGCGAAGGAGGTGACGGCATGACGACCACGTGCACGTGCGCGAAGCCGGTTCCGGTCGAGCGCGCGACCCGCAAGGGCGCAGCGGCGACCTTCTGCGCCAAGTGCGGCCAGCCGCTGGCGCTTCGCCTCGGGCGCGCCGCCTAGGTCACAGGTCCCGGGGAGCGCGGAGCGGTCACTCCGCGCTCCCCGGTGTCACTCTCGTGACGAAGCGGTGACGCTTCTTTCACCAGGGACTGTCCCCTGTTACGAGAATGTCACGGGTGGAGCTGCCGACCGTTCTTCTGCTCGACCTCGACGACACGATCCTCGACGACAGCAGCGCGCGCGACCGTTGCTGGCAGGAGACGTGTGACGAGGCGGCGCGCCGGAACCCTGCGGTCGACGCGCGACGTCTGCACGTGGAGCTCGAGCGCGTTCGTGAGGCGTTTTGGTCTGATCCAGACCGCCACCGCGCCTGGCGCGTCCGGCTCGCCGATTCGTACGGCGAAATCGTCGCAGAGTCGCTCGCCGCGGTCGGCGTCGAGGACCGGGAGCTGGGTCTGACGCTGGGCGCGCTCCATCACGAGCTGCGCAAGGAGGCGATCGCGCCGCTCGCGGGCGCCATCGACACGCTGCACGCGCTAAGAGCCCGGGACGTCACGCTCGGCCTGATCACGAACGGCGGCAGCGAGGGACAGCGGGAGAAGATCGAGCGCTTCGCGCTCGCTGCGCACTTCGCCTACATCGGGATCGAGGGCGAGGTCGGCCACGGCAAGCCGCACCGCATCGCGTACAACACCGCGCTCGAGGCGCTCGGCGTCGAGCCCGCCGACTGCTGGATGGTGGGCGACAACCTCGAGTGGGACGTCGCCGGCGCGCAGGCCGTCGGCATCCGCGGCATCTGGCTCGACAAGTGGGGGCGGGGATTACCCGCTGATGCCGGCGTCGTGCCGGATGCGATCGTGCGCTCGATCGCCGAGCTGCTCTAGATAGCCGTCGACCTGCTCCGCGCACTTCCGCCCCTCCTCGATCGCCCACACGATCAGCGACTGACCGCGGCGGCAGTCGCCGGCGGCGAAGACGTTCGCGCGCTCGCCGAGCTCGTCGAAGAGCTTCGGCTCCGCTCCGGTGAAGCCCATCGCGAGCAGGACGAGGTCGGCGGGGCGCGACTCCTCCGTGCCGGGGATCGGGTCGAACGGCGGCACGCCGGAGTTCTGCACCCAATGGATCTCCTGCACGCGGCCCTCACCGGACAGCCCCGTCGTCGAGATCGCGAACGAACGCTCGCCGCCTTCCTTCAGCGCATACGAGGTGCGCAGCTTCGCGGGCCACAAAGGCCACGGCGTCAGATCGTCCGGCCGCGATGCCGGCGGCTCGCCGAGCAGCTCGATCTGCGTCACGCTCGCAGCGTGCTCGCGGTGGGCGCTCGCGACGCAGTCGGCGCCCGTGTCGCCGCCGCCGATCACGACCACGTGCTTGCCGCTTGCGCTGATCGCGGCAGGACGGTCGTTCGCGACGGCGCGGTTGCGCCCATACAGATAGTCCATCGCGAAGTGAACACCGTCGAGCTCGCGCCCGGGCACCGGCAGGTCGCGCGGCACGCGTGCGCCGATGCAGAGCACGACGGCATCGAACTCCTCGAGGTCAGAGCCGTCGACGTCGACTCGGAGCCGCAGCTCAACTCCCTCCTCCACAAGCTGTTGCACGCGCCGCTCGACGACGTGCTTCTCGATCTTGAAGTCGGGGACGCCGAAGCGGAGCAGCCCGCCGGCCGCTTCGTCGCGCTCGAACAGCGTCACCCAGTGGCCGCGCCGGTTCAACTGCTGTGCTGCGGCGAGCCCGGACGGGCCGGAGCCGACGACGGCGACGCGACGCCCTGTGCGGAAAGCCGGCGGCGCCGCGACGATCCAACCCTCCTCCCAGGCGCGCGAGACGATCGACAGCTCGATCTGCTTGATCGTCACCGCATTTCCCTCGTCGATCTCGAGCACGCAGGCGGCCTCGCACGGCGCCGGGCAGAGACGGCCGGTGAACTCCGGGAAGTTGTTCGTTCGGTGCAGCTGGTCGATCGCCTCGCGCCACCGGTCGCGAAAGACGAGATCGTTCCAGTCCGGGATCAGATTGCCGAGCGGACAGCCGTTGTGGCAGAAAGGCACGCCGCATTCCATGCAGCGCCCACCCTGCTCGCGCAGCTCGGCGACCGGGCGCTCGACGACGAACTCGCGATAGTCGCGCGCGCGCTCTAGGGGATCGCGGTAGGCGATCCCGTGGCGCTCGATCTGCAGGAAGCCCCCGAGCTTGCCCATCAGGCCGGCACGCTCTCGGCAGGCTCTTCTTCGGCTTCGGCCAGTTCGCGCAGCACGCGCTTGTAGTCGTGCGGCATCACCTTGACGAAGGCCGCTGCCTTCAACAACTCATCGAAGCGCGCAAGGACGCCGCGCCCGACGGGAGAGTCGGTGTGCTCGACGTGCTCCTCGATCATCGCCCGCAGCTCGATCGCGTCGGCCTCGGAGAGATCTTCGAAGCCGACCATGCCCATGTTGCAGCGTGCTGGGAACTCGCCGTCCTGGTCGAGCACATAGGCCACGCCGCCGCTCATGCCGGCGGCGAAGTTGCGGCCCGTCGGGCCGAGCACGAGCACGCGGCCGCCGGTCATGTACTCACAGCCATGGTCGCCGATCCCCTCGACGACCGCCCAGGCGCCGGAGTTGCGCACGGCAAAGCGCTCGCCGGCCAAGCCGCGGAAGAAGGCTCGGCCCGCCGTGGCGCCGTACAGCACGGTGTTGCCGACGATCACGTTCTCCTCGGCCTTGAAATGGTCGCCGATCTCGCGCGACGGGCGCACCGCCAGCACGCCACCCGAGAGGCCCTTGCCGGTGTAGTCGTTGGTGTCGCCCTCAAGCTCAAAGGTGACCCCGGGCGCGAGCCAGCCGCCAAAGCTCTGGCCGGCCGAGCCGCGGAAGCGCACGAGCACCGAGTCGCTCGGCAGCCCCTCGGCGCCGCGAGCACGGGCGATGTGGCTGGAGAGGATGCCACCGACGCAGCGGTTGACGTTGCGGATCGGCAGCTCGATCTCAACGCGCAAGCGCTGCCCGCCGGCGGCTTCCGAGCCACCGTCGGCACTGCCGGCCGAGACCGTCTCACCGACCTCGATCACAGCCTTGCAACGCTCCACCAGCTCCCAGTCGAGCGCGTCCTCAAGCACGGCCGGCGGCGGCTGCACGCGACGGCGCGGAGCGCCGTCGGGCAGCTCGATGTGCGTGAGCACGTGCGTGAGGTCCACGCCACGAGCCTTCCAGTGCTCGATCGCCTCCCGCGCCTGCAACAGATCGACGCGTCCGATCGCTTCGTCGAGTGTGCGCAAGCCCAGCGAGGCGAGGATCTCGCGCACTTCCTCGGCGACAAAGAAGAAGAAGTTGACGACGTGCTCGGGCGTCCCCTTGAAGCGCTTGCGCAGCTCGGGATCCTGGGTGGCGATCCCAACCGGGCAGGTGTTCAGGTGGCAGGCGCGCATCATGATGCAGCCCATCGCGATCAGCGGCGCGGTCGAGAAGCCCATCTCGTCGGCTCCGAGCATCGCGGCGATGACGACGTCGCGGCCGGTCTTCAGCTGACCGTCGGTCTGCACGACGATGCGGCTGCGCAGGTCGTTGAGCAGCAGCGTCTGCTGGGTCTCGGCCAGCCCGATCTCCCACGGCACGCCCGCTGACTGGATCGATGACAGCGGCGAAGCGCCGGTGCCGCCGTCATAGCCCGCGATCAGCACGCGGTCGGCGTTGGCCTTGGACACGCCGGCGGCGACCGTGCCGACGCCGACCTCGGAGACGAGCTTGACCGATACCTGCGCACCTGGGTTGGAGCAGCGCAGGTCGTAGATCAGTTGCTTGAGGTCCTCGATCGAGTAGATGTCGTGGTGGGGCGGCGGCGAGATCAGGCCGACGCCGGGCGTCGTATGGCGAATCGAGCCGATGTAGGCATCGACCTTGTGCCCGGGCAGCTGACCGCCCTCGCCGGGCTTGGCGCCCTGGGCCATCTTGATCTGCAGCTCGTCGGCGTTGACGAGATAGTGGATCGTCACGCCGAAGCGCCCGGACGCGACCTGCTTGATCGCCGAGCGGCGGCGGTCGCCATTGGGGTCAGGCTGGAAGCGAGCCGGGTCCTCGCCACCCTCGCCGGTGTTCGAGCGGCCGCCGAGCCGGTTCATCGCGATCGCCAGCGTCTCGTGCGACTCGCGCGAGATCGAGCCAAGGCTCATCGCGCCGGTGCAGAAGCGGCGCACGATCTCCTTGGCCGGCTCGACCTGCTCAAGTGGGATCGCCACCCCACCCGCCCCGCGACCGTCGATGCCGATCCGCAGCAGGCCACGCAGCGTCGCCTGGCGGGCGGCGTCCTCGTTCACCGCCGCCGCGTACTCGCGGTACTTGGCGAAGGCGGCGCTCTCGCGCACCTCGCCGTGAGCGGCCGCGTCGCCGGCGAGCGCCGCGCGCACATTGCCGTTGGCCGCACGCACAGCGTGCTGGGCCAGCGCGATCGTCTCCGGGTTCCACATGTGGTGCTCGCCGTCGCGCCGCCAGGCGTAGACGCCGCCCACGGGCAGCAGCTCGTCGTTGGATCGGTGCCCATCCACCCAGGCGCGCGCATGGCGCTGCAGCGCCTCCTGCGCCAGCACGTCCAGGCCGACGCCGCCGATGCGCGAGGCGGTGCCGGTGAAGTGGCGGTCGATCAGCTCGCGCTCCAACCCGACCGCCTCGAAAATCTGCGCGCCGCGGTAGGACTGGATCGTTGAGATGCCCATCTTGGAGATCGTCTTAAGCAACCCCTTGCCGATCGCCTTGACCGTGTTCTGCGCGGCCTCCTCGGCGCTCACGGACACAGCCTCTGCGGACGGAGAAGACGGGCCTGCGCCGTTTGCCGGGCGAGCGATGTGCCCGAGGGCGACAAGCTCATCGAGCGTCTCCAGCATCACGTACGGGTTGATCGCGCTGGCGCCAAAGCCGATCAGCGTGGCGAAGTGGTGCACCTCGCGCGGCTCGCCGGACTCAAGCACGATGCCGGCGCGCAGGCGCGTGCCCTCGCGCACCAGGTGGTGATGGACGCAGGAGACCGCCAGCAGCGATGGGATCGGCACGCGGCGTGGGCCGAGCAGACGGTCGGAGAGGATGACGATGTTGACGCCCTGCGAGATCGCCTCGCGGGCTTCCTCGCAAACGCGCGCCAGCGCGCGCTCCAACCCCTCTTGGGGGGTGGGCCCATCGTCCACCGGCCAGGTGATGTCAAGCGTGCGGCTGGAGAACACGTCATGGGAGATGTGGCGCAGCGTCTCAAGCTCGCGATTGAGCAGGATCGGTTGGTCGAGCAGCAGCTTGTGGGCGTGCTCGGGCGTCTCCTCGAACAGGTTGCGCTCGGAGCCGAGCGATGTCGCGAGGCTCATCACGATCTCCTCGCGGATCGGGTCGATCGGCGGGTTAGTGACCTGCGCGAACAGCTGCTTGAAGTAGGAGAACAGCGGCGGCGCCTGGTCGGAGAGCACCGCCAGCGACAGGTCGTTGCCCATCGAGCCGATTGGCTCGGCGCCGTCGCGGGCCATCGGCTCCAACAGCACGCGCAGATCCTCCTGCGTGTAGCCGAAGGCGCGCCGGCGCGTGTGCAGTGGCTGATCTGAAAGCGTCACCTGCTCGGATGCGGGCAGGTCGGCAAAGCGCACAGCGTTGCGCGCCAGCCACTCGCCGTAAGGCTTGGCGGTGGAGACCTCGCGCTTTACCTGCTCGTCCTCGACGATCCGACCCTGCTGCAGGTCGACCAGGAACAGCTTGCCCGGCTGCAGGCGGCCGAGGCGCTCTATCTGCTCGGGTGGAATGTCAAGCAGGCCGATCTCCGAGCCGAGCACGACGTGACCGTCCTTGGTGAGGACGAAGCGACCGGGGCGCAGGCCGTTGCGGTCGAGCGTCGCGCCGACGATGCGCCCGTCGGTGAACGCAACGGAGGCGGGCCCGTCCCACGGCTCCATCAGGCAGGCGTGGAAGGCATAGAAGGCCTTCAGCTCATCGGAGAGGTCGGGGCGATCGCGGTAGGCCTCGGGGATCATCATCATCGCCGCGTGCGGCAGGTCGCGGCCGGCCAGCATCAGCAGCTCCAGCACGTTGTCAAAGGTCGCCGAGTCGGAGTTGCCGGCGGTCACCACCGGGAGGATCTTCTGCAGGTCCTCGCCGAACAGAGCGCTTGAGAGCTGAGACTCGCGCGCGCGCATCCAGTTGACGTTGCCCATCACCGTGTTGATCTCGCCGTTGTGGCAGATCACCCGGTAGGGATGGGCAAGCTCCCAGCTGGGGAAGGTGTTGGTGGAGAAGCGCGAGTGCACGAGCGCCAGCGCGCTCTTGCAGCGCTCGTCGCGCAGGTCCGGGTAGAAGGCGCCAAGCTGGTAGGAGATCAGCATGCCCTTGTAGTTGATCGTCCGCGAGGAGCTTGAGGTCACATAGAAGCCGGCCTTGGCGTCCGCCGAGCCGGCCACCGCCTGCTCGGCGACGCGACGGACCACGTACAGCTTGCGCTCGAAGGCGTCCTGGTCAAGCCCGTCGGCGGCGCCGACAAACAGCTGGCGGATCTCAGGACGACAGGCGCCGGCGGTCCTGCCCGTGTGCTCCGGGCGTACCGGGACCTCGCGCCAGCCAAGCAGCGTCTGACCCTCGGCTAGGACTGTGCGCTCCAGGAGCTCCTGCACATGCGCGCGCGCATCGTCGTCTGTCGGCAGGAAGCACATCAGGACGCCGTAGGAGCCGGCCGGCGGCAGCTCAAAGCCCGCCAGCGCCCGCAACAGCTCATCGGGCATCTGGATCAGGATGCCGGCGCCATCGCCGGTCAACGGGTCGGCGCCCGATGCGCCACGGTGCTCAAGGTTCTCCAGCGCTGTCAACGCTCGCGCGAGAACCTCGTGCGTCGGCTGGTTGTCCAGGCGCGCGACCATGCCGACGCCGCACGCGTCGTGCTCATAGCGAGGGTCGTAGAGTCCAGCGGCCGGTGATGGCAATGTTCGAAAAGTCATATGAGTGCTGCCGTTCTCGGCCGGTGCCCGGAGGGGCAACGGCCTGTGCGGGCATGAGTGGTCGGCACCTGAGGGCGGAGCAGAAGCGTAGCATCGCGCGGCGGAACGGACGAGTGTCCGAGGTGTGAAATCCATCCGTCGCGGGGATCATTATGGGCGACAAGGCAAGGCGACATCGGCGCATGAGGCGCCCGGAGAGGCAATGACGCCTGACATGGAGCTGGCGCTTCCAGCGCGGGCTGAGAACATTGCGATAGTTCGACACGCCCTCGGCGGCTTCGCTGAGGCGTTTGCGGTGCCGGAGACAAAGCTCGCCGACATCCGCCTCGCCGTCACCGAGGCCTGCGCCAACGTCGTCGTGCACGCCTATCCAGATGGCGAGGAGGGCACGATGGAAGTGCTCGCCGGCATGGAGGACGGCGAGATGGTGGTACGCGTGCGCGACTGGGGCCGCGGCATCGGGCCGCGACCGGACAGCCCCGGCCTCGGGCTCGGGCTATCGCTGATCGCTGCCCTGGCCGAGACCGTCCAGCTCGGCCACGACGACGCCGAGCACACGGAGGTGCGGATGACTTTCGCGCTGGAGGAGCCGCCCCGCATGAACGGAGGCAAACCATGAACAGCGCCGCCACCAGCGAGCGCGAGCGCGCGATCGAGAGCGTGACCCGGCTGAGCATCGCCGAGGGGCCACTACTGCGGCCGGTGCTCTGTCGCGTGATCTCGATGGTTTTGACGCGCGCCGACTGGCCGCTTGACCGCCTTGAAGAGGCGTTGCTGGTTTGCGATGCGCTGTGCACGACCGGGTCCGCCGAGAACGAGCAGCGGCTGACGTTCAGCTTCGAAGCCGACGAGCACAAGGCCGAGCTGAGTGTGCGCGAGCTGGCTGCATCTGAAGCGCAGCGGTTGGTGCGTGAGGCCAGCCTGCCGTTGGTGGGCAACGTGCTTGAGCGGGTGGCCGAGCGGGTGACAGTGCTGCCTGAAGAGAACAGCCCGCTGGCGCGCTTGGAGATATTGCTCAGCGCGCGCTGAGCGCCGCCTGCTCCAGGCTCGCTTCAAGCGCCTTCATCACGTCCGGGGAGTCGGGCGGAGGATCTGGCTCTGGACCGAGCTGCAGCGGCTCGCCGGCTGCCTTGCGGTCGATCAGGTCAAGCACGGCCTCACGGAAGTCATCCTGATAGTTCTCGATGTCAAAGGACACGGCGACCGAGCCCACCAGCCGGCGCGCCACGTCCAGCTCGCGCTCGTCTATGTGGTCCTCGACAGCGCCCAGCTCACGCATGCCGGCGGTCGGATTAACCTCTTCGGCGAAGCTCATCGTCATCAGCAGCATCACGTTCTCGCGCGGACGCACGCACACCAGCCGCTCTTTGGAGCGCATCACCATGCGCCCGATCGCGACCTTGCCGGTGTCGCGCATCGCCTGCAGCAGAACGCTGTAGGCGTGCGCGCCGCCGGGGCCGGGGACGAGGTGGTAGGGCTGGTCGAAGTAGATCGGGTCGATTTCGCCCAGCTCGACGAAGTCCTCGACCTGGATCGTGCGCGTGAACAGCGGTTCCAGCGCCGCCAGCTCGGCCGCCTCGACCGGCACGTAGCGGTCCGGAGCGATCTCGTAGCCCTTGACGATCTCGTTGAGCGGGATCTCTTCGCCGTCGAGCGCGCAGACGTGCTTGTTGTGGACACGGCCGCAGTCGAGTGCGTGGATCTGGTGAAAGCGCACCGTCTTGCGCGTGACCCCGCTGTACAGCTTGACCGGGACGCTCACCAAGCCAAAGCTGAGCGTCCCCATCCACATCGACCTTGGCATCTAGACACATCTTGACCACAAGCGTGACCAGTTGTCAAGTGCGCGCCCGCGACAAACGTCAGGCGGGCTCCTCGCCGGCGCGCAGACGCGTCAGCGCCTGGCGGATCAAGCGCGAGACCTGCATCTGCGAGACGCCGATCCGATCGCCTATCTCCGCCTGCGTGAGGTCAGCCCCGAAGCGCAGGGCGAGCACCGTGCGCTCACGCTCGCCGATGCGCGAGAGCAGCGGGCCAAGCGTCGCGCGTTGCTCGGCGCGGTGGTAGCCATAGTCGTCGCTACCGATGCTGTCGGCGACGCTTTCGCCCTCTTCCTCGCGCACCGCGCGTGGGACGTCGAGCGAGCCCGCCCGGTAGGCGCCCATCGCCTCCAGTGCCTCCAATACCTGCTCCTCGGATGCTTTGACCGCTCGCGCGACCTCCCCCACCGACGGGGAGCGACCACTTGCGCTCGATAGCCGCGTCACCGCTTGGTCGACCCGCAGCGCCAACTCCTGCAGGTCGCGCGGCACCCGCACCGACCAGGTACGGTCGCGAAAATGGCGCTTCAGCTCCCCCAGGATCGTCGGCACGGCGTAGCTTGAGAACATCACCTGGCGGGTACTATCGAAGCGGTCGACAGCCTTGATCAGGCCGATCGAGGCGACCTGCACGAGGTCGTCGATCGGCTCGTCTGTGTGCTGGTAGCGCCGCGCCAAACGACGGGCAAGCGGCAGATAGCGCTCGACCAGAGCCTTGCGCGCGAGCGGATCGCCCGCCGCGCGAACACGTTCGAAGAGCTCCGTGTCCGGGAGCGACGAGGAACCCGGCCCTACTCCACCTTCGAGAGATGCCACTCTGTCGGTCACCGTAGCCATCGCTGCTCCTCTTGTCCCCCTGCCGTCGCTTGCAAGGCAAGAACACCATCGAGACTACCCCCCACTCAAAGCGCTGCCAATGTGGTCGAACGCGCACGCATGGTGTGGGTTTCCCCCCAGGAGCAGAGACCCCCCCGTCCCGGGCAGGTCGAGCACAGGTCGCGGTGTGGCTCTTCGGCCACAGAAAATCCCTTCGCCCGCAGCGCCGCAAGCTCTCCGCGCAGGCGCTCGCGCAGCAGATCGGCTTCGCTGTCGCTGAAGCGTGCCGAGATCCAACGCTGGGGACGCTCCAGGAACCAGTGCGCCACCTCGACCCGGCCGGCGCCGTCCTCGATCGCCGCCAACGCGTAGATCAGGCGCTGGAAGGCGTAGTCGCGGCGCACCACCTGCTCAAGGTCCTCCCCACCCCGCAGACGGTCGCTCTTGTAGTCGACGATCAGCGTAGTCCCGTCCGCCTCGCGGACGATCAGGTCAATGAAGCCGGCCACCAGCGGCTGCTCAGGGCTGCTTGCCCCATCCCGCTCCAGCGAGAAGGCAAACGGGTGCTCTCGTCGCGCCTGACGGGACTTGGCCAGGCGGGCGGCCGGCTCGGCCGCGAATGCCGCGGCCAACAGCGCGACGATCTCATCCCGCTGGGCAGGCGTGAGCTTGACTCCAATCCGGCCGGCGGCCCGGGTCACGTCCTGCTCGGACGCTGCCGTCCGGCCGGCGAAGTCGACCGTCTCAAGCAGCACGTGGACAATCGTCCCTCTGAGCCTTGGGTCAAGCTCTCCTCGCGGCGTCCCCTGCTCGCGCACGTGACGCTCGGGCATCCGCAAGACGCGTTCCAGGTAGTAGCGATAGCCGCAGCGCTCAAGCTGGGCCAGCGAGCTGTAGCTGACGGCGCCGTCAGGATCGAGCAACGGCGCTGCCTGCTCGGCAGCGACCCCGTGACGCTCGCCGTGCCTTTGGGCCGATGCGAAGTCGGACACCTCCGCGGCATGCTCAGAGCGATCGTCGGGACCCGCACCCGTGAGCGCTCTGGAAGATCCCGGCGCGGATGTCGGAGTCGGCGAGACCGCAGGCTTGTCGTCATCCGTCTCCGTGGGGGCGGCATTCAGCACGCAGCGCACCGAAAGGCCCTCCGCCGGCGCAACGTCAAACGGGGCACGCGGCACCCGCTCCGCGCTGAGGATGCTTGGCAGGTCGGGGATCAGCGCCGGGGCGATCCAGGCGATCGGCGCGGCTCCCTCGCGCGGCGCCGGCCAGCGCTCAAAGCTGGCGACGCCGCTCAGCAGCAGCCGCTCGCGCGCGCGCGTGCAGGCCACGTACAGAATCCGGTCCTCCTCCTCTTGCTGGGCGGCGCGGCGCTCCTGCGCCAAGCGCTCATAGTCGAGCGAAGGCTCCGCCCGCAACTGCTCCAACTCGATCAGCCGCAAACCGATGCGGCCCTCGCCGGCGTCCACCAACAGGTCGGGCTGGCGCAGGTTCAGGTCGCGCCCGAGGTCGGCCACGCAAACGACCGGGAACTCAAGGCCCTTGGCGACGTGAACGCTCATCAGCCGCACCGCTTCAAGCTCCTCGTCGGCGATCGCGTCCGGCTCGCGGCCGCCCAGGGCGCTCTCGACGTGTTCGACGTGCTCAAGAAAGCCGCGCAGGTCACGCCCCTCCTGCGCTTCAAACACGCGAGCCAGCCGCATCAGCTTGTGCACGGCGGCAAGGCGGCGGGCACCCCACTCGCGCCGCAGCACCCAGTGCTCATAGCCGCTGAGGGCAAGCGTTTCGGCCAGCAGGTCGGCAATCGGATGCAGCGCAAGCTCGGCTCGTTGAGCTTCAAACAAGCCCAGGAAGCCTGCGAGTCGCTTGCCGTCGGGCGCTGTCAGCAGCCCCTGCAGCTGCTCAGCGCAATCCCGCAGCGCCTGCCACACGCCTGTGCGCCGCTCCCGCGCGAAGGAGGCGAGCAATGCCAGCGCGTCGCTTGAGAAGCCGACGAGCGGCGAGGCCAGCGCCGAGTACAGCGCTACCTCGTCCAGCGGGTTGGCAAGCGCTCGCAGCCAGGCGACCAGGTCGGCCACCTGCTGCTGGCTCCAGAAGCCACCGACGGCGGCCGCGGTCGGCAGGCCCTGCGCGCGCAAGGCTGCCTCATAGAGCGGCAGATCGCTCAGGGCGCGCAGCAGCACGACCACCTCGCCGGCGCGCACCCCCTGCTCTCGCACCAGCTCTCCCACGCGCGCGGCAAGCAATCGCGCTTCGGCCGCCCGCCAGGGGGTCGCTTCCGGCAGGCCCGCGATGGCCGGGTCGAGCATCTGGCGCTCCCAGCCGCGGCGGTCGCTCAGCAGCAGCTCCACGCTCGGGCCGGCCTCACCCACCGGCTCGCGCGTCGGGGTCAGTGGCGCGAAACGCGACCCCATCCGCTCGGCGAAGATGCGCTTGACCGCCTCCAGGATCGGCGGGACGCTGCGAAAGTTACGGGTCAGCGCAAGGCTTGCCTGCGCTTCGGCCAGGCGCTCGCCCCGTTCTCGAAACAGGCCCACGTCCGCGTTGCGGAAGCTGTAGATCGATTGCAGCTCGTCGCCGACGGTGAACAGGTTGTCGCGGTCCAGCGCGGCCAGAATCTGCAGCTGGCGCTGGTTTGAGTCCTGGAACTCGTCGACCATCAACAGCTCAAAGCGCTGCGACCATTGCTCGGCCAGCCCAGGCCGCCCTGCAAGCAGGTCGCGCGCGAGCAGCTCCAGGTCGTCGAAGTCGAGCGCGCCGCGCCGGGCCTTGCGCACGGCGTACAGCTCGCCGAAGCGCCCGAGCAGCCGATCGATCAGAGCACAGGCCGCCAGCGCCCGGCGATCGCGCTCGTCCGCGTCTGCCGCCGGTCGAGGCAGGGGCAGGCGCGGCCGCGAGCAGCCCTGGCTTCGTAGCTGCGCATAAGCGCCGAGCACCAGCGATCGCAGCGGATCGGCTCCGTAGGCGGCCGCCAGATCCACCGCCGGCTCGCCCTCCTGCGCCAAAAGCCCGCTCAGTGCCTCCGCGAACACCGAGCGCTGCAGACGACTGGCAAAGCTCTCCTCCAAAATGACGAAGGACGGCTCGATCCCGGCGCTCAGCGCGTGGCTGCGCAGCAGGCGCGCGCAAAAGCCGTGAAAGGTGCTCACGTAGGCCCCTTCGGCCTGGCGCGCGTGCTCGCGCCGATCCAGCTCCAGCAGTCGAGCGCGCACCCGCTCGCGCAGCTCGCCGGCCGCGCGCTCGGTGAACGTGATCGCAAGTATCCGCGCCGGCGCAACGCCGTCCTCCACCACGGCGCGCACGAAGCGCTCCACCAACACAGCGGTCTTGCCGCTGCCCGCGCCGGCCGCCAAGAGCAGCGAGCCCTGCCGGCGCGCGACCGCCCGCTCCTGCTCGTCGGTCAGCTCGACGACTGTCCGCGGCTGGCTCATCGCTCGCAACGGCAGATCGTGGGATAGGCGCAACCGCCGCCGAAGGCGCAGCTGTTCGGCCGCGGCTGCAGCGCTCCGCGGCGCGCCTCTACCGCTGCAGCGCGGGCGGCCGCTGCGCAGTCCTCGACCAGGCGCTCGAACTGCTCTTGCTCAAGCAGGTCGGTGCGTACACAGTCAAGCTCGACGCCCGCCTCCGCGTTCAACGCACCGCGTGCCGCCGGCTCGCTGCCGGCCAGAGGCTGGTAGAAGCCGCCGACCACACGCTCTGAGAGCAGCTGTCGCACGGCCCGCATGTACAGCGCGACCTGCCAGGAGCGCTCGCGCAGCCAGCGCGCCGACGGCGGCGCCGCGCGTCCCTTGTAGTCGTAGACGACCGCTTCGCCTTCCGGCCCCAGGTCCACGCGATCGATACGCCCGCGGATCAGCACACCCTCGCCGAGGTCCAGCGGCGCCAGGGCCGGCGCAGGCCCCTCCTCCTGCTCGAAGCCGAAGCTGAGCTCCAGATGCGTCGGCTCAAGCGGCGAGGGCGACTCGGCCGAGCCCTCCAGGTAGCGCTCAAGCTCACGGCGCAGGCGCCGCTGCGCGCCGGGCAGGCGCTCAGCCGCCACCGACAGCGGGTAGGCGGGCCGCAGCTCCTGGAGTGCCTGCTCCAGCAGCCGCTTGGCGCCCACAAGCGACGTCGGCGTCAGGCGTGCTGAGCCGGTTTGCTCGCGCAGGCGCTCAAGCGTCAGCTTCAGCGCCGCGTGCGCGAGCGAGCCCCGCGCCAGCGGCTCGGCGTCGGGGCCGAGCTGCTCACCTGCCAGCAGGCGCTCGACAAACCACTTGACAGGGCACGACGCCCACAGCTCAAGCGAGGAGGCCGACCATAGCCGCCGCTCGCGCAGCCCGGCCAGCACGCGCTCGTCGCGCAGCGGCTGGATCGCGCTCTCACCGACCTCGCCGGCCGTTGCCGCGAACGGAATCTGGGCGACCGACCGCGTTTGAGGCTCGATTGGATCGAACAGGTCGCAAACGTCCTCGACGAACAGCGAGCGCGCGCTGGTCGAGCCGTCTTCGCCGGCGCGATGCCAACTGAGGGTAAGGCGCTCGCGCGGGCGCGAGACGAGCGCGTACAGCAGGTAGCGCTCAGCTTGTGCCCAGTCGGGCGCCCCCCGCAGCGCCAGGCCCGAAGCACGGGCCAGCGCGCGTCGCTGCTCCTCGCCGATCAATGGCGGTGAGGGCGACGCCGGGAAGACGCCCTCCTGCATGCCGCACACGAACAGCATTCGCACGCGCCGAGCGCGCAGGCCGAGCGGGTCGAGCACCGCGACGCGACCGGGTGCGGGCGCCTCTCCGACGAACAGCTCCAGCCGCTCAAGCAGCTCCACCACCTCGACCGCTCCAGCACCGCCCACGGGCGAGGAGCGCTCCAGCTCACGCAACTGCTCAAGCGCTGCCCGCCCAGCCGCAAGCGCAGCCGCCTCCTCAAGCTCGCGGCCGCCGAGCAGCGGCGCCGCGCCGGCTCTCGGCGCGGCGAACAGCCGCTCAAGCTCAGCCACAAGCGCGTCCGCAAGCTGCACCAGACCCGCGCCCGCCGCCTCGCTCAGGCGCTCGATCCGATCCAGCGGCCAGCGCTCGGATTCCCACAGGGCGCGCGCGGCAGCGGCGCCGAGCGCGCCGCTGCGCAACGCGCGCGCCTCCAGCCAGTCGGCCAGTTGCGGCTGCTCAAGCAGGCCGGGGACGCGCAACCAGGCAAGCAGGTCGCCGAGGCCGCCATCGCCGAGCCCACAGCGAAGCGCGCCGAGCAGGCCGCGTCCGATCGCCGTGTCGGCGAACGCCGGCCGGCGACGCATCGCGTAGCGGATGCCATTCCTGGCCAGGATTTCA
The DNA here is from genome assembly GCA_036279855.1 of Solirubrobacteraceae bacterium. Classification (GTDB taxonomy): domain Bacteria; phylum Actinomycetota; class Thermoleophilia; order Solirubrobacterales; family Solirubrobacteraceae; genus Palsa-744. The sequence goes on along the minus strand of DASUIH010000032.1, from coordinate 43,841 downwards.
GCCAGCAACGCCGAGATGTCCGCGGGCGAGCGGTGCACGATCGCGATTTCCTCGGCGGGGACCCCTTCGTCCAGCAGTGCGCGAACCTCCTCCGCTACCAGCCCCAACTCAGCGCGCGGCGACTCGCCCCACAGGAGCCTGACCGCGCCCTCTGAGGCGACCCGCTCGGCCGTGGCCTGAAACAGCGATCGCTCCAGATGGTGCAGAGCGGCCCGCGAGCACGGCACGTAGTGCTCGGAGCGGGCGGGCAGCTGGGTGTGCCGGCGCGCAAGCCCAACAAGGCGCTGAAACGGGAGCGCGCGGCCGGCGAACGCGAATCGCGCCGGCTCGTGGGCAAGCGAGACCGTGAGCTCCGCGTCCACGACCGTCGCCAGTGTCTCCACCACGTCGAACTGCAGCTCGGTCAGATCGTCGAACCCGTACAGCGACACCGGCCGCCCACCCCACAGCGAGGGCTTGCGCCTGAGCGCGTCCAGCGCCGCCAGCGACTGCAGCTCCCGGTCGCAGCGACGCATCTTCGCCAGCGTCTGCTGGTAACGCGCATAGACGCCGGCCAGCCATTGCAGCGTCGCGCGCTCATCGCCAGGCGCGCCCTGCTCGAACAGCAGCATCTGTTGTGAGGCGGCCGCGTCGGCATCCGCCCAGGCGCGCAGCGCCCCGCGCAGGCGTGCCGGCGTGACCCGTTGGGCCTCCAGCTCCGCGACGGTGCGAGCCAGTGAGCGAGCCAGGCCCGGCCGGGCGTCGGCGATGCGGGCGATCAGAAGCTCGCGGGCCGGCGTGCTGAGAGGGGATGATGAGCCGACCTGAGCGTGGGCGACGATCTCACCCAGCAGGCCATCGAAGCGCTCCACGCGGACGCCCATCGCCACCCCGCTCTCAGCCAGCTCGCGGCGATAGCGAGCCTGATCGGCGCTGGTTGGGACGATCAGCAGCGGCTCCTCGCCGCGCGCGGCACGGGCGCGCAGGTCGGCGAGCAACACGCTCGCCTTGCCCGAGTTGGCCGGGCCGGTGACCAGATGGATCGGCACCGTGCCATCCTCGCGCACGGTGCCGACGGGGCTTGCCGAAGGCTACGCCGCCGTGGCGGCCACAGCCCCCTCGGCCTCAGCCTCCGCGTCAGGCGGCTTTGCGCCCTCGCGCGCCCACGGCTCGTTGAACTCAACGCGCCATTTGCCGTCTTCGGCTTGGGCGAGCGCCAGGTGGGCGCGGAAGGAGCGGCCGCTACGGCCTTTGAAGCCGGACACCGCCTTGGATGTCTGGCCCGAGCGAATCAGCTCGCGCGCGATCGCGATCGACAGCTGCTTGCCCGCCTTGCCCTTCCAGATGACAAAGCCACAGCCCGGGTCGTTGCGCGACCAGCAGGAATAGCCCTTGCGGTTCTCCACGATGTCGTGCCCGCAGACCGGACACGGGCCCAGATTCGCCCGCGGGATGCGCACGTCCTTGAGACGGGCATCGAGCTCTTTGACGGTCTCATCGGCAAAGCCGGCGATGTCGGACATGAACTTTTCGCGCGAGTCCTGGCCGTGCTCGATCTGCTCCAGCCGGTGCTCCCATTGCCCTGTCATTTCCGGCGAGGTCAGTGCGTGCTCCCCCAGCAGGCGGATCACGCTGAGGCCCTTCTCGGTGCAGACCAGCGAGCGTGCCTCGCGTTCGATGTAGCCGACCTGGATCAGGCGCTCGATGATCGCGGCGCGCGTCGCCGGAGTCCCGATCCCGGAGTCCTTCATCGCCTCGCGCAACTCGTCGTCGTCGACCAGCTTGCCGGCGGTCTCCATCGCCCCCAGCAGCGACGCGTCCGAGTAGCGGCGCGGGGGCTTGGTTTCCTTGCGTTCGCTGCCCACCTGGAGCGTCTGCGCCGTTTCGCCCTGATCGAGCTTGGGCAGCTGCTGGTCGCTGCCCTCGTCTTCCTCGGCTGCCGTCTTTGCCTCGCTTGGCACCTGGCCATAGACGCCGCGCCAACCGGGGATGAGCAACAGCTTGCCGCGCGTGCGAAAGACGCAGCCGCTGGCGCCTTCGCCGTCGTCCGCCGGCGCGCCGGTCGGGTACACGGTGGTCTCCACGCGCGTGTTCTCAAACACCGCCTCGGGATGAAAGACGGCCAGGAAGCGGCGTACGACCATGTCGTAGACACGGCGGTCGTCGTCGCCCATGCGATCGACCGCGTGGGCGCTGCGAGTGGGGATGATCGCATGGTGGTCTGAGACCTTCTCGTCGTTGACGACGCGAGCCAGCGGCAGCTCCGGCAGGGCCGTCACATAGGCAGCCGCCTTCGCGTAGTCCTTCTGAGCGCCGAGCAGCTCCGCTGTCGGCTTGATCTCCTCGATCATGTCTTTTGTCAGGTAGCGCGAGTTGGTGCGCGGATAGGTCAGCGCCTTGTGCTCCTCGTAGAGGCGCTGAGCGGCCGCCAGCGTCCTGCGCGCGGAGTAGCCAAAGCGGGTGTTGGCGTCGCGTTGCAGGCTGGTCAGGTCATAGAGCATCGGCGCGCGCTCGCGCTGCTCCTTGCGCTCGACCTTGGTGATCGTGCCCGGCTTGCCTTGGCAGGCCTCGACGATCGCCAGCGCCTCCTGCTCGCTTGAGAGGCGCGGCTTGGCGCCGAGGTGAAAGCGGCCTTCGTAAACGCGTGCGCCGTCCGCGCCGTCCTCGCCGTCCGTGGTGGCGGGGGCGGGTGGGTTTCCATCCACAGGGCCGGCGTCGAAGGTCGCGTCGACCAACCAGTAGGGCTCGGGCACGAACGCCTTGATCTCCTCCTCGCGACGGGCGACGATCGCAAGCGTCGGCGTCTGCACGCGACCGAGCGAGACGGCGCCGTCAAAGGAGGATTTCAGACGGATCGTGGCGGCGCGGGTGGCGTTCATGCCAACGATCCAGTCGGCCTCCGAGCGCGATCGCGCCGCCTGCTCCAGCAGCTCCATCTCCGAGCCGGGACGCAGGCTGGCAAACGCCTCCTTCATCGCCGCGTTGGTCATCGAGTTCAGCCACAGGCGCTGCACCGGCTTCTTTGCTTTGGCCTTCTCGTACAGGTAGGCGAAGATCAGCTCGCCCTCGCGCCCGGCGTCGCAGGCGTTGATCACTTGCTCGACGTCCTCGCGGCCGAGCTGGGCGGTGACCACGGACATCTGCTTGCGCGAGCGCTCGTCGCGCACGATCAGCTTGAACTTCTTCGGCACGATCGGCAGGTCTGGCATCCGCCAGCGCTTGTACTTGGCGTCGTATTCGTCGGGCTCGGCCAGCTGCACGAGATGGCCGACCGCCCAGGTGATCACGTACTCGTCGGCCTCAAGCCAACCTTCCTGCTTGGCGAACGGGCCCGGCAGCACGCGCGCCAGGTCGCGGCCGACGGACGGCTTCTCGGCGATCACCAGGGTCTTGGGCACCCGGCCAGCCTAGCGGCCCGCCACCAGGCCGGTGCGGCAGGCCGCCTCAGCCGCCGATCGGCGCCGCGGGTTGGCGCCCCAGACCGCCCTGCCGACACTCCGTTATTTGGCGAACCCCAATAGTCACCCCGCCGAGCATTCGCCGGTGCCCGTCATCGCACCGGCACCCGCCAGCACGTGCTCGACCGTCGAGTTGGCGACGCCGTAGCCGCCCACCGTGCCACCGCCGCTGGTGGACGCGAACACCGTCGTGAGCACAGCACCGGCGCTGTCCACCAGCGGGCCACCCGAATTGCCCGGACGCACCAGGCCCCGCAGCGGCGTGAGCAGGCGCGAGACCGGGCCGTTGCCGTAGGCATCGTCTGTCAGCACCCGCTGGGTGGTGCCGATACGAGCAGGACGGGCGTCAAACGGCCCGTTCTCGGGATAGCCGAGCACGGCGCCCCCCCGGCCCGCCGTCACCTCGGGCGCGAGCGACAGCGACGGCAGGTCAAGGCCGGGGACACGCAGGGCCGCCACGTCGTCGGTCGGGTCAAACGCGATTGCGTAGGCCGACATCTGCGGTTCGGTGCCGTAGGGCTCGACGGTCGTGTCGTGCTCGCCGGCGACGACGTGGGCATTCGTGACCACGACGCCAGGCGCGGCCACCCAGCCAGAGCCCTCGATCGCCAGGCCGCAGGCGGTGCCAAGCACCCTCACCACGCTGCGGCCGGCCGCGCGCACGCTTGGCTCGCGAGCGATCGCAGAGGACGGCGGCGAGACGCTCGGCAGCGGGCCGGACACGTGCGGCAACGGATCGAGGCTCGCCAGGACGCCAAGGACCGGGCCGCTCGGCGGCAGCAACTGGTTGAGCTCGCGCAAGATCGCCGAGCGTTGGATGTCCGCGCGCAACTGCGGGTCCGGCCGCGCCTGTAGTGCCACAGCGGCGAGAATCCAGGCGATCGCCAGGCCAAGCGCGGCGCTCAGCAGCGCCCCGAGCGCGCCGTCCAGCAGGTTCAGGCCCGGCAGCACCAGGACGCGGCGCAAGCGCAAACCGATCCCCTCGAACCCGGTTGCGAGGATCGCTCCGGCCAGCAGAGCGCCGATCAAGCCGAAAGCCGGCGCGTACTGCGAGGAGGGCCCGTGCGAGAGCAGTAGAGGACCGAGCCTGGTTCCGATGAATGAACCAATGGCAAAGCCACCGAACGAGAGCGCCGCGACGACGAAGCCGCGGCGGAAGCCGAACAACGCCAACAAGCACGCAAATGCCACGATCAGCCAGTCGAGCCCTGTCACCTCTCATGTTCTACCGTCCCCGACTGTGAGCACGAGCCGAAGCGACTCCCGCGCGCGCACCCGCCGCGTACGCGGCGTGATCGCCGTGGCAGCCGTCGCCTTCGTGCTCGGAGCGATCATCGGCGCCGGCCACGGCGGCTCGCCCGGCGTCAGCGTCGCCGAGCGCTTTGCCAGCGCCTGGTCACACGGCAACTACCAGGCCATGTACGCCGACGTGGACGACGCTACGCACCGGCGCATCTCCGCGCTGGACTTCGCCGAGGCATACCGCCAAGCGGCGCGCACGGCGACCGAGACCGCGTTGCAACTGCAGGGCCGAGCACGCCAACAGGGCAACGGCACGATCGTGCTGCCCGTACGGGTAGGGACCAGAGTGTGGGGCGAGCTGGTCGAGCAGCTGCGGCTACAGACAGTGTCCGACCCCGACGGCGAGCACGTGCGCTGGTCACACGCGCTGCTGTTCCCAGGGCTGAGCGCCGGCGAGGTGCTCACGCGTCAAACGCACCTGCCGGCCCGCGCGAGGATCCTGGCGCGCGACGGCAGCGTCCTGGCCGAAGGCGAAGCGCTTGGCGCCGGCACCCGCGACTCGCCGCTCGGCGCCGCCGCCGACGCGGCGATCGGAGAAGTCGGGGCGATACCCAGCTCGCGCAAGCTGCAACTGGAGAGCGAAGGCGTGCCAAGCGAAGCGATCGTCGGTGTCAGCGGGCTTGAGCTGGCATTTGACCCGCGCCTGCGCGGCCGACCCGGAGGCGAGCTGCTGGCCGGCGGCCGCGTGCTCGCAAGCGCGCCTCCCAGACCGGGCCAAGCGGTCCGCAGCACCATCTCAGCACCGCTCCAGCGAACCGCGGCAGCGGCGCTCGGCGGTCAGCTCGGCGGCGTCGTCGCGATGGACCCCAACAACGGCGAGGTGCTCGCCGTCGCCGGCCTCGGCATCGACGACCTGCAGCCCCCCGGGTCCACGTTCAAGATGGTCACGCTGACAGCCGTGCTGGAAGCCAAAGTGGCAAGCGTCAAAAGCGAGTTCCCATACGCGAGCTCGACCCTGCTGGACGGCGTCAAGCTCGAAAACGCAAACGGCGAGTCCTGCGGCGGCAGCCTCGCGCTGGCGTTCGCGGTCTCCTGCAACTCGGTGTTCGCCCCGCTCGGAGTCAAGGTCGGCGCGTCGAGGCTGGTGGCCACCGCGGAAGGCTACGGCTTCAACCATCCGCCAAGCCTGCCGGGAGCGGCCGAAAGCTCGCTGCCACCCGCCAACCAGATCCAGGGCGAACTGGACGTGGGCTCGACCGCGATCGGCCAAGGCGAGGTGCAGGCCAGCGCATTGCAGATGATGACCGTCGCCGCCACGATCGCCGACGGCGGCCGCAAGCCAACTCCGAGCTTCCAAGCGCAACCGCCCCAGCCCTGGCCACGAGTGGTGGCGGCTTCGACCGCCCACACCGTCAGGCACCTGATGATCGACGTGGTACGCGAGGGCACCGGCACCTCCGCGGCAATCCCCGGCGTCACCGTCGCCGGCAAGACCGGCACCGCTGAACTGGGCGAATCGCAGTGCAGCAAAAGCGAATCCAGCCCAGAAAGCTCAGAATCGCAAAACAGCAGCGAAAGCACCTGCGTAGGCGGCAAAGACCCCCAGAACACCGACGCCTGGTTCGCAGCCTTCGCCCCCGCCCTAACCCCCAAGATCGCCGTAGGCGTCCTGATGGTCAAAGACGGCGCCGGCGGCGAAACAGCAGCCCCAGTAGCCAAAGAGGTGATCGAAGCAGCGCTGCACTAGAGGTCTGACCCTTTTCGCGGCGCGCCTCTGAGGCTCGCCCTCGCTGTCTGGTCGGCGGGGGGCCTGTGTGTCATCACCGAAACGCCGAGACTAGGCATCGGGACGCCGATTGAAAATCGGTCGTCGATGCCGCGTCTCGGCGTTTCGGTGATGACACACAGGCCCCCCTACGCCCGGCACGCGAGTGCGACCCTCGGCGCCCAGCCGCGAAAGGATCAGACGTCCAGCTCAGCCTGCGCTGTTTCGCGCGGATTGAGCGGATCGACGATCTTCAGCTCAAGCGGGCGGTTGTCCAGCGAGACGATTTTGATCTTGTAAAGCAGCAGCGCGCCCTGGGTGGGGCCGTTGGCGGCCACCGTGTTCAGCGCCGGGATGCGGGCTTTGGGTTGCAAAAGGCCCGCGCGGTAGGCGAATTCGTTGGTCGCGCCCGGGGTGATCGGGCGGTAAGTGTTTTCCTGGGTGTCGGTGATCGTGAATTCGGTTGCCGCCGGATGCGGTGCCGAGCTTTCGTTGTAGACCTGGATGAACACGCCGAACCACTGTTCGCCCGGGTTGAGCTTGCGCTGGGCCGGCGTCAGGCCTTTCAGGTAGGCCGCGTCCTCGGTGTCGGCTGGGTTCAGCTCGCGCGAGAGCTGCACCTCGTAGATCAGCGGGCCAACGTTCAGGTATGGAGCGTTCTGGCCGGACTCGCCCGCGTAGGTGCCGGTCGTCACGCGCGTGTGCGAATCGTCCGAGCAGGCGCCGAGCGAAAGCGCGGCGAGCGCGGAGACGGCCAGGAGTGCGAGCTTGCGGGTCATCGCGAGGCGGGAGTCTATCCGGCGGCTACCGTGACGCGCTGCCCGCGCGACTCGTCGCGCTCGATGATCGAGCGCAGCCGCCGCATCGCCTTTGCGTTCTTGCGCTTGAGCCAAGCGCGGCCGCCGAGCGCCTCCATCAGGCGGTCTGAAAGCACGCGCGCCTCGGTCTCCAGCGTAAACTGCACGCGGGTGGCGCCGCCGGGCGCGGGCGAGAGCTCGTACACGCCCAGCGTGCGGATGCGGTTGGCCTTGCCGGTGCGGCCCGTCTCGACGATCCGGTGCGGCGCCGAGACCTCGGTGAGGGTGGCGTCGGCCCAGCTGAAGCGATTGCCAGGGGCCTTGACGCGAAAGCGCGCGCCCGCGCCCAGGCCGACCGAGCTCTCGCGCGTGAGGCGCCAGTCGACCAGGTAGTGGTCGGTGAACTCGGCGTGGTTGGCGATGTCCTGCAGGTACTCGAACACCTGCTCGCGCGGAGCTGAAATCACGGCCGAAGCGCTCACCGGGTGCACAGTGAGCGCAGTCTATTTGCTCGCCGCGCGCGACGACGCGGCGCTCAGGCGGCGCGCGCGGTCAGCCGGACCGTATGGCCCAGCTCGGAGTGGCGGACCACCTCGGTGTGCAGGGGAGCGGTCGAGCGCAGCTGACGGCACAGCTCGCAGACGACGCCCGGCAAGCGCTCGTAAAGATGCACGCGCTCGCCAACCAGTGGCGTGCGCGCGCAGTCCACGCAGCGGTGGCGGTCCTCGCTGAGCGTACGCACGCCGCGGCGCAGCAGATAGCGCTCCAATTGCTGCACGTCCTCGACCACCGAGTGCATTGGATCCTTTTCGCCGGCTCTTACGCTGCTCCTGCCGACTACTTCGGTTCTTCTTCGGGTCGGCTGGTTTGCTGGTCGATAGCGCCGGGTAGCCTCGATTTGCGCGAATGAAGTCGCCTGACGGGCACGCCAACGAGGCAAACCGCGCACGGTGCCAACGCGATTTGACAGGATGGCTATGATTGCCGCGGAATTCCACCCTGCAGAAAGTTCCCGACGTTCCGGGGACGAGAGGAAGGGAAGGCGGAGCATGGGGTCGCTCACTTCAGGCACGATGGCCGGTACCGGCTCCTTTCGTTGCCAACACTGTGGATATGTGCTTACGCTGACTTCGCTGGACGCGCTGCACGACTGCCCTGGCTGCGGCGGCCACGACTTCGTGCGCGCATCGCTGTTCGAGGCGCCCACGCCCGCCCTCAGCGAGCCCGCCGTGACTGAGCAGAGCGAGTGGGTTGAGCAGGTGCGCGAGGCGCTGAGGACGCCCGGCGAGTACCTGCTCTTCGACGACGGCGAGAGCACCAAGGCGGTGGCGCTGACGCGCGAGTGGACGCGGATCGGGCGCAGCCTCGCCGCCGACGTGCGCTTCGACGACCCGACCGTCTCACGCCGCCACGCCCTGGTCGTGCGCCAGGCCGACGGCGTGCGGGTGCTCGACGACCGCAGCCTCAACGGCGTGTTCGTCAACGGCGAGCGGGTCGAGTGGCGTGCTCTCAGCGACGGCGACGAGATCATCGTCGGGCGCTACCGGCTGGTCTTCGCGACCGTGCCGCTCGATCCCGCCACGGCGCGAGCAGACCTGCCGGTCGAGACCGTCGGCTGATCGGGCGATAGCCACAGGCATCGGGCACCGCGGGCGCCTCGCGTTGCGTCGGCGCGGCGTGCCGTACTATCGGCCGCCATGGCGCTGACGATCGCGGTGCTCTCACAGAAGGGCGGGACCGGCAAGACGACCACCGTGCGAACGCTGGCCGACGTGTTCGCGCGCGTAGGAGTCAAGACGCTCGCCGTCGACCTGGACCCACAGGGCAACCTCTCCGACTACCTGGACGTGCCCCCGGACAGCGAGCCGACGATCGCCGACGTGCTGGCCGGCAGCGTTCGCGCCTCTGAGGCGGTTCACGCCGACGCGATTCCCGCCAGCCTCAACCTGGCCGAGACCGAGCTCAGCCTAGGCGGCAAGATCGGGCGCGAGCTGACCTTGCGCCGGGCGCTCGCCGACGTGCAGGACGGCTATGAGATCGTCCTGGTCGACTGTCCGCCCTCGCTCGGCCTGTTGACCGTCAACGCGCTGGTCGCCGCCGACTATGCCCTCGTCACCGCCGAGGCCCAGTATTTCGCGCTGCAGGGGGTCGAGCAGGCGCTTGAGGTGATCGAAGTGGCGCGCGACACGCTCAACGACGAGTTGGAGCTGCTCGGGGTGCTGCTGAACCTCGCCGACATGCGCACCGTGCACTCGCGCGAGGCGCAGGCCTCGTTGAAGGAGCGCTTTGGCGAGAAGCTCTTCGACACAGCGATCCGCAGCTCGATCGCTTACGCCGAGTCCGCTGAGCGTGCGATCTCGATCGTCGAGCACCGGCCCGACCTCGGCGCCGACTACATGGCTCTGGCCGGCGAAGTCCTGGAGCGCCTGCCGGGGATGAGCGCCGCCCGCCAGCGGCTGGCACAGCTGCTCTAGAGCCCTTCTCGAAAGGGCTTAAGCCAGCTGCGGCGTCGGCTGGCCCCGTTCGATGCGACGGCGCTCGGTGGCCGCCACCATTTCGAACTCGGGGATGCAGGAGCCGAGCTTGAGCGAGGCCGGCATGAAAACGCGCGCCGCGCGGGAACTGGCCATCACCGCCCTGCACGCCGCCTCCTGGGAGCGACTGAAAGGCAGGCCGTACAGCTCGCGTACGCGCTCGGGCAGCGAGCCGAGCATGACCAGGTCGTGCACGCTCTTGGCCGGCTGGCGGCTTGGCGGCATCGGGATCTCAAACGCCGACGCGTAGCCCATGTAGCGCGCCTCCTCGGTCAGGTGCAGGTCCGCGCCCGCCAGCTGTGCCTCATACCACTCGCGAAACTCGCGGTGCGTGCCGGGTGCCGAGGAGATCGGCATCTTGAACAGCTCGGCGAAGCGCAGGTAGTCCTGCCACAGCGCTTCGCGCTCATCCTCGCCCAGGCGGCGCACGAGACGGTCGTAGAACCATTCGGCCGAGTCGGCGATCACGGCGACGGTCCACAGCATCAGCTCGGGATCGAACGCCGAGTAAGGCGTTCCGGCCGGATAGCTCGGGCCGGCGTCCTCGGGCAGAGCGCCGACGACGCGCTCGTGCATCGCATCGACCGCGGCCAGCACCTTGTCGGCGCGCTCGCGCGGGCCGAAGAACACCGCCTCGAACATGCCACCGGTGTGCGCGATGCGCCGAAACGGCGTGCGGCGATTGCGCGTGTGCTCGCTGGTGCCGACGTAGTTGAGCGGCTTGACCGCGCCGACGCACAGCGCGCGCTGGCCGTACATCAGGCCGACGGCCTTCTCTTCGTGCACCATCCGCAGCGCGGAGGAGCCGCGTGGGAAGTAGCCGTCGTCGCTCATGCCTGAAATCTACATCTCCCCGACGTAGGCGCCCTGCACCTCAAACGGCGCGCGCAGCAAATTCGCCCAGCCCTCGACGCACGGACGCAACGCTTCGACCACTGCGCCCGTGTGCTCGTAGAAACACCAGACCAGCACCGTCGGCCCGGCGCCGGAGATGGTGGCGCCGAGCGCGCCCAGCTCAGCGGCCGAGCGCGCCAGCTCGTATGAGCGTGCGAACAGGTGCGAGCGGCGCTGCTCGTGCAGCCGATCGTGCAGCCCGCGCGCCACCAGATCCCAATCGCCGCGCGCCAGCCCCAGCGTCAGCAGCGAAGCATGGGCGACGTTGAAGACGGCCTCCTCGATCGGCACCTGCGCCGGGATCGCACGGCGCGCCTCGGCCGTGCGCACCGGCAGCTCCGGCACGACGGCGATCGCCTCCAGGCCGGTCGGCGGGTCAAAGCGCACCGCGCCGCCCTCGGCGCAAACGACAAAGCCGCCGTGGATCGCCGCGGCGACGTTGTCGGGGTGGCCCTCAAGCGCGGTGGCGGCCGCGAGCAGGTCGATGTCCAGCTCGAACATGTGATCGGCGGCCATCAGCCCGGCGACGATCGCGGCGGCGCTGGAGCCAAGGCCGCCGCTGAGCGGGATCTCCGAAGCGATGCGAAAGCAGAAGCCCTCAGCCGGGTGCAGGCTCTCAAACGCGCGCACGCACAGGTTTTCCCTGCCGGTCGCCACGGCCAGGTCGGTCTGCACCGAGAAGCGCTCGGCCTCGAAGACTTCCAGCTCCAGGTGCATCGACAGCGCGGCGGCAAGGCAGTCGTAGCCGGGTCCCAGGTTGGCCGAGGACGCCGGCACGCGCACCACGCGCCTGCGTGTCATCGAGTGTCGGTGGGGTGCGAGGCGGGCTCCAATATCGCCTCTTCGATCGCACCGATATCGGGCGGGCACGGGACGATGCGGCCGCCGTTGTGCTCGATCGCCGTCTGCGGGTCCTTGATGCCGCGACCGGTGAGCACGCACACGACCTGGCGGGCGTCGCCGGCGCCGTACTTGAGCAGGCCCGCGACCGAGGCGGCCGAAGCCGGCTCGCAGAACATGCCTTCGCGCGAGGCCAGCAAGCGGTAGGCAGCAAGGATCTCCTCATCGCTGACGGAGCGAATCGCGCCGCCAGACTCAGAGGCCGCCGCCAGCGCCTCCTCGCCGCGCACCGGGTGGCCGATGCGGATCGCCGAGGCGACCGTTTCGGGGTGCTCGACCGGCGCGCCGAGCACGAGCGGCGCGGCGCCCTGCGCTTGGAAGCCGAACATTCGCGGCGCGGCGCCCAGCTCGCGAAAGCCACGCCAGTAGGAGGTGATGTTGCCGGCGTTGCCGACCGGGATGAACAGCGCCTCCAGCTCCCCGTCGAGATCCTCGTGCAGCTCGAAAGCCGCCGTCTTCTGGCCTTCGATGCGGAGCTCGTTGATCGAGTTGACGAGCACGATCGGGTGCGACTCGGTCAGCTCGCGCACCAGCCGCAGCGCCTGGTCGAAGTTGCCCGACAGCGCGATCACGCGCGCGCCGTGGATCAGGGTCTGCGCCATCTTGCCTTCGGCGATCTTGCCGTCGGGCACGATCACCGCGCAGGTGATGCCCGCGCGCGAGGCGTATGCCGCGGCGCTGCCGGCGGTGTTGCCGGTGGACGCGCAGATGACGGCCTTGGCGCCCTCGCGCACGGCCGCCGAGACGGCGCAGGTCATGCCGCGGTCCTTGAAGGAGCCCGTCGGGTTGGCGCCCTCCAGCTTCAGGCGCACGCTGGCGCCGACCAGCTCCGAGAGCACCGGCGCGCGCAGCAGCGGCGTCGAGCCCTCCTGCAGCGAAACGATCGGGTCCTCCGGCGCGAACGGCAAATGGTCGCGGAAGCGTTCGATCAGCGGGACGTGGCTTCTGCTGCTCGTTGACAGTGTGTCGCTCAAATGAACTCCTCTTCGATCACTCGTATCGCACGCGGCGTGGAGCGCAGGAAGTCGAGACTCCCGATCCGCTCCAGCGCCCTGCGCAGGCGCGACTCCGCGAGCGGATGGATCACCATAACGAGCCGGGCGTGCTCACCGAGGCCCCGCTGCACGACCGACTTGATCGAGGCCCCCTGCTCGCCGAGCGCCTGCGCCACCGCCGCCAAGGCGCCCGGGCGGTCGGCCAGCTCGATGTGGATGTAGAAAGCGCTCGGGACGTCGGCCACCAGCGGCAGCGACTCGGCCGGCGGTGGCGGCAAAGACGGTGGCAACATCGTCGAGATCAGGTCGCCGAGCACGGCGCTGGCGGTCTGGCGTCCGCCCGCGCCGGGGCCGGACATCGTTATCTCGGTGATCGCGTCGGACTCGACCGTGACCGCGTTGTAAGGGCCACTGACCGACGCCAGCGGGTGGCCGCTGTTGAGGAAAGCGGGGTGCACGCGCACCGATAGGCCCCCGTCGCGGCGCTCGGCCGTGCCGATCAGCTTCAGGCCCAGGCCCAGCTCGCGCGCGTACTGCAGGTCGTCGGTCTGCAGCTGCTCGATGCCTTCGTAGGGCACCTGGTCGATGTGCACCGACGCGCCAAAAGCCAGCCGCGCGAGGATCGCCATCTTCGCCGCCGCGTCCTTGCCGCTGACGTCTTCGCTCGGGTCGGCCTCGGCGTAGCCCTGGCGCTGGGCCTCGGCCAGCGCCTGCTCGTAGCTGGAGCCCGACGCCATCTCGGTCAGGATGAAGTTGGTGGTGCCGTTGACGATCCCGTGCACGCGCTCGACGTGCGCGGCCGCCAGCGACTCGCTCAGCACGCGGATCACCGGCACGACGCCCGCCACCGCCGCCTCGAAGCGCAATTGCACGCCGTTCTCCGCCGCCGCTGCGAACAGCTCCTCCCCGTGGTGGGAGAGCAACTGCTTATTCGCGGTAATGACGTGGCGCCCGGCCTGCAGCGCCCGCAATACCCACTCGCGCGCTGGTTCCAGGCCGCCGATCAACTCGACGATCGCCTCCGAGCCGGCGAGGATCTGCTCGAAGTCGCCGCCGCTGCGCGTCAGCGTGCCGCTCAGCGCCGGACGCCGACTCGTGAGACGCTCCACCGCCTCGGCCCGCTCATCGAGCAACGCCGCGAAGGCCGAGCCGACGGTGCCATGGCCGAGCAGCCCGACGTTGAACATTCCCCTTTGCGCAACCTGCGGCGCAGAAGAAGCCAAATCCCCGCGCTCGCTAACGGACATCGCGCGCCGTCAAGTCGTCATAGCTCTCGCGGCGCACGACCACGCGCGCCTCGCCGTCCTTGCAGAAGACGACCGGCGGGCGCGGCACGCCGTTGTAGTTGCTGGCCATCGCGTGGCCGTAGGCCCCAGTGGCGGGCGTGACGATCACGTCGCCGGGCCGCGGATCCTCAAGCGGGACGTCGCGCGCGATCACGTCGCCGGACTCGCAGTGCTTGCCTGTCAGCACGCAGCGAGTCGCCGTCGCCGGATCGGACGGGCGATCGGCCAGATGCGCCTCGTAGACCGAGCCGTACAGCATCGGGCGCATGTTGTCGGACATGCCGCCGTCGACCGCCACCCAGGTGGAGACGTTGCGCTTGACGCTCTGCACCGTGTAGAGGGTCACGCCGGCGTTGGCCGTAAGCGAGCGCCCGGGCTCGACCAGCAGCCGCGCGTCCTCGGCAATGCCCGCCTCGCGCACGGCGCCGATCAGCGCACCGACCCACTGCTCTATCTCCGGGGGGCGCTGCTGCTCGCTGTAGGCGACGCCCAAGCCACCGCCCAGGTCCCAGGTGGAGAACTCACCAATCTGCGCCAGCGCCGCCACCTCGCGGCGGAACGGGCCCAGCTCCAACAGCTGCGAGCCGATGTGGGCATGGATTCCCGCCAGCGCAAGGCCCTTGGCTGCCCGCACGCGCTCGATCGCCAACGGCAGGTCGACCATCGAGAAGCCGAACTTGGAGTCCGCCTGGCCGGTGGAGATCTTCTCGTGGGTCTCGCCGCGAACGTCGGGAGTAGCCCTCAGCAGCACCTCGATGTTTGATCCAGCGGCTTCATCTGCTGCATTTGGCTCATCTGCTTCATCTGCTGTATGACGGGCCGCATGCGGCCCGTCACCCGACCGCACATGTGCGGTCGGGCCGGACGGCGCATGCGCCGTCCGGGAAATGATCGTTTGAAGTCGGTCGATCTCGTCGAAGTTGTCGATGACGATCAACGCCACCCCCGCTTCGAGGGCTGCTTGCAGCTCCGTCTCGGACTTGGCATTGCCGTGCACCAGGATGCGCTCGCCGGGGAAGCCGGCGTTCAGGGCCAGGTGCAGCTCACCCCCGGAGGCGACGTCGCACCACAAACCCTCCTGCGCGAATAGGGACATGACGGCCGTGCACGGGAAAGCCTTGGAGGCAAACACGACTTGGAAGTTCCCCCACTCGCGGCCGGCCTGCACGAACGCTCGTGCGCGCGCGCGCAGGTCGTCCTCCGCCACGATGTAGGCGGGGGTGCCGAACTCGCGGGCCAACTCGACCGTGTCGCAGCCGCCGATCTCGATTCGACCCTGCTCGTTCAGACGGCTGCCGAGCGGGAAGACTTGCGATAGCGCTGTCCCGATTGCCATGCAGGAAGTATGCCGTCTGATCGCCCTACGCCGAGTCCGCCTCGGCTGTGCATGAACGCCAGCAGCGCAGCCCCCACGATCATCAGCACCACGCTCTCCAACTGCGGCGCGGTCAGGCCCCACAGCACCTCTTTGTTGCGGCGGATGAACTCGACCAGCAGCCGCTCCAGGCCGCTCAGCACCATGTACAGGCCGAGCACCACGCCGGGGCGCACGCGGTCGCGCAGCTTCCACAGCAGATATGCCACGAGGCCCATCGCCAGCGTCTCGTAGATCGGCGTCGGCTGCACCGTCACGCCCGGCGGCGTCGGCACGGTGCCGTGCGGGTAGCCCATCGCCCACGGCAATTTCGAGCGGATGCCGTAGTCGCCGTCGCCGGATACCTGGCAGCCGATGCGGCCGATCGCGTAGCCGAGCGCCAGCACGGTCACGCACATGTCGAAGATCGTGAGGCTGAGCATCCGCCGCCAACGCATCCAGGCGATCACCGCGATCGCGCCGCCGATCGCGCCGCCGTACCAGACCAGGCCCGACCCGGAGAAGATCGAGCCGATCAGATTTCCCTTGACTTGGTCGTAGTTCTGGATGATGAAGTAGCCGCGCGCGCCGATCAGGCCGCCGATCAGAGCGGCGAAAACGATCTCATAGGCCCAGTCGACCGGCTTGTCCAGCTCGCGCAGGCGCCGCGCGATCACCAGGCCGCAAGCCAGGAAGCCCAGGGCGAAAGTGATCCCGAACGTCTTGACCGAGATGCCGAGCAGATGCAGTTCGGGCTTCATCGCGACACGGCTGGTGGGGGTGTCCGCACCAGCCGACTCTACAATCAGTGGCAATGACGACGCGACGCTCCAACTTCGGCAAAGACACCGGGCTGCAGGCGCGGATGTTGATGACGATGTTCCTGCTCGGGCTGATCTACGTCGTCTTCGTCGGCGTCCTGTTCGCCGCCGGCGCAGCCGCCGGCCTGATCGTCGTGATCGCCGTCTTCATGCTGGCCATGCAGCTGTTCGCCTCCGACAAGGTCGCGCTGGCGACGCTCGGCGCCAAAGAGGTCTCAGCCCAGGAACAGCCCGAGCTGCACGGGATCATCGAGCGCCTATGCGTGCAGGCCGACCTGCCAAAGCCACGCGTATGCGTGATGAACACCTCGATGCCCAACGCCTTCGCGATGGGCCGCTCGCAGAAGTCGGCGACCGTCTGCGCGACCACCGGCATCCTGGGAATGCTCGACACCGCGGAGCTTGAAGGCGTGATGGCGCACGAGCTGTCGCACGTGATCAACCGCGACGTGATGGTGATGACGATGGCGAGCTTCTTCGCCACGCTGGCGGCGCTGATCGCCCAGTTCGCGCTGTTCTTCGGCGGTGGCTTCGGCGGCGGCTACGGGCGCAGCCGCGAAGAGGAGCAGGACATCATGCTCGTCCTGCTCGTCTCGGTGCTGGTGTACGCGATCTCCTTCCTTTTGCTGCAAGCGCTCTCGCGCTACCGCGAGTTCGCCGCCGACCGCGGCTCGGCGGTGCTGACCGGGCGGCCGAGCGCGCTGGCCTCGGCGCTGATCAAGATCAGCGGCACGATGGAGCGGATTCCCTCGCAGGACATGCGCGCGGCCGAAGGGATGAGCGCGTTCTTCATCGTTCCCGCGCGCACGAAGAAGTCGATCATGAACCTGTTCTCCGACCACCCGTCGCTTGAAAAGCGCCTGGACGCGCTCAGCCGGCTGGAGAGCCAGCTGCAGAACGCCGCATAGACCGTGGGCCTGCGCGACATCCTCACGGGCCGCCACGAGGTCAAGGCCCCGGCCCCGGACCGGCTGTTCGCGATCGCGACCGCCTATGTCGGCTTGGAGGCCGAACACCAGATCACGCCCGCGGGCGCCGCCGCGATCGTATTTCAGGCGCTTGCGACGAGCGAGTTCGAAGCGACGATCGCCGACATGGAAGAGGTCGTCAAGGCGACCGGGGGCGACAGCGGCACGACCGTCCACACCGAGGACGACTCGTTCGGCTACCGCTGGATGGTGCTCGGAGACGACTCGGTCGAAGACCTCGCAGTTGGCATCAACGCGGTGTCGGGCTCGATCGAGACGGCCGGGCACGGCGAGCGGCTGTTGTGCGCGGTGTTCGCCTTCAAGGACGCTCACGACGCCAAGCTCTACTTCATCTACAACTACAAGCGGGGCTACTGGTACCCGTTCGTGCCTGCGCTGGGCGGGGCCAACGAGCGCTCGACCGAGCGCGAGCTGCAGCTGAAGGCGCAGATGGCCGCGGAACTGCCGATCGAGCCGGAACTGGAGCGCTGGTTTCCGCTGTGGGGGATACCGATCTAGTCGCTCAGCGACCGGCGCTCTCGCCGTCATTTGCGGCGATGCCGTAGACGGTGCGCAGCCACACCTCGGCGAGCGCGGCGGTCGCGCGCGCGGGGTCTCCGAGCGGGGCGCGCCCGAAGCGCTGCTGCAGGTAGCGCTCGTTCATCCAGACCAGCGCGGCGGCCACCTCCCGCGAGTCTTCGAGCACGCTCGCCCCGCTCGCCACGTCGCGCGAGATTCGATCGGCGACGTTCCCCGACAGACGCGCACCTAGTTCCATGTACCGTTCGGCGACTTCGCCGTCCTGGGTGGCCTCGTCCGCGAGCGCGCGCAGCAGGCGACCGTGCGTGTGGAAGATCTCCACGAGCGCGCCGAGCGCATCGACCAACAGCTGACGCGGCTCCTGCTCGCGCTCGGCGCTCTGCCAGGGCGCGGGAATCTGTTCGAGCCGACCGGCCAGCTCCTCGAGCAGCTGCAGTAGCAGCTCGCGGCGATCGTCGAAGTACTTGTAAAAAGCCGTTCGCGTCAGCCCGGCCCGCTCGGCGATCAGCTCGATCGACAGCTCGCTCCAGGGCATCTCCTCGAGCAGCTCGCGCGCGGCGTCGAGCAGCAGCCGGCGGATCTCTTCGCGCCGTTGACGGTGGCGCCGCTGCACGTCGGGACGCGTGGTCATCGCGGCAGCGTACCCGCCGCGGATCCGGATGCCGATGTCGTGCAGGCGTCCCGAAACGCGGACCGCACGACACGGCAGCTCTCGATCTGCATATAATCACGCACTGTCATACCTTCTGTCGCACTAATCGTCAGAGTATACCTGGGAGCGCGCCCGAAAACGCGAAGCCTCCCGAACCGTCAATCCCGATCCAAAGAGGTATCCGATGCGGAAGACCCTTCTTCTCGGGCTCGTGCTCGCCGCCGCGACCGCGTTGCCCGCGACCTTGGCGCAGGCCGCGCCCGCCAACTACAGCTGGAGCGGCGAAACCGCGAGCGCGTTGGGGCTGGCCGCCGCGCACTGGTCGCAGGCCAGCAACTGGAAAGGCGGAACGGCCCCGAGCGCCGGCGCGGCGGGCACGCTGGAATTCCCGCTGCTCTCAGGCGAGGGCGGCTGCTCGACATTCCCGATCGACACGTGCGGCCACAGCGAAAACGACATCAGTGGCATCCAAGCCGAAAAGCTCCTCCTGATCGACGCGGGCGGCTACTTCATCGGCGGCGACGCCATCGAACTCGGAGCGGGCGGGCTCGAAGACGTCAACGACGCCGACCAGATGGTCGGCGCCAGCCTCGACCTGCCGCTCGAGCTCAGCGCAGAACAGACGTGGTCGCTCGACGGATCGATGCTGAGCGTCGGCGGCGCTCTGAGCGGAACCTCCAACCTGGACGTCAGCCTGGAAGAACGGGGCTGGCTGAACGTGCAGCGCACGAGCACTGGCGTGAAAGCGACGACGGTCCCCGACGACGAGGTCGGAACGGTGACCGTCAAAGGCACGGAAGCCTCGGGCGCGGGCCCGACCGCCGGCGCCAACGGCACGCTGGAGCTCGCGCTTCCCTTCTACCCAGGGGACGCGCCGGCGAAGCTGAACGCCACTGACGGCAATCCGATCACCGTCGAACACGCCAAGATCGGCGGCGACGCGATCCTCGGCCCGCTGACGGTCACGGGCGGCGAGCTCGAAGCGGGCGGCATCGACGTCACCGGCGCGCCGTTCGGATCGATCGCCGTGCAGGGCGCGGCGACGCTTGACTCGAACAGCGCCGCCGCCTTCTGGATCCGCGAAGGCACGCCCGAAGCGGGCGACGACTACAGCCAGCTCAGCGCCACCGGCACGGTGGACCTCGGCGGCGCGCGAGTGTCGATCGGAGTGCGCAACGAAAACGACTACTCGGCCTGCCCGGCGTTGATCGAAGGCGATGAATACACGCTCGTGACGACGACCGGCAAGCTGGAAGGAGTCTTCAGCGATACCTACGGACGACCGATCGCAAACGAAGGGCTGTTCACGGTCGACTGTCCGTCGGGCACGATCACCCTGCAGATCGACTACACCGCGCACGAAGTGACCGCGACCGTGGTCGCGCCGCCGCCGGTGAACGAAGCTGCGCCGGCCATCTCCGGCGAAGCCGTCGAAGGCCAGACGCTGAGTGCGGTAGCCGGGTCCTGGGAAGGCAGCCCGACCACAATCGCCTACCAGTGGCTGCGCTGCGACAGCGCCGGCGGAGGCTGCGCTGCGATCGCGGGCGCCGAAGGCCCGGGCTACACGCTGACCAGCGAAGACGTCGGGCACACGATCGAGCTGCGGGAAACCGCCAGCAACGGCACGACCCCGGCGAGCGCCACCTCCTCACCCACGGACGTGGTGGCCGAAAAGCCCGCTCCCCCGATCAACGGCGGCGGCGGCACCGTGAGCACGCCGCCGCCGAGCACGATCCCGGCCCCGCCGGTCACGAGCACGACGCCCGCCGGCCCGGTCGTCAAGCCGAAGCCTCCGGTCAAGCACTCCAAGCACAAGAAGAAGCGCAAGCACAGGAAGCACGGCAAGCCTCACGCGCATTCCAAGCACGGAGCCGTCGGGCACGGCAAAAGCAAGACCAAGAAGAAGGGCGGGCGCCACTGATGTGGCGGACTGGCCCTCAGGAGCCAGCGGGAGCCGGTGCGGACCAGCGCATCAGCAGGTAGACGTCCCCTTCCTCGGCGATCTCGAAGCCGAGGTGGCGGTAGAGGCGGAGCGCGCGATTGTGGCGCTCGACGTGCGCGGTCACGGATCGACCGCGCACGTCGGCCTCGCCGATCAGGCCGCGCAGCAACTGCTCACCGACCCCGTGGCCGCGGAAGGTTGGCAGCAGCGCGATGTCGATCAGGTGGATGCGCTCGTCGCTGCTGGCGACGTATAGCCGACCGGCCGGCTCCCCGTCAACGAGCACGAGCTGGAAGCTCGCGTCGGGGTGGGCGCTCGTGTAGTGCGCGTGCTGCGCGTCGTACTGGAAGCACAGGAACTGGAGCTTCTGCTCCTCGTCGAAGGGCATCTGCTCCAGTTCGGCTTCGCGTGTGCTCGCGTATAGCCGCCGCAAGAACGGCTCGTCGGCGTCGGTGACCGGCCGCTGCGCGACGCGACCGGGGCTTGTCACGGGCGTTTCGGGAAGATCCCGTTGTAGGCGATGCAGAAGTTCAGCGAGAGCGTCGGCATCATGTTTTCGTGCGGTTGCGGCCCGCCGCCGGCGGGCGAGATCGAGTTGGGGTCCATGATCGCCGGCGGGCTGGGCGCCGCCGAGTCGTAGGCGGCGCCGGGCGAGCTGGTCGCGAGCACCGTCTTCGGGCCGGGTGTGGGCACGTTGCCGCTGCGCGAGGGGAACGCCTGCAACGAGTGCTGGTGCGGCGGCACGGTCGCTTCGAGCAGCGTCACGGCCTGCTCGCCTTCGACCTCGCCGACTTCGTAGGCGCGCAGTCCCGGCCCCTGGCCGGCGGACATCGGCACCCTCGCGCGTAGGTCGGGCAGCGCGAAGTTGGTGCGGCCGTCGCCGCCGTAGATCGTGCCGATGATCGAGAACAGCGGGGTGTAGCGCTGAATCGGCAGCAGCTGGCCTTCGCACGCGAGCCAAGGCGGCGGGGCGTAGCCGAAGCCGAACGCGCGGATCTCACCGATGAACGGGTCCATTCTCAGCTCCTCAGTCTTGGCTTGGGTAGAGGCCGTTGAGCGCGATGATGTAGCTCACGCACAGAAACGGCTGGCGGTTCTCGTGCGGCTGCGCGCCACCGCGGCTGGGCGCGATGCTCGCTTGGTTCAGCGACTCGGTGGGAGCGCTTTCGTGGTACAGGTAGGTGCCGGCGCAGGAGCCGAGCAGGCCGCCGGCGGGCGAGGCTTCGCCGCCGAGCGCGGTGCTGGCGCGCAGGTGGTGACTGTGCGCCGGGTACTGCGCGGCGGCTAGTGTCACTGCTTCGGTACCCCCCTTCTGGCCGAGTGTGTAGTTGGACTGTCCCGGCGCCTGGCCGGTGGAGAGCGGCAGCCGCCCGCGTAGGTCGGGCACGGCGAAGGTGGTCTGACCGTCGCCGCCGTATATGGTGCCGATCAGGTTGAAGAGAACCTCGTACTGGGAGATCTGAAGCAGCCGGCCGTCGCACGGCGCCCATTCTTCGGGTGCGAAGTTGCCCCCGAACAGCCTTATCTCGCCGACGTATTGGTCTGACATCTCGCGACGCTCCTTACGGTCGGGGTGGGTAGATGCCCTGCAGGGCGATACATAGGCTCACCGCCAGGAACGGCTGGCGGTTCTCGTGCGGCTGACCTCCCTGCGGCGTGATCGAGGCGGCCTGCAATTCGGTGTTCTTTTCCGGCGGCGGCGCCTTGGCGTACGGCTTGGCGGTGACCTGGGCGAGGTAGTTGTTCTTCGCGGCGTTGGACGTGGCGGCCTTGCCCGAGGCCACGAGCGAGTGCGAGTGCGGCGGCACCTGGTTGATGTTGAGTGTCGCCTGCTCGCCGCCGACCTTCTGGCCGAGCGGGAACGTCGGACCATCGCCGCCCGGAACCCGCCCGCGTAGGTCGGGCAGGCCGAACGTGCGGCTCCCGTCGCCGCCGTAGGTCGTGCCGAGCAGCGAGAAAAGCGCCTGGTACTGGCTGACCTGCAGCAGCTGACCCTGACAGGGAGCCCAGCCTTTCGGGATCAGCCCGAAGCTGAAGGTGCGTATCTCACCAAGGTACGGTTCTGCCATCGGTTCTCCCTTCGAGAATGGTCATGGTTCCGGGCAGGTGCCGGAAGCAAACGATTTCTGCGCTTCGATGAACACGAGCGCTTCGCCGTGCAGCGACGACAAGTTGTTTTTCGCTTCGAGCAGTTTTTCCACTTCGGCGTTGCTCCCGGCGCCGCTGACCCCCTGCACCTTGAAGATCGAGCCTTCTTTGACGTTGAGCAGCACCGGATCGGCGTTGAAGGCGGCTGGGCCTTCAACGCCAGCGGCCTTGATCGTGTTTTCGGTCGCGTTCAGACACAGCGTCTCCGGGTCGGAAGGCCCGTTTCCGGATTCGGCGAAGAGCCCTTCGAGCGAATTTTCATCGCGCATTTCGATCGTGTTGTCGAACACGGTCGCATTCAGGGTCGCCCCGGACTTCCCCGTCGCCACTTCTTTGGTCGCGTTCAGCCAAATTCCGTAACCGCCGCCACCTATCGACTCCACGCTGTTTTCGCTGATCTTCACGGTGGTCGTGTCGGATTCGCCGGCGGCCTGGATGCCAATTGCGCCCCGTTCTTTGGATCCGGATTCCGCGGTGCCCGCTTCGCCGATCGTGTCGTGCGCGATCGTGCCGAGGACCGTGGCGCCGCTGCCGGAAGTCAGGCCTATCGCCCAGGTGTGCTGACGCGAGATTGTGTCCTGCGCGACGTCGAGGGTGAGCGTGCCCGAGGAGGCGGGGATCAGGTCGATGCCGTCTTCGGCACCGCCTTTGATCGTGTCGTTGGTGAGCGTAACTTCGCCATTCACGCCGGCGCCCTTGATGCCATCGCCGGCGCTCGATTCCACCGTTATGCCGTGGACAGTGTCGCCCGAGGCCAGCGACACGCCGGGCGCTTCCGCCGTTGCGTTCGTGATCGTCGGGTTGGCGCCGGACGCCGCCACCAGCGCGTGGCTTTCGACCGTAAGGCCCTGTGACTGTCCCTCAAGCGTCTGCTGTGCCTTCAGTTCGATCCCGCCTGTGTAGGTGGCGCTGCCCTTGTAGAGGAAGACGACGTCGCCGCTGCCGGTCGAGGCCGATTCGACCGAGGAGAGCGCTTTGAAGGGCGAGTTGGACTCGCCGTTGCCGGAAGGCGCTTCGGCGTCGTTGACGTACCAGACTCGTGCGCCCGAGATTTTGATCGTCGCCGTGCCGGTCGCTTTGCCGCCTGCGGAGTCCGTCTCGGTGTATTTGAAGCTGTCGGAGGCGTTGTCGTAGCCGGCGGGCGGCTGGTAGGTGAAGGTGCCGTCTTCTTTCATCGAGACGCTGCCGCCGTGTTCGGTGACGATCGCGCCCGCCGTGGCTTTCAGCGTGCTGCCGTCGGCCTCCGTCGTGCCCGGCAGCACCGAGCCGCTGACCTGCACGTCGGGCCCGCTCCCGGCCACGCCGACCGAGAACTCGGTGTTTCCGATCGCGCCGGAGTAGGTGGGATTGGTCGGCGGCGGATTGGGGTGCGCGACCGTGATCGCGACCGACGAACTGCTCGTCTTCGCGCCACCGGCGCCGCTGTGGCCGAGGTCGTCGGCTTCAAGCGAGAGCGTGTCGGCGCCGTGGTAGTCGAGTGTGGGAGTGTAGGTGAGCCCTTCCACCCCAGCGTCGATTTTCGCGACGGTCCCTTCCAACGTCAGCGTGCCAGTGCCGGAGCCCGTGACCGTCAGGCCGCTTTCGCCGCCCGGCGTCAGCACGCCGTGTTCGACCGCGAGCTTCAGTCGCTCGCCGCCGCCTTCGGAATCGGCGTCTGCCATCGACACCGCGTCTGATTTCGCGGCGGAGAAGGCCAGGCTCGTTTTCGCTTCGCTCGTGTTCTCGGAGACTTCCCGCGCAGAGGGCACCGTCAGAGTCGGTGCTTCGTTGACGTGCGCGATCACTTCGATCGTGACCGTCGCCGCGTTGGATTCGCTGTTGCCATCTGCGTCGGTGTAGGAGAACGAGTCGCTGCCGGTGTAGGAGCTTTCGGGCGTGTAGGAGAACGAGCCGTCGGATTTGAGCGTCACCGAGCCGTGCTGGGGCTGTTTGGTCACTTCCTTGGCTTCGAGCGGCAGCGCGGGATTGTCTGAGTCAGTGTCGTTGGCTAGCACCCCGGGCGCGGCCACTTTCAGTTCGGTGTCTTCCTGCGCCGTGTAGCTGTCATCCACCGCTTTGTCGTAGACGACGGTCGTCACGGCGATCGGGACGCTGGCTGTGGCCGTCAGCGGCCCGCCGACGCCCGTGTGGGCGAGGTCGTCGACTTCGACTCCTAGCGTATCGCCGCCGTGGTAGTCCTGAGCGGGCTTGTAACCGAGGCCTTCAAGTCCGGCGTTCAGCGCCGCGATCGTGCCCTTCAGCGCCACTTTCGCGCTCGCTTCGCCGGTGACTTCCAGCCCGCTGGTGGAGCCGAGCGTGAGCGTGCCGTGCCCCACGCTCAGCGACACCTGCTCGGCCCCGCCTTCGGAGTCGGCGTCTTCCACGGAGACCGCGTTGGCGCCGGCGCTCGAGAACACGAGCGAGGAGTTCTCCGCCAGCGATTGCGATCCGGGCACACTCGTCGACGGCGACAGATCCACCCGTTCGACGCTCAGGGTCACGGTGGCGGTGTTCGATTCACTGTTGCCGTCTTCGTCCTTGTAGGTGAAGCTGTCAGAGCCGTGATAGCCCGCTTCGGGCGTGTAGCCGAACGAGCCATCTTTGTGCAGAGTCAACAACCCGTGCACGGGCCCGCTCACGAGCACCGCTTCCAACGGCAACGACGGCGTATCGCTGTCCGTGTCGTTGACGAGAACTCCGGGCGCGGCGACTTTCAGCTCAGCGTTTTCTTCGACGGAGTAGCTGTCGTCGACCGCTTTGTCGAACGCCGTCTTCGTGACTTCGATCGCCACGCCACCGCTCGCCGTCAGCGGCCCGCCCGTACCCGTGTGGCCGAGGTCGTCGATTTCGATCGTGACGGCGTCGCTGCCGCTGTAGTCGTGATCTGGTTCGTAGGTCAAACCATCCAGTCCGGCATCAAGGGCGGCGATCGCGCCCTTCAGCGTCAGTTTCGCGCTACCGCTGCCCGTGGCTTCCAGCCCGCTTGTCGAGCCGGGGGTCAGCGTGCCGTGTTCGGCCGTCAATACCACTCGCTCGGATTCGCCTTCGGAGTCGCTGTCGGCAGCGGTGAACGCGCCGATGCCCGCGCTTGAGAAGGTCAGCGGCGAGTTCTCCCCCGTCGACTGCGGCGATCCGGGCACGCCGACCGAAGGGGATTGGTCGACCTGTTCGACCGTCAGCGTCACGGTGGCGGTGTTCGATTCACTGTTGCCGTCTTCGTCCTTGTAGGTGAAGCTGTCAGAGCCGTGATAGCCCGCTTCGGGCGTGTAGTCGAACGAGCCATCTTTGTGCAGAGCCAACGACCCGTGCACGGGCCCGCTCACGAGCACAGCTTCCAACGGCAACGACGGCGTATCGCCGTCTGTGTCGTTAACCAGCACCCCGGGAGCCGAGGCTTCGAGCTTGGTGGCTTCGTCGGTCGAGTAGCTGTCATCGACCGCTTTGTCGAAGACGACCTTTTTGACAGTCAGCGTGACGGTCGCGACGTTGGATGCGCTGTTGCCGTCCTGGTCGCGATAGGTAAACGAGTCAGAGCCGGTGTAGTTGTGAGCCGGCGTGTATTCGAAAGAGCCATCGCCGTTGAGGGTGAGCGATCCGTGTTCAGGGCCTTTGACCACTTCCGCGCTCAACGACAACCCGTCGCTGTCGGTGTCGTTTGCAAGCACGCCGGGCGCGGCGACTTTCAGCTTTTCGTTCTCTTCGGTCGAGTAGCTGTCGCCCATCGCTTTGTCGTAGGCGACGGGCAGCACCGAGATCGGAACGCTGCCACTGGTCGTCTTCGCGCCACCGAGGCCCGTGTGGCCGAGGTCGTCGGCTTCCAGCTTCAGCGAGTCCTCTCCCTGGTAGCCCGAGGCAGGTGTGTATGCGAGCGGTTCGAGCGCTTGCTGCAACATGGCGATCGTCCCGCTCGCCACGATCTTGTCGCTGCCCTGACCTTCGACCGACGTAAGCGATTTGGTCGATCCCAGCTCCAAGCTCCCGTGCTTCGCTTCGAGCGTGAGACGCTCGAAGCCCGCTTCGGCGTCTTCGTCGCCGATCGAGATCGCGTCGGCGCCCACGACCGAGAAGTCGTGCGTCGTGTTCTCTTCCATCGTCTGTTCGCCCGGGAGCGTCAGAACGGGAGCACGATTGACGTGGGCCACCGTGATCGAGACGGTCGCCGGCGCACTAGCGTGAGCGCCGAAGTCGGCCGTGAAGGTGAACGAATCGCTGCCGTGATAGCCCGGCGCCGGCGTGTAGAGGACGTTCGGCGGTATGCCCGTCAGCGTGCCGTGCGCCGGCGTTGAGACGATCGCAAAGCTCAGGACCGGGCCGCTTGCACCTCCGCTGTGCGTGTCGACCGTGTGGCCCGCCAGGATGACCGATACCGGTTCGCCTTCAGGCGTGCTCACCGATTGTGGATCGGCTACCGGGACGAAGTTCGGTTCCGGTGGCTGCTTGCAGCACGGTGGCCGCTTCTCGCGCGGCTGTTTGGGCCGGTGTGCCTGAGCGGCCACGAGCATCTCGATCTCGCGCGCGTGGCAGGCGCCCGCTAGCGCGGTGTAGCGCAGCAGACCGCCACGTCGGGCCGCGCAGACGTGCACCTGCCTGCGTCCGCCGAGCACGACGCCCCGCTGTTGCAGACGCGCGCAGTAGGCGACGCTCGGCGCGCGCCACATAGTCCCGCGTGGGATCACCACCCGATGGCCCCCGCGCCGTGCTGAGGCGAGCGTCAGCGCAGGACTGACACAGGCGTACAGCGGCGCCCGTTTGGCGAGCACGACGGTTTCTTCGCCGCGACCGTCGCAACCGGACGAATGGGGGGCGTAGCGGAGCAAGCCGCTTTCGCGGTCGGCGCAGGCGACGCTCAGGATACGGCTCGACTGCGCGTCGGCGCGCTGCGTGGGCAACCCAATCAGCACCAGCGCCGACACGGCAACGATGCCTATCCACGATGCCAGCCGGGAAGTCAGGTCTGCCTCTCTCTGCGCTCGTGCCTCGACGGGCCCCCGGTCGCACCCACGCCACAGCGTCGGCGTGGTGGACGACCCTTACGTATGATTCCGCAGGCTAGCGTTTTGTGCGGACGAGATCACTCGTCCATTTGGCCAGGATCCTTCGGAGACCGGATTCGCCGATCCAGCCGTCAGTCCGGGATCAGACCCTCGCCCGTGAACTCCTCGGCTGCTTCGGCCAGCGTGATGTCCGCCGGCGGCAGGATCAGGTCCGACCCCTCCAACTCATCTACGCCCAGCGGTTCGCCGTTGGCGCGCACGTAGTCGAGCAACTCGTCAAAGGCGCTGCGAAAGCCCGCTTCCTCGCCGGCGCCAACGGCCGCAACGACCGCCTTGTCCAAGTCGTGCAGACGGCTGTCGTGATCGGCAAGGCGGTACTGGTCCTCTCCCGATATGCGCACGATCATGCCGATTGCTCCTGTGAGCCACTCTCCGGCTTCGATCCAGCGCCCAGCTCGGTGGGCGGGGTCTCCGTCGATGAGCCAGCGCCGACTTCGGCCTTCATCTTGGCCAGGTCGTCGTCCACCGCCGACTTGCTGGAGAGCGATTTGAGCTGGCGATCGATGTCGTCTTCGCCCGGGCCCAGCGCGGTGATGTCGTCAAAGGTGCCTGCGGCTTCGAGCTCCTGCACGGCGTCGGCGCGAGCCTTCATGTTTTCGGTCTTGTCGACCGCGCGCTGCATCGCCAGCCCGACATCGGCCATCTGCTCGCCCACGCCCGTGGCCGCTTCGGAGATCTTCACCTGCGCTTCGGCCGCCGAATACTGGGCCTTGATGACCTCCTTCTTGGTGCGGAAGGCTTCGATCTTGGCGCGCAGCTTCTGCTCGGAGTCGGTCAGCTTCTCCTGTTGCGATTCAAGTTCGGTGACCTGCGTGTCAAGGCCCTGCAGCTCGGTCTGGGCGATGTTCTTACGTTCCAGCGCGGTGCGAGCGAGATCTTCGTTGCCCGCGGAGACCGCCTGACGCGCCTGAGTGTCGAGCTTCACAACCTGCTGCTTGAGCGTCGTCTCCTGCAACTGCAGGCGCTTCTTCGCGGTGACGACGTCGGCTATGCCCTTCTTTACGTTCTGCAGCTGTTCGATCTGCTTCTGATAGCTGTAGTCGAGCGTCTCGGCCGGGTCTTCGGCGCGATCCAAGAGCTTTGAGACCTTGGCCTTTACGACAGTTGACATGCGCCCGGCCAAACCGGCCATCGCGATCCTCCTGTGGAAGCGGGTGAAGTAGGGCTACAGCCTAGCGGCCACGCGATTTGCGGGCGCCCGGTCCGGGCGTCCGGCCCGTTTAATAACCCGTCGGATGACGGACGCTGAAGCCGCTGTTGGCTGGGCGCAGCGGGCGCCAGCGCGGACCCTGCTGGTTGGACGGGTCATCGGCCGAGCTGGTGTCCAGGCGCAGGCCGGCGACCGTCATGTAGGCGTGGCCCGAGTTCGTGAAGATCGTCACCCAGGCGCCCACGCCGTGCGAGCCGAACGCCATGAATTCGGAGGAGTCCTCGGGCGTTGAGAGCAGATGACCGCCGTGCAGAGCGAAAGAGACGGTGCCGGAGCAGTCGTAGCCCGGTGATTTGAACGACGCGTGCCCGCCACCCCAGATGTACGGGTCGCCGACGATCTGGTTGCCGGCCCAGACGATCTTCTGAACCGACAGCGGGGCAGCCATCGGCGCCGCGGCGAGACCGCCGACGTAACGCGCGGTGCGGCCGGGAACGAGCAGTTGCGGCTTGCCGATCGTGACCAAGCCGACTTCAGCGCCGCCGGTCACCGACTTCAGTTCGCCGGAGGCCTGCGCGGACACGAAGGGAACGATCTGGCCGGTTGCCGTGCGCTGGTAAACGGGGCCGCTGTAGGCAAGGGTGATCGAGTTCGACGTGACCGGGGCGGTGTAGGGCTTGGGGGGCTTGGGGGCAGTTGGAGCCGCCGTGCCCGACGGCGAGGAGACAGCGCCTGCGGCTACACCGCCACTGGACGCGGCACTCGCGGCCGCGGGGGCCATCATTGCCAGCAAGGTTCCACAAAGCGCTACGGGTACACCTCTGAACCGCACGTCAACCTCTTTCGTCGGCCTGCGGGGTTAGCTGACGGGCTAGCGCTGAAAGAGCCTGCGCTTCTCACGGATCTACCGCGGGATTCGCCCCAACAACTTGGGTCCCCCGTTCCTTGGCTTCTGGCCAAGGATTCGGCGTTCGGCGCGGCACGCTATCAGACTGCAATGACGCTTGCAGCACGTGCGCGGCGGTAGCGCGACGGGCGTCGGCGCAGATGGGTAGCGTGGGCGCGATGCGAAGCGCGGATCGACGACGACAAGCGCTGCTGCTCGGCATCGCTGCGGTGAGCCTCGCGCTTGCTGTCAGTGGCTGCGGCAAGAGCGCGCCACGCGGCGCCGCCGGCAGCGGCAGCGCAGGCGCCGTGACAAGTGTGCCCGGACAGCACGGCGCGGTGGCGCTTGCCACCAAGAACACGACTCGGATCGGCGGCGCTACACCGACACAGGATGCGGCTGCCGTGGCGCTTGCCGTCTACCCGGGGTTGACGCCCGCCACAAGGCCGCGGGCCGTCGTGCTGGTCGACGAACGCGACTGGCCGGCCGCGCTTGCCGCCTCGACGCTTGCCGGCCGGCCTCTGCACGCGCCACTGCTGTTCAGCGAGGCACAACAGCTGCCGTCCGCCACCGCGCAAGCACTGGCCGCGATGGCACCAACCGGAGCCGCGCAGGTGGAAGGCGCTCAGGCGATCGTCATCGGCGACGCGGCGGTTCCATCCGGCTATGACGCCCGCGCCGTTCGCGCCGGCGATCCCGCGGCACTGGCGGTTTCGATCGAGCAGCTCGCAAGCGCCCTGCGCGGTCGCTCGCCCAGTCGTGTGATCGTCGCTCCGGTCGAAGCCGCCGCGATGGGCGCACCGGCAGCCGGGCTCGCCGCCGAGAGCGGAGCGCCGATCCTGTTTGTCACTCGCAACCGCATACCCTCGGCGACAGCCGCCGAGTTGAAGCGGTTGGGCCGACCCTCGATCTATTTGGTCGGGCCGACAAGCGTGATCGACATCCATGTCGAGAGCGAGTTGCGGGGCCTGGGCACCGTCACTCGTGTCGACGGCGGCGTGACACCGGCCGAGAATGCCGTCGCGGTTGCCCGCTTCAGCGACGGCAGCTTCGGCTGGGGCGCCGTCGAACCCGGTCATGGGCTTGCCTTCGCCAACTCCACGCGACCTCTGGATGGGCCCGCGGCGGCAGCGCTGGCGGCAGCCGGCGACTATGCGCCGCTACTGCTGCTGGAAGCGCCGAACGCCCTCTCGGGTGCGCTGAGGTCCTATCTGAGCGACTTGCAACCGGGCACCCCGCCGACCGGCCCCGTGCACGGCGTCTACAATCACGGCTGGCTGATCGGGGATGAAACGGCCATCTCGGCCGAAGCTCAGGCCCGCCTCGACGCGATCCTGGAGATCTCCCCTCGTGAAGCCGGCGAAGCCGAACAGGGGGCCTAGCGCGATCTGGCGCAAGGCCGACGAGAGGAACGTGACCGCAGCGTGAGCCAAGCCGAGAGCCCCGAGCGCCTACAGCGAAGCAGCAGTGGCGTGGTGACAGTCGAGGACGTGCGCGAGCTGATGGGGGCCTCGACTCCGCACTTCGCGCTGCAGCTGCGCAATCGCATCGCACGTTTGATCGCTGGGCTTCCAGCCGATCATCCGGCGCGCGTCGAAGGCGAGCGCGAGATCGCGCGCCTGCAGCAGCTCGGCTTCGACGGCGAGACGCGCGGCGAGGCCGGCGCCGACGCCGACCGACCGCTGCCGTCCCTGAGCACGCCGGCCGTCGGCCAGTAGACGCCACTACCGTCCCGGTTGCCTACCGTCTCGCGCGAGCGTTGATAAAGCGAGCGCGAAGGTAGCGAGCCAACACGGCGAAGACGGCGACGTCGACCGGCAGCATCGCGATGTTCAGCGGCTGCGACACGCCCAGTAGTGGCGAGAGCGCCAGCACGACGGCGGTGTGCAGCGCGAGCACGGGGACGAACGCGAGCAACAACGTGTGCGAGCGAAAGCCCGAGCGATGCTCGCGCCAGCTGACCTCGGCCGTGCCAAGGCCGATCGCGAGCACACCGACAAGCAACAGCGGGCCACCCGAAGCCACGCCGTTGTTACCGAGGCGGATCATCGCCACGACAAACGCGACCGCCCCAACCACGATCAGCAGCTCCGACAGTGGCAGCGGGTGCCATGGCGCCTGTGGCCGGTCCTCGAAGGAGCGGTAAGCGGGGGCTCGATGTCCGCCGCGCGCCCGGCGGGCCGAGGCATCCTTGACGGCATCGGTGGAGGGCTCCTTGACACCGTCGGTCGGTGGCGCCTTGACGGGTTGCGTCGCGGCTCCGTGCGGGCGGGGCTTGCGGGAGCGGCCGCGTGGGCCTCTGGTGTGGTTTGCCATAACGACCGAATGAGCGCGGTAGAGAACGATTCAAAGCGATCGTAATAGGGTGGCTCCGATGAACACGGTGCAAAGCACATGGGAGCGCGTCGCGGAGCTGCCTGTGCAGATAGCCGGCTACACGCTCGAAGGGCTAAAGGCATCGGTGTCGAGCGGCTTCGAGCGCAAGAGCACGGTGATCCGCATCGCCGGCGGCGGACACGAGGGTCTGGGCGAGGATGTCACTTACGATGCGGTCGACCACGAGATCCTGCAGGCTGCCGGCCCGACGCTGCCGCTCGCGGGCAGCTGGACGATCGGCTCGCTCAGCCGGCGAATCGGAGAGCTCGACCTGTTCCCGAGCGAGCCGCAGCGGGAGGTGTCGCGTCGCTACCGGGTGTGGGCGTTTGAGGCAGCAGCGCTGGACCTGGGCTTGCGTCAAGCCGGGACGTCTCTGCACGAGCTGCTCGATCGCCGGCCGCAGCCGGTGCGATTCGTGGTCTCGCTACGACTCGGCGAGCCGCCGAGCATAGAGCCGCTGCGGCGACTGCTCGACCTGTACCCAAAGCTGTGCTTCAAGCTCGACCCGACAAGCTCCTGGAGCGAGGCGCTGATCGCCGAACTGGCCGCTACGAAAGCAGTCGAGTCGGTCGACTTCAAGGCTTACTACAGCGGCTCGATCGTCGACCAACCCCCCGACCCGGCGCTCTACCGGCGCGTGGTCGAAGCGCTGCCGGACGCCTGGATCGAGGATCCCGCGCTGACCGAGGAGACCGATGCGGTGCTCGCCGCGCATCGCGAGCGCTTTTCCTGGGACGCTCCGATCCACTCGATTGCCGATATTCAGGCGCTGAAGTACACGCCACGGATGGTCAACATCAAGCCTTCGCGACTGGGTGGGCTGCGCAATCTGCTTGATGCGTTCGACTATTGCGCCGAGCACAGCATTGGCAATTACGGCGGCGGGCAATTCGAGCTCGGGGTGGGTCGGGGGCAGATCCAGTATCTGGCGTCGCTGTTTCACGCCGATGCCCCGAATGACGTCGCGCCGACGGGCTACAACCTGCCGGTGCCGCCAGTGGGGCTGCCGACCAGCCCGTTGGCGCCATCTCTTGACGAGACCGGGTTTGGCTGGGAAACGCATACGTCGGAATAGAACGAAGAGGAGGTCCCGGCGAACAGCCCGCCGGGACCTCCTCTTCTACTTGATTCTCATCAACGGTTGCTTGCGCGACTGTCGACTATTTTTCGCTTGCCTTCACAGCCGAGGCAACCCCGATTTCCTCGTTGCCGTTGAGGATCGCGGTGTTGTGACCGGGTTCTGAGGGCAGGCCGACCTCAGCGTCTACCGCGTCGTCGACTAGCCAAGTGAACAGGCCGAACAGGATCTGCGAGCCGCAGCCTTCTGCTTCGGGTGCGCCGAACGAGTTGTTCACAAGCGAGTTGTTTTTGTCGATCAGCAGCGCCCCGCCTTCCTTGATTTCCAATTCGCCACCGCTTCCGGTGATCGGTTTGTTGGGACCAGGCGGGCTGGTGGTGCCGGTCGTGAATTCGACTGACACCGGATGCGCTTTAGAGCCGATGAAACAGCCGCTGCCGAGGAATGAGTTTTCCAAGTGCACGCGAACCGGGAGTACCAGCGCGGTCCCGCTTTTCGTCAGCGCGTTCCCAAGGCTGATCTTGGGCGTTCCAGCCAATTCGGTCGTTGCTGTTACCCCGGTGATGCCTTTGTTGATGAATTCGTTGAAGATAGCCTTCAGCGGTTCAGGGAAGAATCCTGGCGCGAGAATTTTGAGCAGCCCCCCCGGGACCGTCTGCGGTGTTTTCGACAGCGTGTTGCCGTCAGCCGCGGGAATGATGCTGATCAGGGGTTCTTCTTCTGTGACAGGAAGTCCGCCCTGCAGGGTGATCGTTTTTTTGATCGGAACTTCAGTCGAGCCGATGTTGAATTCTCCGCCTGTGGTCTGCGCGTACACGCAGCCGACGGTGGCGGGATTGGAAAGCGGACAGTCGCCAAAGTTGACGAATGCGCCCGTCGGTTTGGTAGCCAACGCCTGCGAGGCGAGGCCAAGCGCAAGAAGCGCTACCAGCGCGGTTGTCAACAGCACGGACACAGCAGTTCTGCGCCCATTGCCCTTGATGCCCATATTGATCATCTGATCCTCCTGGGTCTGGTTTTTATTTCCGTGACTCCGC
Organism: Solirubrobacteraceae bacterium; assembly: GCA_036279855.1. Classification (GTDB taxonomy): domain Bacteria; phylum Actinomycetota; class Thermoleophilia; order Solirubrobacterales; family Solirubrobacteraceae; genus Palsa-744. The sequence goes on along the minus strand of DASUIH010000032.1, from coordinate 10,006 downwards.
CTACAGACGCAGCGCGAACGCCTCGCCCGGATCCGACCTCGCCACGGCTTTCGGCCCACCCGACTTCCCATCTAGGGGGAGCCGAGCCTCAGGGTGATGCAAGCCAGCCCCAGCCCCTCCGCAATATGCCCAGATACACGGCAAGTCACACCATTCGAAACTCAGGTTGGCTGTCGCTCGTTCTATCCGAACCACTTTTGGCTGTCAAGCCAACCGTAAGCGGAGGAGGACCGCCGAAGCGCTGCCGAGAATCCGGTGAGTCGAATGAAGCGTCCGCAGGCCGACTCTACGAAACAGAGTTGTACAATACCGGCCCAGAGTTTTAGACATAATGTATAAGCAATTTGGTTCTACCTGTTTCTGTCCGCCAGCGAATCGAGACCTCGGCGACTCGCAACTTCGCTGTCGTCTGTCTGTTTGCAGGCAAGAGACCGCTAACGTGCGGAGGCTGCAAAGTGATATCGACTGGGAAGCGCATACGATCTGAGCAAGCTCCGTACAGCCTGCTGCTCGCGGCGCTACTGCTGGTCTGCGTGAGCGCTCTCGCTCCGGCCGCCGCCAGGGCCGGCGGCCCGGGCGGCTCGGCGGCGCCTTCCATAAGCGGTAGCTCATCCTCAGCTGCAGCCAAGTCCACAGGGGGTGTAACGCCCACTCACGGCGGCGCCGTGCGTATCACCGCCGCCAATTGCGTCCCTGCTACGCACTGCTCGACTGCCCCGCACCGCGTCTCACAGCGTGGCGAGCTGCTGATCAAGGGAGCGTCCGTCCGACGCGGCATGGTCATCGCCTTTCCGCACAGCTGGAACGCGCGCATTGCCCGCAACTCCCCTACCGCCCGCCTCTCGCAGACGAGCTCGGGGCTGATCGTGCGCGTGCCGGCGAGTGCCCACTCGGGCCGGATCATGATCCTGCTCAGCCGCGGACGACACTCAAACTCGTATGGCCCGATCCAGATCGTCAGCTATGCGCTGCACCCGCCCACGCCGCGACCGACCAGCTCCCCGGCGACTGCAGCGCCTTCGGGCACAGCCTTCGACGGCCAGGGGATGTGGATCTGGTATGTGAGCCAGTCCGACAGGGGCAACCTCGCCTCGATCGTCGCACAGGCGAAGGCGGCCCAGATCGGCACGCTGTTCGTCAAGAGCTCGGACGGCTCAAGCAACTATTGGAGCCAGTTCAGCCCGGCGCTTGTCGCGACGCTGCATGCATACGGCCTCCGCGTCTGCGCCTGGCAATACGTGTACGGCACGAACCCAGCCGGTGAGGCAACGCTCGGCGCCAAGGCTGTGGAAGCTGGCGCCGACTGTCTGGTGATCGACGCCGAGGCCGAGTACGAAGGCAAGTACGGAGCCGCGCAGACCTACATCGCCGACCTGCGCGCCAAGATCGGCCCGTCCTACCCGCTTGGGCTTGCCTCCTTCCCGTACGTCTACTACCACACGTCATTCCCCTACTCCGTCTTCCTGGGGCCGAACGGTGCCCAGTTCAACGCACCGCAGATGTACTGGAAGGCGATCGGCAACTCAGTCGACACTACGTACGCCAACACCTACGTCTCCAACCGTGTCTACGGCCGCGCGATCTTCCCACTCGGGCAGACCTACGAAAGCCCATCGAGCGCCGACCTGCTGCGTTTCCGCGAGGAGGCTCCCCTTTATGGCGCTCCCGGCATCTCCTGGTGGGACTTCCAAGAAACCTCGGCGGCCGGCTGGAAGGCGCTCGGAGCGCCACTGACAGCGTTGACGAGCGTGACGCCCAATCCCGGCTACTCCGAACTCTCGCAGGGCAACAAAGGCGACCCTGTGTTGTGGATGCAGGAGCACCTGGCTACCGCGATCCCTGCGCAGGCGACAACCGGCATCTTCGACGCCACCACCAAGGCCAACCTGGAGCAGTTCCAGAGCGCCCACGGCATCGCCGCCACAGGCGTCGTGGAAGCGGCGACCTGGCAGGCCCTGCTGGCCCTGCTCCCCGTCGCAGTCAACTGGACGGGGAGAGGGCCGAAGGGATAAGGCTCAGACCCGCTGAATCAGCGTGCCCGTGCCCAGTCCCCCGCCGCAGCACATCGTCACGAAGCCGATTTCCTTGTCCGAGCGCTCAAGCTCGTGCAGCAGCGTCGTGATCAGCCGGGCGCCGGTCGAGCCAAGCGGATGGCCAAGCGCCATCGCGCCGCCGTTGACGTTGACGCGATCCATATCCGGTTTGTGCTCGCGCACCCAAGCCGCGACTACCGGAGCAAACGCCTCGTTGATCTCGATCAGATCGATGTCGTCGATCGCCATCGAGTTGCGCTGCAGGATCTTCTCGGTGGCGGGAATCGGGCCTTCGAGCATCTTCACCGGGTCGCAGCCGACCGTAGTTTGATCGACGATCCGAGCGCGGGCCTTCAGGCCAAGCGCCTTCGCCTTGTCCGCCGACATCAGCAGCACAGCGGCTGCACCGTCTGAGATCTGCGAGCTGTTGCCGGCCGTGATCTTGCCGTCGGGCTTGAAGGCGGGCTTTAGCTGCGAGAGCGTCTCCAAGTTGGTTTCAGGTCGAATCCCCTGATCTGAGACGTAGGTGTCGCCATTGACCGAGAACGGCACGATCTCGCGCTCGAAGCGGCCCTCCTCGGTGGCCTGGTGCGCGAGTTTGTGGCTGCGCACCGCCAGCTCGTCGAGCTCGGCGCGGGTGATCTCCCACTTGTCGGCGATCATCTCGGCGCCGAGGCCCTGACCGACGATGTTGTGCTTCTCCATCAGCGCCGGCGTGAAGGCAAAGCCGAACTCCTGCTGGGTCTTCATGCCGGCGGAGAACGGGAAGTGCCCCATGTGCTCAACGCCACCGCCGATCATCGCGTCGTGCACACCGGCGGCGATCAGCGCGGCGGAGAAGTTGACCGCCTGTTGGGCCGAGCCACACTGGCGATCGACGGTGGTGCCGGGCGTCTCGATCGGCAGGCCCTGCTCCAGCCAGGCGTTGCGGGCGATGTTGAAGCCCTGCTCGCCAAACTGCTGCACACAGCCGGCGACGACGTCCTCGACTTCGGCGGCGTCGATGCCGGCGCGAGAGATCACCTCGGTGTAGACCTTGCCCAGCAGCTCGTTGGGGTGGGTGTCCTTGTAGTAGCCCTTCTCCAGGTGCCCGCGCCCGATCGGCGTGCGCACCGCCTCGACGATCACGACCTCGCGGCCCTCGGCTTGCCTCATGATGGAGTCCTTTGCTCGTTTATTGGTGCCCGCCATCGCGCCGTGTCGCGGCACGGCGCCGTGGGCGGGTGGTGAAGCCGCGCGGCGCCGGTCTCTGCGACGCGCCTGCCGCTCGCTCCCTTTACTGTACCGCCCAGCGGGCCTGAATTGACTGGCCAGTCAACCAATTAGTGGCGAATGTCACAGAGGGAGCACGAGGAACCTTGAACGAACGCATTGGCATAGTCGGCAGCGGCACGATCGCCTGCGGCCTGGCGGCTACCGCCGCCCACCATGGGCCCGTCGCGCTGCTGGCGCGCTCACAGAGCTCAGCCGACCGCGCCCGGGCCACCGTCGAGAAGACGCTCAGCCGCATGGACGCCGAGATCGATCCAGAGCACATCCAGATCTACACGGACATCTCCGAGTTGGCCCACGTCTCCTTCGCTGTAGAGGCAGTTGTCGAGGACTACGACGCAAAGACGCCGATCCTGACTGAACTGAACTCGATCCTCGACGAGCAGGCGGTCATCGCCTCGACCACGTCCTCGCTGTCGGTGGAGCGGCTGGCGCAAGCCAGCGGCCGCGCGGAGCGCTTTCTCGGGCTGCACGTCTTCAATCCCGTCACGCGCATGAAGCTGGTCGAGTTGGTATTCCCAGCCGCGGCCTCTGAGGAGACGCGTTCGCGGGCCGCCGCGCTTTGCGAGGCGTTTGAGAAGACGGCTGTGGAGGTGCCTGACGTGCCCGGCTTCGTCGTCAACCGACTGCTTTTCCCCTATCTGTTCAACGCGGTGCGCCTGCTGGAAGAGACGGGTATGAAGGCCGAGGACATCGACACCTGCATGAAGCTCGGAGCCGGCCACCCGATGGGCCCGTTCGCGTTGCTCGACCTGGTCGGCCTCGATGTGTCAAAGGCGATCGGCGAGACGATCGGCGAGCAGATCCCGCCGCGCGTAGACGAGTTGATCGCAGACGGTGCGCTCGGCCGCAAGAGCAAGCGCGGCTTTCTCAGCTACTGAGCGTGAGATTTCGCTCACGTTGCGCCAGCTTTTAGGCGGCGTTGATCGTCGCCGCGCAACCTGTGTTTGCGACGCAAGTTCGCAAACGCACTCCCGCCTCCTCCCAGTGCACACGCTCCGGTCCGCTTCCCCCAGTGGGCCGGACGTGTTTAAGCGCTCGGCGGCGCCTGCGGCTGAGCTTCCTGCCGGGAGTGCGTGGGACGGCGCTCGCGGATGCGCACCGCCTCGACCCGGTTGTGGTGCACAGACTCGACGCGGATCGAGAAATCCCCGGAGGAGATCGTGTCGCCGCGGCGCGGCAGTCGTCCCAGCTCGGCGAAGACGAAGCCGCCGATGGAGTTGTAGGCATCGCTGTCGATCGGCAGCTGCACGCTGTAGTCCTCAAGGTCGGCGATCGACACGTGGCCGCGAACGAACAGGTCGCCGTCGGCCAGCCGCCTGACCTCCCCCGCCGCCGCGTCGGTCTCGTCGGCAATCTCGCCGACCACCTCCTCGATGATGTCCTCGATCGTGACGATGCCGACGACGCGTCCGTACTCGTCGACGACCACGGCCATCGAGCTGCGCCGCCGCTGCAGCTCGGCCAGCAGGTCGTCGAGCGGCTTCGTCTCGGGAACGATCGGGGCGTCGTGCATGATCGGCTCGATCGAAGCTTCAGCCCCGTCGTGCATCAAGCGGCGCGCCAAAGAGCTTGCGTGCACGAGCCCGCGTACGCGGTCGCGATCTTCGCCCTCGATCACGACCAGGCGCGTATGACCGCTTGAGATGCACAGCTCAAGCGCCGCCTGCACGTCCTGAGAGACATCCACCGTGACGACGGCCGGGATCGGCGTCATCACCTGACGCGCCTCCTGCTCGTGCAGATGAAAGACGCCTGTGAGCATCCCGGCCTCGCCGGGATCTAGATGGCCGCCGGCATAGGACTCGGCGATCAGCCGCTTGAGCTCGTCCGGCGACCCCCCTTCGCGCTCCATGCTCATCTCGACCCCGAGCAGGCGCAGGATCCGGTCGGAGACCGCCGTCACGAAAACGATCACCGGATGAAACAGCGCGCTGAAGCCTTGCAGCGGTCGAGCGATCCGGCGAGCGACCACCTCGGCGCGATCGACCGCGTACAGCTTTGGAACCATCTCGCCGGCGATCAGCTGCGTGGCCGAGACCAGCGCGAAGGCGACCACCACCGAGATCGCCACCGCCACGCCATGGCTGGGGGTCGAGCCAAGCGCCCCCTTGAGAAGGTCGGCCAGCGCGGGCGCGGCCAGCGCCCCGATCGCGATCGAAGTCATCGTCACGCCGATCTGCACGGCAGAGATGTATTCGTTGATGCGGTCGAGCTGGCGCAGCGCGAGCGCCGCGCCGCGGCGGCCTTCCTCGCGCATGACTTCCAGGCGCTCGCGGCGCGAGCGCACGAGCGCGTACTCAGCCGCCACGAAGAAGGCATTGACCGCGACCAGAATGGCCGCGAGGATCAGCTCGACGCCGTTCACGCGCGCGCCCTGCCGGTCGGCAGGCTGCGCAGCAGGCGGCTGGATGCCGTGCTACTTCGGGGAGGTTTTTCCTCGTCGCTCATCGATGCCGACCGCACAACCGTAGCAAGCGCAGCGGTCGCCGCTCAGGAAGGGCTCTCAGCCAAGCGCGTCGATCCGCCCGGCCATGTCCAGATCGGCGGCGGTGACGCCACCCTCGGAGTGGGTGCTCATACGCAGCCGCACCTTGTTCCAGCCGTGTAGCTCGATGTCGGGATGGTGGTTGGCCTCTTCGGCAAGCTCGGCGACCCGGTTGACGAAGGCGATAGCCGCAGCGAAGTCCTCAAGCTGCCACTCGCGCACGATCGCCTCGCCGTCCCGCGACCATTCCGAGCCGTTCAGGCTCGCTTCCAGCTCCTGTTGGGAGAGCACCGCCATGTATGCACACTATCCGCCCGCCGGGCTCGCCAAACGGGTCGATGGTTAGGCGATGCCAGGCGTTGTCACGCCGGAGACGGCGATCGCCCCGACCACCGCGATTGCTGAGAGCACCGCGCAACCGACGAGCCCCAGCCACGACTGTCGACGATCGTCGGCTAGACGTATGGCCAGTCCAGCCAGCGCACCGCCGATTAGCCCGCCGATGTGAGCGCCGATGGAGATGTCGGGGACGGCGAAGCTGTAAGCCAGATTGATGACGATCAGCAGCCCGATGCCGGACTCCATCACGCTCATCCGCCGGGCTCGCAGCTCCACGACGGCGGCACCCATCAGGCCGAACACCGCACCAGAGGCGCCAAGCGAAGGCGAGGCCGTGGCTAGCAGAGCGCCAAACGAGCCGGCCAGCAGGCTCGTGAAATAGATCGCGGCGAACTTGACCGAGCCAAGCGCCGGCTCAAGCATCGAGCCCAGCCAGTACAGCAGGTACATGTTGAAGGCGATGTGCAGCAGGTTGACGTGCAGAAAGCCGCTTGTCAGGAGCCGCCAATACTGGTGTTCGTCGGCGATTGGCACGCGCACACGGATCAGGAAGCCCTGCGGCGAGTATTCGCCGAGCACACGAGCAAGAACCCCTTCTTCGACGACCTTGCCGTGCACGGTCGAGCCGCTGAGCGTGAACTGGCCCTGCTCAGCCAGGAAAGCGATCACGTTGAGCGCGATCAGCGTGAAGGTGACCTGCGGCCGCGCGGCCATATTGCGCATCGTCATCACGCGCGTGCGCTGGCTGGAGCACTCCGGGCAGCGCATCCCGACCGGCGTGGGGGTCATGCAGTCCGGGCAGATCGGGCGCCCGCAGGACGAACAGGCAACGCCCGTCTCACGCGAGGGGTGGCGATAGCAGGTCGGCATGCGCGCGCAGACGCTAGCAGTGGCGCCCGCTCGCAAAGCCGCATCGCGGCGGCCGCGCACAAAACGCGATACCCGCGCCGCTTAGACGATTGGGGCGACGCTCACGGCCATCTTGCGCAGCCCCAGACGCATGCGACCCTTGACCGTGCCGACCGGGGTGTCGAGCATCGTGGCGATCTCCGTATGGCTGTAGCCGCCGTAGAAGGCCAGCGCGATCACACGGCTCTGCTCTGGCGGCAGGCCGTCAAGCGCGGCATGCAAAGCTCGGGAGCGCTCACGATGGGCGGCATCTCGCTCAGTCAGCTCATCGGCCTCAAGCAATTCGGAAATGCCGCGATCGGAGGTCGTGGCCATTTCCTGGCCGACGCTGTGACGCAGAACGTCGATCGCTCGGTTACGAACGATCCCCAGTACCCACGTGCGCACGCTGCCGCGCTTGCGATCGAAGCTGGCACGCGAGCGCCAGAACGACAGAAAGGCCTCCTGCACGACCTCTTCGGCGATCGCCGGCCGCGCGCACATCTGCACCGCCAGACCGAGCGCCACCTGCCGGTGACGGCCGTAGAGAACGGCGAACGCCTGAGCGTCACCGCCGACCATCAACGAGATCAACACCTCGTCTGGAAGCCTGCGTAGCGGCAGCCCTTTGTCTTCGAAACGTTCCATATGACTGATTGTCGGAATAGTTCCGTAGAAGACACTTTGACCGCTGCGACTTTAAAATGCAAGTTCGCTTGCAGCAGCTAGCGACGACTATGCGGCCGGCACGGCGCTCAGCAGGGATTGCACCTTCACCGCTGGCAGCGGCTTCTAGGAGTCGCGCAGTTGGGCTGCACGCCTGCGCAGATCGCCCACGCCGCGCCCGAGCGCATCGCGCACCGCGGGCAGCCCGGACGGCGGCGGCGAGGAGGCGCGCCGCGCGCGCACCAACACCAGCGCTCCACCGGCAGCGCTGCCGATCACGATCGCCGCCGCCGGCCGCAACCAGTTGCGCGGATCGCGCATCGCCGAAAGCTCCCAGGACTCCAACTCCTCAACCGCCGACGCCGTGAGGCTGAGCAACGCCCCCTCCAGGCGCGCGCCAAGATCCTCCGGCGGATCGACCGGCGAGAGCGCCTGCTGCAGCAACAGCTCAAACGAAGAGGTCTCAGTCATCCCCCGGCACCTCCTCGCGCGCGCTCCTGCCTCCCGCCTCCTCGCCCTCGACGATCTGCTCCAACTGCTTCACCGCACGGTGGATCAATACCTTGGTCGCGCCGTCTGTGCGACCCATCGCTCGCGCGATCTCGCGGTTGTCCATGCCCAGAGCAAAGCGCATGATCAGCGCCTCCCGCCGCTCCTCGGGCAGCTTCTCCACGCCCGACAGCACACGCGAAAGCCGCTCGCGGCCTTCGACAAGCTCCTCCGTCGTGTGCGAGGCGGCCAGCTCGGAAGTGTCGTCGATCGGCGACGCCGGCCGACGCGAGCGATCGCGATAGAGATTGGCGGCAAGGTTGTGGGCGATTCGGATCAGCCACGGACGCAGCGGACGCCCATCCGACTCGCGCAGCGCTCGCGCGAAATGTCGATAGGCCTGCAGGAACGTCTGCTCGGTCAAGTCCTCGGCGTCGTGATGGTTGCCTACCCGATAGTAGGCATAGCTGTACACGTCGCGCAGATGCGTGCGGTAGAGCTCTGAGAACTGGGCGTCGAGCTGTGCCTTGGCAAGCTCGGTCTCGGGGGTCTGCGCCACTCATCGCACCCTACCTCCAGCCCATCGCCCGGACCGCTAAGGGTCTATCTCGGTAGGAGGTGTGCGGCTGGGGCGGCCGAGTGTCGAGCGAGACAAGGACGCAGGCACGAAGGCTTGGTGGCACCAAGTCGAGTGCCGAGGACGCAGTATCGCGAAGGCAATCGGTGGTCACAGACGTGCAGCTCCTACCGAGATAGACCCTAAGCCGCGCGCCGCAGCTCGCGTGTATCGCCGTGTTCGACCGGCGCCATCTCGCCGCCAAGCCAGCGCCATTGCAGGCTCACGCAGGTCCAGATCCGTTCGGCCACGCCGAGCGCGATCTTCGGTGAGGGCCGCTCGGCGATCGGGTAGCGCAACGCGGGACCGAATCGCAGCCTGACCTTACGCGGCCGGATGCGCCAGCCGCGGCGCACCTGGTCGGTGCCGATCACGGCGATCGGCACCACCCGCGCGCCGCTCTGCAACGCAAGGCGCCCGACGCCGCGCCGCGGGGCAGCGAGCGGGCCGCGGCGGATGCGTGTCCCCTCGGGGAAGATCACAACGCACTCGCCGCGGTGCAGCAGGGCGAGCGCGGTCTTCATCGCCTGCTCGTCGCCGGTGCCGCGATCGACGGGAAAGGCGCCCAGCGAGCTCAGCAGCCAAGCTTGCAACGGATGCTCGAACAGCTCGCGCTTGGCCATGTAGTAGACGGGCCGGCGCGCCAGCACGCCGATCACGAACGGGTCAAGGAAGCTGCGATGGTTGGCGGCCAGGATCGCCGGACCATCGCACGGCACGTGCTCGGCGCCGACGCCCTCCAGGCGGAAGTAGAGTCGGAAGAAGGGGACCAGGAGCAGCCGGACAGCCCAGTAAAGGATTGGGTTGACGCCACGTTCCAGAGTCCGCGAACGCATGCTCTCAAGCTCGGGGGATCGCACACCGGGGATACCCCGACGGGGGGCATCGCGTTACATGCGGCGCAGCGCTAGGCTCGTGCTCTTACGCCGGAGTAGCTCAGCTGGCCAGAGCACCTGTCTTGTAAGGAGGGGGCCCTCCGAGGCGTTTTTGCTGCTGTCCGGCCCCCCTTATATAGGTCCATCTTGAATGTCGTTCGTTCTGGGTTTGTGGGTTCGAATGGAGGTTCGTGATGGCTAGGAAGCGGTATTTGGTTGAGCAGATTGTTGCGAAGTTGAGGGAGGCTGAGAAGCTTGAGGCGCAGGGTTATACGGTCGCTCAGCGGTGTAAGCGACTGGGTATTTCGATCAGACGTTTTTTCGTTGGCGGATCAGGTAC
>DASUIH010000031.1:0-58225 GCA_036279855.1 Solirubrobacteraceae bacterium | reverse complement strand
CGTCGACCACGAGCGGCGTCCGCATCACCTCGCGCACGGCCCCCGTGCACACCTGCCGGAACTCCCCCCACTCCGTGACGATCACTGCGGCGTCGGCGCCCGTGACCGCCTCGAGCATCGACCCGGCCAGCTCGACGTCCGCGCCGAGCATGTCGGCCGCGTTCGACATCGCGACCGGGTCATAGCCGACCACCGCCGCACCCTCGGCCCGCAGCCGCGCCGCCAGCACGAGGCTCGACGCCTCGCGCATGTCGTCGGTGTCGGGCTAGAAGGCGAGGCCGAGCAGGGCGATCCGCTTGCCGATCAGCGAGCCGAGGTGCTTCTCCAGCTTTCCCACCACGCGTCGCTTCTGGAGCTCGTTGACCTCGATCACCGAAGTCAACAGCTGAAAGTGGTAGCCGGTGTTGCCGGCGAGCATCTTCAGGGCGCTGACGTCCTTGGGGAAGCAGGAACCGCCGTAGCCGATCCCCGGCCGCAGGAAGGCGGAGCCGATCCGCTGGTCGAGTCCCATGCCCCGGGCGACCTCGCCGACGTCGGCGCCGACCTCCTCGCAGACGTTGGCGATCTCGTTGATGAAGGAGATCTTGGTCGCAAGGAAGGCGTTGGAGGCGAGCTTGATCATCTCGGCGCTGGCGACGTCGGTGCGCACGAGTGGCGCGCCGAACGGCTCGTACAGGTCCACGACTGCCTGCTCGGCCCAGTCGCTCTCGCCGCCGACGACGACGCGGTCGGGGTTCATGAAGTCGCTGACCGCCGAGCCCTCCTTGAGGAACTCGGGACAGGAGACGTAGCTGTAGCCGGTCTTGCCGCGCTCGGCAAAGACGCGCTTGATGTTCGCGCCGGTGCCGCAAGGGACCGTCGACTTCATCACGAGCGCGTGTCCCTCGGGAGCGGGCATCGCGTCGACCACGGCGTGCACCGCCGAGAGGTCGGCGTCGCCCGAGTGGGTGGACGGCGTGCCGACGGCGACGAACAGGAGCCGCGCGTGCTCAAGCGCCGGCGCTATCTCGGTGGAGAAGCGGATGCGGCTCGCATTGCGGGATACCAGCTCGTCCAGGCCGGGCTCATAGATCGGGATCTCTCCACTGCGCAGGCGCTCTACCTTCTCCGCGTCGACGTCCACGCACCAGACGTCGCTGCCCAGCTCAGCGAAGCCGACAGCCGTGACCAGACCTACGTACCCGGTGCCGATCACCCCGATCGGCTCGCGCTCAGCGCTCACGCCGGGGAGACTAGCCAGCGACCGACAGGAATGCTTCGCAGCGCTTGGCGTCGCGCAGCGCGCGCGCCTTCTCCTCGCTGTCTTCAGGTGCGCGCTCGGCGGCGGCCCTAGCTTCGGAGAGTCGCTCTTGCAGCCGTCCGCGATCGAGCGCGTCGGGCGCTATCGCCTCCTCGACCAGCAGCAACGCCCGGTTCTCGGCGAACTGCAAATAACCCTCCGCCTGGGCGAAGCGCACTATCTCGCCCTCGCTGCGGTACAGCCGCAGCTCGGTCGGCTCCAGCTGCGCCAGCACCGGCTCGTGGCCTGCGAGCACGCCGATCGAGCCGACGGCGGTGCGGGTCGAGAGCATCTCGACCTCCTCGTTGAAGACCTCGCCCTCGGGGGTGAGCACTTCTACCGGGAACTTGGTGTGCGACATCGACTATTCCCTTTCTAGACAGCGGCGCATGCGCCGCTGTCCCGGACGGCGCATGCGCCGTCCGGCGACGCCGCACATGTGCGGCGTCGTTCCCTAATTGGATTTGGCATCGGCAACCACGTCCTCGATCGTGCCCTTCAAAAAGAACGCCCGCTCGGGCACGTCGTCGTGCTTGCCGTCGATTATCTCCTGGAAGCCGCGGATCGTCTCGGCGATCGGCACGTAGGCGCCCGGCGTGCCGGTGAACTGTTCGGCGACGTGGAAGGGCTGGGAGAGGAAGCGCTCGATCTTGCGCGCGCGCTGGACGGTGAGCTTGTCCTCGTCGGAGAGCTCGTCGATGCCGAGGATCGCGATGATGTCCTGCAGCTCCTTGTAGCGCTGCAGGATCTCCTTGACGCGGTTGGCGACGCGGAAGTGGTCCTCGCCGAGGATGTCCGGCTTGAGGATCGTCGAGGTCGAGTCGAGCGGGTCGACGGCCGGGTAGATGCCCTTCTCGGAGATAGCGCGGCTGAGCACGGTGGTCGCGTTCAGGTGCGCGAACACCGACGCCGGCGCGGGATCGGTGAGGTCGTCGGCCGGCACGTAGATCGCCTGCACCGAGGTGACAGACCCCTGCCTGGTGGAGGAAATGCGCTCCTGCAGCTGGCCCATCTCCGTCTCCAGGGTCGGCTGGTAGCCGACCTGCGAGGGCATCCGCCCAAGCAGTGCCGAGACCTCAGAGCCCGCCTGGACGAAGCGGAAGATGTTGTCCACGAACAGCAGCACGTCCTGCCCCTGGTCGCGGAAATACTCGGCCATCGTCAGCCCCGACAGCGCGACGCGCATGCGCGCGCCCGGAGGCTCGTTCATCTGGCCGAACACGAGCATCGTCTTGTCGATGACGCCCGACTCCTTCATCTCAAGCCACAGGTCGTTGCCCTCGCGGCTGCGCTCGCCGACGCCGCAGAAGGCCGACAGGCCGCCGTGCTCCTTGGCGAGGTTGTGGATCAGCTCCTGGATCAGCACGGTCTTGCCGACGCCGGCGCCGCCGAACAGGCCGACCTTGCCGCCCTTGGCGTACGGGGCGAGCAGGTCGATCACCTTGATGCCCGTCTCGAACATCTCGGTCGTCGGCGTCAGGTCCTCGACCTTCGGCGCCACCTGGTGGATTTGCCGGCGCGGCGTCTCGGCGGGAATGTCCTCGCCGAGGTCGATCGGCTCACCCAGCAGGTTGAAGATGCGACCGAGCGTCGCCTCGCCGACCGGCACGGTGATCGGCCCACCGGTGTCGATCGCCTCGGCGCCGCGGGCAAGCCCGTCGGTCGTGTCCATCGCGACCACGCGCACGCGATCGTCGCCCAGGTGCTGCTGGACCTCGCAGACGAGCACATCGCCGCCGGCCTCTGAGCTGATCCCCTCGGCCTCCTCGGCCGCGGCGGCCTTCGGGCGAGCGATCGTGATCGCGTGGTTGATCTCGGGCAGCTTGTCGGGGAAGACGACGTCGAGCACGACGCCCTGGATCTCCTCAATGCGCCCGACGTTGCGCGCGCCACTCTCCGCTGAGGCGGCGGTGCTCACTTCGGTTGTCGGCTTGGTGGCGATGCTGGCGTCCATTTCTCTGTCGTTTCTCCTAGGTTCTATCCAAGTTCGTTAGTAGTCAAAAGCCTGTCTGGGGTGGCGATGGGCAAGCCAGACAGAATGGAAAAGGACCCGCCCGCCCGCGAAATGTGCTCTGCTGGCCGATCTCCGATCGGTAGCGACTGAGGACGCAGTATGGCGCCGCTCAGCGTCATGCCAGACCCTCGGCGCCTGCGACGACCTCCATGATCTCCTGGGTGATCTCCGCCTGGCGAGCGCGGTTCATCTGCAACGTGTAGTCCTCGATCAGCGTCCCCGCGTTCTCCGAGGCGTTGCGCATCGCCGTCATCTGCGCGCCGAAGAAGCCCGCGGCGGACTCGATCAGCGCGCGGTAGATCGATATCTCCACGTAGTCGGGAACGAGCCGCTGCAGGATCTCAGCCGCATCCGGCTCGTACTCGACCAGCGGCTGCGGCCCTTGCTGCTGCTCGTCCTCGTCCTCGTCCTCCAGCACCGAGCCCGACAGCGGCAGCAGCGTCTCGCGCGTGACGTGCTGGGTCAGCGGCGAGACGTAGGAGTTGTAGAGGATCTCAACCCGATCGAGCTTGCCGTCGATGTAGCCGCTCATCAGGTCGTCGGCGATCGAGCGCGCGTCGGCGTAGGCCGGCTTGTCGGTGAAGCCGGTGTAGCTGCCTGACAGCTCGCGCCCGCGAAACGTGAGCGAGGAGACGCCGCGCCGTCCGGTCGCATACCAGCTCGTCTTGAGCCCTTCGTCGGCCAGATCGACCCCCGCGCGCACGCCGGCGCGGATGATCTGAGAGTTGAATGCACCCGCCAGCCCACGGTCGCCGGTGATTAGCAGCAGGCCGACCCGCTCGACGCGCTCGTGCTCTGAGAGCAACGGGAACGAGCTGACCTCGGCCCCGGCGGCCTTGGCCGCCTGGTATGTCATCCGCTTGATCGCGTCCGCGTAGGGACGCAGCTTGGCGATGCGCTGCTCGGCACGACGCAGCCTGGCGGCCGCGACCATCTCCATCGCCCGGGTGATCTTCTGGATGTTCTTGACCGAAGCGATCCGGTTCTTGACGTCACGTTGGGAGGCCATGGCTACGCCGCGACGGTCTCCTCAAGCGGCTGGCCCTCCTCGTCGAGGTCGTAGCCGAAGTCCGCGGCAAAGCCCTCGACCGCTGCGTGCACGCCCTTCTGGGTCTCCTCCGACCAGTCGCCGCCGGCGATCTTCTCGCGCACGTCTGTGTGCTGGGCGTGACAGCGTTCGACCAGCTCGGTCAGGAACTCCGGCACGCGATCGGCGTTGATGCGATCGAGGAAGCCGGCCGTGGCGGCGTAGATCTGGATCACCTGATCCTGTACCGGCAGCGGCTGGCGCTCGCCCTGGTTGAGCGTCTTGACCAGGCGCTGGCCGCGCGCGAGCGTGCGCTGCGTATCGGCGTCGAGGTCCGAGCCGAACTGCGCGAAGGCCTCCAGGTCGCGGTACTGGGAGAGCTCAAGCTTGATCCGGCCGGCGACCTTCTTCATCGGCGAGATCTGGGCGTTGCCGCCGACGCGCGAGACGGAGATGCCGACATTGATCGCGGGCCTGACGCCCGAGTAGAACAGCTTCGGCTCCAGGAAGATCTGGCCGTCGGTGATCGAGATCACGTTGGTGGGGATGTAGGCGGACACGTCGCCGGCCTGCGTCTCGATCACCGGCAGCGCCGTCAACGAGCCGCCACCGAGGTCGTCGTTGAGCTTGACCGCGCGCTCAAGCAGGCGCGAGTGCAGGTAGAAGACGTCGCCGGGGTAGGCCTCGCGGCCGGGTGGGCGGCGCAGCAGCAGCGACATCTGGCGGTAGGCGTAGGCGTGCTTGGTCAGGTCGTCGTACACGCACAGCGCGTGCTTGCCGTTGTAGAGGAAGTGCTCGCCCATCGCACAGCCGGCGTAGGGCGCCATGAACTTGATCGGCGCCGCCTCATCCGCTGACGCGGCGACGATGATCGTGTTATCCAAGGCTCCGGCTTCATCCAGCGTCTGCGCGAGCGCGACGACCGTGGACATGCGCTGACCGATCGCCACGTACACCGAGATCACGCCGGTGTCCTTGTTGTTGATGATCGTGTCGATCGCGATCGCGGTCTTGCCGGTCTGCCGGTCGCCGATTATCAGCTCGCGCTGGCCGCGACCGATCGGGATCATCGCGTCGATCGCCTTCAGGCCGGTCTGCATCGGCTCGGTCACCGGCTGGCGCTGGACCACGCCGGGCGCCTTGAACTCGGCCGGGCGCAGCTCGGTCGTGTCGACCTCGCCCTTGCCGTCGAGGGGCCGCCCGAGCGGATCGACGATGCGGCCGAGCAGGGCCTCGCCGACCGGGATCTCAAGCAGCCGGCCCGTCCGCTTGACGGTGTCGCCCTCGGAGATCTTCTGCCAGTCGCCGAACAGCACGGCGCCGACGTTGTCGGACTCCAGGTTCAGCGCCAGGCCGGTGACGCCGTGCGGCAGCTCCAGCATCTCGAAGGACATGCAGTTCTCCAGGCCGTGCAGGCGCGCGATGCCGTCGGCCACGGAGAGGATCGACCCCACCTCTGTCAGCTCGGCACGGCCGCCGCCGAGGCCCTCGATGCGGCTCTTGAGGATGCTCGTGATCTCGTCTGGATTGATCTGCATTTCTTTCCTAAGTTCGTGGTTTTCAGCCTAAGCCGCGCCCGCGGCGACGTGCGCGCGCAGCTGCTCCAGGCGGTTGCGGATCGAGGCGTCGAGGATCGAGTTGCCGACGCGCACGACGATGCCGCCAAGGATGTCCGGCTGCACCTGCGTGGTCAGCTGCACCGTACGGCCGGTGCGCTCGCCGATCTGGGCGCTGAGATCCGCGACGGTCTGCTCGTCCAACTGCACCGCGCTCGTCAGCACGACCGGGAGCAGTTGTTTCTCCTGCTCCCACAGCCGCTCATACTCGCGGCGGATGCGGAAGATCACCGGCATCCGGTGGTTCTCGATCAACAGGTCGAGGAAGCTCAGCAGGCGCTCGTCGGCGCCGTCGAGCAGGCCCTGGAGCGCAGCCTGCTTCTCGGCCGTCGCGAAGTACGGCGAGAAGAAGAACAGCTCCAGGTCGCGGCTCTCGGCCACCGCGTCGGCGAACTGCCCGAGCTGCTCGCGCAGCAGGTCGAGCTTGCCCTGCTCCTGGGCGACCTCGAACAGGGAGCGCGCGTATACCTGGGCCAGCTCCTCCATCAGCCCTCGCCGCCTCCCGAGGAGATGCCGGAGAAGTCAAGCTCGCCAAGCGCCTCGTCCACCAACCGCCGCTGATCGGCGTCGTCGAGCACCTTGCGCGTGACCTTCTCGGTCGCCATCACCGTCAGGTCGGCGACCTCTTGACGCAGTTCCTGCATCGCCCGCTGCGTGGCAGCCTCGATGTCGCGCGCGGCGCGCGTCGAGGCTTCGGCTGCCAGCTCACGCGCGTGATCCTTGGACTCGCGTTCGTGCGCCTCGGCGGTCTGGCGGGCACGCTGCACGATCTCATCGGACTGCGAGCGCGCGTCGGCCAGCCGCTGACGGTATTCGGCCAGCAGCTGCTCGGCGTCCTCACGCGTCTTCTGCGCAGAGTCGATCGAGTCTTCGATCTCTTTCTGGCGGCGGTCCAGCGCCTCGGTGATGCGCGGGAACGCCAGGCGCCAGAGCAGGATCATCGTCGCGCCGAAGACGATCAGCGTCCAGATCATCAAGCCGATGCCGGGCTTGACGAGGAAGTTGCCGCTACTGGCGAGCGTTGTGGGGAGCACGTCGGCCATGTCTGACTCCTAGACGATGAACGCGGCCAACAGACCCGCGACCAGGCCGTAGAAGAAGCACGCCTCGGTAAGGGCGAAGCCGAGCCACTGGATCGAGGTGATCTCGTCGCGCATCTCCGGCTGACGCGTGATCGCCTCGATCACCTTGCCGAAGATGATGCCGATGCCGACGCCGGCGCCCACGGCGCCGAGCCCGCCGCCGACTCCGAGGCCGATCGACTTGCCCGCCTTGGCGATTTCTTCGGTTACCGCGAAGACAGTGAATAGAGCTGTGAGCACGTCCTTTGACTCCTTTTAGTGACTGTCGGCGACGGCGCCGCCGAGGTAGATAGCTGTGAGAGTGGCGAATATGAACGCCTGCAGGGCGGCCACCAGGCCGACCTCAAAGGTGAACAGGGCGACGCCGAACGGCAGCGTTACCCAGCCCAGCCAGGCGACGCCCAGCAGGACCGCGAGCGCACCGGCCATGAACAGGATGATCAGGTGGCCGGCGAGGATGTTGGCGAACAGCCTGATCGACAGCGACAGCAGCCGCATCAGGTTGGAGATGAGCTCCAAGATAAAGATGAAGCCCGCCATCGGCCCGTGCACGCCGCTTGGGATCAAGCTCTTCAGATAGCCGATCGGGCCCTTCGCGCGCACGCCTTCGACGTTGTAGGAGACGAACACGACCAACGCTAGGACCAGCGGTATCGACAGGTTGGCGGTGGCGGCGTACAGCGAGAAGGAGGGGATCGTCAGGCCGGCGATGTGCAACTCGTGCTCGGTGTTGGTCGGCAGCGGCAGATAGCCGATCAGGTTGGAGAAAAGGATGAACAGGAACAGCGCGCCGATGAACGGGAACCAGCGCGCCGCCATCTTCTCGTCCATGTTCGAGCCGACGATGTTCTCGCGCATCAGCCGGTAGAGCACCTCAACTGCGGTCTGCACGCGATTGGGGCGCTGCTGCATGCGCCGTGCGATGTAAATCATCGTCACGCTCGTCAGCGTCGCCGCGATCACCAGGTACATGACCGCCTTGTTGATCGAGAAGACGCCGAGTGACACCCACGTGTCGAGCTTAAACTCGTTCTGCGGTTCGAAAGCTGTGTTGCGCGTGCCGTGCACGCCGGTGAGGATGACCAGCAGGATCATCCCGCCGATGTAGATGCCGAAGGCGATCAGCAGCTTGGCGCGCAGGCTCAGCCCTTTCTTCTCAGGCACACCCGGCTCAGGCAGCGCGCCGGCCGCCTGCGCTGTTCCCGCGTGCGCGCTCACGAGACGCTCGGCTTCCGTTCGAGATCGCGCCAACCGCGACCGACCAACGTCATCATGAAGTACACCGTGAAGGCGGCCAGCACCAGCACGGCGGCCATCACGCCGTCTTCCTTGCTGCCCGCGTAGCGGGCGAGCAGAATGGCTAGCACGATCGCCCAGACGCGCCCCATCATCACGCCGACGGCCAAGCCGGCGCGGATGCGCGGGTCGTTCGAGCGCAGCGCACGCGCGTGCAACAGCTCGGCGCCGACGCGAGTGATGAGCCAAGCACAGGCCGCGACCAGATAGCCGAACACTGGCAGGCCGGCAACCACGACAAAGGGGGCCGTCGCGAGCACGAGCAGCACGTCGAGATAGCGCACCACGCTCATAGCGACGGGCGCGCGTAGGCGCAGCTGGATTTGACAGCGGATGAGTACATGATGTGTGCGGCCACCCTACAGACGCAAAGGCCCGCACGCCTTGTGACGCCGGACCCCGACTCCCCTCAGAGCGCGTCCTCAGAAGCCGGCGTCAGTGTACCAGGATCGCGGACTTAGTAACAACTTTGTGACAGGCGTTACTGACGCCAGCCAAACCAACCCCGCAGCCAACCCGAACGTAGCCACCCCCGCCAGCACGTCAAGCAGATAGTGGTTGCCCGTGCTGAGCACTACGACCGCGGTCAGCAGCGGGTAGGCCAGCGCCAGCACCCGCGCCCAGCGCCGCGAGGACAAGCGCCAGATCACCAGGCCACACCACGTCGCCCACGCCAGGTGCAGCGAAGGCATCGCGCCGAATTGATCGGCGTCGGTGGCAAGGCTGCCGGTGTGCCAGGAGCCCAGCGTGTGCGAAGTGGCCACGACGTCGGAGAAGCCCGTCGCGGCGAGCATCCGCGGCGGCGCCACCGGGCACAGCCAGAACACGAGCAGGCCGATCAGGTTGATCGTGACGAGCGTGCTGCGCAGCGGCCGGTAGATGTCCGCCCGTCGCCACCACAGCCAGCCAAGCAGGGCGAATGTGACGATGAAGTGGGCGTTGTCGTAGTAGTAGGAGGCGACCGCGCCGAGCGTGTGGTGCCCGGCCAGCCACCTGTTCAGCGTCAGCTCGGGATCGATCCCGAGCGAGCGCTCGAAGTTGAGGATCGAGCGGCCGTGCGCGAGCGCGAGCGCTTCGCGCATCGGCGCCAGGCCCGTGACCACGTCGTACAGCACGGCAAGCCAGGCGACGACGATCAGCTCGCCCCACCAGCGCGGCCGCGAGCGCTCAGCCGCGCCGCGCTCGGTCAGGGCGAAGGAGGCTTCGATCGCGTCGACCGGCGTGTGCACGGTCGCGCCGACACCGCCCGCGACGGTAGCGGCAGACGCCTCGCCCATGGCCGGCGCCTCGCCGGCGACGGACGCTTCGCCCGCAGCAGCCGCCGGCGCGAGCGGGCGCTTGGATGTGCTCGCGTCGGACAAGCAGCCGATGTTACCCAGCCGTGAACCCGGCTCGGCCCCGCGCCGCTCAGAGAAAGGCCGCTTGCAGGCCCCGTTCGGCGAGCGTGTCGAGCACGCGTGGGAGCGCGGCGAGCGTGGCGCGCCAGCAACCGGGGGAGCCGTAGTCGTCGGCGTCGTGCAGCAGCAGCACGGCGCCCTCTGTAACGCCGTCGGTCACGCGCGAAGCCACCGACTGCGCGGTCGCCCGGCGTTCCCAGTCGCGACCCCAGTGACTCCACAGGAACGTGCGCCGACCCGCCCGGCGCGCGCTGCGCAACGCCTCGGCGTTGAGAATCCCGTAAGGAGGCCTATACAGCTGCGGCGTCACGCCGGTGGCGTCCTCGATCGCCGCCAGCGCCCGCGCGTGGTCCTCGCGCACCTGGCGCGGTCCCAGCCGCAGCAGGTTGCGGTGACGGTGGCAGTGCAGCCCGATCGCGTGACCGCCAGCGGCGATCTCAGCGGCGGCCGAAGGGTTGCGCAGCACCTGTTCGCCGACGAGGAAGAAAGTCGCGCGCACGTCACGGTCGGCAAGCGCCTCCAACACCGCCGGCGTGGCCTGAGCGTGCGGGCCGTCGTCGAATGT
This sequence comes from Solirubrobacteraceae bacterium, assembly GCA_036279855.1. Classification (GTDB taxonomy): domain Bacteria; phylum Actinomycetota; class Thermoleophilia; order Solirubrobacterales; family Solirubrobacteraceae; genus Palsa-744. The sequence goes on along the minus strand of DASUIH010000031.1, from coordinate 47,949 downwards.
GATCGCGAAGCCGCGTCCGTCGGCGGTCCGGTCCTCGACGCCGAGCGCCTCGCGCAGGCGGCGCGAGTGGAACGCCAGCGCAGGCGTCAGATAGCCCGCCATGGCGGCGCGGCCGAGCAGACTGGCCGGGGTGCGATCATCGTTGGCGGAAATGGGCGATCTCATCCTTGGCATCGCGGCCGCCGTGGCCGCCTCGACGTTCTACAGCCTAGGGGTGGCGCTGCAGGCGATGGACGCCAAGCGCGTGCCTCACGACGAGCACCTGCGCCTCGGGCTCGCTCGCGACCTCCTGCGCCGCGCCCGCTGGCTGGCCGGCACCGGCATCTCGATCCTTGGCTGGCCGCTGCAGGTCCTCGCGCTGCTGCTGATCCCACTGGTGGTCGTGCAGCCGACGCTGGCGGCGGGGCTGATCGTGCTGCTGTGGTTCGGCCGCCGCCTGCTGAACGAGCACGCAGGACGGCGCGAGCACATCGCGGTGGCGGCGATCGTCGTAGGAGTGCTCGGAGCGGCGCTCGCCGCTCCCCCGCACACGACCACGCACACCGGCGATGAGGCGATCACGTTCACGCTGATCGCGCTTGGCGTGCTGGCGACCACTCCCTACCTGGTCAGCATCACCCGCCGTCCTGCGCCCTCGATCACGATGATTGGCGCCGGGCTGGCGTTTGCCTGGAGTGGGATCGCCACCAAGCTCGCCGCCGACGACCTCCACCACGGCCACCTCGGCGTCGCCGCCGCCTGGGCGGTCTCGACCGCCGGCGCCTCCGCGCTCGGCGCGCTCAGCGAGATGAGCGCGCTGCAGATGCGGCCGGCGATCCAGGTGGCGCCGGTCGTGTTCGTGACTCAGACGGTCGTGCCGATCGCGCTGGCGCCGCTGATCCTCAACGAAAAGTTCACCGACAGCCCGCTCGGCGGCTGGGTGCTGGCGCTGGCGGTGTCAGTGATCGTCGCCGGCGCGGCGGCGCTTGCCCGCTCGCCCCTGCTCTTGGCTTTGATGGAAGGCGAGGTCAGCGAGCCCAGCGGCTCCACCGACAAGCCGGATGAGCGCAGCCAGGCGACGACGTGCTCCACCCCCGCCAAGGACGCCGCCGCGCCGCCAACCGAGACGACCAGGACGTCGCCGGCGCGCATCGGCCGGTGAGGCAGCGGGCCCCAGGCGTTCATCCGCAGCTCGCCCGCGACCGGCATCGCGCCGGTCGTGCGTGCCAGCACCAGCTGGCCGACGGTCAGGCCGCCGGGCGGCTGCAGGAAGTAGAAGTGGTGGCGCAAGCCGAGCGCGCGCGCCTGCGAGCGCAACGAGCCGCGCGTCTTGACCCAGCGAAACAGCGAGCCCGAGCGCGGCACTTCCGGCACCAGCTCGTCGCCGTCGGCGCGCAACGCCGAGATCGTGCCGCGCGCGTCGCCGCCGTCGTCGGTGAAGGAAGCATGGATTCCACTCGCGTTCAGCCGCGTGGCGATCGAGACCACCTCACCGGTGGGGGCGCGCACGATCAGGCCAACCTCGTGCTGGCTCGTGTCCACGCGCTTGAGCGGGTGCACGCCGAGGAACAGGCCCGCGAACGCCGTCACCTCGTCGGTTGACATCAGCCACGTCGTCACCGCCAGCAGCAGCGCCAGCTGCGTGACGAAAGCCACCATCCGCAGCCGCCACAACGGGATCGGGTTGACCCGCCGCGGCGCTTCCAGCACCAGGTCCACAGCGGCGGGATCGATCGGCGGGGCCTCCTCGGCGTCGGCGTGCAGCGGCTCGACCAGCTCAGGGGCGGCGACCGTGTTCTCGCCGGCCACCGTCAACAGCCCCTCGCGCGGGTGGGGGGCGCGGCCCGCCAGCTCGTGGTGCTCGGCGAAGCACTCCTGCACGTGCTCGCGCAGCTCACGCGTGTCGTTGGCGAGCCGCAACAGGCCGAGGTCGGCCATCGCCCTTGTGTTCAGGCGCGCGTGCCCGACCGGCAGGCCGTAGGAGACGACAGGGGTGCCGGTCGCCTTGGCCTCCAGGCAGGTGACGCCGCCGGTCGAGTGCACGAGCGCGTCTGCCGCCGCCAGGATCTCCGGCATCCGCTCGGTGAAGCCGTACACGTGCACGCGCGGCTCTGAGGCGAAGTCCTCGCTCAGGCGCCCCTGCAGCTGCTCGTTGCGCCCGGCCAGGCAGACGATCGCGCTGACGCCGTCGATGCTCGCTATCTCGCGCACCGCACCCTCGATGTCGCCGACGCCCCAGCCGCCGCCCGAGACGACGACCAGCCGGCCGTGCTCGGGCAGGCTGAGCTCGCGCCGCGACGCGCTCTGCGAGCGCTCGTCCAGGAACTCGGCGGAGATCAGCGGCCGCACCAGCCGCGCGCTGCCCTCACCGGCGATCCGCTCGACCGAGCGCAGCGACTCGCCGTACATCACCAGATGCGTGTCGATCCCGGGCTGCGCCCAGAAGAACAGGCCCGTCAGGTCGGTGATCGTGGCGACTGTCGGGCAGCGCACCGCCCGCGTGCGGCGCAGGCGCGCGAGCACGACCGTGACCGCCGGATAGGTGGAGACGACCACGTCGGGGTCGTGTTCGTTCACGCGCCGCGCCAGCGGCCGCGAGCCGAACAGGCACAGCAGCGTGCGCGCCGACGCCCGCACCGGAGCGACGCGCTCAAGCAGCCAGTAGACGACCGTGTAGGTCCAGGGGAAGAAGCGCAGCTGCACGCGATAGCCGTCCTCGACCACCGGCTGCAGCAAGGGGCCCATCGCCGCCAGGCCGTCGATCACCGTCACCTCGGCCGGCTCGGACGAGCCCTCGATCTGCTTGGCCAGGGCACGCGCCGCCGCCGCGTGTCCCTCGCCGACGTCGGCGGAGAGGATCAGCACGCGCTTGGGGCCGGGGCGGCGCTGTGTGTTGGTGCGGTTGCGGCGTGCCTTGCGTGGCATAGGACCCTTAGAGTGCAAGCCTCGACCGTCCGGCGGACGGCACGGCCCGTCGCGGTAGGCGATATCGATGCTGAGAGAGCGCGACGACACGCAGAGCCTACCGGCCACGGCGACCGCCGCGAAGAATGTGCGCTTTCTCACGCCGCCGCCGAGCGCGGAGCGGGCACTCGGGCTGGTCGGGCTGCTGGCCGTGCTGGCCGGCTGCTTCGCGATCGCCGCCGGCGCGGCCGGCGCTCCGGGACAGCTCGTGCCGGCGCGCAGCGGCGGCTGGCCCGACTGGCTGGCGGGGCCCTGGCACACGCTTGGGCTGACGCTCGACACGAATGGCTTCCAAACCTGGACGCTTGTGATCTGCGCCGGCTACGCGGCCGTGCTCGCGACCGCCAGGGCGGTGCCCGGACGGGCGCTGGCCGTCACGATCGTGCTCGCCAACCTGGCGCTGCTGCTCGGGCCACCGCTGATCTCCCAGGACGTGTTCGGCTACCTGGCGTTCGCCCGCCTCGGCGCGCTGCACGGGCTCGACCCCTACACGCACGTCGCCGCCGAAGCTCCCGTCGATGCCGTCTTCCCCTTCATCGGCTGGCCGTTCCAGCATTCCCCCTACGGGCCCCTGTTCACGCTTGGCTCCTACCCGATCGCCCTGCTCGGCCTCAGCGGGGGGGTGTGGGCGCTGAAGGCCGTGTCGGTCGCGGCCTGCCTCGGCGCAACCGCGCTGACCGCGCGCGCCGCTCAGCGGATGAGGCGCTCGGCCAAGGCCGCCGCCGCCTTCGTCGGGCTCAATCCCGTGCTGCTGGTGCTGGCTGTCGGCGGCGCGCACAACGACACGCTGGCGCTGCTGTCGCTGGCGGGCGCGCTGGCGCTCGCCGCCGGGGCGGCCGATCGACGATCGATACCCCTTTCCGGGCACGCGGCGGGACCGCCGACCGGCCGGCGACCGGCCGACGATCGATGCCCCATTCGGGGCACGCGGCGGGACCGCCGACCGGGCGGCGGCTCGGTCGTGGCGCTCGTCGCCGGCGTCGGCGTCAAGGCCTCAGCCGGGCTGGTGCTGCCATACCTGGTGCTGAGCCCGCGCGAGGGCCGTGAGCGCATCCGCCTGCTGGTGGCCGCGATCGCCGCGCTGGGGGCGCTGGCGCTGGTCGCGCTCGTCGGCTTCGGCATACACGCCTTCGGCTTCGCCGACGCGCTCAGCGAGCAGCAGCAACTCGTCGCCACGCACAGCATCCCGCAAGAGACCGCCCGCTGGCTGGGGATGAGCGGGCTGCCGGGCTGGTGGCGCGACCTGTTCAGCGCCGCCTTCGTCGCGGTGCTGGCGCTGACGCTGTGGCTGACCGCGCGCGGCCGCGACTGGCGCGCGATGGCCGGCTGGGGCACGCTTGCCCTGCTGCTCTGCACCGCCTGGCTACTGCCCTGGTACGCGATCTGGGCGCTGCCCCTGGCCGCTCTGAGCGACAGCCGGCGGCTGCGCGCCGCCACCCTGGCCGTGTGCGCCTACGCGCTGCTGATCCACCTGCCGCTGGCCGAACCCGTCCTCAGCCCGCCCCGGCACGTGGTCGAGTCCTCGCTCGCTCCCCGCCACCACGCCGTATTCGCCCGTCTCCAGGTCGCTGGCGACGCCGCGCGCGATCTCCTCCGCTGAGGCCTGCGGGCGCAGGCGACGCAGGCGCAGCGAGTCCAGGCGGCGGAACTTGAGGATCTCAAGCACATAGACGAGATACACGCTGGCGGCGACCGCCAGCAGCGCCAGGGCCACCATCACCAGCGTCCAGCCCGTGTGCAGGTGGCCTTTGTGGTCGGAGTAGGGGACGAAGCGCAGCGCCAGCGCCAGGCCGGCGAGCATCAGCGTCCACGCGTACAGGTAGGCGATCGTGCGACGGCTGGAGAAGCCGATCCGGGCCATGCGGTGGTGGAAGTGCTCGCTGTCGGCGGCGTAGATCGGGCGGCGGTACTTCAGCCGCTTGAGCACGACAAAGGTCGTGTCCAGGAACGGGACGGCAAGCAGGATCAACGGCAGCACGAACGAGACGACGGCGGCGGTCTTGACCGCGGCCTCGACCGTCACCACGCCCATCAGCAGGCCCAGCAGGTTGGCGCCGCAATCGCCCATGAAGCTGGATGCGGGCGGGAAGTTGTGGATCAGGAACCCGAGCGCCGCACCGGCGGTGATCGCCGCCAACACCCCCGGAGGGGAGCGGTCGAGGTCGAAAGCGATGATCGCCAGCGTGCCGGCGATGATCACGCACACGCCCGCCGCCAGGCCGTCGACGCCGTCGGAGAGGTTGACGACGTTCATCATCACGACCAGCCCGATCACGGTCAGCACGGGGCCCGCGTCGGTCGGGCCGGCTTTGGGGAAGTGCAGCGTGCCCGCGAACGGCAGCGTCACCGCCTTCACGGCGACGCCGTAGTGCACGACGATCACGGCGGCGAGGACCTGCCCGGCCAGCTTGACCAGCGGCGGCAGGTCGAAACGGTCGTCGAGCGCGCCGACGATCGTGATCACCATGGCGGCGATCAGCACGCCGCGCCACAGCTCGTGGCTTTCGGCGTAGCCGCCGGGCAGGAACGCGAGCATCGCGACTAGCACCCCGGCGAAGATCGCAAGGCCCCCGAGCAGCGGCGTGGCGCGACTGGAGAGGCCGCGCTCGCGCGGTTCGTCCACGGCGCCGACAGCCATGGCCAGCCGCATCGTCAGCGGCGTTAGCAATGCTGTCACAGCCGCCGCGACCAGGAAGCCGTACAGCGCGTCGATCTCTTTCAGATGCGCCATCTGAGCAGCGACAGCATCGCATGAGTAGAGGCGCTGCGCGCCTTGCGACCGGCGCATGCGCCGGTCGCCGACCCGTGCATGCACGGGTCGGACGGGACGGTGCACGCACCGTCCCGCACCTCGGCGCATGCGCCGAGGTGAACTACAAGGCTGCTCCTGCGCTCAACTGCTCGTACAGCGGATAGCGCTGCACGACCGCCTGCACCCGCTCGGCCAGCTCCTCGCGGCGCGTGTCGAACGCCGGCGTCAACGCGGTCGCGACGATCTCGCCGACCTCGGAGAAGTCCTCGACGCCGACCCCGCGCGTGGCCAATGCGGGCGTGCCGATGCGCAGGCCCGAGGCCTCCATCGGCGGGCGCGGGTCAAACGGGACGGCGTTGCGATTGACGGTGATGCCGATCTCGTGCAGGCGGTCCTCCGCAGCGCGGCCGCTCAGCTCCGGCTCGCATGCGCGCAGGTCCACCAGCGCCAGGTGCACGTCGGTGCCGCCGGTCAGCACGTTGACGCCGTGCCCGGCCTTCATCAGCTGCTCGGACAGCGCGCGGGCGCCGTCGATCGTGCGCTTCTGGCGCTCGGCGAACAGGTCAGAGCCGGCGATTCTGAGCGCCACGGCCTTGGCGGCGATCACGTGCTCCAAAGGGCCTCCCTGCTGGCCGGGGAAGACGGCGGAGTCGATCTTCTTGGCGTGCTCGGCCTTGCAGAGGATGATGCCCGCACGGGGGCCGCCGAGCGTCTTGTGCGTCGTCGTCGTGACCACGTCGGCGCCGTAGTCGAAGGGATTGGGATGCAGGCCCGCGGCAACCAGGCCGGCGAAGTGGGCCATGTCCACCATCAGGAAAGCGCCGACCTCGTCAGCGATCTCACGGAAGCGGGCGAAGTCGAGCTGGCGCGGGTAGGCCGACCAGCCGGCCAACAGCAGCTTCGGCTTGCGCTCGCGGGCGACGCGGGCAACCTCGTCCATGTCGATAACGCTGGTCTCGCGATCGACCTCGTAGGCGGCGATGTCGTACAGCCGGCCGGAGACGTTGACTTTCATCCCATGGCTGAGGTGGCCGCCGTGCGCGAGCGCCAGGCCCATGATCGTCTCGCCCGGCTCCAGCAGCGCGTGATAAACAGCCGTGTTGGCCTGCGCGCCCGCGTGCGGCTGAACGTTGGCGTGCTCTGCTCGAAACAGCGCCTTGGCGCGGTCGATCGCCAGCTGCTCGGAGACGTCCACCCACTCGCAGCCGCCGTAGTAGCGGCGGCCGGGGTAGCCCTCGGCGTACTTGTTGGTGAGCACCGACCCCTGGCATTCGAGCACCGCTTGGGGCACGAAGTTCTCCGAGGCGATCATCTCCAGCGTCTGCTGCTGGCGGCGCAGCTCGCCCGCGAGGGCCTCGGCGACCTCGGGGTCGACCTCGGCGAGCGGGCGGTTGAAGTAGTCGGGCTGCAGGTCGTCGGGCATCGGCGCGCTCCTAAGGCTTCGCTGTCTTGATGCCCAGGCGCGCGGCGTGCGTTTGCCAGCCGCTCCCCGGTGGTTCTCCACCTCTGGCGCCAGTCGCGGCTGTGCTGCGAGGCTAGCACGGGCCGCGCGGCCGCGACTGGAGAGGGCTTCGCCCGTATGACCGACCAAGCGAACTTGCCGCCTTGCCAGAACTTATCGACAGACCTACACTGCCTTGCACTTGAGGCTTGGCCACACGAGAGGGGCCTGTCCTCACAACCAACCAACGACGACCTCCAGGAGGGCTCATGTCTGTCTCGCATCGATCGTCCGCGCTTTCGTGGGCGCGCCACCTCGCCATTCTCGTCGCACTCGGCGCATTCGCGCTCGCGCTCGCGCCGTCCGCGGGCGCCGCGCAGATCGGGAGCGCCTATCTGGCGCTCGGCGACTCGCTCGCCTACGGCTACCACGCCGCCCAGTTCAAAAGCGAGCTGGAAAAAGGCGCCGTCGAACCGGCGTCCTTCAAAGACGGCTACGTCGACGACTTCGGCGCCGCGCTGAGGCTTCTACACCCCGGCCTGCAGACCGTCAACGACGGCTGCCCCGGCGAGACCACGGAAACGCTGATCCATGGCTCGGGGCTGCCCGGCTACTGCGCCGGCGGGCCGACCGGGACGCCGTTCCCGTACGCGTTCCTGCACCACTCCTACGGCTCAAACTCCTCCCAGCTGGCCGACGCGCTGGCCATCCTCAAAGAAAACCCGAACGTCAGCCCGATCACGCTCGACATCGGCGCCAACGACGTGCTGCAGTTCCTGGGCAGCAAATGCGGCTTCCCGGCGTCGTTCACGTGCAGCCCGGCCGAAGTGCAAGCCGAGTTCGGCCACATCGCGGGCAACGTGCTCTCGATCCTCACGCAGCTGCGCGAAGCGGCGCCGAAAGCGCAGATCGTGCTGCTCGGCCTGTACAACCCCTACCCGACGGTGCTGCCGGCTCCCGGTGGCGACACGACGACCGCCGCGCTCAACCAGGCGCTCGCGAGCGTGGCCGCGGCCGTGCCGGGGACCAGCTTCGCCAACCCCGAGCCCGAGCTCAACCCGTCGATCCTGATCGGCGGCTCGGAAACCGCGGACCTGCCGGCGATCTGCACGTTCACCGCGATGTGCCCGGGCGGGACGTTCAACCCGGCCAGCCCGGAAGCGGACATCCACCCGACGAAGATCGGCTACGGCGTGATGGCGGGCGTCGTTGGAGCTGACTTCTTCAGCCACTGAGGCTGAGGTTCGAGCTCTCGCCCTCCGCCCGCGTGGGCAGAGGGCGAGAGACGGGCCCGGGAGGCTCAGTGGATGGTGATCGTGATGGTCTTTTTGAGGATCGTGCGTTGCTTGCCCGTGTTGGGCGTGAAGCGCAGCAGGATCTTGGTGTGCAGGGTGCCAGCGTGCCGCTTTTTCAAGCTCAGCGTGATCTTGCCACGGGCCTTGGCGATCTTTGCCGCGCCGGTCAGACCCTTCCCGCCGGCAACGAGACGTCCCGCCTGCGGCACCGCGACGGTCACGGTGGCAGTGCCAGCGTGGGTCTTGTGGCGCACGACGCTGAGCGCGTACGGGCAGCCTTCCACTTCGATTGGTGTGGATTGTTGCAGCGCTGCTCCGTTCTGGCCGGTGAACACGGTCGGCATCGTCAGGTTGGCCTGGCAGAGGTTGGTGTTCGCCGCCAATGCCGAGAACGGGCCCTCCGGCAGGTTCAGTTCGAACTTGCTGACGGGGACGTCGGGCACCGTCTTGAACGTGGAGCTGGTGACTCCGGCTTCGCTGATGAACGTTTCGCCGTTGAGCACGATCGTGACGCCGTAACCCTGCAGCACCATCACCAGTTCGGGGAACTTCTGCCCGCCGTGGGAGACGAAATACGCGGGCCCTTCCACCGCGACCGGCAACAATGGCGTAATCGCCTTGGCGAGCCCAACCCGCGACTGCGCCGGACACGCGGCCGGGTTCTGCTCGAACACGGCATCCACACAGGCGTGGTTCAGCGTGCTCAGCCGCGAAGGCAGCGCTTTCGGCAGTTCTACGCGAACGGTTTTGATGTTCGCCTGAGTGCCCGCCGGCGCGTCGGGATAGGTCAACTGCACTTTCAAGCTCGCGCCGTCCGCGCGACTGGTCTTGGCGGACGTCGAGGACCTAAAGCCCGGTTTGAACGCCATCCGCGAACAGTTGGTGACCTGGAACGGGCTTTCCACGTTCGCGGAGAGGCCTTCGACCGCGGTCAACGTGCCCGTGACAGCCATCTTTTCACAGCTCGTCGGGTTGAACATGAAATGCGGCCGGTCGATACGCACGTTGACCGCTTTGAGCTGCAACGGGATCCCGTCGAGCATGTGCGGGATCTCCCCACTGGTCACGGTCAACTGCGCGGTGTGCGAGTCGACGAAGATCTGCGAACGCACCACCACCGTGCCCGTCCCAGTCGTTCCCGACAGCGTGTACGGGCCGGCGACTGCGGGGACCACGATCGACAAGCCAAACGGAGCGCCACCATAGCCTTCGGTCAAATACACCCTCCCACCACTGACCAGGAACGGGTTCGCGCCCGGGCCGGTCAACGCTTCGGCGCTACCGAGCAGGCTCGCTTCAGGACAAGTGCCCATGTTCGCATCCGCTTCTTTACAGAGCGCGACGCCGACCAGCGAGCCCATCAGGCCCGCCGGGGTGTGGATCGAGATGCTCTTGAGCATCTCGTCGTTGTCGGAGCGACCGAACGCGAGCGTGAACTCGCCGTATTCGCCGGCCTCGACATTCGGCATACCAGCTTTGAACGACGGGTGGAACTGCGGGCTGTGACAGTTCTGATCGATTTCGAATTCAAACGACGGCGTCGAATCGCCAACCAGTTTCGCTTCGCCCGGCGCCTCAAGAATGCTCCACGGCTGCAGGTCCGCCCTGGTCCTCACCACCCCACACGACCGCGGATTGGCGAGCACCGAACGCGGGCCTCCCGCGAGTTTCAACTTGAACCGTTCGAACGGGAGCTGCGGGTTTTCTTCGAAGTACGTGGTGATCCGCCCCGTCGCCTGGTCGATATCGGCATGACCCTGCAACTTGATCACGATCCCACCTTCACCAGCACTCACCGCCTGCACGTACAGCTTGACCATCTTGCCGTCCTCAGCGTCCTGTGGCGAGCACGGATCGCATTCAGGCTGAGCCAGGAACACCTGACCTTCCAATGCTTCTTCCAAAGCGGGCGTCTTGACCCACACCTTCCCAACCTGGGATTCGCGTGGGCATTTAGCTACTTCCGCGGGTGCCTGACTCGGATGAGCCGGGCCGTAAAAAGCCCGTTCGTCACAAGCCCTCAAACCCCACGCGGCAGACGGATTCACAACCACGCCTTCTGGCAGCGTGAGGCTGACGTCGCGCACATTCGAGGTAGCGCGAGTGGACGCCGTGTTCACCTGCGGCACACGCAACGAGAATTCATACCCCGCCGGAGCACCAGCTTCCACGGTATCCGGCAGGAACGAGAATTCACTGCCAAACGGGACTTCCAAACAACCAGTCATCGAACCGGCTGGAACTTCGGTCCGCCGAAAGACGCCCGGACTGCGCCAGGCATCCATTTCCGCGACGGTCGTCAACGGTTGCGAGCACTGCGTCGGATTCGTCAATAGCGGCACACGCTGCGTGCTACTGGGACCGCCAATGCTGCCTAGTTTGGCATTGACATCGCCTGCGGTGATCGTAAGTGGGCCCGGTCCCTGGTGGTCTGCCGGCACGCCCCAGAAGGTGATGTACGTCCCGTATATCGCTGAGGTTTGCTCCAGGTCCGACGAGATCACCTTCACGCCATAGTTTCCATTGGAAAGCACACTGGTGTCCAGACGCGTGACATAGCCGGCGAACACGAACCCGAAGGCCGCCGGCTCACCCGGCGACGGTGCGATATTGAACACCGGCGCTACCACCTGGAGTGCGCTCGGGCCGACCGCGAATTCCAGCGCCGCCAGCCCTACGATCGTGTTCACGGGACAGTTTTCCTGCGCTATCAGCACGACGGTGCAACGCGGCATGCCGACCGTGTTGCCGACGGCGCCGGGCGGCAAATCGAAGGCGATGTCGCGCGGCCCTCCGGCTGTGACGTAGGGGCGGACCGTGTTCAGCGCAAACCCACTGGTGACGCTGGCGTGACCGCCCGCTTCGGACGTGCTGGTCGCGTACATCACACTGCCGGGCGCCAAGCCCGGAGTGGTAGTCGCGTTGCTGACAGTGACCGGGTTTTCAATCGAGGCCGCTTCTGCCACGCCGCCGCCACTCACGCTCGCCTTGTTGGTAAGGTGCGGTTCCGCGCCTTCTGCCACCTTCACGGTGACTCTCATCACCAGCTGATCGCCGGTCGGCAGCACGTCGCTGGTCGTGCACACCGGCTGCGGGGTCGTTTTGCAGACCATCTTCGCCGCCGGGTTTTGGATCAGCACCGCCGGGAACACGAGGCCGTCGGGCAGATTCCCGTACACGTCATAACCCGTAATCGCCGACGCCGTCAGGCCCGTCGGAAGGTGGTCTTCAACCGTGATCGCACTGCCGTTGGTATTGGCTCCTCCGACGTTTACCGCGACGACGTGCACTTCTCCCTTGCCTGCCGGCGGGAGGTTGCCGGGCATCGTGTATGACGCGATTTTCCAGATCGGGCTGTCCGCCGCCGTAGCGGCCCCGGCGGTAGCCATAGCGACGCCGAATGCGACGAGCGCGACCCACAGGCCGATCAGAAACCTCGCGCGGACGGCCGTGCGCCTATCAGAGCCGATCATCACTTGCCCCTTCCGTTGCCGAGCGCTTTGCCAGCGTGAGCCGCCGCCTTCGCGCCATATCTTTCGCGCGCCCTGCGTTCGCACGCACGCCTGCGGACCCGACTGTGACTGTGACTGCGCCGGCATGTCTTCAGTGAACGCTGGAGCTTCTGCGCGCGTGTCAGCGGTTTGGGCTTTGCGCGCGGCGTGGTCGCCTGGGGAAACGTTGGCGCCGGATTTCCCGGCCCGCTGAACGCTTCGCTTGACGGCTGGCCGAGCAGGTTCGGCACGCTCGGCGGCCCCTGGCAGACGGGCCCTTCGCACGGGATCGCTTCGACCGGCCTATCGCCCGGCCGCGGCACGCGCGCGTCGTATACGTCATACGCGCCATCGGTGTCACCAGAAGCGATCCCTTCAGCCGTCGCGAAGAACGCGTCGCCACCGGATTCGCTGATGCCCAGCAGCATCGAGCGATTCGGTTCGCGCCCACCGGAGATCAGATAGAGCTTTCCGTCCTCCCACTCATACACGTCGCTGGTGCCGTTCACGTCCTGAGGCACCAACGCGTCGCGCGTTTCAAAGAACACCTCTGAGCCGTTCGCGCTCATCGCCCTACCCGAGGTATCGACGTATGGCGTCAGCTGTTCGCGCATATAAGAGTTGTCTTCGAAGGCGAGCTTCGACATGATCGAGTTGCCCGTTGGCGCGCTGCCCTTCGGTGGACACGACACGCAGCCCAATTCATCGCCGGCGGCGTCGTAGCGGAAAATCTCAGCGTTTGGCCATGCTCCTGCCTTCTGTTGCGGCACTTCAAGACCGAGACCGCCTTCGCGTTCGAGCTGGAAGTGAAGGTCACCGTCGTTGAAACCCGGAATCGGCGCTTCGGTGGCGAACGTGATCACACCGCCGTCGCTCGTCATGTAGACAGGGCCGACGCACAGCACAGACCCGCAGCCGTTGCGGCGCACCGGCGGCAGTTCGGCAATGTCGTCGACGTGGCCACCAGCCGCGCCAGCAACCCACCTTTCCAGCGCAAAAGGCTTCACGGCCGTGTTCTCGAACAGCAGCGACGAACCGTCCTTGCTCACCGCCACGATCGAGCCGGTGATCGCCGGGATGTACGTCAAGCCGCCGTCTTCCAGGTCAAACCTATAGGTCTTCACCGTCGCGTCTTCCGGCGCGTCTTCGCTCAAACGATCGGTGCTCTGGAAAAAGACACGAGACCCATCCGGCGATGCGAACGCATATGTAGACGGACTTGGGAAGGGACCGTGTTCTGGAGGCTGACCGCCCGACACTTGATCGGAGGCCTGTGGGATAGCCGACGGCATCGCGTACGCTCCGTGCGACGCCGGTTCTCCGCTGTGACCGGCGAGTTGTGACTGCGAGAGCAACTCACTGCGCTGAGTGCCGTCCGGGCCGTTGACGTGCGCGTAGAGCTCGATCGTGCCCGCCGCGTCCTGGCGAACAAAGAAGATGCGCGAGCCGTCTTCGGAGACCTGGTTGTCAAAGCCGGCGGCCGAGGTCGCGTGCTCCGTTACCTTGCCCAGCGCGAGCGCCGTCTCTGCGGCCGGGCTCGCAGGTCCGGTGGCGGTTTCCCCTGCGGGCAGTTCGCCGGCGTCGCTGAGCACGCCGTCGCGGTACTCGTACAACTCCGACGCTCCCGGCATCAACTTCCCGACGTAGGAAAAGTAGACGGTGCTCAGATCGGGCGACGTGCCGGCCACTTCTAGTTCCTGCACGCCGCTGGCTCCGGTTCCGCGTTCCAGTCCGCCTGGCTGCCCTTCAATCTGTGACCTACCGACCCATTCCGGTTCCGCGAGCGGGTTCGGTCCCTCCAAGTAAAGGTTGTTCTGCAGCTTGCTTTCGTCGGGCGCTCCGACGTAGGGCGCGTGATTGTATGTGGCGAACAGCAGGCGCGAGAGGTCCGCCGAGGGCACGACGATGCCGGGGTAGGAGTTGTTGTTGACGTTTCCTTCGGGTTCGGTGGCGATTGCTTGTGGCAGTGGCATCGTGGACCGTGTCATCCACCCGTGACTCGTGCGTTCGGATACTTCAAGCGGGTACACAGCGCTGTTGGTGGAGGCTTCGGTGAGCCCGCCCTTGGCGCTGTACATGACCGATTGCCCGTCCGGCGACACAAACGCAGGACGCGCGTGTGTCGCTTCGACGTAGTTGCCGTGCTTGTTGGGCGGGGAAGCCTGTTCGTAGACGCGACCGTCGGGCAGGCCCACAGCCGGCCCGGGAGTCTGGTCTTCGCCGATACGCAAAACGTGTTCGTCGCCGTGAACCACTCCCGCTGAGTTTTCGGCGACGACCCGATAGTGGTAGGCGACTCCGATTTCCAGTCCGTCGATCGGGGCCAGCGCCTTGTGTTCGGCCTTGCTGACAGCCCCCAGCGACGTGAGCGTTGCGGGCGCCTTCGTGCACTCGGCCGTCGCGCACGATTCGCGACCGTATTCAAACTGATAGCTCGTCGCGCGCAACTGCGGATTGATCTGCGCTTCCAGCGTGGCGGACGAGTCGTCGACGCTCGCCTGCGCTTTCTCGTTCTCAACAGCCGGCTTTAGCAACGGAGGCGCACCGTAGGACGCTTCCATGCTCGACAGCGACCCATAGAGGTTGACGCCGCTGTGATAACCGATCGGCCAGTGCCCTTCACCGCCGCCGGAAAATCCTTCATATGTCAATGGTGCGCGTACGGGGACAGCCACCGCTCCCGCACTGTTGACCGTTATCGCGTTTACGTAGTGAGGTTCGACGCTGAACACTTCCAGGGGGCTGATAGGCACGAATTCGAAAGCCAGTTCGCCGCCGGCGAATTCGGCAGGCGCCACGCCGGGGTTCGCGACTTCGTAGGCGAGCATCCGCAATGAGGGACTGCTGTCGGCGACATACAGGCTTCCCCCGTATACGCCGACCGCCTCGATCCCGGAGCCAGCGCTGTCAAAGAGCGTGGTCGTCAGTTCCAGTTTGCCGCCGTTCGTATTGGCCAGATGCAGGCCCATCACGCCCTGCAGGGAGAAGAACACTTCGCCGGCTGCGTCGGCGGCGATCGCAGCCACCTTCGCGGTGCTGGAAATCGAGCTGAGCGAAAGCTGTTCGACGAATTTCCCGTTTGTTGCAAAGACCTCGATCCGTGCCTTGTCGCCGACGTAGACGAGTTCGCTCCCGCTCGCTCCACCGATCGCGATCACTTTGGCATTGCCGTTTACTTCGATCCCGGGACGCCCCCCCAATTCTTCGAGCTCCCCTTCCGAAGGGCCGGCCTTGCCGGCTTGACATTCTTCGCCGGCGGCGCAGAGATTCGCTTCGGCCTGTTCGGTCGGGCTCGGCGGCGAGGCGAGCGCAGCGGTCTTTGTCTTGTTGACGTCCATGCCGAACATCAGCTGAAAGTGTCCACCAGAGTCGAACCTCTCGACACGGTGATTGGCGCCATCCACCACGAACACATTCCCCGAAGCCTGTTCGACAGCGACACCAGCCGCCGCCTGGCCGGATACCCCTTGCCTGGAACATGAGTCGCCAGACGCGGAGGTGCAGATGTCTTCTTCCTGAGCGGTGACCGTCACGGGTTCGGATTTGGCCTGCTCGCGTTTACGGATCGCGACCTTGGTTTCGTCGACTTCCTTGCCAAAGGAAAGGACGAAGGCGCCGTATGGCGAGAGCTTGGTGACCTCGCCGCCCACGGCGACGTAGAGATCGCCGTTTGTGCGATCGACGGCCATGTCGTGCACAGTCTCGAATTCCAGCGGCGTTTCACCTTCGGCAAATTCACCGAGGAAGGACGGCGCGCTCGGCGTGGCAAACGCGCTGCCGGGAAGCAGTGCAATGAGCGCGAGACAGGCGCAGACGACAGCAGCAAGCGCAATCGACTGTGACAGGAGCGCTCGCCGAGCCAGACACACACTTGGCGCATCGGCCCGCGATCGTGGGCCGGCCGTGATCGGTGCTGCACCGCCTCTCCCCAGATGCTTCATCTCCCCGCTTCTCCTCTCCGCGCTGTTACACGCATAAGACCCCCGCATCGACAGGGGCGACTCGCCACCGGCGCCGCAACGCCGTTGATGGCATCCGGCCGATGGTCAAAGAACACGAACACGAGGCGGGTCATCGGGCGACCTGCTCCGTTATCTCGAAGCCGTGGGCGCCGACGCTCTCCACGAGCACCTCGCCTCGCTCGGTCAAACTCCACGCATTGGCGAGGCCCTTGCCGGCGCCGCCACCCGCGTTGACAATCAAGCCGATCCGCTCCAACCGTGCCAACAGCTTCGAGACCTGCCCCTGATCGCTCATTCCCGCGCTCTCGCCAATCGAGCGATTGGAGGAACCGGGGTGCTCGGCGATCGCGAGCAATGCCCGCACCGTCCTATAGGTGAGACGCATGCCGCTTGCTTTGAACGGGTCGAACGGAAACCCGGCCGAGCGCGCCTCGGTCGCGGTAGGCATCGCTGGGACAGGACACGAGAGCTCGCTGCGCGCCGCCGCGCTGCCGAGATAGGGAAGAACGATCATTCCCATCAACTCGTTGGTCAGATCGACCATCCGACCGGGCTCAGGCGCCGACACGCGCGAGTACATGACGGCCAGAACCGCGCCCACGATCCCTTCACTGGTCAACTGCGTCACACCCTCAGGCTCAAGCGACTGCCCACGACCGCCGTCGACCAAGTGCGTTATCTCGGCGATCACCTCTTCGCGGCGTTCGAGCACCCGCCGGTTGGGCCCCGACAAGGACTCGCGGATCAAGATCCGACCGACACTCGGCTGCTGGTCGATCAGCGCGAGCAGGGCTAGCAACCCTGACCTGATCCGCTCGCGCCACCCCTGCCGCGCCTGCACAGCCGAGACAACGTGGTTGCGCGCGAGTTCGAGCACCTGCTCGAACGCGGCCAAAAAGCAGGCTTCGCGATCGTCAAAGGCCTCATAGAACGTGCGCCGCGAAACACCGGAGCGCTCGACAACCTGCGCCACACTCACTTCCCCCGCCCCGCGCTCACAAGACTCCTGCACCATCGCCGAGAGAATCCGCGCGCGTTGGACATCCGCGATCTGCTCGTGAGCGAGCGGACGCCTACCGCTGCGGGCGGGATCGGTCCCGCGAGGACGCGCGCCGCTCAACTCGCCGGACCGCCGCGCACGGGTGCGTGCAGCCATCAACGCACACCCCCGGACACCAGTCCAGAGGTGTGTGCTGCAGGCGCAGCGCCAATTACCCCTTGCGGGGAGAGAGCCGCCTCGCCGTCTAGGTCAAGTCGACCTGGATCAGACCAGCAGGCCCAGAGAGAGAGAGAGAGAGACGCGTCAGCCACGCTGACGCGTCCTATAACGGGCCCGCCACGAGCGCACGACGCCCCAACCACGTTATCCCAATACGAAAACACGTGAAAACAACCCTCTCTCGAAACGGCCCGGTCCCTCTCCCGGCCCCATTCAAAGCGCTTGCGATCGACCAACGAGACCGACCCCAAACCCAGCCTTATGTCTCACACCCGTCAAACCCAGAGAGACGGGTAGACCAACCATAGACTATGGACAACCTAGCTGTCAAGTAACATTTGTCGACCCGCTCCGAAGCCGCTGCGCGGAATTCGTGTTCAGGGGGAGGCGTTAAGACACCATGTCAGCTTTGGGGCCCTTTTTGTCACCGGGCTTTGCCAAGCCGCTGCCGCACCGCGCTTCGCCCGAGCGGCCCCTCGCGCAGCACCCGCCAGCGACCCGCGAGCTCGTACTCAGACAGATCGACGATCGTGGAGGCGACCCCGGCGAGCTCCCCCCCGTCGAGAGTCAGGTCCACGCCTTCGCGCAACGCCGAGGGCACGTCAAGGAAGGCACGCGCGTCCGACGACCCCGAGAAGTTGGCGCTCGACTGGGCCGCGGGCGCGCGTACATCCCTCAACGCGGCAAGCGGGCCGGTCAGCTCAGGTATGCGCAGGCCGAGCAAGCCGCCATCGGCGGGCGTCGCCGCCGAACCGCAAGCCCGCAGGAAACGCCGACGGCGGTTGGGAAGGAGCAACGTGACCGGACCGGGCAGCAACGCCTCGACCGCCTCAAGCTCGCGTTCGCCAAGCTCGATCAACGCGGAAAGCGCCGCTCCCAGCGCAAAGAACATCACGGCTGCCGGCTTCGCCGGCGGACGCCGCTTGAGCTCATAGATCCTGTCCAGCGCCCGCTCGCTGTCGGGATTGCAGGCCAGCCCGTAGACGGTGTCGGTCGGGATCACCGCTACACCGTCGCCTGCAAGACACGCTTCCAGGCGCCGCGCATCGGCCGCGGTGAGGCTAGCCGGCGCCGGCTCAGCCCGCGACCTCACGACGGGCTCCGCCGGCCGACGAGAACACGCTCGATGCCGGCGAGATCCCGCTCACGGCGCACTGCCGAGAACCCCACCTCGCGCATCAGCCGCTCGACCGCGCCGGCGTGACCGTGACCGATCTCGACCGCCAGCACTCGCACCCGTTCGCGCCCGCCAGCTTCGCCGACCAGACGACGGATAATGTCGAGGCCGTCCGCACCGGCGAACAGCGCCGACGCCGGCTCGTGGCGCAGAATCTCAGGCGCGAGCGAAGCGCTCGCGTCCTCGCGCACGTACGGGGGGTTGGACAACACCGCGTCGAACTCGTCGGGCACGCCATCGAGCAGATCGGCTCCCAGCCAGCGAACGCCGAGGCCGAGCCGCTCGCCGTTGGCGCGGGCCAGTTCCAGCGCCGCGTCGCTGCAGTCACCGCCGGCGACGCTCAGGTCCGGTCGCTCGTCCTTCAGCGCGAGCGCGACAGCGCCGCTGCCAGTGCCCACGTCCAACACACGCGTCCCCCGCGGCAACCCGCACCCAACCTCAACCAACAGCTCTGTCTCTGGCCGCGGTATCAGCGCCCGCCGATCGACGGTCAACTGCAGCCGCCGAAAGTGCCGGCGCCCAAGGATGTACGCCACAGGCTCCCGTTCAATCGCCCGCCGCCGTACGTAGTCCTGAAACACGCGCACCGCCGGCCCAGTCACCTCCAGATCGTCGATCAACAGCCGCTCGCGGCCCACACCAAGCGCGTGTGCCAGCAGCAGTTCCGCATCGAGCCGTGGCGTCTCACAGCCGGCGGCGGCGATAGCCGTAACCGCGCCGTCGAGCGCATCGCGTGCCGGCACCCCCGCGGCGATCGATCGAGCCGGCGGCGCGGCCACGCCGGCTCAGACCGCCGCCTGCGCCTCCAGGCGCCGGCGCTTCTCGTCGGATTGCAGCGCCTGTGTGAGCTCGCCGAGCTCCCCTTCGAGCACCTGGTCGAGGTTGTGCACCGTCAGCTTGATGCGATGGTCGGTGACGCGCCGCTCGCCGTAGTTGTAGGTGCGGATCTTCTCGGCGCGATCGCCGGTCCCAACCTGTGCGCGCCGGTCGGCCGCCAACTCTGACTGCTGTTCGGCCAGAGCCCGCTCGTACAGCCGCGCCCGCAGCACCCGCAGCGCCTTATCGCGGTTCTGAAGCTGGGACTTCTCGTCCTGCATCGAAACGACGACGCCGGAGGGCCTGTGCGTGACCCGTACCGCCGAGTCGGTCGTGTTGACCGACTGGCCGCCAGGGCCGGAGGAGCGGTAGACGTCGATCTGCAGGTCGTTGGGGTCGATCTCGACATCGACGTCCTCCGCTTCGGGCAACACCGCGACGGTGGCGGTCGAGGTGTGGACGCGGCCTTGGGACTCGGTCTGCGGCACGCGCTGCACGCGGTGGGTCCCTCCCTCGAACTTGAAGATCGAATAGGCACCCTCGCCCTTGACGGCAAAGGTGTACTTGCCCTCAGCGGCATCCATCGGCTCGGCTTTCAACCCCGCGCGCTCGGCGTAGCGGGTCAGCATCCGGTACACGTCGCCGGCCCAGATCCCGGCCTCATCGCCACCCGCGCCACCCTGGATTTCCACGATCACGTTCTTTGCGTCGTTGGGATCGCGCTCGACCATCGCCATGCGGATCTCCTCCTCCAGGTGCTCGACGCGCTCACGCGCACCGGCCAGCAACTCGCGCAGCTCAGGATCGTCGGCGCCTTCGGCCAGCAGCTCCTCCGCGCCGGCCGCGTCGTCGTGTGCGCGCCGCCACTGAGCAGCCAGCTTCGCGGCCGGCTCAAGCTGGCGGTAGGAGCGGCCGACCTCCGCGTAGCGGTGACGGTCCCCGATCACCTCGGGGTCGGTCATCTGCCCGCCCAGCTCGGCAAAGCGGGCTTCGATCTGCTCGATCAGGTCCTCGACCATGGCTGCAGTCTAGTCTCGGAGCATCGAGCCACTGCGAGGTCGGAACGGCGAGGAGCAGGCCTACAGCCGCTCGTCGCCGGGCCGCTCAACGACGATCGAGCGCGAGCAGAATCAGCTCCACCCACGTGCTCACCAGCGTCTCGTCGTCCGCCTGCGGCTGGATGCCGAGCACGTCGCGCAGCAGCCGCGAGGAGAGCAACGATCCGAGCCCCAGCGCAGCTAGCGCCTGCGCTCGCTCACCAGAGATCGCCTGCTCGGAGCGCTCGACGATCCAGGCGGCGAAGCCCTCGAAGGTCGAGCTGACCAGTCGCTCTACGGCGACGGTCAGCAGCTGCGGCCGGCTGCGCGCTTCGGAGGCGAGAATGCGCAGCAGATCCGACTCGCTGTCGAGCTCAGCGAGGATATAGCGGGCGATCAGCGTGAGCTCGGCTTTAACGTCGCCGAGCGGCGTCAGCACGCGACGGATCTCGCGGAGCGCGTCCAGGCGGCCAAGCTGGCGCTCGATGCCTGCCGCCAGCACCGCTTCCTTGCTCTTGAAGTGATGGTAGAGGCCACCCGCGCCGGGTGTGAGCCCAGCGGCGGCTTCGATCTTCGCGATGCTGGTCGCCGTATATCCGTGCTCGCTGAACAAGCGCATCGCCTCGTCGACGATGCGCTCGCGAGTGGTGCCGGCCGTTGTGCCCCTGCTGCTTGACATCCCTCCTCCTCCTAAGTGTATACTTAGATGATATCAGTGTGTCCTGAAAGGAAGTGACACAGGTGGCCAACACGGACAAACGACAGATACGCGGCGCGGCTCGCGACGACCGCGGCAGCGTCAAACGCGGGCGCGTGCGACGCACCGCGCCGCTGGTCGGCCTCACCGTCCGCACGGCCGGGGAGGCGGTGGTCGTGGGTCTGCGCGGCAAGCTCACCGGTGCCGACACCGGCGATTTCCACGTCCGCTCGGCAGAGCGCTATGCCGAGCTTTTGGGACGCTCCAAGGGAGCATTGATGAAGGCGGGGCAGATGCTCTCGTTCGTGTCGCTCGGACCTGCCGTGGAGGGCAGCTTCCAATCGACCTACCAGGCTGCGTTGAGCCGCCTGCGCAACGACGCGCCGCCGATGGCGCCGGAGCTGGCGCGTGAGACACTCGAACGCGAGCTCGGGCGCTCCGCCGAGTCGGCGTTCGCCGAGTTTCGGTGGGAGCCGATCGCAGCGGCTTCGATCGGCCAGGTGCACACCGCGCGGCTGCACGACGGGCGCGCCGTGGCGGTGAAGATCCAGTATCCCGGAGTCGCCGAGGCGATCGGCGACGACCTCAAGAACACCGAGCTGCTGGCGACATTTCTTGGGCTGATGGCCGGGCTCTCGCCGCGCAAGCTGAAGTTCGACATTCGCGGCGCCGCGCGAGAGCTTGGCGAGCGGATCACCGAAGAGCTCGACTACCGGCAGGAGGCCGCCAACCAGGCGGAGTTCGCCGCGCGCTACCGGGGACATCCCTTCATTCGCGTGCCGGAGGTGGTCGAGGAGCTCTCTGCCGGGCGGGTGCTGACCCAGGAGCTGGCGCAAGGAAGGTCGTGGAGCGAAGCGCTCACCGCCGGCCAGGAGTTGCGCGACAGCTGGGCTGAGGCGATCCACCGCTTCACCTATGACTCCTACAAGAACCACTGCGTGTTCAACGCCGACCCTCACCCGGGGAACTACCTCCTGCACGACGATGGCAGCGTGAGCTTCCTTGACTTCGGATGCGTCAAGCGGCTGCGTCGCGCCGACGTCGAGGCGCTCGACCTGCTGTTGCGCGAAGTGCTTCGCGGTGACGTGGGCGAGACCTGGAGGCTGAGCGTGGAATCCGGCTTCTTCGCTCCGTCAGCCTCGCTCACGCCAGAGGAAGTGTTTGCGTACTGGCGCGATCCGATTGAAATGTACTGGGGAGCACAGCCGTTCACGATCACCGCCGAGTACGTCTCCAGGCTGATTGAGCTGCACTACTCGCCTACCGGCCCTTCGGCAAACGCCTTCCGTCACATCGCGATGCCGGTCACCTATACGATCATGGCCCGTCTGGACATCGGCCTGATGTCGCTGATCTCCGAACTGCGCGCCACCGTCCACTGGCGGGCGATCGCCGAGGAGTATTTCGAGGGCGCCGAGCCGAGAACGCCAATGGCGATCGCCAATCGCGCCTATCGCGAAGAGCGTCAGATGGCAGGCACCGAGGCATGAGGGACGCGGCGATGCCCGACTGGACGCGCTGGCCGTTCCCCACCGAGGATCCCTACCCCGAGTACCACGCTGGGCGCGCGCGGGCTCCGGTGCAATGGGACGAGCAACTGAACGCTCTGTTGGTCCTCTCGCACGAGCACGCCATCGCCGTCCTGCGCGACCCCGAGCGGTGGAGCTCCGACCCGCGCAACAGCCGAGCGTCACTGGACGCGCCCGCCGGCGAGAACCCCTTCGCCGAGCAGTGGGGGGAGTCGCTGCTGACGAGCGACCCGCCGGAGCACACCAGGCTGCGCGGCTCGGTGAACCGCTTCTTCACGCCGCGCGCCGTGCAGCGGATCAAGGGGCGTGTGGCGGCGATCGTCGACAGCGCGCTCACCCCGCTCGCGGAAGGCGAGCCGATCGAGCTGATGAGCGAGCTGGCCTACCCGATCCCGCTTGCGGTGATCGCCGAGCTGTTCGACGTGGGCTTGGAGGGAGCCGAGCTGCTGCGCGCCGAGACGCCCACGCTGGCACGCGCGCTGGAGCTGGACCCCACCCCCGCGGAGATTGAGGCGATTGGCGCGGCGGCGATGACGGTGATGTTGTTCCTCGTGCCGATCATCGCCGAGCGGCGCACCAATCCTGGCGAGGACTTGCTGAGCGCGCTGATCCACCCACCCGACGGTGGCGCGGCGTTGCGCACCGAGGAGATCGCAACGATGAGCCTGCTGCTGCTGGCTGCCGGCCACGAGACCACTTCGAACCTGATCGGCAACGGCACGCTGGCGCTGCTCGAAAATCCCGGTCAGCTGGAGTGGCTGACGGCAAATCCCGACCGCTGCGAACAGGCCGTCGAGGAGCTGGTGCGCTACGACAGCCCCGCCCAGGTGGCATCCAGGATCGCCCTCACAGATCTTGACCTCGGCGGCGTGCAGGTTCACAGAGGACAGCAGGCGCTCGTCGTGCTAGGCGCCGCCAACCGCGACCCGGCGCAGCACCCCGATCCCGATCGGCTGGACCTCTCTCGCGACGGCGAGCGCCACCTCGCGTTCGGCAACGGGCCCCACTTCTGCGTCGGCGCCGGCCTCGCGCGATTGGAGGCACGGGAGACGTTCGCGCGCTTGGCGCAGACGGCTCCCCGGCTGGACGCCCGCGAGTGGTCCTACGAGCGCGACCGATCGCGAACGTTCCGCCGCTTGCGAAGCCTGCACATCGGTAGCGGTCGACGAAGCCCGTAACTCAGGCCACTACCTCAACCCCCACCAGATCCTTGGCGTCAAGGCTCCCCGGCTCCTCCAGCGCCAACACCGCCTGCAGCGAAGCGATCGCGACCGCCAACTGGTCGAGATCGGGCTCGCGCGTAGTCAACAGCTGCAGCTTCAGCCCGGGCCACATCACTGCGCGCACCCACCGCCGCGAGCGGTTGCGACCGGCGAACTTGATGATCTCAAAGGAGATGCCGGCGATCAGCGGCACGCCGAAGATGCGCGTGAGCACGAGCAGATACCAGGCGGGCAGGCCGACGGCCCCAAAGACGAAGATCGAAACGACCATCACGACCAGCAGAAAGCTCGTCCCACAGCGCGGGTGCAGCCGTGAGAAGCGCTGCGCGTTCTTGGGGGTCAGATCGAGACCGGCCTCAAAGCAGGAGATCGTCTTGTGCTCGGCGCCGTGGTACTCGAATACCCGCCGCAGGTCTTTGATCCTTGACAGCAGCACCATGTAGCCGAGGAAGATCGCAGTACGCACAAGCCCCTCAACGATCCAGAACAGAGCCGAGGAGTGCAATTGGTGCTTGACGAGGCTGGTCAGCCCGAGCGGCAGCAAAAAGAACAGCCCGATCGCGAACACCAGCGAGACGACGACGGTCCCCGCCCAAACGGCAGAGCCAATCTCCTGCGGTTCCTCGCCGACCTCGCCCTCTGGCAGCTGCGCGTTGGCGGAGATGCCAAGCGCCTTGAAACCGACCACAAGCGAGCCGCCGAGCGCGACGATCCCACGCAGGATCGGGACTCGCAGCCAGCGATGGCGCGCAAGCGCCGATTCAAGCGCGAAGGCCTTGACCTCAATCTCGCCCAGCGGCTCAAGCTGCCCGTGCTCCTCCTCGCCGCTCAGCTGTGCCTCACGCTCCAGCGCCAGCTCAAGCGCCTCGGCCGGCTTGACCGGGCTGACCTGCTCATCACCGTCGTCGCCGGAATCGGCCTCCCTCGTCGGCAGCGGCTTGCGCACCGCCACCGCCCAGTGGCGCACGCCGCGCATCATCACGCCCTCAAGCACCGCCTGGCCACCGAGCGGCGCGTCGCGGCGCGCGGTCAGCTCACCGTCGATCGGCTGGACTTCCACGGTGCCGGCGGGCGCGCCGTCCTGCGCGATCGTACGCTCGGGCGCGGTCGCCTGCAATCCGCTCAGCTGCAACCCCCCACCGGCAAGCGGTCGAGAGGACATCGTCCTAGCCGGCGCTTGGCGTGCTCGCCTCGGCCGCCGGCTCAGCCGCTGGAGCGGCGGGCGCCTGCTGCTGCACCTTGCTCTTACCGGACTGGGCTTGAGCGAGACGACCCTTTGCGACCCGGCGCTGGAAGCGCTCTACACGTCCGCCCGTGTCCACCAGCTTCTGACGACCGGTGTAGAACGGATGGCAGTTGGAGCAGACCTCGACGTGGATCTCCTCCTGCGTCGCGCGCGTGATGAAATCGTTGCCGCAGGTGCAGCGCACGTGGGCTTCGACGTACTTGGGGTGGATCTTCTCCTTCATCGCCGGACCATTCTAGCGACCACGCTCATCCGGCAGTCGTCGGCCGCCCAGACGGGGCGACGAGCGCCGGCTGAAAGCAGCGCGCACTGCGCAACTCTGCGCGCTTGATCACCTTGCCTTTGTCTCCGACCCAGCGGAATCTGACGTCGAGCCGGTAGACGGCAGAGGCCGCCAGATTGGTGACCTGCTTGACGTACTTGTAGATCTTTACGCCCGGTTCGGAGGCTTTCCAGGGCCCAATTGGGGCCACCTGGTGATATTCGGCTTCGCCCTGCGCCCGCTCTTCCAGCTGGATCTTCATCGCCATTTTCTGCGTGGCAGCCGTCCCGACCATCTGCGCCACGAACGTCGCCGAGCGTTCGCTCTGCGCGCCGGCGCTCAGGCACTGTTCGAGCGTCACCGAGTAGTCGCCGGGCGCCAGCGCCGTCACGGTGCGCGTCAAGCTCGCGGCCGCAACCGGGCCCGCCGCGCACAGCGTCAGTAGGCAGGCAATCGCCGCCGCACGCGCCATGGCGCGGTGTATATCCGCCGTCCGTCCCATTCATGTGCTGTAACACCCGCAAGCGCGGGTGGTTTCGCACCGATCAGGTTATTTGGTACAGAGGCCCGTCGCCACCCTCAGGGGTGGTCAGGCGCCCGCCCTTGGCGGTGATCGCCCCGCACTGCACGCAGTTGGTGTAGTTGACGATCACGTCGACGTCGCCGGATTCGTCCCCGCCCTCCCCATCGTCGGGAATCTCATAGACGCCGGCCGGGCACATCCAGCGCCAGGTTTCAGCCACGGCCCGCGGCACGTGTTTCTGCACGCGGATGTGGTTGGGGGCGTCGTCGCGAGTGGCGTTGCCCGTAATGAACACGGAGGAGAGCTTGTCGAAGGTGTACTTGCCGTCGGGCTTGGGGTAGCGGTCCTTGGTGTCGCCGACGAACATCGGCTCGGCATCGTCGCGGTGCCATTGCTGCCGCCCCGGCGGCACCTTGCCCTTCGACATGATCGACGGGCCCGCGAGCAGGCTGCCGACGAGGAAGCCCTTCTGGAATGCCTGTCGCGTGTTGCGCACCTCCCACAGCTCTTTGCCGATCGAGGATTTCTCGACCGCGTCCTCGTAGTCGGAGAGGTCGCTGCTGCCGCGCTTCAGGGCCGCGTAGATCGACTCGGCGGCGAGCATCCCCGAGCGGATGCAGTGGTGAACGCCCTTCAGCGCCGCCGTGTCCACCATTCCGGCGGCATCGCCGACAAGCACAGCGCCGGGCATCGACAGCTTCGGCATCGACCAGTAGCCGCCCCCCGGCAGCGCCTTGGCGCCCCAGGCGATTCGCTCGCCACCGTCGAGGATTCCCCTGACGAGCGGATGCGTCTTGAACGTCTGCAGCAGGTCGTGGGCCGAGGTCGTGGCGTCGCGGTAGTTGAGGTCGACGACAAACCCGATCGAGACGAGGTCATCGCCGGTCTTCTCGTCCTTCATCGGGTAGATCCAGGTGCCTCCCAGCTGTCCGTACTTGGCGGCTACTTTCAGCGGCCACGGCTGCACGAAGGTGTGGATCACCCGATCGAGCGGCTTGGGAACCCGCCAGACCTCCTTGACCCCGAGCTCCCACACCTGTGGCTCGCGGTCCTCGGCAAGGTCGAACTCGCGGATCGCCGCGCCTGTCAGGTGCCCCCAGCAGCCCTCCGCCAGCACGGTCGCGTACGCCTTGATGTCCGTGCCCGGCTCGAAGTTGCCGAGCGGCTCGCCGTCCTTGCCGCGGCCCTTGTCGCCCGAGCGCACGCCGGCGACTTTGCCATCCTGCACGATCAGCTGGGTGGCGGAGGTCTCGGTCAGGATGTAGGCGCCGGCCTCTTCGGCTTGGCGCTGCTGGAAGCGGGCGAGCGCGGAGACCGAAACCACCTCGTTGCCGTGGTTCTTGAAGTTCGGCACCGCCGCGACCGGCACTGAGAGCTTGGATTTCGCGCCGGTGAGCATGTACACGGACTCCTTGGTGACCTCGCCGAAGGCAAAGCCCTCCTCGCGCCACTGCTCGCGGGTCATATCCGGGAACAGCTCCTGCAGCGGCCCGGGCCGCATCACCGCGCCGGAGAGGTTGTGCCCGCCGCAGGTCTTGGCCTTCTCCACCACCGCGACCGGCACTTCGCCGAGCCGCTCCATCGTCTCCGGGTCGTCCGCAAGCAGCTGCAGCAGCCGGTTGGCGCAGGCCAGGCCGGCGGTGCCGCCGCCGACGATCGCCACGCCGACCTCGATCAGCTCGTCCTCGGCGTCGAGGCCGCGCTTGACGAACTCCTTCTGGGTGTCAACCGGGGGCGGGAAGGCCGCGGGGGCGACCTTGCCATTGCTAGAGCCGTTGTGCGATGACATGGTTTGCTCCTTTTCGCTCGCGCATCCTTACCCGCCCGGTCGACCTGCTTCTTAGGCTTTCTTCTCCTTCACGGCCTCGGTCAGCTTCGGCAGGATCTTGTTCAGATCGCCGACGATGCCGAGGTCGGAGAACTCGAAGATCGGCGCGTTTGAGTCCTTGTTGATCGCGACGATGTTCTCCGAGGCCTGCATGCCCACCTTGTGCTGGATCGCGCCGGAGATGCCTGCCGCCAGGTACAGCTTCGGCGCGACCGTCTTGCCGGTCTGCCCGATCTGCGCGGCGTAGGGGTACCAGCCGGCGTCCACGACCGCGCGGGTGGCAGCCACGGCGGCGTTGTTGCCAAACGCCCCTGCGAGGTCTTCGCAGAGCTGGAAGCCCTCGGCCTTGCCCAGGCCGCGGCCGCCGGCGACGAGGATGTCGGCGCCCTCGATATCGACGTCGGCGCCGCGCTGTTCGCCGCGCGTGAGCATCGTCGCCTGTGTCGAGTGCGGCGAGAGCTCGAAGCTGACCTGCTCGACGGGGGCATCGCCGGCACCGGACTCTTTGACCTCAAACGCGTTCAGTCGCCCGATCACGATCCCGACCGGTGAGCGGTACTTGATCTCGGAGATGGCAGAGTCGCCGAGGATCGGCCGCTCGGCGACCAGCTCGCCGCCCTCGGCGCGCACGCCGGTGACCTCCATCGCCACACCGGCACCCAGGCGCGCGGCCAGGCCGGCGCCGATCTCAAAGCCGAGCAGGCCACCGCCGAACAGCGCGTAGGAGTAGCCGCCGTCGGAGATCGCCTTGCCCATCGCGTCCACGACCGGCTGCGCCAGGCCTTCGGGGCCCTCGGCGACGAGCACCTTCTTGGCGCCGTAGTTGCCGAGCGAGGCGGCCAGCGACTGATCGACTTCTTGGCCGACGAGGATCGCGTGTGCCTCGCCGCCCAGCTCGGCGGCGAGCTTGGCGCCCTCGGAGACGGCGCCCAATGAGTTCTTGTTTATGGCGCCTTCGTAGTGCAGCGCGTAGACCAGGATGTTCGCCATCTAGATCAACTTCCTCTCGTCAAGCCAGCTGACGATCTTTTCGACCGTCTCGGCGGTGTCCTCGTCCTCGATGATCTCCCCGGCGGCCTTCGCGGGCGGCGCCTTCGCCGCGACCCACTGCGCGGCGGAGTTATCGCCGCCGACCTTGGACGCGTCGATGCCGACATCGCCGCTCGTGACCGTCTCAAGCGGCTTCTTCTTGGCGCCCATGATCGCCTTCAGCGAGGGATAGCGCGGCTCGTTGATGGCGTCGCCGACGGAGATCACGGCCGGCAGCTTGATCTGCACCGTGTCGTAGCCGTACTCGGCCTGACGCTCGCAGCGCAGGGAATCGGGCTCGACGTCCATCTTAATTACCTGTGTCAGCGACGGCATGCCCAGGTGCTCGGCTACGACGGCGCCGATCGTGTAGCACTCGCCGTCGTCGGACTGCTGGCCGAGCAGCACCAGATCGGGCTTCTCGCGCTGCAGCGTCTGCGCCAGCGCGTAGCCGGTGGCGGCGACGTCAGAGCCCGCGACCGCGGGATCGGAGAGGTGCACGGAGCGGTCGGCGCCAAGCGAGACGGCCTTGTGCAGAGCACGTACGGCGCTCTCCGGCCCCATCGTCACGGCGACGATCTCCTCGACTGCGACGGCGCCGCCCTCGCGGACCTGCATCGCCGCCTCGATCGCATGCGTGTCATAGGGGTTGAGGTTCTTCTCACCGCTGCGGTCCATCCGCCCCGTCGAGCTGTTGATGCGCTTCTCGACGGCGGCGTCTGGAACCTCCTTCACCAGGACGCAAATCTTCATTGCACTAACTCCTTCAGGGGTCTCGATGGGGCCAATCCTACCTGAGTTGACTGACGAGTCAATCAGGAGTGGGTGCGAGCGCCTGCGGCCTCGCGGATGAAGTCGACTATTGCCTGCGTCGGCGCGCCGGGTGTGAACACCTCGGCGACGCCGAGCGCCTTCAGCTCGGGGATGTCTTCGGCGGGAATCGTCCCGCCAACGGTCACCACGACATCGTTGACGTCCTGCTCGCGCAGGAGCTCAACCACACGCGGCACGAGCGTCATGTGCGCGCCGGAGAGGATCGAAAGGCCGACGGCGTCGGCGTCCTCTTGGATCACCGTCTCGACGATCTGCTCAGGGGTCTGGTGCAGCCCTGTGTAGATCACCTCCATGCCGGCGTCGCGAAGGGCGCGGGCAATGATCTTGGCGCCACGGTCGTGGCCGTCGAGCCCTGGCTTGGCGACAACGACGCGTATCTTCGCGCTGCTTCCGGTAGGAGACATCGCCAGCAGATTATTGGCGCATCGCCACCCGTGTCGCCACGCCCTGGCGCGCCGCCATGCCCAGGCCGGCCGCGGCCGTTCCCGCCGCCAGCGCCGCCGCGATCTTCAGGCGCGCGCCGAGCCGGTCCAGGCGCACGACCTCCCAACCCTCCTCCCGGGCGATCCGCGTCAGCTCGGCGTCGGGGTTGACGACAACTGGGTTGCCAACGGCACGCAGCATCGGCAGGTCGGACTCCGAGTCGGAGTAGGCGTAGCTGGCGGACAGGTCAAAGCCCTCGCGCTCGGCCAGCTCGGCGATCGAGGCGACCTTGCCCTCGCGATAATTAAAAGGCCCACCCGCCCTGCCGGTGTAGAGGCCGTCGCGGACCTCCAGGCGCGAGCCGATGCCGCCGTCGAACACGAGCACGCGCGCGAGCAGATCGGCCATCTCCTGCAGGGCGGCGGTGACGATGTAGACGGGCGTTCCCGCCTCCTGATGGTCGTAGGCGCGCTGCAGCATCTGCGGGTAGATGCGCGGCAGCACGCCGACCAGCACGCGCGGCGTCAGCCGCTCCAGCTCGCGCACCGGCACCCCCTCGATCATCTCCCCTACGCGCTTGCGCACCGCGTCGGCACGCTCGTCGGTGGATCCCTGCAGGCGAAAGCGCAGGTTTTCCAGCAGGTCGTGCGCCAAGTGCCGGCGCGTGATCATGCCGCTCTCAAAGGCCGCGCGGGCGAAGTAGATCCCTGAGGACCCCGCCATCAGAGTCCTGTCCAGATCGAAGAACGCCGCGGCTCGTGGCGAGGCGCCCTCGACCTCGCGCATTTCAGACCTTCAAGATGATGGCGTCGCCCTGTCCGCCGCCCGAACAGATCGCGGCGCATCCCAGGCCACCGCCGCGACGGCGCAGCTCGTAGACGAGCGTGCCGATGATGCGCGCGCCGGAGGCGCCGATCGGATGGCCAAGCGCGACGGCGCCGCCGTTGACGTTGACGCGGTCCTCTTCGATGCCAAGCGCGCGAATCGAGTTCAGGGTGACCGAGGCGAACGCCTCGTTTATCTCCCACAGGTCGATGTCCTCGGCTTTCAACCCGGCCTTTGCCAGCGCCTTCTTGGCTGCCGAGGCCGGGGTGCGAGCGAGGTAGGCGAATTCGTCGGCGCTCTGTGCGTGCGCGACGATCTCCGCCAAAGCCTCCTTGCCGTTGGCCTGTGCCCACTCGGGTGAGCAGACGACAAGCGCGCCGCCGGCGTCGTTGACACCCGGTGAGTTGCCGGCCGTGTGCGAGCCCTCCTTGCCGATCAGGCCCGGCAGTTTCGCCAGCAGCTCAAGCGAGGTGTCGCGACGCGGCGCCTCGTCGACCTCGACGGTGGTGTCGCCCTTGCGGCCTTTGACGGTCACGGTGACCATCTCTTCGGGCAGGCGGCCCTCGTCGGTGGCCTTGACAGCCAGTTCGTGCGAGCGCAACGCCCAACGGTCGAGGTCGGCGCGCGTCAGCTCAAGCTCGTCGGAGACGGCGGTGGCCTCCACGAACATCTGCTTGCCCGAGAAGGGATTGGTGAGGCCGTCGTTGACCATCGAGTCGAGCGCTTTGACCTCGCCCATGCGAAAGCCGAAGCGGGCGTTCGGGAGCAGATAGGGGGCCTTGGACATCGACTCCATGCCACCGGCGACGCCGACCTCCACCTCGCCCGCGCGGATCGCCTGGTCCATCAGCACCGTCGCCCGCACGCCCGAGGCGCACACCTTGTTGATCGTCTCCGAGGAGACCTCCTTGGGTATGCCGGCCTTGATCTGCGCCTGGCGCGAGGGGATCTGACCCTGGCCCGCCTGGATCACCTGGCCCATGATCACGTGCTGCACCTGCTCAGGCTCGACCTTGGAGCGCTCAAGCGCCGCCTCGATCGCGACGGCGCCCAGCTCGGTGGCGTCGAGCGTGGACAAGGCTCCGCCCATCTTGCCGATGGGGGTGCGCGCTGCGCCGAGGATCACGGTCTTTGACATCGAGGCGACTCTCCTGAGGTTCGGGTGGGGAGTGAGAATGCTATCGGGCCGATATTGTGCTCGGCCGTGAACGTGTCCTTCAGCACACAAGCTCCCGCGGAGACCGACGCCGACACCATTGCGTTGGCCCTCTTTGAGGGGGAGGGCGCGCCTGCCGGCGCGCCTGACGTGGTCGCTCAGCTGCTTGACAGCGGCGAGGCGAAGACGGCCCCGAAGTCGCTGGCGCTGGCGCACGCCGACGGGAAGCGGTGGCTGTTGATCGGGCTTGGCAGGCGCGATCAGCTGACGCCCGAGAAGGCGCGCAGCGCCGCCGCGTTGGTGCGCGAGCGCGCACGGGAGCTCTCAAGCAAGCGTCTGTGCTGGCGGTTGCAGAGAAAGGACCCCGCCATCGCCGGGGCACTGGTCGAGGGGACGCTGCTTGCCGACTACAGCTTCGATGCCTTCAAGTCCGGTGAGGACGACGAGAAAGGCGCCAAGCGCCTGGAGTCCCTGGTTCTCAGCGGCGAGGGCGACCTGTCCAGCACAGTCGAACAGGCCAAGATCGTCGCCGAAGCCGTCAACGAGGCGCGCGACCTGCAGAACCGCCCCGCCAACGACCTAACTCCGACCGCGCTTGCCGAGCACGCCAAGAGCCTGGCCGGCGAGATCGAGCACCTGTCGGTGGAGGTCGAGGGACGCGACGGCCTGCTCGCACGCAGGATGGGCGCCTTCGCCGCCGTCGCCCAGGGCTCAGAGCAGGAGCCCGCGCTGATAACCCTGCGCTACGACCCGCCGAACGCGACCGGGGCGGATGGGCCGCTATTGGGGATCGTCGGCAAGGCCGTGACGTTCGACAGCGGTGGCATCTCGCTGAAGCCGGGGGCGAAAATGGCCGAGATGAAGTTCGACATGTCCGGCGGCGCCGCGGCGATCGCGGCGATCGCGGCGATCGCG
Organism: Solirubrobacteraceae bacterium; assembly: GCA_036279855.1. Lineage (GTDB taxonomy): Bacteria > Actinomycetota > Thermoleophilia > Solirubrobacterales > Solirubrobacteraceae > Palsa-744. Next base: position 15,326 of record DASUIH010000031.1, on the reverse strand, counting down.
CGGATCGGCCTTCCCGTTCGGATCGTCGGCGTCGTCGGCGCCACCGAGAACCTGCCGAGCGACCGTTCGGTCAAGCCCGGCGACATCGTCACCGCCGCCAACGGCAAGACGATCGAGGTCAACAACACCGACGCCGAGGGCCGGCTGGTGCTGGCCGACTGCCTCTGCCACGCCGTCTCGCTTGGGGCTGAGCAAATCGTCGACCTCGCCACCCTGACCGGAGCGGTAATCATCGCGCTCGGCTCCACCCACGCCGGCCTGATCTCAAACGATGACGAGTTGGCCACACGCCTGATCGAAGCCGGGCAACGCAGCGGCGAGATTCTCTGGCGGCTGCCATTGCACGAGGAGTACGACGAGCTGATTAAAGGCAAGTACGGGGACCTCGACAACGCCCCGGAAGGGCGCAAGGCCGGCACGATCGTCGGCGGGGCATTCCTGTCGCACTTCGTCGGCGACACCCCGTGGGCGCACCTGGACATCGCCGGCTCGGCCTGGGATCTTGGCCGTGCCTACGTCGGCAAGGGCGCCTCGGGCTACGGCGTGCGGCTGCTGGTCGACTACGCGCGCTCCCACTGCGCTTAGCTGAAGCGAATCGCGCAAAGGATTTTCAAGCCTGCTTGCAGTGGTTGTAAGTAGGGTTTGACAGCAGATGGACTTCGACCTCTCCTCCGATCACGAGCTGATCCGCCGCACGGTGCGCGACTTCGCCGAAGGCGAGGTTGCGCCGGTCGCCGAGGAGCTTGACCGCACAAAGGCGTTCCCGTACGAGATAGTCGCCAAGCTCGGCTCGCTTGGGCTGATGGGGATTCCCTTCCCCCAGGAGTACGGCGGTGGTGGGGGCGACACGCTCGCCTACGCCCTGGCGGTCGAGGAGCTGACGCGCGTGGACTCCTCGGTGGCGATCACGCTGTGCGCCCACACCTCGCTCGGCACGCAGCCGATCTACCTGTTCGGCACAGAGGAGCAGAAGCGCGAGTGGCTGCCGCGGCTGTGCTCCGGCGAGCGGCTCGGCGCGTTCGGGCTGACCGAGCCGGAGGCCGGCAGCGACGCCGGCAACACGCGCACGCGCGCGAGACTGGACGGCGAGGAATGGGTGATCGACGGCGCCAAGCAGTTCATCACCAACGCCGGAACGGACATCTCCGGCGTCGTCTGCATCACCGCGGTCACCGGCGAAGGATCAGACCCCAAGGAGATCTCAAACTTGATCGTCGCCAACGGCACCCCCGGCTACGAGCAGGGGGAGCCTTACCGCAAGATGGGGTGGAACGCGTCTGACACCCGTCCGCTCAGCTTCAGCGAATGCCGCGTGCCGGCCGGGAGCCTGCTCGGGCCGCGCGGCGCCGGGTTCAAGCAGTTCCTGCACATCCTCGACATCGGCCGCATCGGCGTCGCCGCGATGGGCGTCGGGCTGGCACAAGGGGCGCTCGACCAGGCGCTCGCCTACGCCAAACAGCGCAAGGCGTTCGGCAAGCCGATCTCCAAGTTCCAGGCGATCCAGGCCAAGCTCGCCGACATGTCGTGCGAGATCGAGGCCGCGCGGCTGCTCGTCTACAAGGCCGCGCGCGAAAAGGACGCCAAGCGCAACTTCACGCTGACCGCCGCGCAGGCGAAGCTGAAGACCGGGCGACTGGCCGTGCGCTGCTGCGAGGAGGCTGTGCAGATTCACGGCGGCTACGGCTTCATCGAGGAGTACCCCGTCTGCCGCTTCTACCGCGACGCCAAGATCCTCACGATCGGCGAGGGGACCGACGAGGTGCAGCAGATGGTGATCGCGCGGGCGCTCGGCGCCTAGCGCGGTTCGAGCACCATCAGCGGGATCTTGCGCTCGGTGCGCCGCCGGTACGCTTCATAGCCGCGGTACACCTCGACCGCCAGCGCCCACAGCCGCTCGTACTCCTCCGGGGTCGCCTCGCGTGCGCGAACGTCGATCGACTTCGGGCCGATCTGGACCGTCGTGTCGGGATTGGCCTTGAGGTTGTGGTACCAGGCGGGGTTCTTCGGATAGCCGCCCTTGGAGGCGATCAGGACGATGTTGGAGCCGAGCGGGTCTGACGTTCGCGTCTCACGCGCGAACACGAGCGGCGTTGTGCGCTTGATCCCGCTCTTGGCGCCGACGTGGTCGAGCAGGCACATCTCGGGCAGGCCGGGGACGTGCTGGCCGATCAATCCGCCTGTGGCGCGATAGAGCTTGCCGTGCCCACCCATCAAGCGGGTCAACAGGCCCCAGTTGCGGTCGGCCCATGCCAAGTAGTCGACGGCCATAGTCGTGCTCAGCCTACTCGGTTAGCATCGAGGCAGGATGGAGCAGGCGGTCGAAACCCAAGCGCACGAAGGGCTCACGCCCGACCTGGACTCGCCACACCTGACCGCGCCCGCCGAGGCCGTGCCGCACCGCGGCGGCAGGGGCGCCACCTCACTCGGAGACTGCGCCCGCGTGTTCGCGCGCCAACCCTCTCCCCCATACCTGCTCGGCGCGATTCTGATCGCCGTCGCGCTGCGCGTGCCGCAAGGCAGCTGGAGCTGGCGTGACCCCGTAATCGCGGCTGGACTGGTGGTGGTGACGCCGTTTGTGGAGTGGCTGATCCACGTGTACCTGCTGCACTCGCCTCCCTTCACGCTGTTGGGGCGACGAGTGGAGATAATCAGCGCCCGCGAGCACCGCGCCCATCACGAAGACCCGGGCGTGCTCAGCGGCGTGCTGCTGCCGGTCAGTGCAGTGATCGTGTTCGCTCTGATGATCGCGGCCGTGGCTTACGCGATGTCCTTCCCGATCGCGCTCGTGCTCGGCGGCGACAGGCTGGCCGGTGCGACGACAGGACTGGTGGCCGCCTACGCGATCCTTGCCGCATACGAGTGGACGCACTTCCTGATCCACACCCCCTACCGCCCCAGGCGCCGCTACTTCAAGGCGATCCGGCGCAACCACCGCCTGCACCACTTCAAGAACGAGCGCTACTGGTTCGGCGTCACCTCCACAGTCGGCGACAGGGTGATCGGCACGGCCCCCGACCAACGCGAGGTCGAGCGCTCGCCGACCGCTCGCTCGCTGCACGCGCAGACGTGAGCGCCGCCGAGCTGCGGGCGCTGATCCGCGACATACCGGACTTTCCCCAAGCCGGGATCGTGTTCAAGGACATAACGCCGCTGCTGGCCGATCCGGCGGGACTGCGCGAAGCCGTCGCCGGCCTCGCCGAGCTCGCACGGCCGCTGCGCCCCGACTGCGTGATCGCCGCGGAGGCGCGTGGCTTCCTGCTCGGGCCGGCGCTGGCGCTGGAGTTGAACGCCGGATTCGTGCTGGCACGCAAGCCCGGCAAGCTTCCCTATGAGACCGTCAGCGCCGAGTACCTGCTGGAGTACGGCTCCGACCAGTTGGAGCTGCACTCGGACGCGATCGGCAACGGCGCCCGCGTGCTCGTGCACGACGACCTGCTGGCAACCGGCGGCACCGCCGCGGCGCTGTGCGAGCTGGTCGAGCAGCTCGGCGGACAGGTGGTCGGCTGCGGCTTCCTGGTCGAGCTGGCGTTTCTGCAAGGGCGCGAGCGGCTCACGCCACACGAGGCGCACTCGCTGCTCAGTTACGAGTCGTAACACAAAAGCCAGATCCTGCCGTATCATCCGCCGCTGGCGTTTAAGGACCTGTGAGCGGAAATAGGGAGGATCGTCCCGATGCACAGCTTGGCTAGCTTGAAGGCCGTACTTGGCGCGGTGATCGTGCCGGCGGCGTTGATGCTCGTGGCGGCACCCGCCTCAGCGGTGAAAGTCGGCGCCCATTACGGGCCGGAAGGGCCGACCAACGCCAACTCCTGCTCGAACAGCGTGAGCGCCGGCTACGCCCACTGCCTCGCCCACTTCCGCACCGACGCCTGGGCGCGCGACCGGCGCCCCGTCGCTCACGGGCAGAAGGTGTCAAGCGCGACGCTCGGCAACGACGGCGCGTATGACCCGTCGTTCCTGCGCTCGGCCTACGCGACGCCCTCCGCCGGCGGCGTCGGGCAGACGGTCGCGATCGTCGACGCCTACGACGACCCCAACGCCGAAAGCGACATGGCCCACTACCGCTCCTTCTTCGGGCTGTCGGCGTGCACGACCGCCAACGGCTGCTTCCGCAAGGTCAACCAGAGCGGCGCGGCCAGCCCGCTGCCCTCACATAACTCCGGCTGGGGCCAGGAGATCTCGCTGGACCTCGACATGGTCAGCGCGATCTGCGAAAGCTGCCACGTCGTGCTGGTCGAGGCGAGCAGCAACTCGATGGCCAACCTCGGCGCCTCGGTGAACACCGCCGTCAAACTCGGCGCCAACGTGGTCACCAACAGCTACGGCGGCAGCGAGTATTCCAGCGAGACCAGCGACACGACCAGCTACTTCGACCACCCCGGCGTGGCGATCACCGCCGCCACCGGCGACAGCGGCTACGGGGTCGAGTTCCCGGCGGCCGCGCCGACGGTGACCGCGGTCGGCGGCACAAGCCTCTACCAGGAAACGAACAGCGGCACCCGCGACGCCACCGAGGAAGCCTGGAGCGGCGCGGGCAGCGGCTGCAGCTCCTACGAGCCGCAGCAGGCCTGGCAGCTGGCGGTCGTGACCGAATACACCCTGACCGGGTGTTACAAGCGCATGATCGCCGACGTGTCAGCCGACGCCAACCCGAACACCGGCGTGTGGGTGTACGACACCTACGGCGGCAACTCCGGCTTTGAGATCTTCGGCGGCACCAGCGCCTCCACCCAGATCGTCGGAGCGGTGTTCGCGCTGGCCGGCAACGCGCCGGGCGGCAGCGGCGAAGCGACCGCCTATCCCTACAGCCACATCGCCGCGCTCAACTACGTCCACGTCGGCAGCAACGGCAAATGCGGCACCTACCTGTGCGACGCGGCCGACTCCGAACACTTCAACGGCCCCACCGGCCTGGGCACGCCTAACGGCGTCGCCGCCTTCACTGGCACTCCGCCCGCACCACCGACCTCGGTACCCAGCGCCCCGCAAAGCCTCACAGCCAAAGCCGGCAACGGCCAGGTGGCGCTGTCCTGGACCGCGCCCAGCTCGACCGGCGGCGCGACAAGCGTCACCTATGAGCTGTTCCGCGGCACCAGCCCCGGCGGCGAGACTGCCACGCCGATCGCCACCGGGGTGAGCGGCACGAGCTTCACCGACAAAGGGCTCAGCAACGGCACGACCTACTACTACACGGTCAAGGCCGTCAACTCGCTCGGCGCGGGCGAAGCTTCGGGCGAGGCGTCGGCGACGCCCGCGAGCGCGCCGAGCGCGCCGCTGAGCCTGACCGCGAGCACGGCCTCGGGCACAGGCGTCGCGCTGAAATGGAGCGCTCCGGCCTCAAGCGGCGGCAGCGCGGTCACCTCCTACGTGGTCTACCGCTCCACCCTGTCGGGCCGCGAGAGCGCCTATGGGACCGTCTCCTGCACGGCTTCGACCTGCTCTGCCACCGACACGGGAACCCGCTCGCGCACCGTCTACTACTACACGGTGGCGGCCGTCAACGCGATCGGCACCGGGCCACAGTCAAACCAGGCGTCCGCCAAGGCCAAATAGCCCGGCGGGCGCTAAGCCGGCGAGCGGCGGCGCAGCAGCTCGGTAGCGGCGCTGGCGGGGTCCAGCCGCCGCTGCACCACTTCGTCAAGCAGGCGCTTGAAGTCGGCGTCCTCGCGCAACTCCTCCTCCAGGCGCCGGCGCATGCGGGCCGTGGCGATCGAGAGCACCTCGTTGCGCAGGTTGCGTCCGCGCCGCTCCCGCAGCGTGCCCTCAGCGAGGATGTGGGCGCGGTGCTCGTCCAGGCTCTGCACCAGCTCGTCGATGCCCTTGTTGTGAGCGGCCTCTGTCTTGACGATCGGCACACGCCAGGCGCCGCGCTCGGAATCGTCGAGGTTGGCTAGCGAGAGCACGCCGCGGATCTCGCGCACCATCGTGTCGGTCAGCGGGTGGTCGGCCTTGTTGACGACGATCACGTCGGGGATCTCCATCACGCCGGCCTTCAGCGCCTGGATCGAGTCGCCTGAGCCGGGCATCAAGACCAGCACGATCGTGTCGGCGTGGTCGATGATGTCGATCTCGGCCTGGCCGACGCCGACGGTCTCGACCAGCACGTCGTCGCGTCCGGCCGCGTCGAGCAGCAGCGCCGCCTGCAGCGCCGCCTCGGACAGGCCGCCCAGGGCGCCGCGGTTGGCCATCGAGCGGATGAACACACCCTGGTCGAGGAAATGCTCGGTCAGGCGGATGCGATCTCCGAGCAGCGCCCCTTGAGTGAACGGCGAGGAGGGGTCGATCGAGAGCACGCCGACGGTGCGCCCGGCTTCGCGCCGGGCCTTCGTCAATGCGCCGATCAGCGTCGACTTGCCGGCGCCGGGCGCGCCCGTGAAGCCGTACACCGCCGCTTTGCCCGTGTGCGGATAGACCTCGCGCACCAGCTCCCACCCCTCGGGCCGATCGTCCTCGACCAGCGTGATCGCCCGCGCGAGCGCGCGACGGTCGCCGTCGAGCAGGCGTTGTGCGAGTGAGGCGGAAGTCATGGCGGGCGCAATCATTACAGGCGTGCCGAATACGATTCGCTTCGTGGGAGATCGAGCCCGATGAGCACCGCGCAGATGGCCGAGGACACAGCCGCTGCGACCGCGCCTGCGTCCGCGCCGGAGCGGCTCGGAGCGCTCGCGCTGCTGCGCTGGATGCGCGCCAACAACTTGATCAACCGCCACTACGCGGTGCTTGGCGCACGCTGGCTGTGGCTGAAGCTCCGCTACCGCGGACGCCTGCAAACAGACGGCATTTGCTTCTTCTGCCCGAACGTCCAGCTGGAGATCGGCAAGCACGCCACGCTGCGGATCGGGCGCTGGGCCTGGGTCGGGCACGGCACCAAGATCCGCGTGCACGAGGGCGAAGTCTCGATCGGCGCCAAGACCGTGATGGGCCAGGAGTGCACGGTCTCGGCCTACCAGCACGTCTCTATCGGTCGCGAGTGCATCGTCGCCGACCGGGTGATGCTGATCGACTTCGACCACGGCGTGGTGGAGGTGGAGCGGCCGATCCGCTTACAGGGGATCTACAAGCGCGACGTGCGCGTCGGCTCAAACGTCTGGATCGGCTATGGGGCGTGCATCCTGCGCGGAGTGACGGTGGGGAACAACAGTGTGGTCGGAACCAGCGCCGTGGTCACCAAGAACGTGCCCGAGAACGCGGTCGTCGGCGGCGTGCCGGCGCGTGTGCTGCGCATGCGCGAGGCGCCTGAGCAGTTGCGCTGGGACTAACGGGCCCAGCCGCCGAGCACTGCCTGGATGACAACGCCGCGCTTGGTCGAACACCACGCGCTTGCTCACCTCGGCGGTCGGGTCGCGCACGGCTCAGGAGCCAAGCAGCAGTCCCGCATGAGCGTGCGGTGCGATGTTTCGTAGGGACGTCTCGGCGCCGCAAAGAGCACGTTGCAGCCCCGCGCGATGACCCTCGAACCGCTCGCGCGCATATGAAACGGCCAGCTCGCGCGAGACCATGAACGCCCAATCCGAGGCTTGCAGCGCCAGCAGCTCGCGCAACGCGACGTCGCCAAGCCGGTCGCCCGCGGCGATTGCCCGCAGCTCCGCTTCGCGCGTGGCAAAGGCGATGTCGGCGACAACCGGCCCAGACCAGGTGGAGAGGTCGCCGTCCATGCCCCAGCTGCTCTCCCCCCAGGCCTCGTCATCGACCGCCGCCGGGTCGCGCAGCGCGGCGGCTTCGTCCAGCCGCACCAGGTCGAGGCCCTGACGCGAGCACTCCTCGACCACCGCCTGCAGCCAGCGCACCCCCTCGTACCACCAGTGGCCGAGCAGCTCGGTGTCCAGCGCGCACACCAGCAACCCGCCGCCCGGCAGCGGCTCGCCGTCGGCGGCGTTCAGGTCGCGCAGCCTGGCGACGGTCGCGGCTACGAACTCGGCGGCGTGCCCGCTGGCGGTCGCCGCCGCCAGATCGGGGTCATAGGGACCGCCGTCGTTGGCCCACGGTTTGTGGTGGTGGATCGTGTGGTTGTGGTAATCGCGGTAGGCGCCGTCGGAGGGATAGCCGCCGTCGCTCCACACGCGCGCGATCGTCGCGCGATCGATTGGGATCAGGGAGACCCCGCTCTCGCCACGCAGCACGCGCGCGTGGTCGCGCGCGCCGAGGCCGTAGCGGTTCGTCAGCTCGACACAACAGGAACGAACCCCTCCCTGCTCCAAAAGCGGCTCCAGGTACGGCGCGTGGGCGCACTCCGGCAGCCACAGTCCCCCGTCCCACGCATCGCCGAAGCGAGCCCGGTGCGAATCCACTCCGGCCTGCACCTGCGCGCGAACGCCGGCGTCGGTGGCCAGCAGCGGCAGCACCGCGTGCGTGGCCGAGGAGGTCCACTGGGCGTGCGGGGCGAAGGCGGCGAGCAGGTCGCCGCCGCGCTCGCGAAAGCTACCCAGTCGCAGCTCATACTCCGCCCAGCAGCGCTCCAGCTCGCGCGCCAGCCGGTCAAAGCCGTTCTTGCGCAGCCCGCGCACGTCCTTCTCGTGCGTCTCGCGCCGCACCTCCTCCACGAAGCTTTCAAACCGCTCCGGTACGCCATTTGCTCCCAGCTGATCGCACAGCACGGGCGTCAGCGACACCGTCAGCGGCGCGCCCGTGTCGAGCAAGTCCAGCAGCGGCAGGTAGCTGCCGACGATCGCCTCCCACAGCCACTCCTCGCCGAACGGCCAGGTGCCGAAGCCCTCGACGTAGGGCATGTGCGTGTGCAGCAGGATCGCCAGCTGCCCGGCGGGCCGGGAGCGGCTCACGGCCGGCAGACGGCGATGAAGTCGAGCGCCGCGTCCAGGTCGGCCTCACTGGCCGGGCGCAGCGCGAAGTCGCCGGCCGCGATCGCGGCAGTGAACCAGCCGTAGAAGGCTTTGGTCAGATGCAGGCGCGGGTGCAGCGAGTCCCAACCCATTTTCAGCGCCAGCTCGTGCGCGCGCAGCTTGCGCGCGTGATGGAGCCCGTACATCTCGACGTGGCCGAACGTCCCGCGGCAGAGCATCTCGAATTCGTCGGCTTCGTACTCGTGCACGTGCCAGGGATTGTCCGAGCGCTTGGCTCCCTTCGGCGCAAGCGTCAGCACGTTTGGCGTCGAGACGTACACGGCGCCGTCATCGCCGATCAGCGAGCGGAAGTGCGCGAGCACCTCGCCCGGGTTCTGCACGTGCTCGATCGTCTGCAGGAACACCACCGCGTCGGCGGGCTCTGAGAATGTCTCTACCAGGTCGCGCTCGTAGCGCAGGTTCCCGCGCGTATAGCGCAGCCGCGCGTGCTCGTGCGCCTCGGGGTTGGCATCGACGCCGACGACGCTCTGCGCCCGGCTTGCCAGCACATTCGCGCCGTAGCCCTCGCCGCAGGCCATGTCGATCGCGCGCCTGCCCGCCACACGCTCGGCGATCCACTCGTACACGACCAGGTGACGGCGATACCAGTAGTTCTCCTCGGGCACGTCCGGCAGCGTGCGCTCGCCGGTGAGCGCGAGCGGCGGCACCCCCTCGGGCTGGTCGCGCTGCAGGTACAGGGACGCGGACAAGGCCGCGCGAGTATATGGTGCCGGCCGTGCCGCCAACGCTCTCCGCGGAGGAGATTCGCGACGTCAACACCCGCTACCACGACGTCGCGGCCAACCACTACGACGCCAAGTGGGGCATCGACTTCGGCGACATCGGCAAGGCGCAGGTGCTGGCGAAGGTGCGCAAGGCGCTCGGATCGAGGATGCCCGCCGCCCCGGACCGCTTCGAGCGCTCGCTTGAGATCGGCTCCGGCACCGGCTACTTCACGCTAAACCTGATGCTCGCCGACCTGATCGGCGAGGCGACCTGCACCGACATCTCACCCGGGATGCTGGCCACTTTGAGCGCCAACGCCGAGCGGCTGGGATTGGCTGTGAAGACGGTCGCCACCGACGCCGAGAAGCTTCCCTTCGCGGACGAGAGCTTCGACCTGGTGATCGGCCACGCGATCCTGCACCACATCCCCGACCTGGCGCAGGCGTTCCGCGAGTTCGCGCGCGTGCTGACACCCGGCGGCACGGTGCTGTTCGCGGGCGAGCCCTCGCGCTACGGCGACCGCGTCGCGCAGGTGCCCAAGCGCGCCGCCGGCGCGGCGGCACCGCTGTGGCGACGGGCGATCCGTGCCCGGCCGGCGCCGCCTGCCGACGGCGGAGCGCCGGAGGCCTCGCTTGAGGGCTTCGTGGACGTGCACGCGTTCGCGCCGGGGGAGCTGACGACGTTCGCGCGTGACGCCGGCTTGCAGAACGTGCGCGTCGTCGGCGAGGAGCTGCTCGCCAACTGGTTTGGTTGGACCAACCGCACGCTGGAGGCAACCGCGCACCCCGAAGACGTGCCGTGGGGCTGGCGCAACTACGCCTACCGCGGATATCTCGCGCTGCAAAAGGTCGATCGGGCGCTGCTTGAGGGCAGGCTGCCGCCGGCGATCTTCTACAACCTGATCGTCACGGCGCAGAAGCCGTAGGCGCGCACTCCAGCCCGCCGCAAACCATCTCCACCACCAGCAGCTTGGCGCGCTCGTAATGCTCGTCGCCTGCCGGCAGCAGGCCGAAGATCCAGCCCGTCAGCACCTGCTCGATCGCGCCATAGAAGGTCATAGCGGCGAACTCGGCGTCGATATCGGCCTTGAAGGCGCCGTCCTGCTGGGCCTTGGTGACGATCCCGGCGATCAGCAGATAGGCCTGGCGAATCTGGTCGAGGTGGGTCTGCCCGAACGAGTTGGCCGCGCGCGTGACCTCGACGATGATTACCTTCATCAGGTCGGGGTCGTGGCGGTAGCTGTCAACGATGAACGAGGCGATCGCGGCCAGCTTCTCGCGCGCCGCCGTGTCCGGCTCGCGATCGACCTCGCGGATCATCTGCAGCATCACCCCCCAGCGCTCCAGGAACAGAGTGCTGAGCACGTCATCCTTGGAGGGGAAGTAGTGGTAGAGCAGGCCGTAAGCGACGCCCGCCTCATCGGCGATGTCCGAGACGCGGCAGGCGTGAAAGCCCTGGCGGGCGAACACCTTCACAGCCGCGTCAAGGATCGCCCGGCGGCGATCGGGGACGCTCTTGGCACGCGTCGCGCTCACGAAAGGTCCCCTTTTGCTGTGTGCGCGCTCGCAACCGAGTGCTCACCGGTCGCGGGATCGACCGGCCCGGCGGCGCGGTGGTAAGCCTTCGGGCGACGATGCGTCAACACCGGCAGGCGCGAGCGGATGTCGTCCTGGCGAGCGAAGTCCAGCTCAGCCAGAGCGAAGCCCGGCTCGTCGGCAGCCTGCGCCAGCACCACGCCCCACGGATCGACGATCATCGAGCGCCCGCCGGAGCGATGGTCGCCCGGGTGCGCACCAGTCTGGTTGGCAGCGAGCATGAACACCTGGTTCTCGATCGCGCGCGCGCGTACGAGCACTTCCCAGTGCTCGCGCGTGGTCGCCAGCGTGAACGCCGACGGCAGCGCGATCGTGCGCGCGCCACCCAGGGCCAGCACTCGGAAGACCTCGGGGAAGCGCAGGTCGTAGCAGATGGCCATTCCCAGCCGACTGCCGTCAGTCAGCTCGCTCGCGACGATCGCCTCGCCCGGCTGCTCGCTGTCGGACTCCCGGTAGCTTCTGCCGTCGACTTCCACGTCGAACATGTGCAGCTTGCGGTAGACCGCCTTCAGCTCGCCGTCGGGGGCGACGTGCACCGAGGTGTTGGAGAGGCGCTCCTGGCCCTCGACGCGCTCTGCGATCGATCCGGCCACAAGGTCGATGCCCAGCTCGCGCGCGGTCGCGCGCGCCCAATCGATCGCCGGCCCGTCGAGTGCCTGCGCACCCGCCCGCAGCTCGGCGCGGCCGCCGATGACCGTCCACTTCTCGGGCAGGACGACGAGCTTGGCGCCGTGGGCGGCGGCCGCCCGTACGTGCGTGTCCGCGGCGGCGATGTTCGCCTCCACGTCCGCGCCGGTGTTCAGCTGGACCACGGCCGAGTAGATTGACTGGTCAGTCAACTGGGCAAAGCATAGCCGCTGCTCAGCCCAGAAACGAGGCCTGGCTGACGCTCTGCGGCGGGCCCGCCACGGCCCCCTGCTCGACCAGTTGCGCTATCTCCTCAGCCGAGTAGCCCGCGGCGCGCAGAACCGCTTCGGTGTGCTCCCCGAGCGCAGGCCCGGGCAGGCGGCCGTGGTCGCCCGGGGTGCGAGCGAGCTTGACTGGAATCCCGAGCTGGCGCACAGCCCCCTGCACCCCCGGCTGGTGCAGCTCGACCACCATCTCGCGCTCTTGCACAAGCCGCGAGGCCAGCGCCTCGTCCAGGTCGAGCAGCGGCTCCAGGCAGCAGTCGTGCTCGCCGGCGAACGCCTCCCATTCGGCGCGCGTACGCGACTTGAACAGCTCGACCACCCGCGCGTGCGCCTGCGAGCCCGGTTTCTCGAACTGCTTCTCGATCAGGTCCTCGCGCCCGACGCCTCGGCACCATGCCTGCCAGAACTTCGGCTCCAGCGCCCCCAACGTCACCCAGCCGTCGGCGCACTCGTACGGGCGATAGCAGATCAACGCGCCGGCAAGCATCTGCTCGCCGCGCCGCGGCACCGATCCATCGGCGAAGTAGCGCCCGGCGACCATCGCCAGCCACGACAGCGCGCCGTCGGCCATCGACACGTCCACGAGTTGGCCCTCGCCCGAGCCGGGATGCGACGGCGAGCCGTCGCGCTCGCGCAGCGCAGCCATGATCCCGAACGCGGCCATCAGCGCGCCGCCGCCGAGGTCGGCGATCTGGCCCTCGGACTGCACCGGCGGACCGCCGGCTTCGCCGCTCAAGCCGAGCAGGCCGACCAGGCCCAGGTAGTTCATGTCGTGGCCGGATGCGTCGCGCTTGGGGCCAGTCTGGCCGTAACCCGTGATCGCGCAGTAGACGATCCCCGGGTTGACCTCGCGCATGCGCTCATAGCCGACGCCAAGGCGGTCGAGCACACCCGGCCGAAACGACTCCAGGACAACGTCGTGTTCGCGCACCAATCGCAGCAGCACCTCGCGCCCACCCTCGCTCTTGAGGTCGATGCGAACTGAGCGCTTGTTGCGGTTCAGCGACAGGAACAACGAAGACTTGGCGGTGTCCTCGGGGGTGGGCGGGCCTCCATAAAATGGGGGCGCCCAGCGGATGTAGTCACCCTGCCCGGTGTCCTCGACCTTCAGCACCTCCGCCCCGAAGTCGGCCAACAGCAGCGAGCAGAAGCCGCCGGGCAGCAGGCGCGAGAGGTCGAGCACGCGGACGCCCGCGAGCGGCAGCCCCATCAGCCGATGCCCAGCAGCCCGCGCGCCTCGGCCACGGTGGCCGGTCGCCGCCCGACGTCTTCGGCCATCTTGCGCGCCTGCGCGATCAGGTCGCCGTTGGAGCGCGCCATCGTGCCGTCAGGCAGGTACAGGTTGTCCTCGACGCCGGCACGGATCGACCCTCCCAGCGTGAGCGCCGTGGCAATCAATGTCCACTGGTCGCGGGAGATGCCGATCACGCCCCAGTGGTGCCGACGGCCGCAGCGCTCGCCGTCGGGGCCGGTCGGGATCTCGGCGATGTTCTCGGCCATCGCCGCCAGGTTGCGCGGCGTCGGTGGCACGCCGCCGACCACGCCCATCACGCAGTCGACGTGAAGGGGGGCCTTCAGCACACCCATGTCCACCAACGGCGTCAGCGACCCCACATGGCCGAGGTCGAAGCACTCGTGCTCGGGCTTGATGCCCAGCTCGTTCATCGCCTCAAGCAACTCGACGATCTCCTCGAACGGGTTCTGGAAGACCATCTTGAACACGAAGTCTTTGCGCGAGCGCGAATACTTGGCGTAGTTCATCGAGCCCATGTTCAGCGCCGCGACTTCGGGACGGCACGCGCGCAGGTACTCGACGCGCTTGGCTACCGGCACGCCGATCGTGCCGGTCGAGTAGTTGACGATCACGTCGTCTACGGCCGCGCGGATCGCCTCGGTGATCGCGGCGAAGTCCTCGACCTCGTACGACGGGGTGCCGTCCGGTTTGCGCGCGTGGATGTGGATCATCGACGCCCCCTCCTCCACCGCCCGCTTGGCCTCGGCGCCGTACTCCTCGGGCGTGTAGGGGATCGCCGGGCACTGCTCGCGGTTGGCGATCACGCCCGAGATCGAGCAGGTGATGACGACCGGATCGTCAAGGCTCATACCGGCACCACCCCATGCTTCTTCCACGGCCGCTCGACCTTCTTGCCGGCGGCCATCTCCAGCCCTCGGCAGATCACCGCTCGCGTCTCGCGCGGGTCGATCACGTCGTCGATCAGGTCGTTGCCCGCCGCTATGTACACGTCGAACATCTTTTTGAAGCTCTCGATCAACTCCGCCCGCTTGGCCTCGGGGTCCTCGGCCGCGTCGACGGCCTTGCGGAAGGCTATCTCCACGACCCCCTCCGCCCCCATGACGCTGATCTCGGCGCTCGGCCACGCCACGATCAGGTCCGGCTCGTACGCGCGGCCGCACATCACGTAGTAGCCGGCGCCGTAGGCCTTGCGCGTAATCACGGTCAGCTTCGGCACGGTCGCGTTGGCTACCGCGTAGAGCATCTTGGCGCCGTGGCGGATGATCCCTTCGGCCTCGACCTTGGTGCCGACCATGAAGCCGGGCACGTCCTGCAAGAACACCAAGGGGATCCCGAACGCGTTGCAGAGGTTGACGAAGCGGGCCGCCTTGTCGGCAGAGTCGTTGTCGAGGATCCCCCCGAGCTGCTTGGGCTGGTTGGCGACGATGCCCACCGGACGACCGCCGAAGCGCGCGAGGCACGTGATGATCGTCTTCGCCCACTGCGGCTTGAGGTCGAAGTAGAAGCCGTCGTCGGCGATCCGGCGGATCACCTCGTACATGTCATACGGCTTGCGGTTTGACTCGGGCAGCACGTCGAGCAGCTCCTCGTCCATCCGCTCGGCCGGGTCGGCGGTCTCGCGCACCGGCGGCGCGGCCTCGCAGTGCGACGGGAAGTACGACAGGTACTCCTTGATCCGTGCGATGCACTCGGCGTCGTCGGCGACCTCGAGATCCCCGACCCCGGACTTGCGGCAGTGCACCCGCGAGCCGCCCAGCTCCTCCTGGGTGACGTCCTCCCCCACCGCGGCGCGCACCAGGTGCGGGCCGGCCAGCGCCATCGAGCCGCGGCCCTTGACCATCGGGACGAAGTCCGCCAGCCCGGGGATGTACGCCGTGCCCGCCGCGCACGGGCCCATCAGCGCCGCCACCTGCGGGATGACGCCGCTCATGACGACCTCCTCGCGGAAGAGGTGGCCCGATCCGGCGAAGAGCGACCCGACGGCCTCCTGGATGCGGGCGCC
>DASUIH010000030.1:0-5496 GCA_036279855.1 Solirubrobacteraceae bacterium | reverse complement strand
TCACGATGAAGGCCGGGATCATCGTCACGAAGCGACGGACGAACAGCGGAATGCGTCGCTGAATGAAGCCCTGCATGACGACCTGGCCCGACATCGTCCCAACTGTCGAGCTCGACAGGCCGGAAGCTGTCAACGCCAGTGCGAAGAGCACGCTCGAAGCTCCGCCGAGGAGCGGTTGCAGCGTCCGGTGGGCGCCCTCGAGGGACTCGACGTTCGTGAGCCCGCTGCCGAAGAAGACTGTCGCGGCGATCACGAGCATCGACATGTTGATCAAGCCGGCGATGACCATGGCGATCAGGACGTCGATGCGCGTGTATCTGTAGAGGGTCTTGGCCTCCTCGTCGTTCCGCGGAACGATCCGGTGCTGAGTGAGCGCAGAGTGCAGGTAGATGACGTGCGGCATCACGGTCGCGCCGACGATCCCAACCGCCAGGTACAGCGAGCCCTCGCCGTGCAGGCCGGGCAGCAGGCCGCCGGCGGTGGCGCTCACCGACGGGCCGATCCGCAGCGCCTCGTAGAGGAAGCCGAGGAAGATGATCCCCAGCAGCGCGCTGACCGCAAGCTCAAAGCGCCGGTAGCCACGGTTCTGCAGCGCCAGGATCGCAAACGCGATCACGCCGGCGATCAGGCCTGCCGGCAGCATCGGCACGCCGAACAGCAGGTTCAGCCCAAGCGCCGCGCCCAGCAGCTCGGCGACGTCGGTCGCCATCGCCATCACCTCGGCCTGCAGCCACAGCCCCCAGCTGACCGGCAGCCGGTAGCGCTCGCGGCACAGCTCGGGCAGGTCGTGGCCGCTGACAACGCCGAGCTTGGCCGACAGGTACTGGATCAGCATCGCCATCAGGTTGGCGGCGAGCACGACCCACAGCAGCAGGTAGCCGTACTTGGCGCCACCCTGGAGGTTGGTGGCGAAGTTGCCCGGATCGACGTAGGCAACGGCGGCGACGAACGCCGGGCCGAGCATCGCCAGCGTGCCGCGCAGGCGACCGCGGGCCAGCAGTTGCTCCAGTGGGCTGGGGACGACCGTGGCTTCAAGCGCTACTTCGTTCACGTCGCCTCCAGGTCGATCCGCATCGCCCGCGGCAAGTCGCCGCCAAGGGTGTGCTCGGCGCCGTCGACGCTGACGAGCAGCGGCCCCCCGAACGGCTGACGCTCGATCACCTCGATCTGCCCACCGGGCATGATCCCGCGCCCCGCGAGGTAGCGGAGCATCTCCGGGTCGGCGTCGGAGACGCGCACGAATCTGCCGTGCTCTCCGGGCTGCAGGCTCTCCAGGCTGCGCGTGGACGGCTCCCGCAGCTCCAGGTCGGCGCTTGGGATCGGGTCGCCGTGTGGGTCGATCGTGGGATTGCCGAGCTTGGCCGCGATCAACGCCTCAAGCTCCTCGGAGAGCACGTGCTCAAGCACCTCCGCCTCGTCGTGCACGCGATCCCACGGCATCTGCAGCGCCTCCGCCAGATACAGCTCAAGCAGCCGGTGGTGGCGGATCACCTCCAGCGCCAGGCGCCGGCCCTCGCCGGTCAAGCGCACGCCGCGATATGGCTCGTGGCTGATCAGGCCCAGCTCGCCGAGCTTCTTGAGCATCCCCGAGACCGAGCCGGTCGTCAGCTCCAGCCGCTCGGCCAGAGCGTTGGTGGAGACCGCCTCCCCCTCCCAGGATTCAAGCGTGTAGATCGCCTTGCAGTAGTCCTCGATGGCGGCGGATCGCGTACTTTCCTTGGTGGCCATGCAGATAAGAATAAGGCATGCCAAGATTTTCTTCAAGGCTGTCCGGCAGGCAAACTGGCCGGCTGGCCAAAGGGAGTAAGATCGGGCTGGCACAGCCGCCCTCCCCGGCAACGACGACTGGAGACGACCGATGAGCACCAGCACCGGCAACCTTGAGGACCGACTCCTGCTTGAGCGGGAGGAGTGGGTCGACGGCCCGCCCCACGCGCTGTTCAAAGAGCTGCGCCAGGGATGCCCCGTGCACTGGACGCGCGAAATCAGCGAATTCCCCGAGGAGGGCGGCTTCTGGTCGATCACCAAGGCCGAGGACGTGCACACGGTCAGCCGCGACTGGCAGACCTATTCCTCCGAACTGGGCGGCGTGACGGTCGTCTCCTCCGTGTTCCCGATCGAGCTGTCGCGGGCGATGTTCATCGGCATGGACCCGCCCAAGCACGACCGCGTCAAGGCGCTGTTCCAGGCCGGCTTCACGCCGAAGCGGATCGCCGCGCACGAGCAGGCGATCCGCGCGATCGTCAACAAGACGCTCGACGGCCTGGCCGGTCGTGAGACCTGCGATCTGGTCGGCGACGTCGCGCAGCCGGTCGTCTCGCGTGTGATCGGCAGCTTCATGGGCATCCCCGAGGAGGACGACGCGACCTGGGCGCGGCTGATGAACGCCACGCTCGGCGCCGGCGACGAAGACCTCAACCCAGACGGCGTCGAAAGCGTGATGGAGAAAGAGATCCCGGAAATCTTCGAGCGCTGCCGCACGATGATCGCGCAGCGGCGCGAGCAGCCGACAGACGACCTGACCAGCGTGCTCGTGCACGCCGAAGTCGACGGGGAGAAGCTGGAGGAGCACGAGATCGTGATGGGGTTCTTTCTGCTGGTCGCCGCCGGCAACGACTCGACCAAGGCGACCTACTGCAGCGGCATGCGCGCGCTGATGGAAGACCCCGAGCAGCGCCGGCTGGTGCTCGACGACCCGGCGCTGGTGCCGCAGGTGGTCGAGGAGTCGCTGCGAATGTTTCCCGCCTTCGCGCACTTCCGCCGCACAGCCACCAAGGACACAGAGCTGGGTGGGCGGCAGATCAAAGAGGGCGACCGCGTGGTGATGTGGTACGCGTCGTCCAACCGTGACGAGGACCGCTACGAGGACTCTGAACGCTTCGACCTGCGCCGCGACACCGAGCACCAGGCCTTCGGCGCCGGCGGCCGGCACTTCTGCCTCGGGACCGCGCTGGCGCGTTTGGAGCTTCAGATCCTGTTCGAGGAGACGCTCAAGCGCTTCCCGGACATCCAGATCGACGGCAGGCCGCGGATGGTCGAGTCGGGCTTCATCAACCAGCTGAAGACGCTGCCGGTGCGCCTGCAGGCGTGAGCGCTTGATAGCTGTTCGGTACGGTTGCGTACGGTTGTAAGCTGTGTCCCGTGGCCACCACCGTCAAAGCCGAGGATCTACGCATACCCAGGAGCGTGCGCGAAGCCGTAGCTCAACACGAGGAGGTGCTCGTCGTAAACCGCGAGCGCCCGGCGTTCGCGATCGTTCATCCCGATGACCTTCCGTCGGCGCGGCCTCTGCACCAGCCTCGTCGCTCGCTGCGAGAGGCTCTGTCAATTCTTGAGCAATCCGCCTTTCCAGATCCAGGCTTTGCCACCGATATGAAGGCCGTGCGTGAGTCGGTAGGGCCGGTACCCCCCGATCCGTGGGCACCGTCCTAGACACAACCGTCTTCGTCGAGTTGGAGCGATCGGCTCGTTCTGAATCTGCATCGCGAGCCATCGGCGCGTTCTCAGCGCACCTGAGCTCTGCGATCGGCGAAGACGACGACGTGGCCATTGCGACGATCACCGCATCCGAGCTTCTCCACGGGGTGCACCGCGCCGACCCCAATCGCCGTACTCGACGCGAGGCGTTCGTGGAGACGGTACTTGCGACCTTTCCGATTCTGCCGTTCGATCTCCTGGTGGCGCGTGTGCACGCCCGCTTGTGGGCGACCCTAGCGGCGAGTGGCGAAGACGTGGGCGCTCACGATCGCATTGTCGCCGCAACGGCGATGGCCGCAGGGTGGCGCGTGGCCACAGGCAACAAGCGCCACTTCGAGCCCATCACCGGCTTGAACGTGATCGAGGTCTGATTAGGCGTGAGCGTCACGATCGACGAAATCACGCTCGCCGACGAACTACAAGCCTGGGCGGCGCTCGGGTTTGCGGTACAGGGCGAGACAGTGACGCTCGGTCGCGTACGCCTGCGTCTGGCGGGCCGCGATCGCGGCAAGGGCATCCTTGGCTGGTCGCTACGCGAGGTGGCGGGCTGCGAGCTTGACGGCCTGCCCACGAGCGACTCCGCCGAGCCGGCGCGCGAGCCCGCGCCCGAGCACCCCAACGGCGTCGTCGCGATCGACCACGTGGTCGCCTTCTCGCCCCAACTCGACCGCACGGTGGAGGCGCTGCGCGGCGCCGGCTTGGACCTGCGCCGCATCCGCGAGCAGCCAACGCCCGCGGGCGCGCCGCGACAGGCGTTCTTCCGGCTCGGCGAGACGATCCTTGAGGTCGTGCAGATTCCCGACGGCGAGGTCGAGCGGGCGGGCGGGCCTGACGCGCCGGCTCGCTTCTGGGGGCTGGCGCTGGCAAGCGCGGACCTCCAGCGCACCGCCGCGGCGCTCGGGGTGCATGCAAGCGAGATACGACCGGCCGTGCAGCCGGGCCGCTCGATCGTGACGCTGAAGCGCTCGGCTGGGGTTGCCGTGCCGGTGGCGCTAATGAGCGCCGTCGCGGACGTTGCCGCCTGAGCTTGGGCGACAATCAACGGATGGCGTCCGCCGAAGATCGCGAGGCCGGCTACCGCTTTGGCCTCGTCTTCCTGCTGACGTTCACGCTCGCGGTGTTCGTGATCGTGGCGCCGACGGTCAGTTGGTCGCGCGCGGTCGGGCTCGGCCTGCAGTGGCTGGCGCTGCTCACCGTGATCGCGACCTCGCGCACGCGTATGAACGTCCGCCGGCCGGAGGCCGTGCTTGTCGTCGCGCTGATGTCGTTCACTGTCGTGGGCGCAGCCAGCGGGACGCTCTCACGACCGCTGCTGTTCGCCGTCAGCGGGCTGCTGTCGGCGCTGACGCCGGTAGCGCTGATCGGCGGCCTGCTGCGGCTGGTACGCGAGCGCGGCGTCACTTTGCAGGCGGTCGCTGGAGCGCTGACGCTGTACCTGCTGGTCGGGTTGGTGTTCGCGTGGACGATTGGCTTTGTGGACGAGGTGGAGTCGGTGCCGTATTTCGTGCAGGCGGCGAAACCGTCGACCAGCCAGATCGCCTATTTCAGCTTCACGGCGATGACCACAACCGGCTTCGGCGACCTGACGGCGGCGACGAAAGTCGGCCGCGCGCTGACGGTCGTGGAGATGCTGATCGGACAGCTGTACCTGGTGACGGTGATCGGGGTGTTGGTGGGCAACTTCGCCGGGCGGGGCAGGCGTGCAGCCGGCGGCAGAGTGGCCGAGACCGCCACGCCGCCACCCGGCTGAGCCGCGCCGTGCCTAGTGGAAGGCGACGGCGACCGTCTTGGTCAGGATTGTCCGGCCCCCCTTATATAGGTCCATCTTGAATGTCGTTCGTTCTGGGTTTGTGGGTTCGAATGGAGGTTCGTGATGGTTAGGAAGCGGTATTTGGTTGAGCAGATTGTTGCGAAGTTGAGGGAGGCTGAGAAGCTTGAGGCGCAGGGTTATACGGTCGCTCAGCGGTGTAAGCGACTGGGTATTTCGATCAGACGTTTTTTCGTTGGCGGATCAGGTAC
>DASUIH010000029.1:0-79263 GCA_036279855.1 Solirubrobacteraceae bacterium | reverse complement strand
CGCCTTGACGTCGTCCTGGTCGGGGAGCTTGGCGTGGACGCCGGGGATCAGCTTGTGCAGCGAGCGCATCTTGCCGGTTTTGATCCCGCGGATCGCCGTCGGGATCGAGCCGAGCATTTCCCGGATCGCCCGCTTGTTCGGTTTCAGCTTGCCTTTGAAGCCGGGCGCGAAGGACTCCTGCAGCAGCAGGCTCTCGTCGAGGGTGCCCTTCTTCTCGATGATCTTGACGAAGGCGATCTCGTGGTCGTGGCCGCTGTTGGGGTCTTCCACCCCTTCTTCGCCGGCGCGGCGGCGCAGGCGCATGATCTGGTCCATCGGCGCCACGCCCTTCGGGCAGGCGTCGACGCAGCTGAAGCAGTGGGTGCAGTCATAGATCCCGTGCGGGTCGGTGGCCAGGTCAGTGAGCCGCTCCGACGTCTCCGCGTCGCGCGGGTCGCCGACGAAGCGGTAGGCCTTGGCCAGCGCCGCCGGGCCGATGAAGCCGGGATCGACCTCCATCGCCAGGCAGTCTGAGACGCAGGCGCCGCACTGGATGCAGGCCATCGTCTGGGTGATGTCGACCATGCTCTCGCGCGGCACCAGGTGCTCGCGCTCGGGCTGCGGTCCCTCGTTGATCAGCCACGGGGTGACGCGCTGCACCTTCTTCCAGTGCACGGCATCCATGTCCACGATCATGTCCTTGATCACCGGCATGTTGCCCATCGGCTCGATCTCGATCACGCCGTCTTTGGCTGAGGCCTTGGCGTGGTCGAGGTGGGTGTGGCAGGCAAGTCCGGGTTCGCCGTTGATGCGCACGCCGCAGGAGCCGCAGATGGCGGCGCGGCAGGAGCAGCGGATGCCGATCGAGCCGTCGAACTTGGCCTTGGCCTGGAGAATCCCCTCCAACACCGAACGGTGCGGCTCCAGCTCGATCGTGTGCTCGTCCCAGTAGGGCGCCTGGCCTGACTCGGGGTCGTAGCGGCGCAGCCTGAGCGTGAACTGCTCTGGTGGGCGGTGAGCTTCTGCCATCAGTATTTCCTCTCCTCAGGCTGCCACTGAGTGATCGTGACGGGCGAGTAGCTGACCGTGGCTCCGTCGCCGTTAAGCGAGATGTCGATGTGCTTGAGCCACTCCTCATCATTGCGCTCGGGGAAGTCGGTGCGGAACTGCGCTCCGCGCGACTCCTTGCGCTCGATCGCCGCAACGACGGTCGCCTCGGCGCAGTCGAGCATGTAGCCAAGCTCGATCGCCCCCAGCACGTCCTGGTTAAAGACGGTGCCGCGGTCGTCCACGTAGGCGCTGCGAGCCTCGTCCTGCAGGCGCTTGACGACTTCGTGCGCCTTCTGCAGGCCCTCTTCGTCGCGGTAGACGGCGACGTACTGATTCATCGTCTCGCCCAGCTCCTGCTTGATCTCGGACACGCGCCGGGGCCGGGTGGGTCCATCTCTACGGCGGGCGAGGATCTCGGCGATCATCGCCTCGTCCTCGTGCAGCTTGGCATCGCCGCCGTCGGGCATCGCCATCGATGCAGCGCGGGCGGCAGCGTGTTCGCCGGCGCGGCGGCCGAAGATCAGCGTGTCCAGCAGCGAGTTGGCGCCAAGGCGGTTGCCCCCGTGGACGGAGACGCAGGCGACCTCGCCGGCGGCGTACAGGCCCTCGATCGGGGTGGCGCCGTTGATGTCGGTCTTGACCCCGCCCATGATGTAGTGCTGACCGGGCCGGATCATGATCGGCTCGCGCGTGATGTCCACGCCGGCGAAGTCCTTGCCGATGTTGACTATCTCCCGCAGCGCCTCCAGCGTGCGCTTGCGCGGCACCTTGGTGATGTCCAGGTAGATCCCGTCTTTGTTGGCGCCGACGCCGCGCCCCTCAAGGATCTCGGTCTGCTCGGCGCGGCTGACGACGTCGCGCGAGGCCAGCTCCATCTTGTTGGGGGCGTACTTCTCCATGAAGCGCTCGCCCTCGGAGTTCAGCAGCACGGCCCCCTCGCCGCGCGCCCCCTCGGTAATCAACAGGCCGTTCTCGACCAGCGTGGTCGGGTGGTATTGCACCATCTCCATGTCCATCAGTGGCGCGCCGACGCGGTAGGCCTGGGCGATGCCGTCGCCGGTGACGATCAGCGCGTTGGTCGTCGGCGAGTACACCTGCCCGGCGCCGCCGCTGGCGAGGATCACGTTCTTGGCCTTCAGCACCTCCATCCTGCCGGTGCGCACGTCGCGGGCGACGGCGCCGCAGCAGCGGCCGTGGTCGTCCTGCACGAGCGAGGTGACAAACCACTCCTCGTAGCGCTTGACCTGTTCGTGGTGCTTCATCAGCTGCTCGTAGAGCACGTGCAGGATCGCCTGGCCGGTGATGTCGGCCACGTAGGCGGTGCGCTTCATCGAGGCGCCCCCGAACGCGCGCAGGTCCAGTTCGCCGGAGTCGTTGCGGTGGAAGGTGACGCCGATGTGCTCCAGATGCATGACCTCCTTGGGCGCCTCCGAGCACATGATCTCGATCGCGTCCTGGTCGCCGAGGAAGTCCGACCCCTTGACCGTGTCGTAGGCGTGCGAGCGCCAGTCGTCAGCGACGTTGATGGCGGCGTTGATCCCTCCGGCGGCGGCCACCGAGTGCGAACGCACGGGGTGGACCTTGCTGAGGATCGCGACATTCGAGCCGGCTTGAGCGGCGGCAAGGGCTGCGCGCTGGCCGGCGAGACCGGCGCCGATGATCAGTACGTCGTGGGAGGACATGCGGGCGAGGACTCTATTTTAAATCCCAGGGCCTCGGCTCTACGTGACGCGTCCGCTGCTCAGCGCCCGGCGGCCGGGTTCAGCGCCTGGCGGATCTGCGCGACGGTGACGACTCCCTGCACGACATCGTCGGTGTCGACGGCGACCATCCCGCCGAGTCGTCCCAAGCCTTCGCTGCGCAGTAGCGACTCCAGCGGCTCCTGTGCGCTGATCCGCACTGGCAGATCCTGCTCAAGCACCTCGCCCACCTGCAGCGCCGGCCGGCCCGCCGCGATCTCCTGGTCCACGCGTTCTGAGCGCACGACGCCAAGCAGGTGCCGAGCTTGATCGACAACCGCGAACCACGGCTCCCGGTAGCGGGCAAAGAACTGCTCCTGGGCGTCGAGCAGCCGCAGCTCGGCCGGGATCGTGGTCGGCTCGCGGTCCATTATGTCGCCAACGGTGATGCGCTGGATCCGCTGTCCGAGCACCCCTTGCATCACCGCTCCGCCCGAGGCTTGGTAGAGCAGCAGGCCGAGCACGAGCAGCAATACCCCGTTGGCCGATGCTTCGCCGCCGTCGGCCAGCAGCAGCAGCCCGCCGATGCCGAGCGCCAGCGCCAGCGCCTGGCCGGCACGCCCGGTGAGGCGGGTACCGCGGTGACGATCGCCGGTCCGCCACCAGATCGCGGCACGCGCGATCCGGCCGCCGTCAAGCGGGAACGCGGGAATCAGGTTGAAGAACAGCAGCAGCGCGTTGATTGCCGCCAGCCACCAAAGCAGCGCCAGCCCGGGCGAGATCTTTCCCCCTTCGCTGAGCAGCGCGTTTGAGACGTGTTCGCTTGAGCCCAGCAGCTGTGTCGCCGCCGCGAACAGCACCAGCAGGACGAATGTCACGGCCGGTCCCGCCGCCGCCACCTTGAATTCCTCGCCGCTGGTCTCCGGTTCGCGCGCCTGGCGGGCCATGCCGCCAAAGAACCACAGCTCGATGCCGAGCACGGGTATGCCGAGCCGGCGCGAGACGAGCGCGTGCCCGAGCTCGTGCAGCAGGATCGAGGCGAAGTAGCCAAAGGTGCCGATCACGGCAAGTAGGAAGACTGTGCTCTGCGAACCGGCGATCGATTCGTGGAATTGCACATAAAAGAAATAGATCAAGAACCCGAGCACCACGAACCAGCTGGCGCTCACGCCGATCCTGATGCCGAAGACGCGCATCAGCTGGATGCTGTTGCGCATGCGTACGGGACCGCTCATAGCCATCGTTCGATTCTAGGCTTGGACGCGGGCGCGTCCGTTACGGCGCGCTTCAGCCGACCTGCGGGCGACCGCGCTCGACGATCGCCTCGAAGTCGGTCCCGGCCGGCAGCGTCCCGTACTCAAGGCCTCCATCCGCCCCCAGCCGCGAGGCGCAGAAAGCGTCGGCGACGGCGGGCGGCGCGTGGCGGACGAGCAGCGACGCCTGCAGCGCCAACGCCATCGACTCGACGATCCGTCGCGCCCGCACCTCCAGAGTTGCCGGATCGGTGAACTGCTTCTGGAGCTTGCTCACATGCGCGTCCAGGCGCGCGTCGGCGCCGTGGGCCTCGCGCAGCTCGTGCATGAACACCTCCAGCGTGCGCGGCGTCTTCACAAGCGCCCGCAGCACGTCGAGGCTCATCACGTTGCCCGACCCCTCCCAGATCGAGGTCAGCGGTGCCTCGCGGTACAGGCGCGGCATGCCCGACTCCTCGACGTAGCCGTTGCCGCCGAGGCACTCCAGCGACTCGAAGGCGTGGTTGGGCGCACGCTTGCACACCCAATACTTGCCGACGGCGGTGGCCAGTCGCTTGAACAGATGCGCGTCGCTGAGCTCGCCCTCGCGTGTATCGCCGGCATTCGATATCTCCCCGGCTTCGTCGTAGGCGCGCGCCAGGCGCATCGCCAACGCCGTCGCGGCCTCGGACTCGATGCACAGGTCGGCCAGCACGTTGCGCATCAGCGGCTGATCGACCAGCAGCTTGCCGAACGTGGAGCGGTGCATCGCGTGCCAGGTCGCGTTGACAACGCCGGCGCGCATGCCGGCGGCGCTGCCGATCACGCAATCCAGGCGCGTGTGCCCGACCATCTCGATGATCGTCGGCACGCCGCGACCGGGCTCGCCGACCATCCGCGCCCAGGCGCCGGTGAATTCCACCTCGCTGGAGGCGTTGGAGTGGTTGCCGAGCTTGTCCTTCAGGCGTTGGATGTGAAACTCGTTGCGGCTGCCGTCGGGCAGGATCCGCGGCAGCAGGAAGCAGGAGAGGCCTTCGTCGGTCTGCGCCAGCACCAGGAACAGGTCGGACATCGGCGCCGAGCAGAACCACTTGTGCCCGACGATCTCGTACTCGGCGCCGGCGCCGCCACCATTCAGGGGCGTGGCGAATGTGGTGTTGGCTTTGACGTCTGACCCCCCCTGCTTCTCAGTCATGGCCATGCCGGCGATCGCCGAGCCCTTCTCGCCGGCCGGCCGCAGCTCCGGGTCATAGGTCGTGGCGGTGATCAGCGGCTCCCATTCGGCGAGCAGCTCGGGCTGGGCGCGCAGCGCCGGGATCACGGCAAAGGTCATCGTGATCGGGCAGGCGAAGCCGGCCTCGGCCTGCATCGCCGTCATGTACATGGCGGCCCGTGCCACGTGCACGCCGTCGCGATCGCTGCGCCACGGCAGCGCGTGCAGCTCGTGCTCGACGCCGAGCGCCATCAGCTTGTGCCAGGCCGGGTGGAACTCGACCTCGTCGATGCGGTTGCCGTAGCGGTCGTGGGTCTTCAAGACAGGCTTGTTCTCGTTGGCCAGCCTGCCCCACCACTGCTGTGGCTCCCCCCCGATCACCTTGCCGAGGCTGGCGGCGCGCTCCAGCGCCCAATCGGCGCCCTCGCGGCTGGTGGCCTGCACCAGCGGCAGGTTGCTGGAGAAGACGTCGATGTCCTGCAGCGGTGGGACCTGGTTGGCGACGGTGTGCGTACGCCACTGCGCTGGCTTTGAGAGTGTGGCCATTGGGGAAAGCATAGGGCCAATCGCCTGCGCGATAGCATCGGCGCCCCCACGGCGCCAGCTACCCCGAAGGATCCCCACATGCCGAAGATCAAGGTGCAGAACCCCGTCGTTGAGCTAGACGGCGACGAGATGACGCGGATCATCTGGTCGTTCATCAAGGACCAGCTGATCCTCCCTTATCTGGATGTCGAGCTGGACTATTACGACCTCTCGATCCAGAGCCGGGACGCAAGCGAGGACCGCATCACCGTGCAAGCGGCCGAAGCGATCAAGCGTCACGGCGTCGGCGTCAAGTGCGCCACGATCACGCCCGACGAGGCGCGCGTGGCGGAGTTCGGCCTCAAACAGATGTACCGCTCCCCCAACGGCACGATCCGCAACATCCTTGGTGGCGTCATCTTCCGCGAGCCGATCGTGATCTCCAACGTCCCGCGTTTGGTGCCCGGCTGGACCAAGCCGATCGTGATCGGCCGTCACGCTTTCGGCGATCAGTACCGAGCGACCGACATGCTCGTGCCTGGCGAGGGCAAGCTGACGCTCACCTTTACGCCCAAGGACGGCGGGGCACCGGTCGAGCACGAAGTGTTCGACTTCACCGGCCCGGGCGTCGCCGTCGGCATGTACAACCTCGACGCCTCGATCGAAGACTTCGCCCGTGCCTCGCTGCGCTACGGCCTAAATCGCGGCTACCCGGTCTACCTGTCAACCAAGAACACGATCCTCAAGCGCTACGACGGCCGCTTCAAGGACATCTTCCAGGAGATCTATGACGGCGAGTTCAAGGCTGAGTTCCAAGCCGCCGGGCTTCATTACGAACACCGCCTGATCGACGACATGGTTGCCGCCTCGCTGAAGTGGGAAGGCGGATACGTATGGGCTTGCAAGAACTATGACGGGGACGTTCAATCCGACACGGTCGCTCAAGGTTTCGGCTCGCTCGGCCTGATGACGAGCGTGTTGATGAGCGCCGACGGGAAGACCGTGGAGGCCGAGGCGGCCCACGGCACCGTCACCCGTCACTACCGCCTGCACGAGGAAGGCAAGCCGACCTCGACAAACCCGATCGCCTCGATCTTCGCTTGGACGCGGGCGCTCGACGCGCGCGGGCGCATGGACTCCACCCCCGCGGTGAGCGAGTTCGCGCAGGCGCTTGAGCGGGTGTGCGTGCGGACGGTGGAGAGCGGCAAGATGACGAAGGACCTGGCGCTGCTGGTGGGTCCCGACCAGCAGTGGCAGAACACCCAGGAGTTCCTGGCATCGATCGACGACAACCTCAAGCAGGAGATGAGCAATTGAGCAAACCAGTACGAGTCACCGTCACCGGCGCCGCCGGTCAGATCGGCTACAGCCTCGTTTTCCGTATCGCCAGCGGCCAGCTGCTCGGCCCCGACCAGCCGGTCGACCTGCGGCTGCTTGAGATACCGCCGGCCATGGGCGCGCTTGAGGGGGTCGCGATGGAGATCGTCGACTGCGCGTTCCCGCTGCTGGCGGGCCTTGACCTGCACGACAATCCCGAGGACGCCTTCGACGGAGTGAACATTGCTCTGCTCGTCGGCTCACGGCCGCGCACGAAGGGCATGGAGCGGGCTGAGCTGCTCTCTGAGAACGGCAAGATCTTCACCGCGCAGGGCAGGGCGTTGAACGAGAAGGCCGCTGAGGACGTGAAGGTGTTGGTCGTGGGCAATCCGGCCAACACCAACTGCCTGATCGCAATGAACAACGCGCCTGACGTCCCGCGCGAGCGCTTCACCTCGATGATGCGCCTCGATCACAACCGCGCCGTCGCCCAGCTGGCGGCCAAGCTGGCCAAGCCGGTAAGCGACGTGACCAAGATGGGGGTATGGGGCAATCATTCCCCGACGATGTATCCCGACCTGTTCCATGCCGAGGTCGGTGCTGTGCAGGCAGCGCAGCTGGTCGACGATCAGGAGTGGATCGAAAACGACTTCCTGCCGAATGTCGGCAAGCGCGGCGCGGCGATCATCGAGGCGCGTGGCGCCTCCAGCGCCGCCTCAGCGGCCAACGCCGCGATCGACCATGTCCACGATTGGGTGAGCGGCACAGACGATTGGGTATCGATGGGCGTCGTCTCAGACGGCTCCTATGGAATCCCTGAGGGCCTGATCAGTGGCTTTCCCTGCACCTGCTCGGGTGGAGAGTGGTCGATCGTGCAGGGGATCGATATCGACGCTTTCTCGCGCGCCAAGATCGATGTGTCTATCGCCGAGCTGCAGGACGAGCGCTCGACTGTCGAAGCTCAGGGGCTCATCTAGGAAGGGTTCATCTAGACATTCGTATCCGCGTTTGCGCGGACACACCCCCCTTCAACAAAACGGCCGGGCGCAAATGCCCGGCCGTTTTCTAATCGGTTGGTATGCCGTCGGGCTCCGCGTCCGACGGATCGTCGTTCCTGGCAAGGACGTACCCCATGCGGGGCACAGGCAGGTCGCGAAGTGTGCGAGAAGCACACAAGCGACCGAGGACGCAGCCAGGAGCGACGAGACTAGGACGCTGGGTGCCAGCCGCGGCCCTGCTTCTTGATCTTCTTTTCCTGCTCCAGGCCGGGCAGCACGCGGTACAGGTAGTTCTGCTTGATACCCATCTTGGCGGCGAGCTCGGGGATGGTGATACCGGGCTGACCGGTCACGAACTGCAGCGCCTGGGCCGCGCGAGTTCCACTGCCCTTGCGACGGCCGGCACGACGGCGCGGCTTCTCGCTGGTGCTTGCGGCGGCCGTGGTGGCGGCAGCGGCGGCCTTGGGCGGTCGGCCGCGGCGAGCGCCCGTGGCGCGTGTCGCGGCCTTCTTGTTGGTGGAGCCGCGCGGTCGGCCTGGGCCGCGACGTACCGGTGCCGGTGTCGAGGCACTCGACGAGGATGAGGAGGAGGAGGACGAACGACCACCAACGCCGGCCAGTGCCCGCGCAGCGGCCTCAAGCTGGTTGTACTCGTTGATCAGCGGCTTGAGCTCCGCCATTCGATCGGTTATCTCTCGACGCTTCTCAGCAAGAAAGTCAGTCACGATTGTGTCCTCTTCAGTGGGGGAATCTGGCAGCCGGCGATTGTGCAGGCTGAGTACAGCGGGTCACTTTACACGACCGAATGTCAAACCGTGCAATTCTCGGCTCAAGTTGTTTACCCCAACTGAAGCAAACCTACGCAGACGCCTGTTCAGTCTCCAAAATCGACTTTAGCCGCTCCAGCGTTCGGTTGGCCTCACGGACGGGAATTCCACCCACCAACGCCCTGCTGGCCAGCGCGCCAAGTGGGCCGAGCGGCGCATGAAACTCGTTGCGGTA
Source organism: Solirubrobacteraceae bacterium (assembly GCA_036279855.1). Classification (GTDB taxonomy): domain Bacteria; phylum Actinomycetota; class Thermoleophilia; order Solirubrobacterales; family Solirubrobacteraceae; genus Palsa-744. The sequence continues at coordinate 70,268 of DASUIH010000029.1, read as the reverse complement.
ATCGAAGTGGGTCCCGCTGTCTGTCTCGCTCAGCCGGTATTCGGTGCGTGCGCGCGAGCGGGCGGGCCCGCGTCCTTCCCAAACCGCCAGTTGGGGCGACTGGCATTGCACCAGAGTCCAGTGTACGTCCAGGCTCACGCCTCTCAGGTGTATTTGCTGGTCCATGCGCATCCCCACGCGCGGCGGCCCATCGTCGTTGTCACGTAGCCGGCGGTGAATCGTGACCCAGTCGGCCAGGCGCGCTGGATCCATCGCGACCTTCCACACCTGCTGCGGGCCGACGGCGATCTCGATCGATGCCTTAACGGTGCTCATCCAGCCAACAACGTATCCGTAGCACCACTTGCCCGCCGGGTGGGCACTGTCAGCCTTTCAGCGTGCCGCCAGCGGCTCTACCCGCTCCCAGTCGCGCAAAGCATGTTCCACCGCGGCGTCAAAGCCGTGAAGCTCAACCCCGAGCATGTCGGCGGCGTTGTCGTTTGCCGGCAGCAGATCGCCGGTCAACCCTTCCATCAGCGGCGTTATCAACTCCGGCTGCTCCCGCGCGATCGACGCGGCTAGACGGGCTGCCAGCGGCGTGAGGTTGAATCTAAGCCCGACGCTCGGGCGGGACAGCATCATCAACGATGCGATTCGCTCGATCAGCTCGCGGTAGCTGAGCGGGTCCGGTCCGCCGATGTCCAATGTGCTGCCGCCGACGATGGGGTTTGTAGCGCAAGCTGTGAGCATCTCGACCACGTCGCGCTCGTCGATCGGCTGCGTTCGGTAATCGTGCCAGGCCGGCAGCGCCAGCACCGGCATGCGCTCGACCAGTCGAACGAGGAAGCGAAACGAGCGAGAGCGCGCGCCGATCACGATCGAGGCTCTCAGCGCCACCGAATCGGGCAGCGCTTCCAGCAGTATCCGCTCGACGGTGTGCCTACTGAGCAGGTGTGTCGACGGCCGGCCCCTGCTTGGCAGTAGGCCGCCGAGGTAGACGATCCGCTGGACTCCTGCCGCGCGCGCCGCGCCGGAGAAGGTGTCTGCCGCAGCTTGTTCGCGCGCGAGGAAGGACCCATCTGTGCCCGAAATCGTCGGCTCCATCGAGTGGATCAGGTAATAGGCGACGTCGATCCCGCGCATCGCGGCCGTGACGCCCTCACCGCTGAGCGTGTCACCGAGACGCAGATCGACGTCGTCGAGGTTCGCTGTGCCGCCGAAGGCGAGCGCCCGGCGGACGCGCTCGCGGTCTCGGGCAAGCGCGCGCAGTTCGTGACCTTGTTCGAGCAGGCGCGGCATCAAGGCCGCACCCACGAAGCCGCTGAGGCCTGTGAGCAGGATGCGCATAGCAGAGATGATGACGGGCCGAGCACGGCAATCCCCCGGAGTTTGCGGCAGTTGCTCGCGCCGGTCGTCCTCAGCACGTTCGATAGTGGCTATTTGCGGATAGAAGTCACTTTTCTTTGCGATTTGCGCGAGACGCCTCGCGCCCCCCCTTGAGCCGCGACGCAGGCGGTGCTTTGATGCCCGCCTGCCATTTAGTCAGAGCCTTCGCGCAGACGGTCCGGGGACCGCGCGGGGGCTCGATCCAGTCGCGAGCAAAAGGGGAGTCTGTGCCGAAGCAGAGCAAGCGAGCAAGCCGCAAGGTCACCTGCGATGAGTGCTATTTCAAGTGCAATTTGCTGTGTGCCCTCCAGGTCGCCGAGCCCTGCTCCACGTTTCGTCCCGCTGACGCCAAGTTGGCGCCACCGCAACAGCTGCGCTTCGTCTTTCGTCAAGAGCGCCGCTCGCGCGCGGCATGGTCGTTCCCCTCGGCCCAGGAGCAGGCGGCGCTACACGCCTAAGTCGGGGCGCTGGACGCCTGAGGGGCGGCGCTACACGCTTGAGTCCTGTCGCGCCGGCCGGCGCCGGCGCACGCGTTCGGAGTGGCGCGCGATCCAATTGGCTCCGGGCGTGTCGCTGAGACCGTGCACAACGATCGAGCAGAACACCACCAGCGCGGTGAGGTCGAAGATCCGTTCGCCCGCGGCTATGTGCTGATCGAGCACGAGTAGCGAAAAGGTCATCGTCGCGACCCCCTTGGGCCCGAACCAGCCCATGAACAGGCGCGTCTGCGCGTCGGTGTCGGTGCCCAGCAGCGCGATCCAGACCGCGACCGGGCGCGCGATCAGGAAGGTGGCGGCAACCAGTGCCAGCGCCTGCCAGCCACTTGACTCCAGCGCGTTGAGGGTGAGCAGCGAGCCGAACACCACGAAGATGCCGAGCTTGACTATCTCGACGATCTCGTCGGCGCGTTGCTCGAAATGGCGGCGCAGATCGGGGCGGCGCAGGCCGAGCACGATCGCGGCTACGAACACGGCGATAAAGCCGTTGCCTTTCGGGGAGAGCACCGTCGCGCCATAGGTGGCGAAAGCGATCCCGAGCGCGTACAGAGACTTCTGGTGGGAGGGGATCGCGTGCTCCAACGGGCGGCGGCTGTCGCTGGGCATCAGCCGCGAGGCCAGGTATCCGATCGCCAGCCCGTACAGGAAGCCGAGGCCCACGTCCTGCAGCACAAAGCGCCACCACACGAAGTTCGAGGATTCGCTGGAGAGCGCCGCCAGGAAGGTGAGCACCGCCGGCAGCGCCAACCCGTCGTTAAGCCCGGACTCCAGATTCAACGAGTGGCGCACGATTCGCGGCACACGCGGATTGGTGACGATGTTCGAGGTGAGCACCGGGTCGGTGGGGGAGAGCAGCGCGCCCAGAAGCAGCGACTCCGTCCAGCTCAGTTTCACGAGCGAGTGCGCGGCCACGGCCACGATTCCGAGCGTGAGCGGCATCGCGATCGCCAACTTGCGCAGCGGCAGGTGCCAGGCGCGTTGGAGCATCTCGCCCTCGACCTCAAGGCCGTCACGGAACAGGATCACGATCAGCGCGACGAAGGCGAGATCCTCCACGAAGCCCGACCTCGCACGAAAGCTGACCCATTCAAGGCCGCCGTCTCCCACTATGAAGCCGGCAAGCACGAACAGCGCGGCCAGTGAGAGGAACGAGCGCTGCGCCAGTCCCGAAGCCAACGCCCCAACGATCAGCAGCACGCCCAGAAAGGCGGCTGTTGCCTCAAAGCTGGGCATCTGGCTGTCTTCTCATGCGTGATCGAAGCGGATCATCGCGGGTATATTGGATTGCATCGACAAGCTCTCGGCACAGGCGGTGGCACAGATGGCGGCAAAAGAGAAGTTCGGCAAGGCCGGCGAGGCCGTGCTCGGCAACGACTATCTCAGACGACTGGTGGAGGACGAGAAGCTGCGCGAGAACCTGCTGGCGGCGTACGCGTCGGCGCGCAGCGCATATGGTCGCGTCAGCAACGGCAAGCCCACCGGCAAGGCGCTGCTTGAGGATCGCAAGCTGCAGCGCGAGCTGGCCGAGGCTGTCGGCGCGCTCAAGGAGGCCTCTTACGCGATCCGCCAACCGCCGGCCAAGCCCAAGCGCAAAGGCGGCCTCGCGCGGACGCTGCTGCTCGTGTTGGTCGGAGCGGCGCTGGCGCTGGCGCTCAGCGAAGACCTGCGCTCGAAGCTGCTCGACCTGCTGTTCGGCGCCGAGGAGGAATTCGACTACAGCTCAACGACGATGCCGGCGCAGGCGGCGCCCGCGCCGGAGAGCGCCTCGGCGGCGTGAGCGCGACGAGCACACCGACGACGACAGCGGCGAAGGGACTGTCGGGGGAGAAGGCGCGGCGCATCGTCGAGGCGATGCGCCACAGCGTCGCTCGGCGCGGCGCCGCCGGCTCGACCTTCGATCACGTCTCGCGCGAGGCCGGTGTCTCGCGTGGCCTGCTGCACTACTACTTCGGCACCAAGGAGCAACTGCTGGTCGAGGCGGCGCGGCGCGATTGCGAGCTGCGCATCGAGGCGCTTGAGCAGCAGCTGGCCGGCGCGCAGACCGCTGACGATTTCGTCGCGCTGCTCGCCGAGAACCTGCAGGAGACGATTAAAGAGGACCCCGACTTCGTCACGCTCGTGTTCGAGCTGTTCACGCTCTCGCGCCGCAACGAGGAGATCGCCGTGGAGTACGCGCGCCTGGTGCGGCTCACGCGCGACCGCCTCGCCGGGATGCTTGCGGGCGCTCAGGCCGAGGGGGTATTGCAGCTGCACGCCGAGCCCGAGGCGGTCGCCGACATCCTCTTCTCGCTCGGCGATGGCTTCGCGCTGCGGATGATCGCCGAGCCCGAGCGCGATTACGCGGAGACGATCCGCGCCGGGATCGAGTGCGCCCGCTCGCTCGTCGCCGACTGATTCGCGCCCGGCGAGCGCGAGCATCCCTCTTATAATCGGCCGTCATGCCGATCTATGAGTACAGACGTCCCGATGGCAGCACCTTCGAGTTGGTGCAGTCATTCAGCGACGAGCCGCTGACCGCCGATCCCGAGACCGGCGATCCCGTGCAGCGAGTGCTGCACGCGCCCGCGGTCCACTTCAAGGGCAAAGGCTTCTACAACACCGACTACGGCACGCGCAAGCGCCAGCGCGAAGGATCGTCCGCGGGCGATAACGGCTCGACCGCCTCCGACAAAGGCGCGTCCGACAAAGGCGCCTCCGAGAGCAGCGCGAGCGATTCGTCGGCCGGCAAGTCCGACACGTCCGCCAAAGAGCCCTCGGCCGGCAAGCCCGCCGACAAACCGGCAGCCGCTCCCGCGGCTGCTTAGACAGGTTCTCAGCCGGCGAGGAAGCGCGCCGCGGCGGCGCGCCGCTCGGCTTCGGAGACGCTCAGGCCGACCTCGCCGTCGGGAAGGGCCACGGTGCCGGACGGTCGCAGGATGCGCGTCGGCGGCGTGCCATCGATCGCGAGCGCTCCGAACAGGCCGAGCAGTTCCGGGCCGCTCATGTCCGAGACGATCGCCGGTGGCGCGTTCCAGGCGATCAGGGGCAGGCGGATGAAGCTTGAGAACGACTCCAGCCGCGACTTCATGTCGTTGAACAGCGCCTGCTGGTGTTCCTCGCGTTGGATGTCGGTCTCGTTCGGTTTGCACAGGTTCTCGCGCGTGCGGGCCAGCGCCAGCGCTTCCCTGCCGTCGAGCCGGTGCCTCCCCGCTGAGAGCCGCAGCGTGAAGCCGCCCTGGCTGGAGCCGCCGTCGATGCGCGAGAGCACGCAACCGCCGCTGTAGTCGATGCCCCCCATCGCGTCGATCAGCTGCGGGAAGTTTTCGAAGTTGACTTCCACCAGGTGATTGATCGGTATCCGCAGCAGTTCTTCGACCACGCGGATCGACAGGGCCGGTCCGCCGAAGGCGTAGGCAGCGTTGATCTTCTGCTCTCCGTGGCCGGGAATGTAGACGACCGTGTCGCGTGGAATCGACAGCCGCGCCGAGTGCCCACCCCCGGTACGGATCAACAGGATCGTGTCCGAGCGGCTCGGCCCTGAGGTATTTGCGCCCGGTTCCTTGGAGCCTTTGGGGCGGCGGTCAGAGCCGAGCACGAGGATGTTGTTGGCCGAGGTCAGCGGAAACCCGGCGGGCTTCAGCATCGCGGCGACGTCGCTCGGCGGGGAGCTGCGCTCGAAATGAGCGCTGAGCAGGAACAGCGCCAGCGACAGCACGAGCCAGCCGACGATCAGGGCGAGCAGCCAGAGCAGAGCCCGCTTGGGGGTGATGCGCGCGCGCCAGCCCGAGCCGGCGGCGCGTTTGTCGCCTGCGCGCGGGCCTCGCGGCGGGCTCAGCTGAAAACCCTCGCCGGCGGCGTCCTCGTCGCGGCGCCTTGGCAGACGCGGAGCGGCGCGATAGCGCTTGTAGCGCGGGGGTTCGTTTGCGGGACCGGCCATCGGCGGACCTATATTTGCCGCATGTGCGCCGACGGGGAGGCAGTTGCAAGCGATCTGTCGCCGCGACAGCAGGGCCGGCTGGTCGTCTGCCCGACGCCGATCGGCAATCTGCGTGACATCACGCTACGCGCGCTCGATGCCCTGCGCGACGCCGAGGCGATTGCCTGCGAGGACACGCGCCGCACGCGGATACTGCTCGACCATTTCCAGATCGAAGCGCGCCTGGTGAGCCTGCACGAGCACAACGAACGCAGGCGCGCCGGCGAGTTGGTCAAGCGGATGCAGGCCGGCGAGACGGTGGCGCTCGTCTCGGATGCCGGCACGCCACTCGTGTCCGACCCGGGCTTTGTGCTCGTGCGCGAGTGCGTCGACGCCGGCTTGGAAGTTGAAGTGCTGCCGGGGCCAAGCAGCGTGACGACGGCGCTGGTGGCGTCTGGGTTGACCGCTGAGCGCTGGCGCTTCGTCGGCTTCATGCCGCGCAAGCGCAGCGAGTCGACGCGGCTGCTGCGAGCGGAGGAGGACACGCTGATCGCCTTCGAGGCGCCTTCCAGGTTGGCTGCCACGCTTGAGCTGCTGGTCGAGCTCGATCCCGATCGCCCGGCTGTCGTCTGTCGCGAGCTGACCAAGCTGCACGAGGAAATCCGCCGTGGCACGGCGGTGGAGCTTGCTGCCCATTACAAGCAGCACCCGCCGCGCGGAGAGATCGTGTTGGTTGTGGCCGCGGGAGCGGCGGGCGAGGAGAACTTCGACAGTGCCCTTGGCGCGCTGCGCGAGCTGGTCGCCGGCGGCGCCAAGCCGCGGCCCGCGGCGGCCGCCGTCGCCCGGCTGACCGGGCTGCGCGCGAATCGCCTGTACGGCGAGCTTGCCGACAGCTGATCGGCGAGTTTCGCAGGACCCCGTCGGAGTAGCCTCCTGGCTGGCCATGTCCTTCTACACAACCACCCCGATCTACTACGTCAACGCGGCCCCGCACCTGGGCCACGCCTACACGACGATCGCCGCTGACGTGCTCGCCCGCCACCATCGCCAGCGCGGCGAGCAGGTGTTCTTCCTGACCGGCACCGACGAGCACGGCGAGCCGGTCGCCGACGCCGCCCACGCGCTCGGCATCGACCCGCAGGAGCTGGCCGACCGCAACTCCGAGCGCTTTCGTGCGCTGGCGCCGCGGATCGGCGCGTCCAACGACTTCTTCATCCGCACCACCGATCCCGAGCACATGCGCGTGGTGCAGGAGATCCTCACCCGGGTGAAGGACAACGGCCACGTCTACATGGGCACTTATGAGGGTTGGTACTGCCCCAAGTGCGCCGACTTCAAGGCCGAGAACGAAGTCGACGAGGGCGAGCTGTGCCCAATCCATCACATCAAGCTGACCCGCGAGCAGGAGGACAACTACTTTTTCGCGCTCTCGGCCTTCCAGCAGCGGCTGGAGCGGCTGTACGCCGAGCGTCCCGACTGGGTGGCCCCGCGCACCCGCTACAACGAGGCGCTTTCGTTCATCAGGTCGGGCTTGCGCGATGTCCCGCTCACTCGCCACAAGCTCACCTGGGGCGTGCCGGTCCCATGGGACTCCGAGCACGTCTTCTACGTCTGGTTCGACGCGCTGCTCAACTACTACTCGGCGCTCTCCTACGCCAGGCCGGGGGAGGATCTGACGCAGGCTTTCTGGCCGGCAGACGTCCACCTGATCGCCAAGGACATCCTTCGCTTTCACACCGTCTACTGGCCGGCGCTGCTGATAGCCGCCGATCTTCAACTGCCACGCAGGGTGTTCGTCCACGGCTACCTGCTGATGGAGGGCGAGAAGATGAGCAAGTCGCTCGGCAACGTGCTCGACCCGTTTGAAGTGATCGAGCGCTTTGGCACCGACGCGCTGCGCTTCTATCTGCTGCGCGACGTCTCCTTCGGCCAGGACGGCTCTGTCTCCACGACCGCTTTTGAGCAGCGCTATGAGAGCGAGCTGGCCAACGACTACGGCAACCTCGTCAGCCGAACGCTGTCGATGATCGTCCGCTACCACGACGGCAGCATCCAGCCGGCGCTGCTCGACGAGGCGCTGGCGGCCGATTTCGACGGGCTCGCCGAGCGGGTCGGCGAGCTGATCGACCGCGTTGAGCTGACCGTGGCGCTGGACGAGATCTGGAGCAGGGTGCGCCGCCTGAACCGGTACGTGGAGGAGCGGGCTCCGTGGAAGCTGGCCAAGGACGAGGCGCGCTCGGACGAGCTGGCGCGCGTCCTGCTCTCGCTCGCCGAAGGCGTGCGTGTCGTCTCCGTGCTGCTCCATCCCTATCTCCCCGACAGCACCACAAAGGCGCTCGACGCGCTTGGCGCCCCCGACATCTCGCTTGCGAGCGCCACTTTCGGCAGCGCCGATCTGCGCGCGGTCACAGCGCTGCCGCCGTTGTTCCCAAAGACGGCGCCCGAGCAGCCGGTCGGGGCGTGATCGACTCCCACACCCATCTCGACCTGTGCGAGGACGCGGACTCTGAGCTGGTCGAGCGGGCGCTTGCCGCCGGCGTGAAAAAGCTGTTGACGGTCGGCACCGACGGCGTCTCCTGTCGCGCCGCGCTTGCCGCCGCCGAGGCGTTTCCGCAGGTGTGGGCGGCAATCGGGCGCCATCCCAACTACGCCAAGGGCTTTGACGACGCCGACCTGGCCGAGCTTGAGGCGCTGGCCGAACATCCCCGTTGCCTGGCGATCGGCGAGACGGGCCTTGACTTCTACCGCGACTACGCGCCGCGGGCCGACCAGGAACGCGCCTTTGCCGCGCAGATCGCGCTTGCGCGCCGCACCGGCAAGCCGCTTGTCATTCACAGCCGCGCCGCCGAGCACGAGACGCTGGACCAGCTTGCGCGCGAGGCGGACGGCGTACAGGTGATCCTGCACTGCTTCTCGATGCCCACACGTGTGCGCGACTGCCTTGAGCGTGGCTATGTGCTCTCGTTTGCCGGCAACGTCACTTACAAGAGCGCCGCGGACCTGGCCGACGCGGCCAGGCAGGTGCCGGACGAGTCGATGCTGGTGGAGACGGACGCGCCCTATTTGACGCCGCAGGCTGTGCGCAAGCACCGCAACGAGCCGGCGTACGTGGCGCACACGGTCGCGTTTCTGGCGCAGCTGCGCGGCAGCGATCCCCAGCAGCTCGAGGGCGCGGTCGAGCGGACGGCCGCGCGCGTGCTCGGGTGGTGAGCGCGATGCGGACGTCGGGCCACGGCTCGGGCATGGGCGAGCACGGCCGCAGGACGCGGGCAACCGGACGTGTTGCCCGCGAGCTTGGGCAGAACTTCCTGGCCGACTCGAACATCCTCGGCGTGATCGGCCGCGAGGCAGCGCTGGCCGAGGATGACGTCGTGCTTGAGGTGGGCGGCGGCGAGGGCGCGCTCAGCGCCTACCTGGCGCCGCGCGTCGCCTGGCTGCACGTGGTCGAGCTGGACGAGCGGCTGCGCGAGCCGTTGCAGGCGCGCGTCGGCGTCTTTGAGAACGCGAGCATCCACTGGGCGGACGCGATGAAGCTCGACCTGGCGACGCTTGCGCCCGCTCCCACCAAGCTCGTCGCCAACCTGCCCTACGGGGTGGCCGCCGGCGTGCTGTTGCGCACGATCGAGTGCCTGCCGAGCATCGGCCTGTGGCTGGCGATGGTGCAGCGCGAGGTGGGCGAGCGTCTGGCGGCCGCTCCCGGCGGCAAAGACTACGGCCTGACTTCGGTGCTGGCGCAGTTGGCGGGCGAAGTGAAGGTGGTGCGCGCCGTCTCGCGCAACGTGTTCCGGCCGGTTCCCAACGTCGACTCCGTGCTGGTTCGGATCGTGCGCGGCGGTCCGGGCGCCACGCCGGCCGTGCGGGCTGTGGTTGCCGGCGCCTTTGCCCACCGCCGCAAGGCCCTGGCCCGCTCGTTGGCGATGGCCGGCGTCGGGCCGGGTCGCGAAGCGACGGTGGCGGCGCTGCTCGCGCTCGGCCATCCAGCCGACGTGCGCGCCGAGCGCCTGGCACCGCCGCAGTTCGTCGCGCTGGCGCGGGAGCTTGGCCTGTGAGCAGGCTGCAAACGCTCGCTCCCGCGAAGATCAACCTTGGGCTGTTCGTTGGGCCTCTGCGCGCGGATGGCAAGCACGAGCTGGTGAGCGTGATGCAGCCGATCTCGCTTGCCGACCGCGTGAGGATCGAGTCGTTGCCGATCGAGTCGGTGGCGCGGGCGAGCGAGGACGAGGTGATCTGTCCCGGCGTGGACGGCGAGAACCTGGCGGCCGCGGCGTTGGAGCTGTTCCGTTCGGCGACCGGCTGGAAGGGGGGGCCTGTGCGCGTCTCGATCGACAAGCGAATCCCGGTCGCGGCCGGCCTCGGCGGCGGATCGGCTGACGCCGGCGCGGCGCTCAGGCTGGCCCAAGCGGCTTCGGGGCTGGGTGACGCGGGGCTGCTGCTGGAGCTGGCCGCGCAGCTGGGCGCCGACGTGCCGGCACAGGTTGCGCCCCGACGGACGCTCGCTCTCGGGGCGGGGGAGCGGCTGCAGGCGCTGGTCGCTCCGAGTGTCCCGCTGGGCGTGCTGGTGCTGGCCCAGCGAACAGGGCTCTCGACCGCGAGCGTGTACGCGCAAGTCGATCGCCTGCAGGCGCCTCGCGACTCGTATGAGCTGGGGCGGCAGCGCGACGCGCTACGCGCGGCTCTGGCCGCCGGCGTGCAGCTACCCGCCGCGGAGCTATTGGCAAACGACCTGCAGGAGGCTTCCCGACAGCTGTCCGGCGCGGTGGCGCCGGCGCTCGCACAGGCGCGCGATGCGGGGGCCGATCGCGTTTTCGTCAGTGGCTCCGGGCCCACGGTGGTAGGCCTGTTCGAAGGTGAAGACGGGCCGCGGCGAGCGCAAGCCGCTGCCGCGGGCCTGGCCGGCCGTGCTCCTGCCGCGGTTGCCGCGGAGACCGTCAACGGCGACTTTGCGGCGGTACGGCCCCTGCGTGCGTAACAATTCCCGCTTCGCGTGATGAGCACAAGCGCTTTCGTCCCGGATCTTGCAGCCGTCTGTGCCGGTGTCTTTGGCCTGGTCCTGTACGTGTGGCTGATCCTGGCGCCGGCCTGGAGCTCCTACTCGCGTGCGTGGGAGCGCGTGGCCGCATCCGTCCTGTCGCTGTACGTGCTGCTCGTGTTCGCCGGCGGCGGCGTGCTGGCGGCGCTGGCGGCCGTCTACTTCTGGGGCTGAGCGTGTGTCTGAGCTGACCGGCCTCGACGCAGTCAGCGAGGCGGTCGAGTCGGGCGCCGGCCTGCCGGAGGTCGTTCGCGCCGCCGCCAAGGCGATCGACGCCAGTCTCGCCGTCACCGACGCCGCCGGCGCGACGATCGCCGTCGCCGCCCGCTCAAGCGCCGACGAGCGCTCGCTGCTGGCCGGCGGCGAGGGTGTCAGCAGCCTGCCGCTGCGTGTCGCCGACGCGATTGTCGGCTCGCTGCACATGCGCGCTCGCAGCGAGCCTTCGCCGCTGGTGCGCAGGTTGCTGGTTACGATGATCGCCTCCGAGGTCGAGCGCGTCCGCGCCCCTGACGTTGCCTCGGAGACGGCGGCTGCCGAGCTGATGCGCGCCGTGCTGGGAGAGGAGCCGCTTGTGCGCGAGCAGATCCTCGCGCGCGCCTGCGAGCTTTCGATCGAGTTGCAGGACGGCGCCAGCGTGATCGTCGCCCGCGCTCACCCGCAGGCGCCGAGCGAGGAGGGTTGGCGCGCGCGTGCGCGCGCGGTCGCCGAGCGCGGCGCACGAGCCGTCGCCCCGCGCGCGATCGCGGCGCTGTCTGAGCGCGAGGGCGCGGGCGGAGTCGAGATCCTGCTGCTTGTGCCGGGTGCTGAGGAGCAGCCGGCGGCAAGAGCGGCCGACGGGGTGCTGCGCGAGATGCAGAGCGCCCTCTCCGGCTACACATTCGCCGTCGGCCGCAGCCGCATCGCCGCGGATCCGGCCGACCTGCGCCGGGCCGGGAGCGAGGCGCTGCTGGCGGTCAACGTCGCCGAGGGCGGCTCGCAAGAGGGGGTGCTTGCCTTCGAGCAGACCGGCGCCTACCGCCTGCTGCTCAGTTCGATGAGCGAGAACCCGGCGGAGTTGCAGCGCTTCTACTCGGAGACGGTCGAGCCGCTCGTCGCCTACGACGAGCAGTACGAGACCGAGCTGCTGCAAACGCTTGAGACGTTCCTTGAGGCGGACGGCAACGTCGCCGGAACAGCCCAGCGCCTGTTCACGCACCGTCACACCGTCTACTACCGGCTGGAGCGGGTGCGCGAGCTGACGGGCCTGGACGTGTCCTCCAGCGACGGGCGCGAGAAGCTGAGCTTGGGCCTGAAGGCGATGCGCGTGCTCGGGCTCTCTTCGGCGCGCGGTCCGGCGAGCGAGGACGGGGCGCGGGCAGGACGGGTGCCGCGGCGCTCGCCGCGGCGGGGGTAGCGCCGGTAGAGTCTGTTTCACCCCTTTGGGGGGTCGTCCAATGGCAGGACATCAGGTTTTGGTCCTGAGAATCGGGGTTCGAATCCCTGCCCCCCAGTCATCGCGATGAGCGCTTCACCCACAGTCCTGATCCTGGCCGCCGGCCAAGGCACCCGCATGCGCTCGGCTACGCCGAAGGTGCTGCACGACCTGTGCGGCCTGCCGATGGTGCTTTGGCCGGTGCGCGCCGCGCTTGCCGCCGGCGCCGGCAAGGTCGTTGTCGTCGACTCTCCCCCGCGCGCCTGTGAGGACGTGCTGCCCGATGCTGTGGAGCTGGTCGTGCAGCCACGATCCAACGGCACCGGTGGCGCGGTTCAGGCCGCCGCCGAGCAGATCGCTGCCGATGCCCCCGTCGTGATCCTCAGCGGCGATGTGCCGCTCGTCAGCGCCGAAGCGATCCGTGAGCTGGTCGATGCCCACGTCGCCGGCGGCGCGGCGGCGACGGTGGCCACCGCCGTGCTTGCGGACCCGAGCGGCTACGGCCGCGTCGTGCGCGACGCGGACGGGTCGGTCGCGCGCGTGGTCGAGACCAAGAAGGCCGGTGACGCCACCGCCGAGGAGCTTCGGATCGGCGAGGTCAATTCCGGCATCTACGTGTTCGCGGGCGAGGCCCTGCTCGACGTGCTGCCGCGTTTGACGGACGACAACGCCCAGCGCGAGCTGTACCTGCCGCAGGCGCTGGACCTGCTGCGCGCGGACGGCAGGGTCGTGGCCGCGCACACGATCGAGGACGAGCGGCTGACGCTGGGCGTCAACGACCGCGTCGCTTTGGCAAGCGTTCGCGCGATAGCCCAGCGCGCGATCTGCGAGCGGCACATGCTTGCCGGCGTGACGATCCTCGACCCGGCCAGCACGCAGATCGAGGTGGACGTCCAGATCGGGCGGGACACGACGATCGAGCCGTTCACGACCATCCGCGGCTGCACTCAGATCGGCCGGGGCTGCACGGTTCGCTGCTCCTACCTGATCGACTGCACGCTGCACGACGGCGTCAGCGTCGGCCCCTTCGCCTACCTGCGCCCCGGCGCGGTGCTGCGCCAGGGCGCCAAGGTCGGCACGTTCGTGGAGGTCAAGAACTCCGACATCGGCGCTGCCACGAAGATCCCGCACCTGTCCTACATCGGCGACGCCGACGTCGGCGAGCAGACCAATCTCGGCGCCGGCACGATCACGGCCAACTACGACGGGCACGCCAAGCACCGCACAACCATCGGCAATGGCGTAAAGGGGGGAGTTGACACCTCCTTCGTGGCCCCGGTCACCGTCGGCGACGGCGCCTTCACCGCCGCCGGCTCGGTTGTGACCGAGGACGTGCCCGACGGGGCGCTGGCGGTCGCGCGCGAGCGCCAGCGCAACATCGAGGGCTACGGCGAGCGCCGTCGGCGCGAGCTGGGCGAGGCAGAGGAGCGCGGCCGGCGCTAGCGCCGTCGCTGCGCCCCTCTACACTGCGCGGTGAGATGAGCGTGATCGACACGCGTGCCGGCCGGTCGCCGATGCCGCTGCGTGCCCCGGATGGGGTATCGATCGCCGATCGGCCGTCGACGAGCCTGCCGATCGACTACGACAAGCGGCTGATGCTGTTCACCGGCCGCGCCAACCCGCAGTTGGCGCTCGACATCTCCGAGAAGCTCGGAGTCGACGTCGGCCCGGTGACGCTGAAGACCTTCTCCAACGGTGAGGTCTACTGCCGCTACGACGAGTCGATTCGCGGCGCCGACGTCTTCATCGTGCAGCCCACCTGCGGCAACCCGGTCACCGGCGTCACAGCCAACGACTCGTTGATGGAGCTGCTGTTCATGATCGACGCTGCGGTCGGCGCCTCCGCGCACCGCGTGATCGCCGTCACGCCCTGGTTTGGCTACTCGCGCCAGGACAAGAAGTCCGCGCCGCGCGAGCCGATCTCCGCGCGGCTGGTTGCGCGCATGATCGAGGCCGCCGGCGCTGACAGGGTGCTGACGATGGACCTGCACGCCGGGCAGATCCAGGGCTTCTTCCAGAAGCCGGTGGACCACATGACGGCGCTGTTCATGCTCACCCGCTACTTCGAAGACCTTGGCTTGCACGATCTCGTAGTGGTTGCTCCCGACGCCGGCCGCGTCAAGCTCAACAAGAAGTTCGCCTCGATCATCGGCGCCGAGCTGGCGATCCTGGACAAGGAGCGGCCCGCTCAGCAGGTCGCTGAGATCGGCTACGTGATCGGCGACGTGCGCGGGAAGACCGCCGTGATCGTCGATGACATGATCGACACGGCCGGCACGCTCAAGGCGGCCGCGCGCACCGTGCTCGACGCCGGCGCCAAGTGCGTCTACGCTGCCGCGACGCACGCGGTGCTGTCCGGCAACGCGTTTGAGAACCTCGCCGAGGCGGGCTTCAAGGAGATCGTCGTCACCGACACGATCCCGATGCGGGTGGGCACGCCGAAGAACGTCCGCGTGCTGCCCTGCGCCGAGCTGCTCACCGACTCGATCCGCCGCATCTTCACCGACGACTCGGTCAGCGAAGTGTTCGGCGGCGAGAACCAGCTCTTTTGAGCCTGGTCGCTTCCGGCGCTTCGGAGTCCTCCGGCAACGGCGCCGGCGGCGATGAGCAGCCGCTGCCCCGGCGCCCGCGCGACTGGCTGCGCGAACAGCGCCGGCTGCCGCGCCGGCGCCTGATCGTCGGCGGCTCGATCGCGCTGGTGCTGTTCCTGGCCTTCAGCGCCCTGCTGGCCCGCTACCTCTCGACCGAGAACGTCGAACGCACGGACGTGCTGAAACTGCTGCAGGCGCAGGCGGCCGGCGATGCCAACCGCGTGATCGCCCAGCTGTCGGGCTGCCGCCGTCACGCCGGCTGCGTCGCCCAGGCCGAGCGCGACGCACAGACGCTGCGCCGGACGGGGTCGGTGAAGATCCTCACGCTCAGCTCGCAGACCGCCTACGCCCTGACCAGCGCCAAAGGCACGACGCGCGTGGCCTGGACGGTGATCGGCCACCTGCCGAGCGTGCAGTGCGTGTCCGTGACGCGCAGCGGCAACTTCCTCTCCGGCCTGTCGGTGACGCTCACCGGCCTAAGCGCACCGATCCCAGGCGAAGCGGATTGCTAAAGTCAGCGGCCGTCCGATGGCCAGCACCACGACAAAGCTAGAGGTTGAGAGCCGCAGCCCCGAAGGCTCGCGCTCGGCACGGCGCCTGCGCCGCGGCGGACGGGTGCCCGGCGTGCTCTACGGCGGCGACGGCGAGCCGCTCAGCTTCAGCGTCGACGCGCGCGAGCTGCGCATCGCATTGGCGGGCACCGGCGCGGTCGTCGACCTCAGCGTCGACGGCGCCAAGGCGACGCCCGTCGTGCTCAAGGAAGCGCAGCGCGATCCCGTGCGCGGCGAGACCACGCACGTCGATCTGCTGCGGGTGCGCCTGGACAAGGCGATCCACGCGCTTGTGCCGCTGGAGCTGGAGGGCGCCGATGACACGCCCGGCGTCAAGGAAGGCGGCGTGCTTGAGCAGCTCACGCGCGAGCTGAACGTCGAAGCGCTGCCGACCGCGATACCCGAGTCGATCGTGCACGGGCTGGGCGAGATGCAGATCGGCGACACGCTGACATTGGAGTCGATCGTGGCGCCTGAGGGAGTCGTCCTGCTCGACGACCCGGCCACGACCGTCGCGTCGCTGTCGGCGCCGCGGCTGCAGGCCGAGGCCGAGCTTGAGCCCGAAGGCGAGACCGAGCTGGTCGGCGAGGAGGGCGCAGAGGCGCCCACCGGCGAGCCCGCGACCTCTGAGGAGTAGCGCTGCGCCGCTTTCGGCGTGGCGCGGGCGGCGGCGCGCCCGCCGACTGGCTGATCGTCGGCCTCGGCAATCCCGGTGCCGAGCACGCCGGCAGCCGTCACAACGTCGGCTTCATGGTCGCCGAGCGCCTGTGCGAACGCTGGCAGCTGAGCCGTGCCAAGGACGCCTTCCGCGGCCGTCTGGCCGAGGGCCGCGTGCGCGGCGCCGCCTTTCTGCCCGGTGATGTAGACCCGCCCACCCCGGTGGCCGACCGTCCCGACCTTGGCCCCACCGGTGTCAGCGTGGCCGTGCTGTGCCCGCTCACCTACATGAACGACGCCGGCCGCTCGGTGGCGCCCGCGCGTGGCGCCCTGAAGGTGGAGCTTGAGCGTGTGCTGGTGGTGCACGATGAGATCGACCTGCGCTTTGGCGACGTGCGCACGCGTCTGGGCGGCGGGCTGGCCGGGCACAACGGCCTGAAGTCGCTCAAGCGCGAGCTGGGCGGCTCGGAGTTCATGCGCGTGCGCGTGGGCGTCGGCCGCCCCTCCTCCAGCGATCCGGAGGTCGTCTCGGCCTATGTGCTCGGACGCTTCCGCGAGGCCGCCGAGGAAGTGCGGCAGCTGATCGACCGCGCCTGCGAGGCCGTCGAGCGTGTCGTGCTAGGCATGGAGTAGCCGTGCCGCTCCGCTCGCTGCTCGACGCGATCGATCAGGATCCCGCCGCCACCCAGCTCGCCCGTGAGGGCGGCCGCGCCTTCGTGTCGGCCTCGCTGCGCCCGTTCCTGATCGCGGCCCTGCTCGACAAGGGCAGTGCCAAGCCCGCGCTGGTGGTCGTCGGCGACGATCGCGCCGCCCGCGATTTGACCGCCGACCTCGGTGCCTGGCTGGCGCCGCGCCGCGTCCGGCTGTACCCGTCCCGGGGTGTCGCCTACGAGTCGCACCTGGCACCGCCGCCACACCTGGTCGGCCTGCGGGTAGCGGCACTCGATGCGCTGCTGAGACCGGCCGGGGCGGGCGAAGAGCCACCCGTCGTGGTGGTCTCGGCGGTGGCGCTGTCGGAGAAGGTCCCCGACCCGTCGCTGCGGCCGCGCTCGTTCGAGCTGACGGTGGGAGGGCTGCTGGATTTGGAGGAGTGCGCCGGCGAGCTGGTCGCGGCCGGCTACGAACGCGTCGATCAGGTGCAGGAGCGCGGCCAGTTCGCCATGCGTGGAGGGCTGCTGGACGTGTTCCCGGCAACAGAGGAGCACGCCGTGCGCGTCGACATGTTCGACATCGAGATCGAATCGCTGCGCTGGTTCTCGACCTTCACGCAGCGCTCGCTTGGCGACGTCGAGCGGGTTGAGATCGCGCCAGCCGCCGAGCTTGCGCCTGAGCACCGCGAGCTGGCCGAGATCGCCGCGGTCAGCGGCGCCTTCGCCAAGGGTGGCGTGGAGGAGCGGCCGGACGTGGCCGAGCTGCTGCCGGTCGATCGCTTCTCGGCGCTGCTCGACCTGCTCGACGCCGCCGGCTCGGGGGCAGAGCTGATCGTGGCAGCCGAGGAGGAGCTGGCGCCGGCGCTTGAGGACCACTGGAGCGATGTTTGCGCCGCCTTCGCCGACGAGGACGCCCACCATCTGTACGTGCCGCCGCGGCAGGTGCGCGAAGGGGTCGAGCAGCGCACGCGCGTGTCGCTGTCGGCGCTGCAGAGCGACCAGCCGATCGAGCTGCGCGCCTCCGCGGCCGACACCGCCGCTCGCTCGCTGGCGGAGGCCGAGCCGGAGCTTGAGAAGCTCGTGCGCTCCGGGTATCGCACGGTTGTCGCCTTTCCGCGCCGCGGCGAAGGCGAGCGCGCCGCCTACAACCTCGCGCGGCTGCAGGCCGACTGGCTCGACGGCGACGTCGATGTCGGGCGTGCGCCGATCGAGCCGGCGCTGCGCTTCGTCGCCACGTCGCTGCGCGAGGGCTTCGTCGCGCCGTCGTTGAAGCTGGCGGTGTTCCCCGATCAGCGGCTGTTGCGTCGTCGCCGCGCCGAGCGCACGAGCGCCGACGGCACCCCCGGCGCGTCGCGCCGGGGGGCGCTGCGCTCCTTCACCGACCTTCGCAACGGTGACATCGTCGTACACGAGGACCACGGTGTCGCCCGCTTCGCCGGCTTTCAAACGCGCACCGTCGCCGGTGTCACGCGCGACTACCTGTACCTCGAATACCAGGGCGATGACCGCGTGTTCGTCCCCACCGACCAGCTGGCGAAGATCTCCCGCTATGTTGGCGCCGGCGGCCCGGGGGCGGGTGGGCCTCCCCTCTCCAAGCTCGGGGGCACGCGCTGGGAGGCGATGAAGGCGCGCGCCCGGCGCGCGGCGCAGGAGCTGGCCGGGGAGCTGCTGAACCTGTACGCCGAGCGCCGCCGCCGCGAGGGTCACGCCTTTCCGACCGACAGCGAGTGGCAGCGCGAGTTCGAGGCGCGCTTCCCGTTCACCGAGACGCCCGACCAGCTGGAGGCGATCGAGCTGGTCAAGGCCGACATGGAGGCGCCGCGGCCGATGGACCGCCTGGTCTGTGGCGACGTTGGCTACGGCAAGACCGAGGTCGCGCTGCGCGCGGCCTTCAAGGCGGCCGGCGACGGCAAGCAGGTGCTGATGCTGGTGCCGACGACGATCCTCGCCCAGCAGCACTACGGCACCTTCTTTGAGCGCCTGGCCGACTACCCGCTGACGGTCGACCACGTCTCGCGCTTTCGCTCGGTTGCCGAGCAGAAGCAGGCGCTGACGGGCTTTTCCTCCGGCAAGGTGGACATCTTGATCGGCACCCATCGAGTGCTCTCGCGCGATGTGCGCGCCAAGGACCTGGGGCTGCTGATCGTCGATGAGGAGCAGCGTTTCGGCGTCAAGCAAAAGGAGCTGCTGCGCCAGCTGAAGCTGAAGGTCGACGTGATCTCGATGTCGGCTACGCCGATCCCGCGCACGCTGCAGATGTCGCTGGCCGGCCTGCGTGAGATCTCGGTGATCGAGACGCCGCCGGAAGGCCGCCGGCCTGTGAAGACCTATGTCGGCGAGTACGAGGAGGAGCTTGTCAAGCGCGCGATCGAGCGCGAGCACGCACGCAAAGGCCAGGCCTTCTTCCTGCACAACCGCGTCGAGTCGATCGAGGACACGGCAGAGCGTCTGCGTGCGCTCTGTCCCGGCATCCGCTTCGCGGTCGCGCACGGGCAGATGGCCGAGGGGGAGCTTGAGGAGGTGATGATGGACTACCTGCGCGGCGGCGCCGACGTGCTCGTGTGCACGTCGATCATCGAGTCCGGCATCGACATCCCGCAGGCCAACACGTTGATCGTCGAGCACGCCGATGCCTTTGGGCTGGCTCAGCTCTACCAGATTCGCGGGCGCGTCGGCCGCAGTCGCGAGCGTGCCTACGCCTACCTGCTGTACGACTCGGCCGCGGCGCTCACGCCCGAGGCGGCGCAGCGGCTCTCAGCGCTGTCGGACTACACCGAGCTTGGCGCCGGCTTCAAGGTGGCGATGCGCGACCTGGAGATTCGCGGTGCCGGCAACCTGTTGGGCGACGAGCAGTCCGGGCACGTCGCTGCGCTTGGCTTTGAGCTGTACATGCAAATGCTCGACGAAGCGGTGCGCGAAACAGCCGGCGAGGACGGGGGCCAGGACGGGGAGCTGCGCGAGCCGGTGCGCATGGACGTGAATGTCGACGCCTACGTGCCCAGCGACTACATCCCCTATGAGCAGGCCAAGATCGAGGTCCACCGTCGCGTCGCCGGCGCGGTGGAGGTGGCGGACGTGGAGCGTCTGCGTGAGGAGCTGGAGGACCGTTTCGGGCCGGTGCCCGAGCCGCTTGCCAACCTGCTGGCCCTGCAGCGTGCGCGCATCAAGTTCGGCCAGGCCGGCGCCGACGCGGTCAGCTTCCGCGGCGACCGGCTCGCCGTCACGCCGATCGACCTGGACTCGGTCCGCGCCAAGCGCCTGCGCCAGGAGCTGCCCGAAGCGCTGTACGAGGCGGGGCGCTCGCAGGTGTCGGTGCGCGTTCCCAAGGAAGGTCAGGAGCGCTTTCCCGCGGTCGTTCGCGCCGCCGACGTGCTGCTTTCGGTAGTGCGCGAGGCCGCTTAGGGGGAATTAAGCAACTCGTTAAGCACAGCATGGGATCTTTCCGCTAGAGTGCCCGCGTCGTGCGAAAGCTATCGGGTCCAATCGCGGCGCTAGGCGCCGCTTTGCTTGTCGGGGTGACGCTTGTCGCGTGTGGCGGCGGCATCCCCGGCAACGCTGTCGTGAGCGTCAACGGCACACCCGTCACGACCAGCACCTTCAACCACTGGATGGAGGTGGCGGCGGGCTCCAGCGCCGCCGGATCGACCACCGGACAGAAGCCCGTCGTGCCGGACCCACCCACATACAAAGCTTGCATCGCGCACCTGGAAGCGACAGCGCCGAAGCCGGCAAAGGGGCAGCCAAAGCCCACGGCGGCCACCTACAAGGCGCAGTGCGAACAGCAGTACACGGCGCTCAAGCAGCAGGTGCTGGGGTTCCTGATCTCCGCCAACTGGGTGATCGGCGAAGCCGAAGCGCAGGGCGTGAAAGTGTCCGACGCCGAAGTCCATAAGCAGTTCAACCAGATCAAGAGCCAGCAGTTCCCCAAGGAAGCCGACTTCCAGAAATTCCTGGCAAGCTCTGGTCAGACCGTGTCCGACCTGGAGCTGCGCGTCAAGCTCGACATGCTCTCGCAGAAGATCCAGCAGAAGATCACCAAGGACGCCGGCAAAAAGCCCAGTCAGCAGGAAGTCAAGTCTTACTACGAAGCACACAAATCGCAGTACGGGCAGCCCGAACGGCGCAACATCCTGATCATCCTGACCAAGACTCAGGCGCAGGCTGAAAAAGCCAAGAAAGAAATCGAATCCGGCAAGAGCTTCTCAAGCGTCGCCAAGGCCGTGTCGATCGATCCGGTCAGCAAGGCGGCCGGCGGCTCCTTGCCCGGTGTCGTCAAGGGTCAGGAGCAGAAGGCACTCGACGAAGCCGTCTTCAAAGCTCAGCTGAACGTGCTCGGCGGTCCGGTCAAGACACCGTTCGGCTACTACGTCTATGAAGTCAAGAAGACGCTGCCGGCCAACCAGCAGCCGTTGTCTTCGGTGCAGTCCTCGATCCGCCAGCAGCTGACCGCGCAGAAGCAGCAGAAGGCGCTGAGCGAATTTGTCAAGAACTTCCGCAAGAAGTGGGAAGGGCGCACCGAATGTCGCTCTGAATACTCGGTCAAAGACTGCAAGGGCTACAAAGCGCCCACGACGTCAACGTCACCGGGCACAGCCGTCCCGCAGACGAACACCGGCTCGACCGGCTCGACGACCACGAAGTAGCGCTTGGCCGAGGCCTCCTCGCAGGCGCTCGCCGACCTCGATCAGCTGACACGGCGGCTGCGGCGCGAGTGTCCGTGGGATCGGGAGCAGGACGAGCGCTCGATCGTCCCGCACACGGTCGAGGAGGCATACGAGCTTGCCGACGCGGCCGAGAGCGGCGACGACGCCAAGCTGCTTGACGAGCTCGGCGACGTGCTGTTTCAGGTTGTGTTCCTGTCGCTCTTGCTTGAGGAGCGTGGCGTCGGCGATCTGGGGCAGGTTGCGGAGCACTGCCGCCAGAAGCTGATCCGCCGTCATCCACACGTGTTCGCGGACGCTGAGGTCGCCGACGCGGCGGACGTGTTGCGCAACTGGGACGCGATCAAGGGGACCGAGCCCGGGCGCGAGCCGGGGGTGTTCGGCGAGGTTCCCGAGAATCTGCCGGCGCTGCTGTACGCGCGCAAGCTGCAGCGCCGCGCCGCCTCGGCGGGATTGCACCGATCGGCCTCTGAGCAGGGCACGCAGAGCGCCGATCGGGAATGCTTTCGCGATATCGGTGAGCGGCTGTTCGCGCTGGTGGACGAGGCGCGCGTCGCGAAGGTAGACCCAGAGCTGGCGCTGCGCGCGGCGGCACGGCGATTCGCAGAGCAGATCGAGAACGGAGAGAGATGAGCCAAATCAAGAGAGTCCACGCCCGCCAGATCCTCGACAGCCGCGGCAACCCGACGGTCGAGGTCGAGGTAGCGCTGCGCTCCGGAGCGCACGGCCATGCGGCCGTCCCGTCAGGGGCCTCCACCGGCGAGTTCGAGGCGACCGAGCTGCGCGACGGCGGCGAGGCCTGGCTTGGCAAGGGGGTCGGCAAAGCCGTTGCCGGCGTCAACGGTGAGATCGCGGCCGCGGTCGCGGGGATGGACGGCTCCGACCAACAGCGGCTCGACGACGCGCTGATCGCGCTCGACGGCACAGCCAACAAGTCGCGGCTTGGCGCCAACGCCATCCTTGGCGTCTCGCTGGCGGTCGCCCACGCTCAAGCCGCCGAGGAGGCCCTGCCGCTGTGGCGCTACCTCGGGGGCGAGGCGGCGCGGGTGATGCCGGTGCCGATGATGAACGTGCTCAACGGTGGCGCGCACGCCGACAATCGCGTCGACTTCCAGGAGTTCATGATCGTGCCGTGCGGCGCCTCCAGCTTCTCGGAGTGCCTACGCATGGGGGTCGAAGTGTTCCACGCGCTCAAGGCCACCTTGCACGAGCGCGGGCTCGCCACCGCGGTCGGCGACGAGGGGGGGTTCGCACCGGATCTGGGATCCAACGAGGAGGCTTTGCGGATGCTCGTGGCCGGCATCGAGGCCGCCGGCTACCGTCCCGGCGAGGACGTGGCGATCGCGCTCGATCCTGCCACCAGCGAGCTGTACCGCGACGGGGCTTACGAGCTGGAGCACGAGGGGCGCACGCTCAGCGCGGTCGAGTTGGCCGACTATTGGGCCGACCTGGCCGGGCGCTACCCGATCGTCTCGATCGAGGACGGCATGGACGAGCAGGACTGGGATGGCTGGGAGGCGCTGACTGAGCGGATCGGACAGCGCGTGCAGCTGGTCGGCGACGACCTGTTCGTCACCAACACCGAGCGGCTGAAGCGCGGCATCGAGCTGGGGGTGGCCAACTCGATCCTGATCAAGGTCAACCAGATCGGCACGCTCTCGGAGACGCTGGCAGCGATCGCGATGGCGCGCCAAGCGGGCTACACGGCCGTGATGAGCCACCGCTCCGGCGAGACCGAGGACGTCACGATCGCCGACCTGGCCGTCGCCACCGGTTGCGGCCAGATCAAGACAGGGGCACCGTCGCGCTCAGATCGCGTCGCCAAGTACAACCAGCTGCTGCGGATCGAGGAGCAGCTCGGCGCCGACGCCGAGTTTCCCGGTCGCTCCGTGTTCAGGTCTTAACCGGCGAGTCCCAACCACTGGTCCCAACCACTGGTCTCAACGGGTGGTCCCAACCGGCGGGCCCCAACCGGCGGGCCCCAGCCGGCGGGCCCCAGCCGGCGGCAAATGTCCAGCCGGCGGCAGGAGCCGGCGCCCCGGGGGCGAAAGCGACCCTATGCCGGCTGCCTCCAGCGCCACCAGAGTCCGCTCTCGGCCGGCGACCTCAGCTTCCCGCCCGCGCTCGCGCCCGCGGACGGCCGGATCGTCCCCGGTCGTCCGCCGGGTGCCTTGGGACAGGTTGGCGCGCACGACGATGATGGTCGTGATGGTCGCGATCGCCTACCTGTATCTGAGCGCCGGGCTGCGACTGTTCTCGGCTTGGGGCCAGTCCAAACGCGACGGCGCCCAGGTGCAAGCGCTGGAAGGCCAGTACCGCCAACTGCAGCGCCAGCACACGGCGCTTGTGAGCCCCGGCTCGATCCAGACGCAGGCGCGAGGGCTGGGGATGGTGCGCAGCGGCGAGCAGCCCTACGTCGTCGGCGGCCTGCCCAACAACTAGAGGGCACGGCGCTGCTAGCCTCGGCGCCGTGCCGGCCTTCCACAGCGCGATCTACCAGTGGCAGGAGGGGGAGCGGCGGCTGAGGGCCGCGGGCTCCGAGCAGCGGGCTTTGCTGCAGCGGATCGTCGATGTGCTGGTCGTGGACCTGCGCCGGCGGCTGGGCGGGCGCTTCACGGCCGAGGAGCTGGCGCAGCTGTACGCGAGCGGCACCGCCTGGTGTCTGCAACTGGCGATGGGGCTGGCGCCTGAAGATCCGTGGGCATGGGATTCGCGCGTCGTTGTGGACGCTGCCTTTGCCCGCTATCTGCGCGAGGCGTCCGATTTCGCCGGCGGCCGGCTGGTCCCGGCCGAAAGCTGACGCGCCGCTAGTCCTCGCTGCCGCTGCGGCGGATCACGATCTGGTCCTCTTCGACCGTGATCTCCACCGATCGATGCCCGGCCCAGTGCTCGGCGTAGACAGGGTTGTCCTGGATCGCCGGATCCAGCCACAGCCCGTAGCCCTCTTCGCCGTGATCGAACGTGCCCTCCAGCGGCCCGCTGTCGCGCGGCGAGCGGCGGCCGCGACGGCCGCGACGACGGCGTGGAGCGCGTGGCGTGGACTCCTCCTGCGGCTCCTCCTCAGCCTTGGCTTCGGCTTCGGCCTTGGCACGCTCGGCGGCGGCCTCCAGTTCGGCGGCGATCAGCTCGTCGTCCTCTGCGCGCAGGTCGATCTCCTCGGGGTAGGAAGGGCTGGTGGCGCCCTCCGGCGGCGTGTCGTCGCCGAGCAGGTCGTTCTGGCGCTTGAACTGCTCGATGTCCTGAACCGTCACCTCCAGCTGATGGGCGACCCAGGCGTCGGTGCGGCCCTGGCGGACCCAGCTTCTGATCTGGTTCAGGTGGGGACGCAATGAGCGGCGAGCCATAAGCGGGCGGGAGACTAGCGAATGCTTCGCCGGCTCGCGCCCAGATGCCGTCGTGGCGCTCGGGGTCGGCGTTCAATCCGCCGGGACACTATGCTTGCCGGAGGGCGGATTGCAGGGGTGCTCGCCGTCCACTCTCGCCAAATCGAATCCAAGAAGGCTTCCTGCCCGAATAAATGCTGGTCCTGACGCGCAAGCCCAACCAGAGCATCATGATCGGTGACGACATTGAGGTGTCGGTGCTGTCGGTCGTGGGCGACAAGGTGCGGATCGGCATCCACGCGCCCCAGAACGTGCCCGTGTTTCGCACCGAGATATATGTCGAGATCCAGCGCGAACAGGGCGAGGGCACACGCGCCGACGAGGCCGTGCGCGCGGAGGTTGACGACGCCTTGGGCCGGTTGCGCGAGGGAAGCTGAAGGCAGGGCGGTGGCTGAACGCAGGCGCACTACTGCCTTGTGGCGCCCCGCCCTTTCCCGTGCGGGCGCTAGCTGAGCAGCAGGTACAGCGTGCGGAACATCACGACCGTCACGATCACCGCCGTCAACATCAGTGTCAGTGCCAGCAGCACGAAGCGAACCGAGCCGCGTTTGTGACGGCGCTCGACCTCGCGCTTGTGCGCACGCTGCTCGGTGGTTCGCTTCAGCGACGCGCGACGGTGGCGCTCCATCGAGATCTCGCGGGCGAAGGCCTGCTCGATCTCGTTGAGGCTCTGACGCATGCGCATGGCCGGGCGCCGGGACATCGTTTGCGTCACGCGACCGGGGCCTTGCCCTCGGCGCGCTCATAGACCTTGACGAAGCGCAGGAAGTTCTCGGCGATTTGGGTCGCGCCGACGGAGCGTTCGATCTTGCCGTCGACGTATTCCTTCAGCGGGCTCCACCAGATCGAGCGGCCGATCGCAAAGCCGACAAAGCCGTCAACCGGCGCGGCCTGCTCCAGCCAGTGGTCGACCTTGGCGTCGTCGGCGCCACGGCCGAGCACGACGCAGACGACGCCGTCGCGGCCGCCCGTGCGGGCTTGCGCGGCGAGCATTTCGCAGTCGGCGCGCTCGTCCACACCCTCGATCTTCCAGATGTCGACCTCGATGCCGGCTTCCTGGATCTCGGCGATCGCGCGGCGCATCAGCTGCGGGCGCAGCTCCGCGTCGTAGCGCTCGCTGCTGCCTTCGACAGACTGCAACTGCGCGGTCTCGGCGGGGACGAGCAGCTCGAACAGGAACTTGCGGTCGTGGGAGTGCAGCCAGTCCGCCAGCCGCTTGAGCTTGCCCACCTGCTCGCGGTTGCCGTCGGCGTCGCCGTCGGGGTTGTAGCGCACGAGCACCTTCGTGAAGTCCGGGTCGAAGCGTTCGATGTGCTCGCCGAACTGCTCGCCGTATTGAAAGTCGAACATGTTCTGACCGGAGCGCTCGGCCGGCATCGCCAGCTTCAAGCCCTCGGCGCGGGCTTCGGAGGGCACCGAGCCGCCGAACTGCTCGTCTACCAGCACGCCGGTGCGAGCGGCGTCGGCGCCGGCGGCGACCGCGCGCTGCATGCCCTCGAAGATCAGGTGCTTGGCGTCGGCGATCATCGCCGTCTGCTCCGGGTCCGGTTCGCCCTCGATCCCGAAGAACTTCTTCTGGAAGGAGCCGCGGTGGTCGAAGGCGAGGATGTAGAGCTTGTTCTCGTAGCCGAGTTGCATCGATCTCCTTTTGAAACGACGGTGCTGGGACCGCACAATCTATTGCCTCACGAACCCTAGAATGACACGATGCCCTCCAGCGCTGACTTGTTCGTGGTCTGCAAGAAGTGCGGATCGGAGGTCAGCCCCTACATCACCGAGTGCCCCTACTGCGGGCACCGCCTGCGCCGCCGCGCGCCCAAGCTGCCGCGCGAGCGCCTTGGCGGCGCTCGCCGCGGGCTGCTGTCAAAGAGCCCGTTGGCGCGGCTGAGCCGCGAGGGCTCGCCGACCGCGTACAGCGACCGGCCGCCGTACGTAGCCCTGGCGCTGGTCGCGGCCTCGGCCGTTGTCTGGATCGCCATGCAGGGGGGGTACCTGCACACCGAAAAACTGATCGTCGCCGGTCCCCTGCACGGCGACTGGTGGCGCCCGCTCAGCTCGGCGTTCCTGTATGGCCGCGGCTTTTCCGCCGGCATGGCGATGTTCGCGACGCTGTTGGCCGTGGCCGTGTTCGGTGGGCTGCTGGAGCGTCGCAACGGCTCGCCGCTGGTGTTGTTCCTGTTCTTCGCCGCCGAGATCGCCGGTGTGCTGGCGGCCGAGGCCGTCTACCCATTCGCGGTCGTGACCGGCGCCAACGCGGCAGCGCTGGCGCTGCTGGCAGCCTGGGCCGGCCCGAACCTGCTGGCGGCACGGGCCGGCGAGTATTACGAGGCTGACCTGCTCGGCGCCGGTGCCTTCGCGCTGGTGCTGTTGGCGCTGCCGTTCGCGCGCGGCGAGATGAGCTGGCTGGCGGGCGTTACCGGCGGCGTGCTCGGGCTGATGGTGGGCCTGGGTCTCGCTAGGGTGAGGGCGCTGTGAGCCGACCACGACCAAGGAGCACGACATGCAGATTCGTTTTCTCGGCCACGCGGCCTTCGAGCTGAGCGACGGCGACACAACCGTCCTGATCGACCCGTTCCTGACGGGCAATCCCAAGGCAGCCGTCGCGGCCGAGGAGCTGAGCCCGAACGCGATCCTGCTCACGCACGGCCATGCCGATCACATCGGCGACACCGTCGCGATCGCCAAGCGCGCCGGCTCGGATGTGGTGGCGATTGTGGAGATCGCAAACGAGCTGGGCGAAGACGGCGTGCAGAGCGTGCGCGACCCCAACATCGGCGGCACGGTGCAGCTGGACTGGGGCTCGGTCAAGCTCGTGCCTGCCTGGCACACTTCGACCACGCCCAAAGGAACCGTCAACGTGCCGGCCGGGCTGATCGTGAAGTTCGCCGGCAAGACGATCTACCACCTCGGCGACACCGGCCTGTTCTCCGACCTGGAGCTGAACGCGAAGTCGGCCGGCGGCGTCGACGTGGCGCTCATCTGCATCGGCGGCCACTACACGATGGACCGTCACGACGCGGTGCAGGCGGCGCGGCTGGTCGGCGCCAAGCAGGTGATCCCCTGCCACTACGACACGTTTCCGCCGATCGAGACCGACGCGCAGGCGTTCAAGGCCGACGTGGAAGCGCAGGGCGGCGGCGAGGTGATCGTGCTGGCGCCGGGGGAGAGCCACACGCCATGACCCACGCGATCGTCCTGATCGAGGCCGAGCGCGACGCGCTGTCGACGCTCGGCGGCGAGCTGGCCGACATCGAGGGGGTGGCGGAGGCCTACTCGGTGACCGGGCAGTGGGATTTCGTGGCGATCGTACGTGTGCCCGACCACGAGCAGCTGGCCGACGTGGTGGCGCAGCGGATCGGGCAGCTCTCGGGCGTAGCGCGCACGCAGACGATGGTCGCGTTCGCCGCCTTCTCGCGGCACGACCTTGAGGCGCTGTTCTCGATCGGCGAGTAGATCGCCGTCTTCGATCCTCTGAGCGATGACCGCGATCCCGCTGAAGCCGCAGCACGGGCCCACGCTCGGGCGCCTGCTCGAACCGCGCTGGCGTGTGGCGCGGCCGCTGACGCGCGCGCTGGTCACGATCGCCGGCGTGCTGGTCGCGCTGCTGCTGATCGTGGCGGTGCTGAGCCTGCTCGACGCTTCCTACTCGCATGGCGGACACACCCCCTTTGGCTTCCGCTACCGCGGCCTGTACCGCACCACCCCCGACCCGGGCGGGTACGTGAAGGTTGCGCGCCACTCGGCAGAGGGGGGTATCGAAGACTCGTTCGCGGTGGCGCCATTGCGGCTTCCCCCCTACGCCGGCAGCGTCACCGGCGAGCTGCCGCTGCGCGCCGCCGCCTATGTACACGAACTGCGCAGGCGCTTCGCCGGCTTTCGCCTGCAGGGCGAGGGCAAGACGCGGATCACCTCGACGCTGGCCGGCTATGACGTGCGCTACAGCGCCCTGGTCGAAGGCCGCCGCCTGTCCGGGCGCGACGTGATCCTGATGCCGAAAGCCACGCATCCTCAAGCAGGGGTGGTGCTTGAGATGCTGACCAGCGAATACGCGAGCGTCGCCAAGCCCGTAGCCACGCAAGGTGTGCTGGAAAAGCCACTGAAGACGTTCAGCTTCGGCTAGCGTCAGCGGCCGCTGGCCAGCAGAGCGCGGGCCGCTCAGGCGCTCAAGGCGTCAGGGCAGGCGCCGATTCGGCAGGCATCCCGGTCGGCGTGACCGTGACCGAAGCGCCGGCACCGGCTTCGCCGCCCGCCGGCGCCGGCGGGGGAGGAGTTGTGGTCGTGCCGGTCGCCGGTGGTGGCGTGGCTTCGGTGCCACCGGTGGTGGCGGTGTCGCTCGGCGGAGGCGTTGGCGTCGCTTCGACGGTTGTCTGCCCGGTCGTGCCGGTGGCGGCGGTGTCGCTCGGCAGCTGCGTCGATTCGGTCGTCACCTCGGTCACCGGTGGCGTGTCGGGCTTCTCGGCGACGGTCTGGGTGGTGCTATGCACGACCTGCGTGGCGGGCGCCGTGGCGGCGATCGGCGGGATGGGTGCTTGCTGCGGCTTTGGCTTGACGGTCGCGTGCTTGCCGGCACGGTGACGATGCGCGAACGCGGCCACGGCCCTGGTGCTGGCGATGCTTGGCGGTTGCGAAAGCGTGCGCGTAACGACCGGTTCGCCCTCGTGGAGGCCAACGGGCGCGACGGCCGCGGCACTCGCGTGATGGCGGCGGGGGCGGCTCGCAGAGTGTTCGGCCTCGACCGTGCCGGCGGTGACAATCGCCGCTACCGCAAGGCCGGCGGCGGCCTTGGTGGCAAGGGCGCCGACGCCGGCGGTGAGCAGCCCGCCGCCGGCGCCCGCGCCGCCGGCCGCGGTCGCTCCAGCCGCGGCGGTGGCACCGGCGCCACCGGCGCCCGCGACATGCGCGCCCCCGGCGCCGGCGGTTCCGCTGAGCTTTGAGAACACAAGCTTCTTGAGCAACAGCAACGGCGCCACCGGCATCACGGCTGCCAGCGCGACGTTGTTCTCCTTCAGCTGCTTGCGGAAGGCGTGGCAGCGATCGCAGTCGCGCACGTGGCGGCGTACGGCCGGCGAGAGCTTGATCAGCCCCTCGGCCACTTCGCCCAGCTCCAGTCGCGCCTCCTCGCAGGTCAGCTTGCGCGCCTCAGCCGCCTCGGCCAGCGAGATGCGGGCGCGCACGAGCAGCGACTTGACGGCCGGCACGGTGGTGTCCATCGCCTCGGAGATCTGCTCATAGGAAAGCGCGTCGATCTCGCGCAGGAGCAGCGCCGTGCGCTGCGTCTCGGGCAACTGCTGCACATCGCCGATCAGCTGGCGGAAAGACTCGCGCCGCATCGCCTTCTCGGCCGTGGAGACGCCGTTCTCGGCGAAGTGGACGTCCATCGAGTCGACGCCGATGGCGCTGGCCTTGCGCAGATGGTTGAGCGAGCGGTTGCGTGCGATCCGGTACAGCCAGGGCCGCACGTTGATCGGGCGCTCGTCGGCCAGAATCGCGTTGAAGGCGGCCGCGAACACCTCTTGCAGGACGTCTTCGGCGTCCTCCTTGGAGCCGAGCATGTGCCGGCAGAAGGCGAGCAGGCGTGACTGGTAGCGCGAGAACAGCGCCTCGAAGGCGGAGTGCTGCCCGCGCCGGATCATCGCGATCAGGCGCTCGTCGGATTGCAACCGCAACAGCGTCGAGGGGGTCCTCAGACCAGGGGTTGCGGGTGGTTTTAGGGCGGAGACCTCCACGGCGGTCCTTTCGCTGCTCTGTATCCCTATAGACACCGTAGCAATGGGAAAGTTTCGACCATCCGGTAGCACTGCCCGGGCGGCGGCGGCGAAAACCCCGTGCCGGGATGTGCTCGCAGCGGGTCTTTTTTGGGAGGGGCGGGCGTACTCGCCGGTGGACGTCGGCGAACCGTACAGATCGCCAAAGCTCAAGTCCTGACATGCAGGCTCCACTCTGGACTAGAGTGACAATCCGCACAGCCCGCCCAGGTGGCGGAATTGGAAGACGCCGTCGACTTAAAATCGATAGTCCGCGAGGGCGTGTGGGTTCGAGTCCCACCCTGGGCATCCTGGAGTAGAGTCGCGCTGCATGTCAGCACAGAGCCCGACAGAGGAGGAGGGAACGACGGCCGAGCTGCACGGCGGGCGGCTGATCGCCCGGCGGCTGAAGGCTCACGGCGTCTCAAAGTTGTTCACGCTCTCCGGCGGCCACCTGTTCTCGATCTACGACGGCTGTCGCGAGGAGGGCATCGAGATCGTCGACGTCCGCCACGAGCAGACGGCGGCGTTCGCGGCGGAGGGGTGGGCGAAGGTCACGCGCGAGGTCGGGGTGTGCGCCCTGACCGCCGGGCCGGGAGTCACCAACGGCATCAGCGCGATCGCAAGCGCCCAGGCCAACCATTCGCCGCTGTTGGTACTCGGAGGCCGCGCGCCGCAGCTGCGCTGGGGGCAGGGGTCGCTGCAGGAGATCGACCACGTGCCGTTCGTGCGGCCGCTGTGCAAGCTGGCGACGACCGCGCAGGGCACGGCCGAGATCCCGGGCCTGGTGGACGAGGCGATCGCGGCCGCGCTTGCGCCGCACGGCGGCGCTGCGTTCCTGGACTTCCCGCTCGACCATGTTTTCATGAGCGCGTCCGACGGCGAGCTTGAGCCAGGCGCGGCCCGTGCGCCTGCTCGCGCTGACGCGCGCGAGCTGGAGCGCGCCGGCGCGCTGCTGGCCGAGGCCGAGCGGCCGGTCGTGATGGCAGGCACCGACCTGTACTGGGGGCACGGCGAGGGGGCTCTGCTGCAGCTGGTCGAAGCGCTGCGCATACCGGTGTACCTGAACGGGTTGGCGCGGGGGTGCGTGCCGGCCGACCACGAGCTGTTCTTCTCGCGCACGCGCTCGCAGGCGCTGAGAGAGGCCGACGTGGCGCTCGCGATCGGGGTGCCGATGGACTTCCGGCTTGGCTTCGGCGGCTCTTTCGGGGAGGACACGCAGATCGTCACGATCGACAGCGTCGAGCCGCAGCGCGCGCACCCGCGCGAGCCGGCGGCCGAGCTGTACGGCGAGATCGCCGCGACCTTGACGGCGCTGCGCGAGGCCGGCGGGGGCAGGGCGCTTGCGAGCAAAGGCTGGATCGATGGCTTGCGCGCCGCCGAGAGCGAGCGGCGCGAGGCTGAGCGGGCCGAGCTTGAGGACGAGCGGGCGCCGCTGCACCCGATGCGGCTGTACGCCGAGCTGGCGCGCGTGCTCGACCGCGACGCGATCGTGATCGGCGACGGCGGCGACTTCGTCTCCTACGCGGGACGCGTGATCGACAGCTACCAGCCCGGCTGCTGGCTCGATCCCGGCCCGTTCGGCTGCCTGGGGACCGGCCCCGGCTATGCGCTGGCCGCCAAGCTCGCGCACCCCGAGCGCCAGGTGGTGCTGCTGCTCGGCGACGGAGCGTTCGGATTCGCGGGCATGGAGTTCGACACGCTCGCGCGCCATGGCGTCAACGTCGTCGGCGTGATGGGCAACAACGGAATCTGGGGGCTTGAGAAGCACCCGATGGAGTTCCTGTACGGGTACTCGGTCGCCGCCGACCTGCGCCCGGCCACTCGCTACGACCAGGTGGTGCAGGCGCTTGGCTGTCACGGCGAGCTGGTGCGCCAGCCGTCTGAGGTGGTGCCGGCGCTTGAGCGCGCCCTCAGCGCGGGCCAGCCGGCGCTCGTGAACGTGCTGACCGATCCGACGGTCGCCTACCCGCGCAAGTCCAACCTCGCCTGATTAACGCGGAGAGGCCGCCCTCGCGGACGACCTCCCCAGGGGGCTTGGCCTCGGGGCGGAGGCAGGGGTGCAAGCCCCAAGGCCGATAGGACGGCCCGCCGGCGCCCCAAATCGCAAAAGACGCCTGCCTGGCCTATTGGGCCGGTTTGTAAGGCGCGCATTCACAGCCACGCTCCTCCACTGCCGGTGAGCACGTGATCGGCAAGCGGATCGCCACCAACTACATCTGAGCGGAGAAACTCGAACAGCTGTCCAAAAAATCAACCAAGGCCGGCCAGGCGGAGCGTTCCCCCGCGCAGGATGTCGTGCTCTGAGACCTCGACACGCTCAAGCCCAAACGCCTTCATCGCCTCCTCCAGCAGGATCATGCCCGCCACGATCGTCGGCGCACGATCGGGGTGCAGCCCCACCACCTGGCGGCGGCGCTCTTCGCTCATGTCGGCCAGGCGCGCGATCAGCAGCTCGACGGTGGCCAGCAGGAGCGGATAGCCGTGCACGCGCTCGGGGTCGTAGGGATCGAGCTCCTGGTCGATCGCGGCAGCCGAGGTGGCTGTGCCGGCGACGGCGATCGCGCGCGTGATGCCGGCGCGCTGCTCGGGCGGCAGGCCCTCCAGGAAGATCGCGCGCGTGTCGGCGGCGAGGTCCTGCAACTCGTGCGGCGCCGGCGGATCGCTGTGGATGTGGCGCTCGCTCATGCGCAGCACGCCGGCCTGCAACGACTTGTGGAAGGAGGCGGTGCGCCCCGAGCCGACGATGAACTCGGTCGAGCCGCCGCCGATGTCGACGACGACAGTCGGATCGCTGCTGTCGCCGTTGCGATCGCTCATCGCGCCGAGAAAGGTCATCTGTGCCTCTTCGTCGCCGGAGAGAATTTGGGCGTCGAGGTTGAATTGATCGCGCACGCGCTCGGTGAACTCGGCGCCGTTGGCGGCGTCGCGGACGGCGGAGGTGAGGACGGCCAGGTTCTTTTCGCAGCCGAGCTCGTCCATCTTGCTGCGGTAGGCGGTGAGGGTGGCGAACACGCGCTGGATCGCGTCCTCGCAGAGCTTGCCGGCAGCGTCGACGCCGTCGCCAAGGCGGGTCACACGCGATTCGCGGTAGAGGTCCTGGACGTGGCCGCTGCTCGGGTCGACCTCGGCGGCAAGCAGGCGCGTTGAGTTGGTGCCGATGTCCACGACGGCGGTGCGCATGCGCGGGCATCGTAAAGGGTGGGGCGGTGGGGTTGGGGCTTGGCAGGGCTGGTTGCAGGCGGGTTGCGGCTCGGCGGTTGGGGTTCAAGGGGGGTGTGTTTTTTGCTAGAACATCGGTAGCGACGCGGGGTGGAGCAGTCTGGTAGCTCGTCG
Organism: Solirubrobacteraceae bacterium; assembly: GCA_036279855.1. Classification (GTDB taxonomy): domain Bacteria; phylum Actinomycetota; class Thermoleophilia; order Solirubrobacterales; family Solirubrobacteraceae; genus Palsa-744. The sequence continues at coordinate 36,498 of DASUIH010000029.1, read as the reverse complement.
GGCTCATAACCCGAAGGTCGCGGGTTCGAATCCCGCCCCCGCTATGAAGAAAAAGCCCCGCGACAGCGGGGCTTTTTTGTGGGAGGACCTGACCGGGTTCGGCGCCATTGTTCCAATATCGTTCCAATTTGTTTTGGAACTTTGACGATACGGAGCCAAGGTGGCGGTGTAGCTTCGTCTAGTTCGAGGGCCTGGATCTCATCGCGTCAACTGGTGGGATAGCTTGTGGGCGATTGATGTCCTCTCGACCAGTCAAGCTGGAGAGCACGATTCTGCCGGCGACTGGACTGCCGGTGACCGTCTGGGTGGCTAAATGACGATCCCGAAACCAGGCTCCAAAGCCCGCACATGAGTTCACCGACCGCTGCCAAGACCAAGCCAGCGAAGCGTCCCAGCCCGGAGGTCAGGGCCTATCGAGGGACCAAGCTCGAACTTCCCGCCCACGCCGATGCGCCCGATCCTGATGATCGGGCAGCCATTCGCCGGTGGGTCAGAGCACAGGTCGCCAGCGGGCTTACAGCGCTAGATCTGTTCTGCGGTGCGGGCGGTCTGAGTCTCGGCCTTGAGAAAGCGGGCTTCAGGGTGCTGGTGGGAGCCGACCTTGATGCGCCGGCGGTGGAGACCCATGTCGCGAATATCGGTGGCCTCGGTTATCAGGGCGATCTCTCTGACCCAACGGACTTTCTTGATCACCTCCGTGAGTGGGGGATTCGCAAGGTGGATCTCATCGCAGGGGGCGTACCGTGTCAGCCGTTCTCCAGGGCTGGTCGATCCAAGATCCGCAGCCTGGTTGAGTCCGGACAGCGATCCGCTGATGATCCGCGAGCGAGGATGTGGCATAGCTTCATCGAGGTGGTAGCCGAGCTGAGACCCGCTGGAGTTATGTTGGAGAACGTGCCTGACCTCGCAGCCTGGGATGAGGGCGGCATTCTCGTGGGCTTTTGCGAGTCCCTACGAGAGCTTGGATACAGGCCACGCGCGACGATCCTCAACGCCTACGAGCATGGTGTGCCGCAGCATCGCAGCCGACTGTTCATCGTCGCGCTCAGACCGGGAGCGCAGTTCACGTGGCCCGTACCCGGGAGGGGATCGCCGACAGTAAGGGACGCGATCGGAGACCTGCCGGTCGCTCCCCCGGCTCAGCGCAAGGAACGTATCCCCTACGATGGCCCGCGCTCCACGTTGCAGAGGCTGCTCCGCAGGGGGATGCCCAGGCCGGATCGACGGTTTGTCCACGATCACATCACGCGAGATGTCCGACCGGACGACGCTGAAGCATTTGCGCTACTGCCCGAAGGAGGGACCTACGATGAACTGCCGGCCGATTTGCAGCGCTATCGCGCAGACATCTTCTCTGACAAGTACAAGCGACTGGAGTGGGGCGGTCTCAGCCGGTCCATCACCGCGCATCTTGCCAAGGATGGCTACTGGTACATACACCCCGACCAGGATCGGACACTCTCGGTCCGCGAGGCTGCGCGCATCCAGACCTTCCCCGATTGGTTTCGCTTCTCCGGACAGCCAAGCATCCGCTACCGACAGATCGGGAATGCGGTACCTCCGTTGCTCGCACAGGCGATAGCGGACTCGATCCACCTGGCCCTGACCTCACCGCGTCGTCGTGGACGTCCTCCGCTGAACGGCGAGGCCTTTCGCTCTCGGCTGATGGCCTGGCATGCTGACAACGCCCGCGACTATCCGTGGCGTGAGAACGTTGATCCCTGGCATGTACTCATGGCCGAGGTTTGTCTGCACCGCACACGGGCGGATCAGGCACGGCCGGTGTACGAGGCGCTTGCCGACATTGCACCAACACCGGAGGCGATGCTGGTGCGACCCGACGAGACTCTCGAAGCGATGCACTCTCTCGGCTTGCGCTGGCGGGCCGAGAACATTGTCCGTATAGCGCGAGTTCTCGTCGATGAGCATGGAGGCCATGTGCCATCTGATGAGTTTGCGCTCAGACAGCTCCCGGGGGTCGGCGACTATGTCGCCAACGCCGTCATCACGTTCGGGTTCAGACGGCGTGCGGTCATCGTGGACACCAACACTGAGCGGATCGTGGGACGTGTCCGAGGACGGGAGAAGACACCGAGATGGCAACTACGTCTTGACCTTCATGAGCTTGCAGGGCGAGTGGGACCCGACGCCTCCTTTAACTATGCGCTGCTCGACCTTGGCGCTCTTGTGTGTGGGGCGCGCCAGCCACTCTGCACCGTGTGTCCGGTTCATGCCAGCTGCGAATCCCGCCCATCAACTGCTCCCGTAATGCAGGGCTAGCCCCCACCATGGTCGACGGGGAGCATCCCGATGCAGACCTCGAGCCAAGACAGGTGCCTGACGGGAACCGGACGCTTCCCTACAAGACTCTCCTAGAGCTTCTCAGCGAGCCGAGGACAATCAAGGGGGAGTTCTCGAGCGCCACGGTTCCTGACCGTCTCATGAGCCTCCCAATTGCGTGTACAGCAACGTTCCTGTACCAACACGGGCGAACCTGCCGGCAACCCAGGACTTGTCGTGACACACCCGGTCCGCTCCGCAGGTTCCTCAAGGCCCATAGCACCGACATAATCATCAAGAGTGCTCATCAAATTCACACGGCACTCTGGACTCACCCCAACACCACGATGATTCAATACGTGCGAGAGAGTCTGCGCAAGGACCATCACGAATTGGCAGATGCCGTCGCCAGCGGCGCCATTCTCACTCCAGGGTGGATTGAGCTGGCCCTCGGTAAGGAAGCGGATATTCAGGTCAACGTCCTAGCCGCGCTTCTTTGGGCTGAGGGCTTGGAGGATCCGGCCAAGAGCAACCTATTTCGTCTGCTACCCGCCTTCCTAGCGGACGACGATAAGGCTACCGACGTGTTGACACAGCCCATGACCGCCGTACGCGACACCGACGAGAAGCAGCGCCACAGACAGAAGCGGATTGAGTTGCAGGAGCGCGTGGCGGAGCTCGAGAAACAGCTCTCGGACTCCCGCGCCAATGTTCGCTCGCGCTCGAAGGACCTCAAGCGTGCGACGGACACGATCCAGAAACTCGAGACCGAACGCGACGCGCTTAAGGAGACTGTAGGGCAGTTGGAGAACCAGTCGGAGAATCTATCCGCATCAACTCGCACAGTGAAAACGCAGCTTCAAGAGAGCGAACGTATCTCGAAGCAGGCGTCGAAGGCTAGTGAGGCGTACCGGATCGATCTCGAGCGCACTCGGGGTGAACTGACTGAGGTCGAGAAGGAGCGAAGCGCTCTTGTGCGACGGCTCGGCTCTGCACAGGCCAGAATCCAGGAGCTCGAAGCCCAGATGCGTGCCATACCGCGAGACCAAGACGCCATCGACGAGTGGTTGCAGCGCGAGGAGTTGCGCCTTCGCGACCTTGAATTTATCGTCCAAGGCGGCGACCGTGAGAGGGTCGTCGAGGAGAAGAGACTGCGTCGCAAGTTGGAGTCGGCTTTTCGGGAGGCCTATCCTCAGTTCAAGCAACCGCGCCCACCTGCTCTCGATAGCACTCGTTCCCTGAAGTTTGTTGCGCTCGGTGGTGGCAATGAGGTCGGCCGCAGCGCCTATATGGTCAGTATCGGGATCCATGATGTGCTGATCGACTGCGGCATCTCCGTCAGTGCACAGCACCGCGAAGATCAGGTTCCGGATCTGTCCGGCGTGACGCGCCTGGATGCGCTTCTGGTTACACATGCACACACTGATCACATCGGTTGGATGCCAGCCCTTGTTGCGTCCGTGGACTATTTCCCGATCTACTGCACCAAGCCGACCGCTGCCTTGTTGCGGGTGATGCTGCGTGACTCGAGGAAACATTATGTACGGGCTCTGATGGAGGAGCAGATGCGTCGAAGCAAGGGACTCAAGGCGCCAGCTGTCGCTGAGGCCTATACCGACGACGATATTCTTGAGGCCGAAGCACGGGTGCTCGAGGCCCATCCTGGCGAGGCACAGGGGATCGGAGCGACGGACCTGAGGGCGACGTTCTTCCCAGCCGGGCACATCCTTGGGGCGGCGAGCATATTGCTGGAAGGCGGTGGCCGACGAGTGGTCATTTCGGGTGATGTCTCGTCTGACTACCAGGAAACCGTCCTGCCCTTCTCGGTTCCCGAGAGCGCCAAAGGGGTCGATCTGCTCATATTGGAGTCCACCTACGGTGCCCAACCGAACCGCGAACCACTAAAGGCAGCGCAGGACAGCCTGGTCAAATTCGTGGCTGACACTGTGCCTGGCGGAATCGCTTTGTTGCCCTGCTTTGCCCTCGGTCGTGCACAGGAGGTTTTGGCGATCCTGACCAGCGCTCGTCGCGAAGGAAGGCTGCCGCCTGATTTGAAGATCCTGGTCGACGGCATGATCAACAAGATCAATCCGATTTACGTGGAGCACGCAAAGCTCGACCACACCGACTTCGTAGAGGTTGGTGGCCAACTCGACCGCGAGATGACAATCAAAAGCGTCATTGGTACAGAGCCGACTCCAACGGTGGTGGTCACGACATCGGGCATGCTGGCAGGAGGACCCGTGATTGAGTGGGCGCGGCGGTTGCTGCCAGATCGACGTCATCGTATGGCTCTACTCGGCTACCAAGACGAGGGCGCTCCCGGTGGCCTCTTGAGAAAGCTGACTAAAGGAAGATCTTCTCCCGCGGTGACCCTGCGGAATGAAGCGGGAGAACCTTTCGATGTAAAGGTGGCCGCGCCGGTCGCGTCGATCGGTCTATCTGCCCACGCCGACCAAGACGGCCTCGTAGCGTACGCTGCGGCGGTCCAACCGAAGCGGATCGTACTTGTCCACGGAGACGACGACGCGCGAACGGCGTTGCGCGATCGTCTCATCCGCGACGGTGTCTGTCAGGACGTTAAGTTGGACCAGACCATCCGGATACCGTGAGCCTCTCCATCGAGCAGCGTCTGACTCTGCTCAAGATCGTGACCGACGTGGAGGAGGGGAAGATAGCGGTGCCACGCGTCGGGGGAGCGGTGGGTCGATTTCTCTACGAGCTGGGGACGTTGCGTGCACAGATCCTCAAACTCGTGCCACACGACGGCGATTTTGTCCGTGGAGGCGATATCGGTGCGATCAGCCTGACGCCACTTGCACCCCTCAGCGAGCACATCGAGTCAGATTTGGTCGGCGAGAAAGCATCCACGATCGCTTTCTCCGAGCAGCTCGCAGGGCTCGTCAACGTCACCCTTTGGGCCAAGGCCGGATCCGCGAATCGTCTTCGGAACATATGGCTCCGAGACGACAGCCCCGTTTGTATCAGTGGTGCCTTCCGCTGGTTTGCCCCACACCGCATAACACCGGGCACCGCCTCCGTCGAGGAGCTACCGGAACCTTCGAGCATTTGGAATGCGCGTTGCTTTAGATACGTCGCGGATGACTTTCTCGTCGCACCGACGGCAGTGAGCTACCGCTGGGACAGGTCCTTCGGGCCTCCCGACTTCAGGACCCTCCGCATCAGCGCTGTCCTTCGGATCTCGAGTGGTTGGGCCGTGATACCCAGTCACCAAGATCGACTCGCCCAGCCTGTTGTCATCGATGAGAGCGTTTCAATCCCGCCAGTTGATCCGCACGTTTCTGCGCTTGCCCTTGCGCTGCTCATCCGAGACCCCTGGGAGGGTCGATGGACAGTCGCCGATACCAAGCCGGTTGACGCCAATGGTGTGTTGGCCCACCTGATCACTTGGGCCGACCACAGGCGTGAGCTTCTCGGCCTATCTTCCCCCGATGCTCAGGAGGTAACAGCTCTTCAGCGCGTCCTTTCTTCGATCGGCCACTCAACCAGTCGCGATGATGCCTTGTTACAGGCAAATCTGCACCGAGAGGTTGCGCCTGTCCTGAGACGGTTCGCCGCTTGGGCCCGCGGACTCGGGTGATCACGGATTCCATTCGACGAAGCCGCCGTCGATGAGCAGTCGCTCAAACACGTCAGCAACGGTTCTGGCAGGCCTGCCGATAATGCGAACCCCCATCTCGACGTTACCGACGAAGCCGTGGCGAGTTAGGTTCGCAGAGGTGATGAGAACATCATGTGCGTCGGCGACTATCACCTTCGCATGCATCTTTGCCATTGGTTCGGACGCCTGCTCCGGCCAGGTGTAGAAATGCGGATGCGGAGCATTTGGGGGCCAGGCGCGCAGAATGGCGGCCCGGTTCGGCTCATCTCGATGGATGATCGCCGTCACCCTCACGCCGCGGGTGGCGGCCTCTCCCATTGCTCTCAAGGTCTTCGCTGCGAGCCCGGCTAGCGAGGGGTCTGCCGTGATGCTGTAACCGACCAGCAGGAGCCGCTCGGTCGCACCCGTGACGATGTCGCGTGCGACGCCGCCCGTGGTCCGCACGCGTATGCCCTGTTGGAGACGCGTGGCGGCTATCTCGACCTTCGCTGAGCCGCCACGCACCCGTTCGGCTGTGAGTACAGCGACACGGATGGCGATGACGATCAGATTTACGTCTGATGTTGAGTCCAAGAGTCGCCGGATCGGTCCGAGCCGAGCGCTCGGTATCGCGAGCCGGGACTGGAGCGCCCCGGCGGTCGCCCTTGCTGTAAGCCGGCCCTCGTCTAGGTCCACCGCCAACTGCAGCAGAACCTCAGGGCTCACCGCTTGAGCGGCTGCCGCCGCTGCCTCGGCGAGGCTGCCGGCGACCACTACCGAAAGAACTCGGTGTCGAGGTGTGCGACAGTCTCGACCACATGGGCTCGGTCGAGATAGCGATTGCTGCGCTCGCATGAGGTCTCGGCGACGAGTAGACAAGCGTGGCACGCCGCACCATTGAGGTGTCCCATTGAACCCGGCGGAGCGTGGCCGCACAGTGGATCGGACGAGCAGTAGGTTGCACGACGCAGCGCCGTCGCGAGAATGTGCTCGAATCTGGAGGTCTCTCCCTGGTCGGCCAGCCCACCAAGGCTGCCGTCGGAGTCGGGGGTTGCGGTGTAGAGCAGGACACCGGCCATCGGTGCCTGGGGTAGCGTGCTGGAGTAGATTCGCTCTCTGATGGCTGTCGCCGAGTAGCCGCAGTCGAGGGCTAGGGCATTGATGAGCATGTGAGCGACCGAGTGCAGCAGCACAAGGCGGGGCCCGGGGTAAGGGGCGTCCGGTAGTTCACGCACTCGCCGCCATTCTTCGTGCGCCCGCTCCATCTCCGTGACCCGGCCTTTCACGCCCGACGCGTGCTCCCATCTGCGAACCTCCTGCTCGTTGAGCGTGAAGAACACCCCCTCTCCGAGCAGTTCGACGGCGGGACGCCAGCCTGGGTCGTCCCTTGCGAGAGCCTGCCGCGTGACCTCCTGCTCATGCTCGTCCCCCTCGATGAGGATGTCGGGGGGGCTGTCGATTCTCGTGAATCCCGCGAGCGCCCTCACCTCCCTCAACCGACGAACGACAACCAGTCGCTCAACGAGTGCGCCGTAGACCTCGGGCACCGCCATGTGCTCGGTTTGGAACTGTCGATCGGCCTGGGCGATCGGATCGGGGGGGGCGCACAGGGCTTTGTACTCTTCAAACCTCAGGTCCACCTGTGTCGGTGGGTTTGCGTCAACTCCGCGCCGGGCTTGGAGCGCCTCCCAGACCTTGTCGGCAGAGAAGGCACTGAGGCGGACGAGGAGCTTCATCCCGTTCTCAAGTTCGTCCTTCGTCTGCACGGTTTCGAGGCCGTCGTAGTACGAGATTGCGGCGTGAACCGGGTCATCCCATTCGGGTATTGAGAGCGCGCTCTGTACAACGGAGAAGTATAGGTTTGAGGCGCCGCGGAGTACCGTCCGCACGCTTTCCTGACATTCCGGCTCCGCGTCACTTGTTCCTATCCACGGTCGCTCTCCCGAACACGGTCCGAGTACCTGGGGTGCGTTCTCATCAAAGGCGTCTGCCATCGAACGGAATTTCTCACATGCGCGGCACCGTACGAAGAGATCGCTCACCGCGCCTGATCCGCTCCCCTCATAAAAGGTGAGCTCCAAGGGGTCGCATGAGACAGCGCTGGATCGATGGACATATTCGGTCCAGGGAAAGTCGTCGAGATGCCCAGCGGGACACGCGACGACGAAACGGGCCGGATAGACAACGGGACCGGCTTTGGGCACCCTGACGTTCTTGTGGCCCTCTTTGTTGTGACATCGGAATCGACGGCCGTCGAAGAAGAAGCGGTCGTAGCTTGCGAGCCGATCGCAGCGTGGACAGACGAGGTAACGTGGGAAGACAAAGGCTGGTACGCCGCGAACGCCGCGATCGGATTTCACCGGAGGCCGGAAGAGATTCTGCACGCGGAGCATCGCCCGCAGTCGTGGCTCGTCGATGCGCTGGTCGTCTCCGACGTCCCAGTGATCGAGGCTGGCGGTGATTGTGGAGGCGGTCCGTTGATCCACGACAGCTCCAGGACCGAAGGTCGTGATGAGTTGACTGGGCCGCAGCTCTCCTGCGACCAGCAACCGCGGTTTATTTGCCGGGGGCACGAACGCCTCTCAGATAGACGAGGCTCTGTTCCTCGACCTCTCGTAGCGAACCCGGGACGCGCCAATGCCCGTACGGACCTCCCTCGGCCGGCCGCATCAGCACGTCGGTCGGTGGCGGATTGGCATCCGGGATCGGATGTCTCCAACCGTATCTGAGGGCCTGGTGCGCAAGATCGCCCCATTCATCGCGCAGCGACATGAGTTCTCGGAGCACCTCCTCCTCGATCTCGGGATCGCCGAGGATGCCTGCAACCCGTTCGAGAACCTCCTGTTGCACCGACTCCGCGTCGGGCGATGTTGGGTTGAAGTTGGCGGCGGCGGTCTCCTGGGAGAGGTCGATGTCTCGGAGTCTGTGCATTGCAACGAACGTGCCGGCCAGCCCACGATCGCGTGCTCGGGAGGAGAAGGGAGTGACGCTGACGGCCTCGACGTTGCGATACAGAGTCGCGTGATAGTGCTCGAATCGCTCGAGGTGAGACAGGTCACGGGGTCGCACCCAGTTATAGATCGTGACGACGAGCCCAGGACCCGTTCGTGTTCGACCGACGCGGCTGGTCGCCTGGATGTACTCTGCCGTCGTCTTGGGTTGACCGAGGACGGTCATGAGGCCGAGCCGGTTCACATCGACGCCTACCGAGATCATGTTGCTCGCAAGAATGGCGTCGAGCGGAAACGGCGAATTCTCATCGCGTGGAGCGTTGTGGGGTGTCTTGAGCCGCCGTAGGAGCTGTGGTATCTCGCTGGAGCTGACCCGACTGGTCATCTCGGCGAAGACCGGCCGGTTGCGTTTCGGCAACCCGCGCGCGACAAGTTGTTCCATGCGTGCACGGATGTCGTCCTCCATCAGGCGTATCGCGCCCCCCAGCTCTCGGATGCTGTTGAAGTAGGCGACCTGGGTGAGGTATGGGTCGGCCAGTCCCGGATCCTCGGATGCAAGCCCGGCGCCAGCACTGAGCAGCGCTGCGGATGTTCGGATGAGAGCGGTCTTCATGCTCTTGCCAGGAGCCATGACCCCCACGTAGAGGCGGCCCGGCGTGTCCTTTGATGTCGGTGCCTCCCGAGCAAAGAAGGAATCCTCCGGCTCGAGGCCCAGCGGTGGAAATACTCGAAGCTCTCTACCAAACAGGGACCTGACCTGCTCGTAGGCTCGACGGATCGTTGCCGTGGATGCCACGAGCTTTGGTGCGATGGTTTGTCCGCCCTGGGATCGGTGGCACAGTGCGTCGACCGCGGTCTCATACAGGCCGACCATCGTTCCTAGCGGTCCCGATATAAGGTGAAGCTCGTCCTGAATGATGAGTTCGGGTGGGGCGAGATGCTCGCACGGCCCGACAGTGCCTCCTTTGTGGGTTGATGGGTGCTTGGAGTCGGGCGTGAGGAAGCCGCAAACCGTGCACTCTCGGTCGACCCGACCGAAGAGCGCTTGGACCTGACCCTCCCACGGCATCTGCGCGAACTTGTCAACGGTCGCGATGACAAGGTTTGGGCACTCGCGGTAGATCTCCTCGTCAACCACCACGACGGGCAGCCCCTCCTTGCTCGCGGGTCGCGCGAAGTCGCAGTCATGACGAGGGCAGTGAACACGTGTCCGGAGTGCGTTGCCATCGTCCATCCAAACACGCGGATCCGAGCGCGGGAGGCTCTCTCCGCACCAGGGACATGACTCGAGCTGGCAGGGATTTGAGCGATCGTCGGCTTCGTCGGCACGTAGGCGTGTGAGCGCGCGGCGGGACTCTTCGTGCCGGTTCGGAGTCGCCTGTCGGCCGAGCCACAGGCCGATCGAGAACCGGCGCGCTCCCCATGTGGCTTCGTCCTTGCGACGCAGGATCTCGCAGGCGCACAGAAGTGTCGCGGCGCGCTGAAACTGTTGGATTGTGAGGAGCCTGAGCGTGTATCGCATCAGTACTGCGACCCCGACATCTGTGCGCAGGCCGGGCAGCGGTTGCAGCCGCCGCAGTGCCATCGTAAAGGCGGCGAGCCCGAGATATGCCTCGGTCTTGCCGCCGCCCGTTGGAAACCAAAGTAGGTCTCCGAGCTGCCGCTCCGGGTGCGTTGGCTCGGCGATCCCGCGGACTGTCAGCAGGATGAACGCAAGCTGGAATGGGCGCCACGTGCCGGCAATGGTCGGCGACGAGGGTGCGTTCGCTGGGTCGTCCTGGCGTACGCTCGCCCATTCGGAGTACGAGCGCTGCAACAGCATTGCCCGGTTCGCGAAGGAGAATGCCCGCCGCGCAACGGCATTGGCGCGGAGCAGATCGATGGCTCCGTCGACCCGGTCGGCTGCCTCGTCGCACCGCGTCAGGTGCTCGACGGCCGTTGCCTGCAGATCGGCAGGGAGATGGTCGATGGCGTCTCGCTTCCTCGCGATCCAATCGCGATATGCGTTGGGGAGCGGCTGGAGTAGGACGCCCAATGCCTCGCCGTCGGCTGCGTCAGCAAGCTCCGCCATGTCGAAGGACACATCCTCGATGGTGTGGGGCTGTACCTGCGGAAGCTCGAATTGAGGCACCCCGGAAGTCGCGATCGTCGCCGCACGGGCCGGAGCGTCCTCGATCCAGGTGACCGCGGTGCCGTGACCGACCGCGAACTCCCGACGGTTCCGGAAGAGGAGCGCGTTGGACTCCATGTCCGCGTCGGTCGCGGCTGAGAGCGTTTCTGGTTCGCGTGGCAGGAAGCCCGCGCCACTCTCACACGAGGCGTGCAATGCCGGCTGGAAGATCCAGGTATCGGCGGGCGGCCTCCCTTGACCGGGTCGTTGGCGACGGTTGACCAAGAACAGGCTCACCGCCAAGCCATTGTTCAATGGACGCGTGACATGTTCTAGAAAGATCTCGTCGTCGTCGCGAACCCGAGCGCGCTGAACGCCCTTACTCGGCGCGAGCGTGATCGGGATCTTTTGGGCCTCGGTCGGGATCCGTCGCCAGCGTTGAGGGGCTCGACGCTTTCGCGCCGGTTCGCCTCCGCCAGCCGGAACGTCGGTGGTTGCCGGCTGGTCCTGATCGTCCTTTGTGTCTAGCAGTCGCTTGTAGTCCCCCCATTGGACGGTAACGAGCAGTTTGTCGGCCTCGGGAGGTACGAGACACGACATTCCGATCGAGGAGGGTGACAACGCCTGCGACATGGGTGGACCAACGTCCGCTTCGCCGACCTGGTCATTGTCAGCGTCCGCGATGCCGTCCTCGTCCTCGGTGCCGCTGGAGGAATCGAGCACGTCGTCCTCGTCATCGGCGACGGTGGTCCCGAAGGGAGCCAGCATCCCGAGCAGATAGCGCGTCAGCGGAGACTCGTCGATCTCCTCCTCCGCTTCCGAGGGGCCAAGCAGGTCGTATTGCAGCGTCTCAACCAACGCGGCCCTAGCACCAGTGGGATCCGATCTCTTCCAGAACTCAGCGTCGAGCGGCACATCAGGCAATCTACCTGGCAGACGGATGAAGGCGCTTCTCTGCTCCACGACCCGCTGCATACGCGATGCTCGCCTCATGCTGGCCGCCATCGGCGTCGCAGGATCGTTCTCCTCATGCGGCTCGGCTACTGATCGCTTCGCTCCAACGGCTAGGACCTAGTAGGACAGACCAGATGCACAAGGATGCTGTTGCTGTGCGCCCGCTGTGCAAATTCGTTGGCCGCTCCCGCGTGCTGACGGTCATTAACCATGTGATGACGGCGGCGAGCATAGGTGCGTCCCGAGGCGGCGGGTACGCCCGCTACCTGGAGGGCAAGACGGTCGAGCCCGAGCGCGGGGACTACTACCTGACCCCGGACGGGGAGATGGCGCAGGCCCCGGGTCGCTGGCTCGCCGACGAGGAGACGCTCGCCCGGCTGGATATCGCGGCGGGCGAGCCGGTGGATGGTGCGGACTTCATCGCGCTGATGGAGGGTCGCCACCCAGGCACACAGGTCGGTGGTTGCGGCGCGAGGGCGCCGGCGGTGGCCGTGGTGGCGGGATCGATGTGACGTTCAGCGCTCCGAAGTCCGTGTCTGCCGTGTGGGCGCTCGGTGATCCGTGGCAGCGGGAGCGGATCGAGGCGGCGCACGGGCGCGCGGTCGAGCAGACGATCCTCTACATGCGAGAGCAGATGCCACTCGTCCGTCGCCGCCACGGTGGCGAGGTGGTCGAGGAGCCCGCGCGGGACGTGATCGCGGCGGAGTACCGGCACACGACAGCCAGAGGCGTCTCGGGCGCGCAGGCACCGGACCCGCAGTTGCACAGCCACGTCGTGATCACCGGGGCGGTGCGCGAGGACGAGCGGTTCGTCGCAGTTGCCTCGCGGCCGGTCTTCCGCAGCGCACGCGAGCTGGGTGCGTTCTACCGCTCGGCGCTCGCCGGCGAGCTGACACGCGAGGGCTATGGGATCGAGCGGGCGACGGGAAAGGACGGTCGCTACTTCGAGATCGCTGGGGTTTCGAGGGAGCTGTGCGAAGCGTTCTCCGGTCGCAGCCGGGAGGTCGCCAAGGCAGCGGAGCGGTTCCGTGCCCGACATGGCCGTGCGCCTGAGCGTGGGGAGCTGCGCGAGTTGGCGCTCGAGAATCGCCGCGCCAAGACCCTCACGACCCGGAGCGACCTGCAGCGTGTCTGGACGGAGACCGGCGGCCGCTACGGGTTCGGCCCCAATGAGGCGCCGCGGCTGCTCGCCGGCCCCGAACGCGGCCGGTCTGAGCGCTCGGTCGAGGACCGTGTGGAGGCGCGACTGACCGAGCACCACGCCGTCTTTCAGGAGCGCGACCTGCGTAGCGTCGTGCTGGAGCAGACTGCCGGGGAGATGTCACCAGATGAGGCGCTCGGTATCGCAAGGGGAATGGTGCGTGACCGGCGGGTTCTCAGCTTGGAAGGCGGACGGATGACCACCCTCGCCGTCCGTGCCCAGGAGCAGGCGATCGAGCGGCGGATCGCCGTGCTTGCCGAGCCGGCCGGGCGGGATGTGGGCGACGCCGCCAGAACCCAGGCCACACGGGAGGTCGCCGAGCGAATTGCCGGACGCCTGAGCCCGGAGCAGGAGCGGGCGCTGCGAACATTGACAGGGCCTGAGCGGGTCGCTGTGCTCGTTGGCCCCGCCGGCACCGGCAAGGGCGTCGTGATCGACACGGCCGCACGCACAGAGCAGCTCACCGGCCGCGACACGATCGGCGTTGCCGTGTCGGGCTCAACCGCGGAGCGACTCGGTGCTGACAGCCCCGCGCTTGCCGAACGCACGCTCACTCTCGACGCACTGGTCGCTCGCGCGAACACAGGCACCCTTCAGGTCGGCAAGGACACGACGGTGTTCTTCGACGAGGCCGGGATGGCCGACCACAAGCGTCTCGACGCCCTCACCGAGCTTGTGGAGCGCTCGGGAGCAAAGCTGATCGCCGTCGGCGACGGCAAGCAGCTCCCCTCGATCGGCCCCGGCGGCATGTTCGACCGCATAGTCGAGCCGGCGCCCGTCGCCGAGCTCGCCGACATCCACCGTACCCGCGACCCGCACGAGCGCCGGGCTTGGGCGGCGCTGCGCGCCGGGGAACCCGAGCGCGCGATGGCGCACTACCAGGCACGCGGCCAGCTCTACTTCATGGACACCCGTGACGAGGCCGGCGAGGCCGCCGTACAACGCTGGGCCTCGCTCACCGAACACCACGACATCCGCCAAGTCGCACTGATCGCCGACGCGTCCAACCAGGAGATCGACAGGCTCAACGCCCGCGCCCAACATCTCCGCGCCCAGCGCGGCGAACTCGGTCCAGGCGAGATCCCACTCCCTCATCAGCACGACGGGCTGCGCGAAGGCGACCTGATCGCGTTCACCATGCAACACAGGCCGCCGGGACAGGCCCGCGTTGAGAACGGCGCCCGCGGCCAGGTCACACATATCGACGAACACGATCGCCTAACAATCACGCTCGACGGCTCTGATCGCCAAGTCAGGCTCGCTGGCGAGGATCTGGAGTCCCTGCGCCTCGGCTATGCGCAGCACGTCTACCGCCAGCAGGGCGCCTCCGTCGAGCGCTCCGTGGTGCTCACCGGCGGCTGGCAGACCAGCAAGGAGACCGCTTACGTCGAGGCCAGCCGTGCCCGCCAAGCCACCGAGTGGTTCCTCGCCCGCGACGAGCTCGGCACCGAAGGCCAAGATGAGCGACGCGTCACGCAACTCGCCAACCGGATGCGCCAAAGCCGCGCACAAACACCCTCGCTCGCGCACCCCGAGCTACCCGATCCGCGCTGGGGGCGGGGATTGGATCTCGGACGGATGCGCCCGCCAAGCTTCGCGCGCTGGCTTGCACGCACAGCGCGGAATCTCGATCGCACACCCGAGCGGGACGCGGATCACGGCGGCCGTTGATCAATTCGTTGGCCGCTCCGGCGTGCTGGCGGTCATTAACCGAGACAGCACAAAACAAACCAAGAGCTTCCGAAGGGAACAGCATGACACCCGTCACGAAGTCGACCAACGAGCCGTCCATCTCCGACCCGCCGAGTGCACGGCTGCAAGACCCACTGATACGTCCGGAGGAGGCAGCCCGGCTGCCCTCCGTGAGAACGAGCTGGATCTACGAAGCCGTGCGGGCTCGTCGCCTTCCATGTGTACGGGTCGGTCGCCACATCCGCTTCACCCAACGAATGCTGGAGGAGTGGCTGACCGACAACACCCATGCCTAACCGAGCGCCCATGTACTCCACGCCACACTCCCGATCTCGCCCGCCCTCGACACCGATGCTCGCCGGCCGCCTCGCCGCTTACAATCGGGCGGTCATGGCTAAGCGCTCCTACGGCAGCGGTCGTCTCTTCGTCTACAAGGACAAGACGGGCAAGGAGAGCTGGTACGGCTCCTGGCGAGCTGGAACGAGGCGCGTCCAGCGCAAGATCGGTCCCAAGCGGACACAGGGCAGCACGAACGGCCTGACGCGGGTTCAGGCCGAGCGCGAGCTTCGCAAGCGGATCGACCACGACCTCGTGCTCGCCACCGCCGAGCGTAAGACCCTCGCCGACGCCGGCGCGCTCTACATCGACCATTTGGAGCACGTGATGGATCGCAAGCGCTCGACGATCCAGGACTACCGCGGCTACCTGCGTGGACACTTCGAAGGATTCTTCGGCGATACGCCGATCGACAGGATCGACCCGGCCAGGGTCGCCTCCTACCTCAAGCGCAAGCGCGCGGACGGCCTGTCGAGCAAGACGGTCCAGAACCACCTGGACTTTCTTCATGGCGTCTTTGCCTTCTCGCTCAAGCGCGGCTGGGTCCTGACCAATCCGGTCGCGCGCGTAGATCGGCCAAAGAAGGCCCGCTCGCCGCACCGGCGCATTCGCTTCCTGCAACCCCGTGAGCTCGACGAGCTCATAGACGCGGTTCCCGATGACTCGCTGGGCGCCGTCGAGCGACCGCTCTACCTGGCCGCCGCCTTGACCGGACTACGCCAAGGGGAGCTGCTGGCGCTGAAGTGGATGGACGTCGATTGGCTGGCGAGCCGGGTGCGGGTCGCCGACAACTTCACCCGTGGGACGTTTGACAGCCCGAAGTCGCACGAGGGACGCTCGGTGCCGATGGCGGACCGTCTGGCGCGAGAGCTGGAGCTTCACTCCCAGCGCTCGGCCTACCGCACAGACGACGATCTCGTCTTCTGCCATCCCCACACCGGCAACGTGCTCGACCCGTCAAAGATGCGAAAGCGCCTCGGCGAGGCCGTCACGCGGGCGGGCGTGCGCGAGATCACCTTCCACGAGCTGCGCCACACGTTCGGTACGCAGATGGCGGCCGCCGGCGCGCCGCTGCGCGCGATCCAGGAGTGGATGGGCCACGCCGACGCCAAGACGACCGAGATCTACCGCCACTACGCCCCCGACCCGACCAACGGAGCTCAACTAGTCGAGCGGGCCTTCAGCACGACCCAGTCGGCGGCGCGGGATGAGAGCCCAACGCAGGGGCAAGCACGATGAGCGCCACAGCAGACGGGGTGACGATTGAGCGTGCTGGGCAGGCACTGATCGAGGCGACGACTGCTCCGGCCAAGGTAATCCTGTTCGGATCACGCGCTCGTGGTGATGGCGACGATCGCAGCGACTTCGACTTCCTGGTAATTGAGCGGGAGGTCGATGATCGCTTTGGGGAGATGGTGCGTCTGGGAAGGATTCTCGGGCGGCTTCTGATTCCCGCGGACGTGGTGGTTGTGAGCGAGAAGCATGCGCAGAAGTGGGGTTCGGTCAAGGGCACGATGGTTCATGAGGCGATGAGCGAGGGCCGGGTCGTTGCCGAGTCCTGAAGCGGTCGAGCTGGCGCAACTGCTGGTCCATAAGGCTGAAGGAGACGAGTCCGTTCTCGACAGGCTTTTGGATGATCCGGATGTGCCCGACGATGTGCTCGGTTTTCACGCCCAGCAGGCGATCGAGAAGCGCCTCAAGGCGGTGCTCGCCTTCCACGAGATCGAGTACGACCGAACGCATAGCATCGGATATCTCACCTCGCTGCTTCAACACCACGGCATCAATCTTCCGGCCGGCCGCGAGCAGATCGAGGAGCTGACCCCATGGGCGGTTGCCGCACGGTACGAGGACAGGTTCGAAGAAGTGCTCGATCGCGGCGTGGTCAGGCAGCAAATGTCGGTCGTCCGTGAATGGTCAGGGCGCCTGCTGTCCGAGTAGGGGTATGACAAGGAATGCTGCAGTCGGTACTGCAGCATTCCGCTGGGGCTGCATTTTGGACATCAATGCCCCAACGCGGTACTGGAGCATTCCGCCGGGCTTCATTTGGGCATCAACGCCCAACACGCTGTTGGAGCATTTTGTGTTGCGATTTTTCGGGAGAGGTGACAGGGGTGCTCATTGTTCCATTCGTTGTTCCAATATGAGCGAAACCGGCCCATGCGAACCACCCACAATCCCAATAAGCACGGGCATCCCCACCGTACCCAACCTACCCGCTGCGAACTCATAACCCGAAGGTCGCGGGTTCGAATCCCGCCCCCGCTACTTCACGAAAGCCCTGGATTTCCAGGGCTTTCGTGTTGTCTGGGCTGCGAGCTAGCAGAACTTCCTCCCGAGATTTCCTCCCAAACCTGCGCCTCCGTCGTCGCAAGGATGGGAGCGTCCACTGCATGCTGCGGTGGCCACCCGACTCCGAATACGGTCAGGGGACGGTCCCGATCACCGGGAGAATCCTTGATGGCGGCGGATGCCTGCCGGCTGGGAAATCGTCGAAGCGCTGCATTGCGGGCGCGAGCTGCCCGGCACAGTCTGGACACATCCGGGCAGACCTCACCGCTAGCGCGAGTTCGTCCGCGCGCCACAGAGCCAGTGCGAGCTGGTTGCCCACCTGACCGAGGGCCAAGGCGACATCACGTCGTCCGCGCGACGTTGCGATGGCCACGTCGCGCTGGCGCTTTTCGTCCGCCTGAATCGCGAACAACGCGAACAGCTGCATCTGGGGATCGGGATGGGGCAATTCTTAGGATTGAACGCGATCGGTAGGACGGACGAGTTCGCCGAGCTGCGGGCTACCGTGTGCGGGTGCCGTCGACCCCCATCGCCACTGCCGTCTACGCCAAGCGGCCAGATCCTCTGCTAGAGGTGCGTGTGCATCTCTGTGACGTGGTGCCTACGGCGCGCGGCCTGTGCACTGGCTACGACCGAAAGGTATGGCGCAACGACGCACTCGCCGACTACCTCTTTGAGTACCTGCCGGACTTCGCGCTGCGCTACCAGGAGCTCGGCCCAGCTGGTCACGATGTTTGGGTCCCGAAGCTCCGCGAAGCCGCAAAGTCGGTCTACACAACGGATAAGTTCAAGCGGCGCGGCGAGTTCGGCGAGTTGCTACTACACGCCGTCATCCGCGAGCTATGGGAGACGGAGCCCGCGGTTTCCAAGCTGTACTACAAGGACGGTCCGAACGAGACGGTAAAGGGCTTCGACGCCGTTCACGTCGTACTCGTCCCCGGCAACCCCCTAGAGTTGCTTCTAGGCGAGGTCAAGTTCTACCGCTCAATCGACAAGGCCATGACCGACGTCGCCAAAGAGCTGCGCGATCACTTTGACAACGACGAGTGGTTGCGTAGCGAGTTCGTCGCCGTCACCCGCAAGATCGACGACACCTGGCCTCACGCCGGCGAGCTCAGGGAGCTGTTGCATCGCAGGCGCACGATCAACGACATCCTCGGTCGCGTCCGAGTGCCCGTGTTGCTCACCTACGAGAGCCCGTGCGTAGCGAAGTACGACGAGTGCCATGACATGTACTGCGCCGATCTAACGGCAGAAGTAGCTGATCTACAGCAACGCTTTGCCGGTCGCAACTTGCCCGCTGACGTGGTGATCGATCTATTGCTGGTCCCACTGGAGCGTAAGGCCAACCTTGTCAAGGCCCTAGAGGCGAGGCTCAAGGCATGGCAGCTGATCTGACGGCCGAGGAATTGCAGGAGGCCAGCGCGGATCCTGAAAAGTTGGCGGCGCGCCCGTTTGAGATCCTGCAAGGTGCCGCGAACCTGTTGGCGTGTGCCGAGGGTTCTGCGCAAGAGCTTGTCGCCCGGCAGGTCATCATCCAGTGCCGAGAGCACCGCGATGCGCTGCCTGCGCCGCTGACCGACGTCATCGACGCACTGGTTCGTGAGCTGGGCCTGTTCCCCTACCTCGATGGCGACGATCTCGATGATGCGGCGCTGCTTTCACGCGAGACCTTGCGCTTAGCTGACCTTTCCGATGGGTCGGTCGTTCTGCACGCTGCCCAGGCCGGCGTTTACGCCCGTCTTCTGGCTGGTGACAATGTGATCCTTAGCGCGCCTACCAGCTTTGGCAAGAGCCTCGTGATCGATGCCGTGTTGGCGAGCGGCAAGTTCGACAACGTTCTGGTCGTGGTTCCGACGCTTGCTCTGATCGACGAGATGCGCCGCAGGCTCGCTTCGCGGAAGACCGGGCACAAGGTCATCACGCACCCCACCCAGCCGCACGGCGAGCACAACGTGTTCGTTCTGACGGCCGAGCGCGTGCTGGAGGTCGAGACGCTGCCCAACATTGATCTCTTTGTCCTCGATGAGTTCTACAAGCTCGCAGACGGCGACGAGCGAGGGCAGATCCTCAACCAGGTCTTCTACGATGTGCGCAAGCGTGGCATCCAGTACTACCTACTGGGGCCCAATGTGGCGAGCCTTGCCGACGCGGTACCTGCGGCATTGCACGATGAGTTCGTGCGCAGTGACGATACGACTGTGGCACTGCGATTCCACGACGTGGCAAGCAACGGTGACCGCAAGGCAGCTCTTGCTCGCCTGGCTGAGCGCCTGGAGCGAATGACGCTCATCTACTGTCAGTCCCCCGACTCGGCGCATCGAACCGCACGCGAGCTATTGGTCGCAGGCTTCGCACCAGAGGTGCCTGAGCTAGCCTCGGCTGCGGGGTGGGTGGCGGACCACTTTCACCCCAGCTGGGTGCTAGTCGAAGCGCTACGACATGGCATCGGTATCCACCACGGCCAGCTTCCGCGTGCGCTTGGGCAGTTTATGGTCAAGGCTTTTGAGGATGGACGCGTCCGGTGGCTGATCGCCACTGGCACGCTCATCGAGGGGGTCAATACCCATGCCCGCCACGTCGTTCTCTACGACAACAAGCGGCCCGGCAACAGGAAGATGAATGAGTTCTCGTTTCGGAATATCAGCGGTCGCTGTGGCCGGATGTTCCACCACTTTTCCGGCGATGTCTGGCTGTTCGGCAAGCGGCCCGTCGAACAGCTCCCCGAGGTCGATATCCCGATCCTTAGCCAGGGCGAGGAGGTGCCTACCAGTCTGCTGCAGCATCTTGACGATGACGATCTCACGGATAGTTCCCGCAAGCGACTCGATCACTTCGAGCAGCAAGAGGAACTATCGCCCAAGACACTGCGCCTCAACGCCGGGCTTGCTCTCGAGGGGCAGCTGGCGCTTGCTCGACGCATCGGTAGCGCGCCGGATCATTATCACGCGGCGCTCGGCTTCACGCAGATGCCGGAATATGGGCAGCTTGAGGTTATCTGTGAACTGCTATGGGAGGCCTTCGGTGGTCTGATGTCCAGCTACACGCGCACCTACAAGCAGCTCACGCGGCAGCTGATGAACTTCTCGATCCAGGGCTCGGCGAAGGCGTTGATCGATGAGGCAGTTGCGAAACAGCCAAACGCCGACATTGACTCTCTCGTCAAGGACGTCTGCTACTTCGTTCGCAACATTGCGGGGTATGTCTTTCCGGTGCGGCTGCGCGCCTTGGACCGTATCCAGGAGGAGGTCTTTACCAAAATCGGGCGCCAGCCTGGCAACTACGCCAGTTATGTCGCGCGTGTCGAGGGACTCTTCCTCGACGTACCGCTGGTGGCTCTCGACGAGTATGGCGTTCCGCCTGAGCTGGCGCAGAAGCTACGTGCCGAGCTCCGACGGGCAGGCGACCTGGACGCCGTGCTCAAGCGGCTCGATCCCAAAAACCTATCCGTGACTCCGTTCGAGGCCGAGCTGTTGCGCTACGCACAGGCGGGCCTGTGACATAGGGTGTCGATACCGAAGACGCTGGCTACAAAAGGGTCCGCCTCGCGCTGCCTGTCGATCTCGCCGGTGCTGCCCTCAAGTTCAAACTTGAGGTGGCAATGCTGCCGAAGTATGCGGCCTACAATCGAGCGGCGATGGACATCTGCAGATCCACCCCCGTGAACGGTCCGCCCGGTGGGCAGAGTGGCGCCATGGTGCCTAGCGGGTCCGCCGAGGCGCCGCCCGCGAACCCCAGCGCTAGCGCGTCGCCCTATCGGACGGCGTCGCAGCGGTTCCTCGCGGCTCTGGGGTTGGCAGCTCACGCGACGGTGTGCCGCGAAATAGAGCAGCTTGATGAGCTCTATGAGCGACGCATAGTGCAGATCGGGCGCGAGGTGGACGAGCTGGCTCGCGAGAAAGCGCGCCTTGCATCGCGGGTCTCGCTCTGGCCCGCGCGGCTTTCCGCTCGCTGCCGCGCCAACGCTCGGGCGATGGACCGCGCACGGCGTCGATTGCTAGAGGCTGAGGAGACTTACACAGCGGAGTGGACGGCGCTGCTCGACCGACTGTTCGAGGCGCAGGAGGAGGGCTACAACGTCATATGGAGGGTTTCCACCCTGGCCCTGGCCGTGTTCTGGATTCTGCGGGCGGCGCCGATCCTCAGCGGCAAAGTCGGCGCGACCGATGAGATTCACATGAGCTACTACGCCGCTTGTGCTCTGATCTACCCGGTCCTTATAGTGGCCGGCTTTGCAGAGATCGCGGCGGTGCGTAGCCGCAGTCGGCGTGTCGGGCTGCGTTGGCGCATCGTTTCGTTTACGGTCCCCGTCGTCGCCGGCGAGATGGCGTGCCTACGCGCGCTCGCGTACGACCGCAGTACGAGCCTCCTGTTCCACACCTCGCTGACAAGCCTCGTCCTGACGATGGCGACACTCATCGCCATGGTCATATTCGGCAGCGCATCAATTCTCCACGGCAACTAGAGGCCGAAGAGCCTGAAGGCACCATCACTCGGTCGCTCGCCAGAGCCCGCTGACTGGCACAGCGGCCAGTCGATCGCCGAAGGGCAGTGTGTCGGCGCCTGTATGCAGGACGACGCCGGCCTTGAAGCGTCGCCCGAGCTTGTCGCGCAGGTAGCGCAGTCCCGTGAAGTCGATGGTTGAGGGAGTGGCGCTTGCCTTGATCTCGATTCCGACGATGTCGCCGTCGTGACGCTCGATGATGACGTCGACCTCGCGTTGTTGCTTGTCGCGATAGTGGAAGAGCTGGACGGGGCGGTCGGTCCAGTCGGCCTGGCGAAGCAGCTCCATCGCGACGAAGCTCTCGAGCATGGTCCCCGCAGCGGCACCATCCTCGACGATCCTTCGCTCGTCGGCGCCAATGAGGTGGGCGAGCAGGCCGCTGTCGACGACATAGGTCTTGGAGCTCTTGATCTGGCGGTTGCCGAGGTTGACGTGCCAGGGCTTGAGTTGGCGGACAAGGAACAGGTCCTCGAGGATCTTGCTGTGCGAGCGCACGGTATTGGCGTCCAGCTCGAGGTCTTTGCTCATGCCATGAAAGCTCGTCAGGCCACTCGACCTCGCGGCGATGACGAACAACAACCGCTCGATATTCTCGACGTTACGGACGTTGGCGATGTCGTCGAGGTCTCGGCCGATGATCGAGGCGATGTAACTAGAGAAGAACCGACTGCGCCCCCGCGCATCGCGACCTTGTGCTTCGGGATATCCGCCGGTGACGAGCATGGGGGCGAGTGCCCTGCGGCCGACCGCAGCTCCCATAAGCCGCGGGAACCCTCCGGCGAAGAGATCGTCAATGAACCGCTCGTGGACGCCGTGGATCTCGCCCTGCGAGAGCGGCCACAATGTGAGGTACTCGACTCGCCCGGGGAGCGCATCGGCGACGGTGGGCAGCGACAGGATGTTCGCCGAGCCGGTGAGTAGGAACTGGCCACGCGTCCGGTCGGTGTCGAGCCGTCGCTTGATCGCACGTAGCAGCTCGGGCGCGCGCTGGACCTCGTCGATGGCGACGGGTCCGTCGATATCGGCGATAAACCCAGTTGGATCGGCTCGGGCGGTCTCGGCGGTCGCGTCGTCATCGAGGTTGATTAGGCGCGCTGGATGCTCGTCGGAAGCGACCTGGGCGACGAGTGTGCTCTTGCCGACCTGGCGGGCTCCAAGGATGGCGACGGCGCGGCTCTCGGCCAACGCGTCTATGACGTCGCGACGGAGGTGACGGGAGAGCAGACGCTCGGGCACAGACAGATTGTAATCACGATGTCGGACGGATTAGGAATTGGCGTGGGGACAGATCGTGAATGCACGGCAGACAGATCGCGAGTTGCCCGCGACCTCCCGCTCATAACCCGAAGGTCGCGGGTTCGAATCCCGCCCCCGCTACTCGGAAAAGCCCCGCTAATGTGGGGTTTTCTTTTAGCTGGAGGGTGTGGCGGGCCAGCTGTGGAATGGCCGGCGTGCCTTTAGGCCTGCAGCTACCGATAGCGGGCCGTGCGAAGCGTCGCGAGTGTGACTAAGTCGGTCGCGTGATCCTAATCGCTGGCCCGAGGCTGATCGGAGCGCTTGATCGACGGAGGATGCCCGAAGCCTCGTCGGTGGCTTCACTGGGCTCGTGCAACGCCGCTTCGCCCTTGGCATTTGACGTTGGGCGTCAATCGTCGTTCGCACTGTTGCGTTGGACTAGGTCCCAAATGCCGCGCCCGACCTTCACGAAGCGCTTCTTTGGATCCTCGTACATCGCCGACCACACTGAGTCGGCCAGCTGATCCGGCGACTTTGGCGTACGTGCGTGCTGGAAACCTCGTCCTCGGATCTCCGCCGCGATTTCTCGGTACCGCATCGGGCCGGCACTGTCCTTGAGAACCTCCTCCGCCCAGTCCGCCAGTGACTTCGATCCGTTGGTCGTTGCCGAGGACGTATCGCCTGCCAGAAACGCGGAGACTCGCCTGGTGAGCTGTTCGCCCTTGCGCTCGTGCTCTTGGATCTCCTCAAGCAGCATTGCCCCCTGCGCGACCTTCCCAGGCTCTTGGGCGAGGTTCATCCTGGCAACAGCATGTACAAGATGAGCGGAAAGATTGGTCATTTTTCCTCCTGACTCTGATTTCTAGGACTCTACCCTAGAACCCTATCAAGGGATTCAGGGATTTCAAATAGAAAGCCACTTTGCCAGAGGCCATCCAAGCTAGAGCCACATAGGCGGCTTTCGCCCAAATACTCGGCGAGAAGTCAAGCTGGGTTCGTTGACGCCCTGCGCAGCACTCGACGATTGCGGTGGTCGGGCAAGCTGAAGACTGGCTCGGTCGGTGGAGCATCCGGTCCCCCGTGATCGACTCGCTGAATCAGCGGGCAGATCGAATTGTCAGCTCGCTATGGCCCGAGCAAAGCCGCCGGTACGACGGCGATGCCGTCGGGACGCCGGTAGGCGGCGTGTCCGGTGGTGATGACGATCGCGTCGGCGAGGTCATCGCCAAGCTCGTTGCGCAGCCAGAGGAGATGTCGAACGTCTCGCTCCTCGGGTGTCTGGCCGAGCTTGACCTCGATAGCGAGGACCCGCTGGCCGCGCTCGACAATGAGGTCGATCTCGCGGTCGCCGCTCCAGGTGCGCAGGTGCGAGGTCCGAGCCTCGGCGGCCTGGGCGTATACGCGAACGTTGAGTGTGATCAGTGACTCGAATAGCGCTCCGAGGAGCGTTCCGTCGCGAGTCATTGGGGGGCCAGCCGACCGAGCTTGTAGAAGCGTGGGCTCGTCAACCCCGAGTAGGCGGGCCGCCAGCGCAGGATCCGCGAGATGGTGCTTAGGTGGCGAGGAGAGGCGTGAGAGACGATTGCGGGTTGGTAGCCACGCGGGAACTGGGTCGAGGATCCAGAGCCGCTCGAGCACGTCGCGATAAGGTTGGGTCGTTGCTCTGGTTGGCTTCTCGCCTTGACCGCTCGTTGCTGCATCTCGGATCTTCTCGTATGAGGCAGTTGTGGCTGTCGCAGCTGCGTATGCCTGCATCCATCGTCGCAACGTCCCCGGTCGACGCACGTGGCGACCGAGGTCCTCGAAGTCGCGGTCAACGATGCGGTCGATGTAACCGTCGAGTTGTGTGCGCGCCAAACGGTCGGAGAGGCCGCGGAGTCCCGGAAACCCGGATGCGAGGATCTCGTGCACATACCTCTCCAGGTTGACGTCAGTACGTCCGGTGACGGGCTCGCCTCCGCCCCGTAGAAGATTTTGGAGACTCACGCTCGGGGATCCGACATCACGCTCGGCGAGTGTCATCGGCCGCAAGCGCATCTGCACGATCCTGCCGGCTCCAGAATGCGTTGGCGGATCCGTCGGGGATGCCGAACCAGTGAGAAGAAAGCTTCCGGGGCCGGCTCCATCGTCAACAGCACGACGCACGTGATCGAAGGACTCGGGGAAGCGCTGCCACTCATCGATCAGAACCGGCCGCTCACCTTCAAGAAGCCGCGACGGGTCAGCCCGAGCGATAGAGCGCTCGGCGTCGTTGTCGAGGCGGTAGACCGTCGCTGCTCGTTGCAAGGCTGTTGCCGTCTTTCCGACTGCCTTTGGGCCCTCAAGTGCGATCGCGGGCAGCCCAGAGAGCATCTCGTCGAGCTCGTCATCGACGACGCGTCGCCTGTAGCTAGGGCTGGCGACACCGTTCAAGTTCTGCCTCTTTACATCGATCATCAGACTACTATACCGTTTCGCGCGCATCTACAGAACCATTACGCAGATACCTACGGAACATATTCGCCGGACTTGACGTGCTACGCGGTCCGCCTCACCGCAGCCTGCTAACGCGCTGACGTCGGCGGCGTGTATGACTGCCGCACAACCCTGATGCGCTCTGCGGCTCAGCCCCCTTTGTGACCGCCCAGATCGATCCGCGGCAGCGCGCACACCGCGGCCGATCGCGTAACCGCGTTCACCTCGTCGGGCACGGAGGCAAGCTTGACCTTGCGCACGAACTCCAGCTCATGTCCGAGCGGCCGAAAGAAGTCGTCGTAGTGAGTCGGCACGACCACGCGCGGGTCGAGCTTTCCCAGCACGCGCTGCCAGTAGCGCGGCGTGACGCTCCGCCCCGCGACGCCGGCGAGGAACACGTCAACCGGCTCGACTCCCAACGCGTCGTCGTCGAGGTCGGCGCTGCCCTGGTGGTAGAGGCTCGTGCCTGCCACTTCGATGCGGATGCCCCACACCTGCCCGCAGCGGTACGCGCCCGGCCAGAGGCCGTCCAGGTGATCGCACGTGAATTCCCCGTCGAATGGCACGCGGCGTCCAAGGATCAGCTTCGAGTGGCGACTCGGCACGAAGCGCACCACGAACGGCCCCAGCTCGTAGGCGCGCCGTGGCTCGACCTCGACCGCCTGCGCGCCCAGGCCGTGCAGGCGCATCAAGTGCGCCAACGACGCCGACCCATAGGCCTCGCAGCCGAAACGGCCGGCCAGCGCCGGCGCGTCCACCGCGTGATCGAAGTGGGTGTGGCCCACGAGCACCCCCACGACCCGCTCGTCGATCGTGCCGTAGCGGTCGAGCATCGTCGTATCGGGTCGGGCGGCGCGCCGCAGTAGCAGCGCCCGCAGCCCGACCCTTGAGAGATAGGGGTCGATCAGCAGCGAGGCGCCTTCGTAGGAGAGCCGGTACCCGGAGACGCCCAGCCACTCGATCCGCAGGCCCTGGGGTAGTCCAAGCTCCGCTGCTTCCAGCGCGTGCAGCGTCTGTAGATCGGCGCTCGCGCGTCCCATTCGCAGAGCTTTGCACGCGATCCGCGCTTGTGGCCAGGAACAGGATCCAAGCAGCGAGGATCTGCGTGGCGATCGTCGCCCGCCGCGCGAAGGCGAGGCCACGCATTCGGTGATGGTCCGCGTCGAGGACGCACAGGCTCACTGCGAGCATGCGCGCACGCGCTGCGCCGTCATCCTCGGCGAGCCGGCCGACCATGTATATGGGGAGCGCCAGTACAACGCCGAAGACCCTTGGGGTCACCAATGGACGTTCTCGCAGACGCTCGCCGACGTCGCGCCGGAGCAGTGGGGCGGAACCGCCATCCCGAACTGAAGCCGTTCCCGTGGCTGTATCCGCTGGTAGCCTCGCCTCGCGATGGCAGCCACTCCCGTTCCTGGCCGTGACACTCCATCGCGCGCGCGTAGTCGCCGCTGTGCCCCGATCGTCGCAGCGGTGCTGCTGGCAGCGCTCGTATTGCTCGCGGTGCTCGCCGCGATCAGCTGGCATTTCTCCTCTGAGGTGGTCGTCCCCGACCGTCCGCCACAACACCCCGACGCGACGGCAAAGGCGGTTTCGCCCGGTCGAGTCGTCCTCTCGCGTTCCGATGACACGCTGCGCCCGGGCCTCTACGGCCTCAAGTGGTCGGGGGGCCACGCGATCGTCGAAGCGGTGGTCGCCAGGAGCGGGAACACCGTCACGCGCACCTTGCGTTCCCTCCGTGGCCTGCTCGCGCCCGGAGCCAAAGTCGCCCTGACCACCAACCCGTATGAGGGCAACCCCCGCCAAGCGCTCGGCCTGCCCTTCGCCAACGTCGCCGTCCCCGACGAACTGGGCCCGATGCCGGCATGGCTCGTCCCGGCTCGCACGCACACCTGGACGGTCGTCGTCCACGGCGTCAACAGCGATCGCGAAGACAACCTACGGATCGTGCCGACGCTGCACGGCGCGGGCTCACCGACTCTGCTGATCGACTATCGCGAGGACGTGGCCGCGCCACGCAGCCTGGATGGCCTTCACCACATGGGCCTCACCGAGTGGCGCGACCTGCAGGCGGCAGCCGCCTACGCTCTCGCCCACGGCGCCCGCCGGCTGATCCTCGCCGGCTACTCGATGGGCGGCGCGATCGTCACCCAGTTCATGGAGCGCTCGCCGCTGGCGAGACACGTCGCGGGCCTGGTGCTCGACGCGCCCGCGCTCGACTGGAAGGCGATCCTCTCCTTCAACGCCAAAGAGATGGGCCTGCCGTCGTTCGCGGCCGACCCGGTCGAGTGGGCCGTCGGCATGCGCATCGACGCCGACTGGCACGCCCTCGACGCGCTCGATCACACCTCTGTCTTCCATCTGCCGATCCTGCTGTTCCACGGCACCGAGGACAAACTGGTGCCGATCTCGCTCAGCGACGCGTTCGCCCGGTCATTGCCGCGCTGGGTCACTTACTACCGCGTGCCCGGCGCCGAGCACGTCGGCTCCTGGAATGTCGATCCCGCGCTCTATGGCCAGCGTTTGGCTGCGTTTGTCACCCGTCTCGGCGGCTGACACGGGGCTGACACGCGCTTGACGCTCGGACCTGT
Organism: Solirubrobacteraceae bacterium; assembly: GCA_036279855.1. Lineage (GTDB taxonomy): Bacteria > Actinomycetota > Thermoleophilia > Solirubrobacterales > Solirubrobacteraceae > Palsa-744. The sequence continues at coordinate 8,296 of DASUIH010000029.1, read as the reverse complement.
CAGCGCGTGCCGGTGACGATTCCCAGCGCGAACCCGTCGTGCCCCTTGGCGCCGACCATCTGGATCGCGGTCGCATCGACGCGCGGCTCCCGTGCCAGCAGCTCATAGAACCGCCGCACGCCGGCAACGACCTTGTCGTCGTTGTCCGGGTCGACGATCCCGCCCGAGCGCACCACGTTGTCGCCGATCAGCACCGTGCCGGGTCGCGAGAGCTTCAGCGACCACTCCAGGTATTCCGGGTAGCTCTGCTTGTCGGCGTCGATGAAGATCAGGTCAAACGGCTCCTCGCCGGCGGCGTGCATCGCCGCTAGCGTCTCCTGCGCGGGCGCTACGCGCAGATCGACCTGCTCGGACACGCCGGCCCGCTCGATGTTCTCGCGCGCCACCGCCGCGTAGTCGGGGTTCAGCTCAAGCGTCACGAGCCGCCCTCCCTCGGGCAGGCCGCGTGCGAGCCAGATCGTGCTGTAGCCGCCGAGCGTACCCAGCTCCAGCACCCGGCGCGATCCGCGCATACGCACCAGCAGTTGCAGCAGCTTGCCCTGATTGGCCGTCACCGCGATCGGCGGCAGCCCGGCGGCCTCGCCGGCGGCAACCGCCGCGTCCAGCGAGGGGTCGGGGGCGAGCAACTGCTTGCAGATGTACTCGTCGACCTCTGTCCACAGCTCCCGCGACATCGCCGCATCCAGAATACGGGCTCCGTGGTGTTGTGGCACGTGACGAAATCGGCGAGCCGCTCCCGCAGGAATGCAGACATCTACGGACAGGTTCCCTGGACGTCTGTTCGATATTTCGAATCTGCGCTGGGCGCTCGCCGGCGATGAGTCGAGCCTGTATCCATACGCGCGCGTGGGGACGAGCGCGAGAGCCACGAGTCAGGGGTCGGCAATGCTCAAACGAAGCGACATGTCCGCGTCCCAGGCCTCGCCGAGGCCGTTCGCGATCTACGAGCGCGAGCTGGACGAGCAAACCAAGGTGATCTCCGTCGAGGGCGAGCTTGACCTGTCGACCGCGCCGCGGCTGAAGTGGATGCTGCTGGACGCGCTGGAGGCCGACGACGCTCGCGCGGTGGCCGACCTCTCGCTGGTCGGCTTCATGGACTCGACGGCGCTGGGAGTGCTCGTCGGCGTGCAGCGAAAGCTCAGCGACGGCTCGCGCTTCGCGATCGTCTGCACGAGCGAAAAGGTGTTGCAGATCTTCGAGTTCTCCGGCATCGACAGCGCGTTTGCGATCTTCCCGACGTTGGAGCAGGCGCTCGCCCATGTCGGCTCGCAGCTGGCGCAGGCAGGCTGAGCGGGAGCAGCGGTGAGCTCGCGCCACGCCCGACAGCCCCAGTCGTGCTTGCGTCTCGCCGTCCTTGCGCTCGGCTGTCTGTTGCTGGCGCTCGGCGCCTCGACCGCCTTCGCCAAGCCTGACCACGGCGGCCAAGGCCAAGGCCAGGGCGAGGGGCATGGGCAGGGGCGGAGCCAAGAACAGGGCGAACCGCGCGGCCACGGTCGTGGCAAGGAAGCAGCCGAAGCGCCGTCCGGCGGAGCTTGGCACGGCCATCAAGGCGCCGGTGAAAGCAATGCCCACAGCCAGGGCTCGGGCAACGGCTCCGAACACAGCGAAGCCCACGGCCACGGCGGTGGCACGAACGGCCAATCCGAACACGGTCACGGGCACGATCGCGGCGAACACGGCAAAGCTGACGGCGCTGGGGCCGGCGGCAGCCAGGGCCAAGGCGGCGCCGGCGCGACCGGCGAAAACAGCGGCTCCACATCCGGCAAAGGGAAAGCAGCGAGCGCGCGACAGACGCACGCCGCCGCGACCCGCTCCAGCGGCTCTGCTCCCGCCGCCGCGCGGCCGGCTCTATCGAGCTCTGCGGTCCCGGCCGCTACGACAGCGGCGGCTCCCGCACCCGCAACGACCGCCGCACCGGCGGCTGCGCCTGTGGCATCTCCAAGCGTGGGCTCCTTGCATCCGCAGCCCGCCTCGCACGCCGAGCGCGCACGGCGGGGGCGCAGCGCAGGCAACGCTTCTCGTGCGCATACGGCGGCGCGGCGCGCATTTGCTCCCGCATCGACAGCGATCGCCCTGACCAGTGCTCTAGCCGCCGGCCCCGACCACGCCCGTCCAGCTCACAACCGCCACCGCACGCTCCAGGCCGAACACGGCGGCTCACAGCCGCCGATCGTGCAAACGATCACCAAGATCGTCGGCGTCGTGCCACTGGCCGTGTGGATCGCCGGCGGCGCCTTGCTGGCGCTGGCGCTGGCGCTGGCCTTTGGCTCGCGCCTGCTGGCCAAGCGCGCGCGCCAGCTGGAGCGCCAGCGCGGCGAGCTGCTGGCAGACGTGGGGCTGCTGCAGACGACGCTGCTGCCGGCCCCGCCGGCCGGCACCGGCCCGATCGGCGCCTCCGTCGCCTTCAAGCCCGCGGACGGGCCTGCCGCCGGCGGCGACTTCTACGACGTGTTCGCGCTGGAGGACGGCACGATCGCCGCGATCGTCGGCGACGTCTCCGGCCACGGCCGCGCGGCGCTGCCGCACACGGCGCTGCTGCGCTATACGTTGCGCGCCTACCTGGAGGCCGGCCTTTCCCCGCGTGAAGCGTTGCGCACGGCCGGCGCTGTGCTTGAGCGGCAGTTGGAGGGGGTGCTCGCGACCGCGGTGCTTGCCACCTATCACCCGCGTGAGCGCACACTCGTATATGCCTGCGCCGGGCATCCGCCGCCGATCGTGCTCGGCAAACGGCCGCTTGAGCCGCTGGCCGTCTCCTCGGCGCCGCCGATCGGCGCGGGCATGACGACCGGCACGCGCCAGACGGTCGTCTCGCTGCCGGGCGCCGCGCAGGTCTGCCTGCACACCGATGGCGTCACCGACGCGCGCACGGGCTCGGAGCTGTACGGCAGCGAGCGCCTGACGCGAGCCCTGGCCGCGCTCGGCCCGGCGGCGACGGCGCCGGAGCTGCTCGACCGGGTTGGCCAGCAGACAGACGTGCGCCCCGACGACATGGCTGCCTGCCTGCTCTCGTTGTCCGGCGATCCGGTCGAGCCGGTGACGCTGGCCCAGGAGCTTGAGCTGTACGACGGCGATGGCATGCACGAGCGCGCCGAGCGCTTCCTGCTGGCTTGCGGCCTGGATTTGGCCGCCAGCGCTCGTGTTGCCGGCGAAGCCCGTGCCCGCGCCGAGCAGGCCGGCAGCGTGCTGATCGAAGCGCGCCCGTCCGGCCCGGGCGCCGGCGCGCCGAGCGCGCGCGTGCGGTGCGACGAGGAGCCCGACATCCACGCCTCCGACACGAGGCGCCTGGCGACCGTAGGAGGAACACGATGATCGATTCGACGACTGTTGCCCCCGACGCGGCGATCGCGCTTGGGATCGCCTCGACCGCGATGCCGTTCGCGCGCACGCCCGAGGACGAGGCCGAGCGCTGGCTGCGGGTGCTGCGTCTGCACGGCGAGGCGGGCGCGGCGCTGCAGGCGCTCGGCGTCAGCGAGGGTCGCCTGGGCGAGCCGGCACATGCGGCGGCTGTCGAGCGGGCGTCGAAAGCGGGCGAGCAGCGCGCTGACCCGGTTGAGCGAGTGATCGACGAAGCGGTGCGGATCGCCGCCCGACGCGGCTGTCCGGGCGTGGCCACGACCGACCTTTTGCTGGCCGTGATGTGCGTGTACGGCGAGGACTTTGACAGCGTCCTGCAGGCTCACGGGACCGATCGTGACGAGCTGATGCAGCGGCTCGGCGTGGAACTGGGCTCCAGCGAGGTCTGCGCGTAGAGCCGGCGCCGCGAGAAAAGTCGACCCGCCAACTCCGGCTGGAGTATCGACAGCCTCGCTCTCAGCCCTCGATCGACTCGGTTGCCTCAAACCAGGAGGCTTCCTGCTCCTCGCGCGCGGTCGCCAGCTGTTCCAGCTCTTGCTGCAGCTCGGCCAGCCGGCCGTAGTCGGCAGGGTTTGCAGCCATCTCCTCTCGCAGTTGCAGCTCCCGCTCGCTCAGGCGCTCGACCTCTCTTTCCAGCTGCTTGGCCAACCGCTCGGCCCGCTGTGCGTCCTTGCGCGCGGCGCGAGTGGCGGCGCCGGGTTTCAGCGCCGCCGTCTCAGTACCAACTTGCCTGCCTGCGCTCTCGCCGCCGGCCGGCGGCGAGACGACCGCGACTCGCTCGGCCAGGTACTGCTCGATTCCCGCGGGCAGGTGGCGCAGCGCGCCGTCGTCGATCGCGTACACGTCGTCGCAGACGCGCTCGACGAAGTAGCGGTCGTGGCTGACGACCACGAGCGTGCCCGGCCAGCCGTCGAGCAGATCCTCAAGCGCGGCCAGCGTCTCGACGTCGAGGTCGTTGGTCGGCTCGTCCAGCAGCAGCACGTTCGGGCCGCTCATCAACAGCCGCATCAGCGCCAGCCGCCGCCGCTCCCCGCCGGACAGCTCGGACACCGCCGCGCGAGCGCGCTCGCCGCGAAAGCCGAAGCGTTCGCACAGCATCCCCGCGGTGATCTCACGACCATCGCTGAGCGTGACGCGCCTGCGCAGCTCCTGTAGCGACTCCAGCACGTTCAGATCCTCGGGCAGCTCTACGGCGTCCTGGGAGAGCTGCCCGAGCTTGACCGTGGCGCCGCGCTCCAGCGTGCCGGCGTCCGGCTCGATCTCACCCGCCAGCAGGCGCAGCAGCGTCGTCTTGCCCGAGCCGTTGACGCCGACCAGCGCCACCCGGTCGCCGCCGCCGAGCAGCCAGGTCAGCTCGCGCAGCAACGGGCGCTCGCCCAGCGTCAGCGACACGTCGGTCGCCTCCAGCGCCTTCTTGCCCAGGCGCTGGGAGGCAAAGCGCAGCAGCTCGGCGCGGTCGCGGGCAGGTGGCTCGTCGGCGATCAGCTCGTTGGCCGCCTGCACGCGGAACTTCGACTTGGTCGTGCGCGCCGGCGGCCCGCGCCGCAGCCAGGCCAGCTCCTTGCGGATCAGCTGCTGGCGGCGGCTCTCGCGCGCCTGCTCTTGGCGGTCGCGCTCGGCGCGGGCAAGCACGTAGGCGGCGTAGCCGCCGTCGTACTGATGGACGACGCCGTCGGCCACCTCCCAGGTGTGCGTGCAGACAGCGTCCAGGAACCAGCGGTCGTGGGTGACGATCAGCATCGAGCCGCGCCGGCCCGCCAGCTCGCGCGCCAGCCAGTCGACCGCCTCGACGTCGAGATGGTTGGTCGGCTCGTCGAGCAGCAGCAGCTCGGCTGGCTTTAGCAGCAGCTGCGCCAGCGCCACGCGCTTGCGCTCGCCGCCGGACAGGGCCGAAAGGGGGGTGTTGAGCCCATTTGCAAAACGCGAAGCCCCCACACCCCCGAGCAGCCCGTCGAGCACGTCGCGAAAGCTGGCATCGGCTGCCAGCTCGTGGCCTGCGCGGCCCACGCTTAGCAACTCGCCAATGCTCGACTCGCCGATGCTTGCCCCGGTGACCGCCAGCTCGTCGCGCTGGTCGAGCAACGCCACGTCGACGTCGCCCGCCCGCGTTACCGCGCCCGCGTCCGGCTGCTCGGCAGCCGCGATCAGGCGCAACAGCGTCGACTTGCCGCCGCCGTTCTCGCCGACGACCCCGATGCGCGCGCCCGCGTTGACGCCGAGCGTGACGCCGCGCAGCACCGAGCGGCTGCCGTAGCCCTTCTCGACGTCCTTGAGGTTGACCAGGTTGCGCGGCTCGCCCACCAGCGCATGGTGGCGGATCGCAGCCAGCTGCGAGAGTCAGCTCAAGGCGCCGCGGGAACCACCACGTGCGGGCCGCCGTCGCCACCGAGCTCGTCGGTGTCAAAGCCCGGCGAGCCCAGGCGCGTGACCTCGCCCATGCTTGAGAGGAAAGCCTCGGCGTCCTCTAGGAAGGATATGCGCTCGGTGCGGTAGTGCATCGGCACGACCCAGCGCGGCGCCAGCCGCTGCGCGATCCGCGCCGCCTGCTCGGCGCCGATCGTCGGGCCGCCACCGACCGGCAGGATCAGCAGATCCACCTGGCCGATCGCCTCGGCCTGCTCGTCGCGCAGATCGCTCTGGCCGAAGTCGCCGAAGTGGGCGACCCGCATCCCGTCGAGGGTGAACACGAAGATCGTGTTCGGGCCGCGTTCGGTGCCTGCTTTCTCGTCGTGCTCGGAGGCGATCGCGACCACGTCGCCGATCGGCGACTCCAGCCGGCCTGCCGTCGAGCGCAGGGTTGGCGGGTCGCCGGCGATCGCCTCGACGCCGTTGTGGTCGAGGTGCTCGTGGGTGACGAGTAGCAAGTCGACGCCCTCGCAGGAGATGGGCGGGTAGTCGAATTTCATGCCCCGGCCCGTCAACGGGCTGAGGTCGGCGAACGGGTCGATGAAGACCTTTGCCTCGGCGCCCGTTAGGGCGAAAGCGGACTGTCCAAACCACTCAACGTGCATGTTGCTCCTCCAGTTGCGGGACTTGACTTGGCTGTGGCGCCGCGCCGGCGGCGGCGCCGTTGGCTGAAATCGCCGCGGCGGCCTGCTGCTCGACGTGCTCGTAGCGGCCGCCGCGCAACAGCGAAGCTGCCGCCGCGATCAGGCAGGCGACGATCGAGAACAGGAAAGCGCTGTGCAGGCCGTCGCGAAACGGCCCTGAGATCAGGTGCGGGAAGAAGCTCTGCCCCGTGATCGTCGCGCGCGCGTGCGCGCTCAGGCCCGCCAGCGCGGCCGGGCCGACCAGGTGCTGGATCGGGTTGTAGCCGAGGAACGCCGCGAACAGGATCGAGATCGGCGGCGAGTGCGCCACCTGCGCGGCGGCGGCGGGGGCGAGGCCGTGAGCCTGCAGGCCCGCGCTTGCCGCGGCCGGCAGGCTGGAGGCCAGGCCCGCGATCAGCAGCGTGAAGAAGATGCCGACCGACAGCACCTGCGCGGAGTTCTGGAAGGTCTGGTTCATGCCGCCGCCGGCGCCACGGTCGCCCGGCGGCAGGGAGTTCATCACCGCCGCGCGGTTGGGCGAGGCGAACATGCCCATCGAGACGCCCATCAGCAGCAGCACCGTCGCGAACTGCCAGTAGCGGAAGTCGGTCGGCAGCAGCATCAACAGCACGAAGCTGAGCGCCGCGCTGAGCATGCCGCCGGTCGCGAACGGGCGCGCGCCGAAGCGGTCGGACAGGTAGCCGGACGCGGGGCCGGCGAACAGCATGCCGATTGTCAGCGGCAGCATGTAGATGCCCGCCCACAGCGGCGTCGAGGTGAACGAGTAGCCGTGCTCAGGCAGCCAGATGCCCTGCAGCCAGATAATCAGCATGAACATCAGGCCGCCGCGGGCGACAGCCGACAAAAACGTCGACAAAGTGCCGAACGTGAACGCGCGAATCCGAAACAGCGCCAGCCGGAACATCGGGTCGGCCACGCGCGTCTCGACCAGCACGAACGCGACCAGGAACACCAGCGAGCCGCTCAGCAGGCCGATCGCCTGCGGCGATCCCCAGCCGGTCGGATGGCCGCCGTAAGGGCGGATGCCGTAGGTGACCGCCACCATCGCCAGGATCAGGCCGAGCGCGAAGGTGACGTTGCCCCACCAGTCCACGCGCGCGTGTTTGGGGACGCTGCGCTCCTCCAGCTTCAGATACGCCCACACCGTTCCGAACAGGCCCACCGGGACGGAGATCAGGAACACCAGCCGCCAGTGGATCGGCGCCAGCAGGCCGCCCAGGATCAAGCCCACGAACATGCCGCTGACGCCGACGATGTTGTTGATGCCGAGCGCCATCCCGCGCTGGTGGACGGGGAAGGCGTCGGTGATGATCGCCGCCGCGTTGGCGAGCAGGCAGGCGCCGCCGATGCCCTGCACGATGCGGAAGGCGATCAGGTAGTCGGCGCCGGCACGCCCGGTCATCCAGTCCACGGTCAGCGCCAGCGAGGCCAGCGTGTAGATCAGGAAGCCGAGGTTGTAGATGCGCACGCGCCCGTACATGTCGCCGAGCCGGCCAAGGCTGACGATCAGGACGCTGGAGACGACCAGGTAGCCAAGGATCATCCACAGCAGGTAGAAGCTGTTGGCGGGGACGAGCGGGTCGAGTTTGATGCCGCGGAAGATGTCCGGCATCGCGATCAGCGTGATCGACGCGTCGAGCGTCGCCAGCAGCACCGCCAGCGTCGTGTTGGACAGCGCGATCCAACGATACGCCCCCGCGTCCGTCGAGCTCGGGCGGGCTGTCGGGGCGAATTGCGGCAAGGCACTGACTCTAGGAGGGATCGGCGAAACTCGGATCGCTTGTCATGGAGCCGATCCTACAGGCGGGGTTGAGGACGGCACCCCAAGATTGGCGTGCGGCTACCCCACGGCAAGATTTTCGCAAATAGCGAGGAACGCGGGGAGACGGCGA
>DASUIH010000028.1:0-19227 GCA_036279855.1 Solirubrobacteraceae bacterium | reverse complement strand
ATCGGAAGGTTCCGCCTTTCGGTGCCACGCCCCCGGCCGTTGACGCGGCGCGGGGGCACTTGATAGGGACGCAGCCGACGCTACGCTCTCCCGGCGATGCCCTCAACCAGTTTCGCTACACGTTTCGCCGATCCCTCCTAGTGGCCGGTGCAGCATGGACTACCGTCGGCAGCGCGCTCTCCAAGGCCCTGCTGGTCGTGGCCGCGCTAGGGCTAATTGCGATGGTGATACGAAGACCGCGGTGGTAGTCGAATTTCGTCGGTGCCGCGCTGGCCTTAGGCCATGAGTGAGGCATACCCGGGCGATGCACGCGTGGACGCCCCAGCCCGGACGCCCACGCGGATCGCCTCGCCGCCCTCGCCAACCATCGGTCCGGGGTTCTACTCGTCGCGATCCACGATACGCGCCTGGTCGGCGACGATGTAAACGAACGGAGACTGGGCGGTTACCATCGCGTCATCTGGCGCCGAGCCACGCGCGAGCGCCTGCGCAGCCCGATGCCACCCGAGCAAATCCCCACTCAGCAGCGCAAACGGATCGAGCCGCTGCGATGGCTGCTGCCCAGCGGCAACCCCGCCAACGTCGTCTACGGCACCATGACCGCCGGAGCCCTGCTGGCGGCGGAGAGCGGGTTGCGAGACACCTACGCCGAGACGGTCGGATCCGTTGCGATTGCAGTGCTGTTGTACTGGTTCGCCCACTCCTACGCCGACGTGCTTGGCCTGCGCCTGAGCAGGCCGAGACGCCTGACGTGGGGCGAGTTGTGGCACGCCTTCGTACAGGATTGGGCAATCGTTCGTGGCGCCGCGGCGCCGGTGGCAGCGGTCTTGATCGCCTGGGTCATTGGCGCGCCGCAAACCACCGCTGTCACGGCCGGCGTCTGGACCGCCGTAGCAAGCCTGGTGCTGTTCGAGGTCGTGGCGGGCCTACGTTCCAAGGCAAAACCGCCCGAGCTGGCGCTGCAGGTGAGCGCCGGCCTTGCGCTCGGAATCGGCGTGCTGGCGCTCAGAGCCCTGCTCCACTAGCTTGGCTCTAGGATTCGCTGCTCAGCGCGCGTGCGCAACCGGACGACGGGATGCCATAGTCCAGGCCGAGCGAGCGTAGACAATAAATCTCTGACATGGAATGATATTGTTTTCAAGACTCCTTGATAGTCGAGGGGCTATAAAGATTCGAGGAGATAGAACGCAGTGAACGAGGGTGCGAAGAACCTCGGGGGAGGCGTTGTTGCACCTCGGTCGCAAGCTCCGTCCGAGGCCAGAGTCCCATCCCACCGCGCACCTGGCGAATCTCTCGCCGGCACACCCGCGCCATTGTACGAGCGGCTACCGCGCGGACCGCACCGCCTTGGCGCCGAAGCGGTCGCGGAAAATCAACGGCGTCGCATGCACGGCGCGATGATCGAGGCAGTCGCGGCCAACGGCTATGGCCGAACCAGCGTCAAGCAGGTGGTCACGCTCGCCGGCGTCTCCCGCCGCGCCTTCTACGAGCAGTTCTCCAACAAGCAGGAATGCTTCCTCTCGACGCTCGACCTGATCGCTGGCCGTGCGCTCACACGAATTGCCGAGAGCTACCGCACCAGCGACGGGACGCTTGAAGAGCGGCTCGGCGCAGCGCTGCGAAGCTTTGCCGAGATCGTGCGTGAGCACCCAAAGGGGTCACGGGTGATGCTCGTGGATGCCCCGTCCGCAGGCCCGGCCGGATGGGCGCGGCTGACCCAGACGCTGGCCACCTTCGAGCAACGACTCGCCGCCACCTACGCGCACGCGCCTGACGCGGCGCCACTGCCGGGACCAGTCGCGCGCGCGATCGTCGGTGGGCTTAGGCGTGCCACGTTCGTGGCGCTGGTAGAGGGCCGTGCCGAGCAGATGCCGGCGATGGCCGACGACATGCTCAGCTGGGCGCTGGTCTTTAGGACGAGCGCCGCCAGCCCACTGCCGGATGCCCGCGAACGGGTAGCGACAGACGTCGTGGCCGGCCGCGAAGACGAGCATTCGCGGGTGCTGCGCAGCGCCCTGGAACTGGCGGCGCTGGAAGGCTACGCCAACCTGACGCCAATGCGGATAGCCGATGAGGCGGGCGTTTCGATCGACACCTTCTTCGAGCTGTACGACGACATGGAGGCGTGCGTGCTGGCGGCCGTTCGCAACCTCGGCGAGGAAGTCCGCGCGACGGTCTCAGACCCGGGCCTGACAAGCAGCGAGGAGTGGCCGTACGCGGTGCGACGGGCTCTGCAGCAACTGATGCGTTATTTCGCCGCGCGGCCGGCCAATGCACAGACGATCGCGACCGGGGTGTTCGCGATGGGCCAGCGCGCCGTCAACATGAGCGCGGAGCTCGCAGGCGAAGTGGCAGCCAGGCTCACGGTGGGAGCGCCGGGCGAGCCACAGTCGGCGCTGGCAAGGGAGGGGATCGAAGGCGCGATCTGGCACACGATCTACAGCCAGGCGGCAAGAGGCGGCACCCGCGCTCTGCCCGAGCTCTCCGACTATCTCGCCTACGTTGTCCTCGCGCCCTACCTTGGCGCCGAGGACGCTGCGCGCATCGTCACCGACAGCCGCGCCACACAAGCGGCGTAGCCGCCTGCTGGCGACAGCCGGCGTTCAGCAGCGGCCGGCGTTCAACGATGGTCGGCGTTCAGCGGCGGCGGCGGGAGCGCAACTCGGCGAAGTGCGTGAGCAGCACTCCGACCAGCAGGGAAACGACGATCACAACGATCAGCGGCGTGCTCGACTTGCCAAAGATCCAGTTGACCTCGACGTCTTTCACGTTGAGCACGGCGAACAGGGTCATCACGATCGCCAGGACGATCAGCCCGGCGGTTCGCGCGCGCTCGCGCTTGCTGCGCTCCGGTTCCTGCGGGCTGGCGGAGTCGGCCATCGATACCGATCCTAGTAGCGGGCGGGCTCCGCTTCGCGTGCCGCCAGCTCCTCGCGAACCCACGAGCAGTCGGCAGACAGCTCGGCGACCCCCATCGCGGCCGCCACGTTAAGCGCCATGCCGTGCCGAAAGAAGTCGTCGATCCGCTCGTGCTCGGCGCCGGACAGCTCCTCGGCCAACGCCACCAGCTCCGCATAGCCGCGCCGCACGTGCACCCGCACGGTCTCATCCTCGCAGGCCGCATAGGCCTGGTGTTGAAGCATCAGATAGTCGCGGTCGGTCAACAGCAATCGCTTATAAGCAAAGCCCATCGCCATCAGTGTGTCCTCACAGTCCGCGGGCGCCCTTCCAGCTCGAAAGTCAGCGGCTGCTTGAGCGAACGTCTGGGCAAGACGCGTGAAGCAGTGCTGAACAGCAGCCAGGAACAGCTCGCGCTTGCCTGAGAAGAGGCTGAACACGTAAGGCTGAGCGACGCCGACACGGCGCGCGATCCGCTCAACCGGCGTGCCGTGCAGGCCGCCACTGGCAAACTCGTGCACGGCGGCGGCAATCAACTCCTCGCGGCGCTGGGCAGCCGAGACCCGTCTGCGCGCGATCCCGTCTCGCTTCTCCTCCATAGGGATATCTTAGCGGGCACTAATAACATTTGTTGCGAGGACTGCGGGCCGGAGCCGCCGAACTAGACAAAACGATGAGACCGACAACGACCGCAGCGACGATGTTCCTCTTCAGCCTGCTGCTTGTGCTCGCGGGTTGCGGCTCGGCCGCGACCAAGACGGTGTCCGTCTCAAGCCGAGGCGGATCGGGCTCCGCCGCGACCACAAGCACGTCGCACACTGCCGTCGCGCCTGCTACGACCAAGACCGAACCGACCCAGACGAGCGGGACCCAAACGACCCGTACCGCCACAGCGCCGGCGTTCACCAAAGAACCAGCCAATGGCGGCGAAGGCCTCGCTCAGGCGGTGGCAACCGTCAAAGCGCACGGCTACACCCCGGACGACACCAGCCAATACCACCCCGATCAGACCTTGCGCGTGCTCGTGTCCACGTATACAGGCTCTAACGACGGCTACGACCAGCACGCGTTCTTCTTCCTCGACGGCCGTTACATCGGCACCGACACCAGCACCCCCAGCGCCGGCATCAAGCTCGTCTCTCAAAGCGACACGGAAGCCACGCTGGCCTACCGCCTGTACCGCCCGGGCGATCCGCTCTGCTGTGCCCGTGGCGGCGAAGCCGACGTGCGCTTCCAGCTGAACAACGGTCGCCTCGTCGCGCTCGACCCGATCCCACCCGTCAACTCCAGCACCGGCGCCAGCAGGCAGTGAAATCGCGTCTGGGGCCCGGCTAACGGGTACCGTGACTTCACAGACCCTCCAATCGAAAGGACTCCGATGAGCCAAGCGATCGAAGGCCGTGCCGATGAGCTGCTGAAAGGCAAGAACTTTGTAGTCATCTCGACGCTGCGACCCGACGGCACGATCCACGCCGCCCCCGCCTGGGTCGACGTCCAGGATGGCCGCCCCGTCGTCAACAGCGCCGAAGGCCGAGCCTGGCCAACCAACCTCAAGCGCGACCCACGCGTAACGCTGACCGTGCAGAACCTGGAGAACCCCTACGAATACGTGACGATCCGCGGTCGCGTCTCCGAGCAGACGACCGATGGCGCCGACGAGCACATCGACTCGCTGGCCAAGAAGTACCTGGGCCAGGACAGCTACCCCTACCGCCAGCCCGGCGAACAGCGGGTGATCCTGCGTATAGATCCAGAGCACGTTCACATGTACGGGGGCTGAAGCACCTCCCCGTTGGAAGACGAAGTTCAGAGCAAGCCGCGCCGAGTGCTCAGCTGCGCTTGAAGATGCGCTGCCACAGCGAGGGCGGTCGCGGCTGGGTGCGCAGCCACTCTTCGCGTAGAACCAGCTGACCACGGCTACGAGCCGCCATCACGCACTTGCTGTGAGCGTGGCGGCGGCGCTGTTTGTCGTCTTCGGGGAAGATCAGCATGTGTTCGCTGAGGGCCGGCAGCAGCCGGCCGCAGAAGGGACAGCGGTAGGTCGCGGGCTTGCGGTTGTGGGCGGGACGCACCGTCCACCAGCGGGCTTTTGGCAGCTTTGCCATGTGATGATTCTGGCGCGAGTAGCCTTGAGTGGGGGTATTCGCTTCGATGAGCTCCAACGGCGATGATCGCACCCACCTGGTGCACGAGGCGCGTAAGACGATCAAGCGCATGCGCGCGCTGGCGCGATTGCTGCGCCGTGAGATCGGCAAGCAGGAGTTCAGGCAGGTCAACGCCTCCTTGCGCGACGCCGCCAAGCGGCTGGCTGGAGCGCGCGACGCGCAGGTCAGGCTGAGCACCCTCGAAGACCTGCGCGAGCTCTACCCGGACCAATTGTGCGGCGAGCCCATCCAAGCTCTGCTCGTGCGGCTGGCGTCGATGCGCGCCGATCCCGAGCCGCCCGAGCAGCAGCCGGCGACGCTTGCCGACATCGCCGAGATGCGCCGTGACCTGCTGCGCTGGAGGCTGTTCGATCACGAGGACGATGCCCTAACGACCGGCCTGCGCTCGATCTACCGGGACGGGCGGCGACGCTACAGTCGGGCCAAGCGCTCACATGGGCGCGACCCGATCGCAATGCATGATTGGCGCAAGCGTGTCAAGAGCCTCTACTACGCACTTGACATGCTCGGCGGCAAGCAAAACACGGCCACCGCAAAGTTGACTCGGCGCGCCAACCGACTGGGCGAGACGCTCGGGCTGGAGCACGACCTGTGGATGCTTGCCGACTTCCTGCAAAGCGAAGCGCGGCTGGACCGACAGACGCGCGAGCTGCTGTTGGCGCTGATCGAGCGGCGCCGTGAGCGCCTGCGCAGACGCGCGCTGAAGCTTGGCGCGCGCCTGTACTCGCGCAAGCCGCGTCGCTTCGCCGCCCGCGCCGGCAGGGCGCTCTCGCGCTAAGCGTACGGATGAGGAAAACCCGTATTCCCGCTCAGGACTTCAACTCCACGCGCCGATGTAGTGGGCGATACGGATGCCCACGCGCGCCGCGACCCTCAAGCCCTCGACGCTGTACCTGGCCGCCCTGATCGGCGGGCTGGGCCTGCTTGCCCTGCATACGACGCTGGGATTCGGCGGCAAAGCGCTCGACGGCGTAATCGACGACGGCGTCTACAACGCACTGATGCTTGGGGCGGCCGGGGCCGTGCTGGCTCGTGGCCTGTTGATCCGGGGAGAGGACCGCGTTGCCTGGCTGGTGATGGGCGCCGGGCTGCTCTCTTGGAGCTTTGGCGAACTGTATTACTCGCTGTTGATCGAAGGCACACCGGCCGAAGCGGGCGGCAGCGTTACTCCTGCCGACGGGCTGTACCTGGCGATGTACCCGTGCTTCTACGTAGCGGTGGGGATGCTGGCGCGTCGGCAGCTGCGCGACGCTCGCGCCGGCATGTGGCTCGACGGCGCGATTGCCGGCCTGGGCGCCGCCAGCGTCGCCGCGGCGCTGATCCTGCCGCCGATCCTCGACCAGGCCGGCGGCGCGCACAGCTCGCTGGCGGTCTCGCTTGCCTACCCGATTGGAGATCTGCTGTTGACCGCATTCGCGCTCGGAGCGGTCGGAGTCACGGGCTGGCGCACCGGCGGGCTGTGGCTGCTGATAGCCGGCGGAATGCTTGTCAGCGCCGTAGCCGACTCCACCTATCTGTACGAGACATCCACCAGCTCCTTCCAAGCCGGCACTTGGCTTGAATGCCTATGGCCGTTGGCGGCGATCCTGCTCGCGATCGCGGCGTGGACGCCGCGACGGCGCGTGCCGCCACGAAGCGTGCAGAGCTGGCAGATGCTCTCCGTGCCGGCGCTGGCGCTGGTCAGCGCCCTGGCCGTGCTCGTCTACGGCAACGTCGGCCACCACCTGACGGTGACAGCCGTCGTGCTGGCGGCGGCCACGGTGCTGGCGGCGGGCGCGCACATGGTCGTCACTTGGCGCGAGAACCTGGCTCTGCTGACGCGCTCGCAACGCCTGTCGCTAACCGACTCGCTGACCGGGCTCGGTAACCGCAGGCGCCTGATGGGCGACTTGCGACTTGCCTGCAAGGGCGCCGGCGAGCGCCAGCCGTGGGGTCTCGTGCTCTACGACCTCGACGGCTTCAAGCTGTTCAACGACACGTTCGGCCATCCGGCCGGCGACAGCCTGCTGGTGCGTCTGGGCGAGCGTCTCAGCCGCGCGGTGGAGCCGGTCGGCAGCGCCTACCGGATGGGTGGCGACGAGTTCTGCGTTCTGCTCGACCGCTCGCGCGGCGATCACGAGCTGCTCGTGCGTGCCAGCGTGCTGGCCCTTGCCGAGGACGGCCGCGACTTCTCGATCACAGCATCGCACGGCGTCGTGCAGATACCGGAGGAGATGAGCGACCCGGCCGCGATCCTGCAGCTGGCCGACCAGCGCCTGTACCGCCGCAAGGCTGAGCTGGCCGCGCTTCGCTCAGCCGATGCTTACGACCGTGAGGAGGATCTCCCCCTTGGGCAGTACGACGGAGACGCTGTCGCCGACGCCGCGGCCGAGCAGCGCGCGCGCGACCGGCGAATCCGCCGATAGCTTCCCCTGGGCCGGTGCGGCATCGTGGGAGCTGACGATCGTCCAGCTGCGCTCGGGCCCGTCTCCTTCGCGAACCACGACCGTCGTGCCGAACGCTACGACTCCGTCGGGCGCCTGCGAGTCGTCCATCACCACAGCCGTTGAGATGCGTTCGCGCAGGCGCGCGATCTTCGTCTCCAGGTGCGCCTGGTCGTTCTTGGCGTCGTGATACTCGCTGTTCTCCTTCAGGTCGCCCCACTCGCGGGCGGTTTTGATCCGCTCGGCGATCGCACGCCGCCCCTCTCCCTCAAGCGTCTGCAGCTCGGCCTCCAGCGAGGCGAGCCCGTCGGCGGTGATCATGTTCGGCTCGGTCGCGGACATCGCGCTCTAGCGTAACGGCAAGCGGCCGGCCGACGCCGGAGAGGCACGTCAGCCGCGCCGCGCGGCCGCTTAGAGCCCCTTCAAGGGGCTCTTAGAAGTAGGTCGCCGGCTTGGTCGAGAGCAGCGCGTAGACCTGCACTGCGGCGGCCTGGACGAGCAGCTGCGAGGAGGGCGGCGAGGGTGGCGAGGCCCATACGAACAGGCCGTTGGACAGGCGCCGGTTGACCCACACGTAGTTGATGTAGTCCTGGGCCAGGTGCACCCCCGGCGGATCGTGCGTGACCGAATCCAGGTACATCTGGTTGCGCAGGTAGACCGAGACGAAGAAGGGATTTTCGCTGAGCAGCCGCTGCATCGTGAAGTAGCCGAGCGCAGCGGTGGCGGTCTGGCGCGCCTGGTAGAGGAAGGCGCCATCGTGGGTCACCTGGTAGAGCAGCGTGCCGGCGCCGATCATCGATCCCTGGTTGTAGCTCCACAAGGTCGGGTCGATCACTCCGTGCTGGCGGATGTGGTCGGCGTAGAGCTGGTTTGGCTGCAGCAGGCAGCGACGCACCCATTCGTAGGCCATCTCCGCGAACTGCAGATAGGCGCCGTCGCCAGTCACGCGGTACAGCTGCAGGGCAAGCTCCGCGCCCGGGCCGTCGGTGACGGTGTTGCGGTCGGTGTTGCTGGGCGAGTCGGAGAACGGCACGCCGCCCACACAGGCGAGTTTGGGGTTGGTCTGCCAACCGCTCATCACGAACTGCATGATCTGCTCGGCGCGTTCGAGCAGCGCGGCTTCGTGACGGAGCTTGTAGGCGCGCATCAGCTCGATCCCGACCCACTCGTTGTCGTCGTAATAGCTGGCGCCGGCCGGCGGCGCGACGTTGCCGCTGTAGGAGGGCAGCGACGGTGGCGGCACGCCGGCGCTTTCAGAGGGTTCCCCAGACTGTTCTTCGGCTTCGGGCTGCTCGCCAGGCAGCGGTTCGCTTGCTTCGGTCGGAGTGCTCCAATACTTGCCGAGGCCGTAGAGGCGCACGTGCAGTTCGCGCGAGTTGCTGCTCGCCTGCTTGGCCGACTGCCCGGGGATGTTGGCGACGCTGACGGTGGCTGCCAAAGCTTGCGAGAACGGCCACAGGTAGGAGTACGGTTGGCCCAGGTACAGCCCGCTGCCGGCGATATAGAAGGCCTTCTGCATCGCCGCGAAGGACACCAGCGCCCGTGCGGGATTGCCGTGCAGGCCCGGCTTGGCCTTGCCTTTGCGCGTGCGTTTGCCGGTCGCCGCGCTGTGGGCGAATTCGCTTGGCCGGGCGATGCGTCGTGGCCCTTCGCCGCCGGCCGGGTAGCGCGACGCGCTCGGCTCGCTTGGATGCGAACGCGCCGAGGCGGGCGAGCGCACCGACGCAGGCGACCGCGCCGAGGCAGCGGCGCAGAGCAGCAGTAGCGCTCCGATCAGCGCTACTCCCATTCTCAGCCACTGCCCTTGCCGGCCTTTCGTGGGTCTCAAGTCAGACGTACAGAACAAAGCAAGTTCGCCAAAGGTGCGCTTGCCTTATTCTCCCAGCCCCCACGGACCGCAAGGAGACCTGCGTGAAGACAGTCAGAGAGGCCGTGTTCGAGCTGCTGCGAGGCCGCTCCATGACCACCATGTTCGGCAACCCCGGCTCGACCGAGCTGCCGATGCTGACCGAGTTCCCGGGCGACTTCCGCTACGTGCTCGGCCTGCAGGAGGCGACGGTCGTCGGGCTTGCCGACGGCTACGCCCAGGCCGGCGGCCGCGCCACGCTCGTGAACCTGCACACCGCCCCGGGCGTCGGCAACGCGATGGGCGCGATCTTCAACGCGCAGGCGAACAAGTCACCGCTGGTGATCACCGCTGGCCAGCAGTACCGCTCGCTGATGACCTTGCAGGCCAATCTGACCAACCGCGACGCCACGCGAATGCCGCATCCGCTGGTCAAGTGGAGCTACGAGCCACCACGCGCGCAGGACGTCCCGCACGCGCTGGCGCGCGCGATTCACGCCGCCACGCTACCGCCACGCGGCCCCTCGTTCCTGTCGATTCCGATGGACGATTGGGCCGTCGAGGTTGACGAGGAAGCCGTCGCACACCAGAGCGCCCGCACCGTCACCGGCGCCGGACAGCCAGGCCCGGAGCAGATCGAGCTTCTGTGCGAGCGGCTGCGGGACGCCGAGCGCCCAGCGCTCGTCGCCGGCCCTGAGATCGACGCCAGCGGCGGCTGGGAGGCCGCGATACGCCTGGCCGAGCGCCAGCGGCTGCCCGTGTACGCAACACCGGCAACCGGCGGCGGGCGGATCGGCTTCCCCGAGGACCATCCGCTGTTCCAGGGCATCCTGCCGCCGGCGGTGCTGCCGGTCGGCGAAGTCCTGGCGGCACACGACTTCGTGCTCGCCGTCGGCACGTCGGTCTTCCCCTACTACCCGAACGTCCCCGGCCCGTTGCTTGCGCCGGGAACGTCTCTGATCGCCGTCACAAGCGACCCCGACGAGGCGGGACGTGCGCCGATGGGCGACGCGATCCTCGCCGACCCGGCACTGACGCTGGCGGCGCTGGCCGAGCAGGTCGGCGACTCCGAGCGACAGCCGCCGGCGCGGCGCCCGGCCGCGGAGCCGGCGCCCGACAGCGACCCGATCAGCCCATCGACGGCGGTGCGGGTGCTGGCCGAGCTGTTCCCCCAGGACGGCATTGTCGTGCTGGAGTCGCCGTCGGCGACGCTTGCACTGCGCAACCAGCTGCGCCTGTCGGCGCCGGGCAGCTACTACTTCTCCTCCGGCGGCGGCCTCGGCTTCGGCATGCCCGCGGCCATCGGCGCGCAGCTGGCACAGCCCAGCCGTCCGGTCGTGTGCGTGCTCGGCGAGGGCTCGGCGCAGTACGCGATCCAGGCTCTGTGGACGGCGGCGACCTACCAGGTGCCGGTGACCTTCCTCGTGCTGCGCAACGACGAGTACGCGATCCTCAAGTGGTTCGGGATGCTGGAGGAGATCGTCGACGCGCCGGGCTTGGACCTGCCCGCGCTCGACTGCGCCGCGCTCGCCAAGGGCTACGGCGTCGACTCGCGGGTGGCCGGTGACGCCGGCGAGCTGGGCCAGGCGCTGTCGGCGGCGCTTGGCTCGGGCAAGCCGGAGCTGGTGGAAGTCAAGGTGGCGCCGGGAATGGCGCTGGCGTGAGCGGCTCGGCTCCCGATGTCGTCGTCGTCGGCGCCGGGTTGGCGGGATTGACGACGACGCTCGAGCTGCTGCGCTCGGGCCACACGGTGGCACTGCTCGATCGCTGCCAACCGCACGAGGTCGGCGGCCTGGCCCGCGAGGCGTTCGGCGGCATGTTCATGGTCGACTCGCCTGAGCAGCGCCGTTCGCGCATCCGCGACTCCGAGCGCCTGGCGCTGGAAGACTGGCTGCGGATCGCTGAGTTTGAGCCCAAGGACACGTGGCCGCGACGCTGGGCCGAGCAGTACGTCACCCGTGCCCGCGACGACGTTGGCGCCTGGTTGCGCGAGATCGGCGTGCGCTTCTTTCCGGTCGTCAACTGGGCCGAGCGCGGAAACTTCGGCGACGGCAACTCGGTGCCGCGCTTCCATCTGACCTGGGGCACCGGCAAGGGCCTGGTGCAGGCGGTGTGGGGCGCGATCGAGTCGCATCCGCGGCGCGAGGCGCTTGCGGTGCGCTTCCAGACGAGCGTCGCCGAGCTGCAGATCGACGGCGGCAGGGCCGTCGGCGTGAGGCTGGAGTCCGGCGAGACGCTCGCGGCGACCAAGGCGGTCGTGCTCGCCTGTGGCGGCATCGGCGGCAACCTCGACATCGTCCGCCGCGAATGGCCGACCGAGCGCCTGGGGCCGGCGCCCGAGCGGCTGCTGATGGGCTCGCACTACTACGCCGACGGCTCGATGCACGAAGAGGTGCGTCGGATCGGCGGCAACGTCACCCACCTGTCGCGGATGTGGAACTACGCCGACGCGGTCCGCCACCCCAAACCGCAGCGCGAGCACCACGGCCTGAAGCTGATCCCGCCGCGCTCGGGCATCATGCTCAACCCCGACGGCGTTCGCTACGGCCCGGTGCCGGTGATGCCGACCTTCGACGCCTACGCCGCGTTGGAGCGGATGTGCGAAGACGAGCGCAAGTATTCGTGGCTGATCTGCAACTTCAAGATCGCCTCGCGCGAGCTTGACGTGTCCGGCTCCCAGCACAACCCACATCTGCGCGAGCGACGGCTGGTCCCGTTCCTGCTCGGCGTGCTGCTCGGCAAGCCGGGGCTGGTGCGCCACTTCCTGGAGGGCTCGCCCGACTTCGTATCGGCCGCGACGCTGCCCGAGCTGGCCGCGAAGATGAACGACGTGACAGCAGAGCTGACGGGCGAGCGGGCGATCGACGCGGCTGTGCTTGAGCGGGAGGTGGGTCGCTACGACGAGACGATCGCGCGCGGCAAGGGCCTGTTCAACGACGACCAGCTGCGCCGCATCGGGCAGCTGCGCAATTGGCGCGGCGACCGCCTGCGCACGTGTCGCTTCCAGCGGATCGCCGACCCCAAGGCAGGGCCGCTCGTCGCGATCCGCCTGCAGGTGATGGCTCGCAAGAGCCTTGGCGGCATCCAGACCGACCTGGCTTGCCGCGTCATGCGCGAGCAGGCCGAGCCGATCGAGGGCCTGTATGCCGTCGGCGAGGCCGCGGGCTTCGGCGGCGGCGGCATGCACGGCAAGCGCTCGCTGGAGGGCACTTTCCTTGGCGGCTGCGTCTTCACCGGCCGCCTGGCGGCCGCCGCGATCGCCGGCTCGGAGCTGCCGCTGCGGATCCCGCCGATTGTCGATCGATACCCCATTCGGGGCACGTAGCGAGATCGACAATCGGCCAGCTTGGCGTGAGCCGCTACGACTACGTCGCGCTCGGCCACGTCGCCTGCGACACCCTCGGCGAGGGCGACGCGCAACGCGAGCAGCCCGGCGGGACCGCTTTCTACAGCGCGCTGCAGGCGGCGCGCCTGGGTTTGCGCGCTTTGATCCTCACGCAAGGCGTGCCGGCACAGATCGAACAGCTGCTCGCGCCCTACAGCAGCGAGTTTGACCTACACGTGATCGGAGCGGCGGCAACGACCACGCTGGCGACGCGCGGCGAGGGCGCCGGCCGCAGCCAGAGCTTGCGCTCGTGGGCGGGCGCGATAGTCAATCCCCCGACGATCGCGACAGAGATCCTGCACCTGGCCCCGATCGCGCGGGAGACACCGACGCGCCGGCAGGCAGACGCGCGCTTTGTCGGGATCACGCCGCAAGGATTGGTCCGCGACTGGAGCGCAGGGCAGATCAAAGCGGTGCAGCTCGACGCCGCGCTGCTGCCGAGCCGCTTCGACGCGGCCGTCATCTCTGAGCACGAGCAGCCCTACTGTGCCCCCTTGTTCGCGGCCGCGGAGGCGTGCAGGGGCTGCGTCGCCGTCACCGCGGGCGCGCGACCGGCAAATGTCCACCTGGGCGAAGGGGTTGTGCTCTCAGGCGCGATCCCGCATCCGGTCGCGGTCAGCGACGACCTCGGCGCCGGCGACGTGTTTGCGGCGGCGTTGTTCGTAGCGCTGGCCGAAGACCAAGATCCGCGGGCCGCCGTCTCGTTTGGCCACGCCGCCGCGGCTGTGCGAATCGCCGGCGTGGGCCCGAACGCGATCGGCACGCGCGGCCAGCTGCAGGCATTGCTGACCTGACTCTCGACGGCAGGCGCTACTCGCGAAAGGCCCCCTCGCGAACGAGGGCTTTGTCGAGCAGCCCGCGCAATCGCTCGTGGTCAAGCGCCCCGTCACGGCCGGCCAGCCGCGCCGCCAGCTGCAGACAGCCACCGACGGGAGCCATTTCCACGACGGCCACGCGCACTTGTGGCTGCGCGCGCGCCAGCAGCGCGCGGAGCGGGTCCACGAACACGGCTCCCGCCTTGAAAGCGCTGCCGATCAGGCCGACGGAAAACTCGCCGCTCAGCCGGGCGTGCTCGATCACCGCCAGAACCTGCGCCCCCAGCTCGCGCGCGGCCCGCTCGTACAGAGCGCGGGCAACGGCGTCGCCCGCGTGCGCGACGCGGGCGGTCTCGATCGCGAACGCGGCGATCTCCCCCTTTTGCAGAGGCTTGCCGTATACGAGCGCGGCCAGCTGCTCGATCTCACGCACGCTGAAGAACCGGACCGCCGCTTCGCTCAGAGCGGTGCGGGGACCGGAGCCGTCGCGGTCGGCCAGCGCGGCGCGCAGCGAGCGTGTGGCCAGCCAGTAGCCGCTGCCCTCGTCGCCGAGGACGTGCCCCCAGCCGCCCGCGCGCCAGCTGTGTCCGTCCGGCCCGACGCCGAACACGTTGCTGCCGGTCCCGGAGATGACTCCCACACCGGCCCGCCCGCCGGTTGCCGTTGCCCAGGCGCCAACGACGTCGTTGACGACCGTCCAGCCGCGCGGACGACTGACGGCCAACTGCTCGCCGATCGCCTCGGTGTCGGTGCCGGCGACAGCCAGCACCGCGCCATCCACGCGCTCGGGCGCGATGCCGGCGCGGTCGAGCGCCTCGTCGGTCGCCCGCAGCAGCGACTCTGTGGCGGTGTCAGCGCCCACGGCGTCGGCGTTGCTGGAAGCGCCGTGGCCGAGGTGCAGCTCGCCATCGTCGAGGTCGAGCACCGCGGCAAGTGTCTTGGTGGCCCCACCGTCGACACCCAGCAGGTAGCGCCCTTGCCCGCTGGAGCTCGGCGCGAGCAACCCGGCGGGCAGGGTCACGAGCGGCGCGTCTCTCACGCGCTGATCCTCGCAGCTCTCGACAGCGGCTGAGGTTACGATCGCGGGATGGCGGTCAACGCGATCTTCCCGGAGACCCCGATCGGCAAGGGCATGTACGAGTCCTTCTACCTGCGCGCCGTCGCGCCTGAGGAGCCGCTTGGCGCCTGGCTGCGCTACACGGTGCACAAGCGCCCCGGTCATCCGCCACAGGGCTCTCTGTGGTGCACCATCTTTGACGCCACACGTGGCGCGCCGTTCATGCACAAGCACACGACGCCGCTGCTGACGGTGCCAGCGGACGGTTGGATCCAGATCGGCGAGCCACAGGCAGAAGGCGGACGGCTGGGCCCGGGCGCAGCCGACGGCCACTGTGGCCCGGCCCGCTGGTCGCTACGGATAGGGCAGGCCGAGCCCGAACTTCGCCATCTCAAGCAATCGTGGCTGTACCGAGCGCCGCTGCCACGCACGAAGCTGACGAGCCCCGCCCCCGCCGCCAGCTTCGACGGCACGATCGAGCTGCCCGAGCGCACGATCGAGCTGCGCGACTGGCGCGGCATGGTCGGACACAACTGGGGCGCCGAGCACGCCGAGCGTTGGATCTGGCTGCACGGCATCGACTTCGTCGAGGATCGATCCGCCTGGCTGGACGTGGCGGTCGGCCGTGTGCTGCTTGCCGGACGGCTGACACCGTGGCTTGCCAGTGGCGCAATCTCGTTTGACGGACGGCGCGTCCGCCTGGGAGGCCTCGGGGCGCGTGGAGTCCAGGTGGCCGAGAGCCCGGTGCGCTGCTCGCTCACGCTGCCGGGCGAAGCGGGCCTGTTGGTGCAAGCCCACGTCGACAACCCGCCCGGCGCGGCGGCCGGCTGGCGCTATGCCGATCCAGGGACGAACGACTCGGAGGGCCGTGGTAGCGAGCACGACGTCGTCAACTGCTCGGTCGCGAGCCTGTCGCTGAACGTGCGCCCGCACGCAGCGGCCGCGCGGACGCTGCGCACCCTGCACGGCGCCGCCTACGAGCTGGGCATGCGCGAGCGCGACCACGGCGTCGCGCTCGCCCCGTTCGACGACGGCTGAACCGCTTCCTGGCTGTACAGCCAAACTGCTGATACCTTGGCCCGGCGATGAGCGCTCGCCTGCCAGCCGACGATCCGCTTCAGGGATTTGTCGGCTCCGCTCCCGGCCCGCAGCGCGTTGGCATGCGTGTGCTGCTCGCGCTCGCGCGGCGCCCGCGCGGCCGGGCACTGCTCGGGCGCTCGAAGAGCACCGACCAGCTCGCGCAGATGCTCGTCTCGCTCGGCTATTACGACGATCCGCGTGTTGCCACAGGGCTTGGCTACGACGCCGAGGCGGTGGTGGCTCGCGGCCGCAAGCTGAGGCAGGCGGAGGGCCGACCGTGAAGAGCTCGCGAACCGTGAAGACCTCGCAAAGGGGGGACTTGGCCGCAGGCGCCACTCGCACGATCCACGCCGACGTGTGCGTGATCGGCGCCGGCGCCGGCGGAGCCGTCGCGGCCGCCGAGCTGGCCGAGGGGGGCGCCGCGGTGATCGTGCTGGAGCAGGGCCACCGCCACGACCCCGACTCCTTCACGGCGCGCCCGCCGCAGATGTTGGCGCGCCTGTACCGCGATGGCGGTCAGACGCTGACGCTGGGCAACCCGCCGATCCTGCTGCCGCTCGGCAGCGGCCTCGGCGGCACCACCCTGGTCAACTCCGGCACCTGCTTTCGCACGCCCGCAGGCGTGCTGCGACGTTGGCAATCGGACTTTGGGCTGGAGCTGGACGAGGAGTCGCTGCGACCCTGTTTCGAGCGCGTCGAGCGCGCGTTGTCGGTGCAGGAGGTGACGCCTGAGCTGGCCGGAGCCAACGCGGCGGTGGCGCGACGCGGGGCCGAGCGCCTCGGCTGGTCGCACGGCTATTTGCGTCGCAACGCCAGCGGCTGCGTCGGCTCCGGGGTGTGCGCGTTCGGCTGCCCCACGTCGGCCAAGCAACACACCGGCATCACCTATGTGCCGCGCGCCGAGCGCGCGGGCGCGCGGATCCTCACCGGCGCGCGGGTCGAGCGCATCGCCACCACGGCCGGCCATGCGAGCGGCGCGCACGTACAGATGGCAAGCGGGGCCCACGTCGAGGTGCGCGCGGCGATGGTCGTCATTGGCGCCGGCACGATCCACACCCCGTTGCTGCTGGCGCGCAGCGGCCTCGGCCAGGCTTCCGGGCAGTTGGGGGCGAACCTGTCGCTGCATCCGGCCACCGCCGCTTTCGCTCGCATGGAGGAGGTGGTCGACATGGCCAAAGGCGTCCCGCAGAGCTTCTACGTGGACGAGTTCGCAGGCGAGGGAATCGTCTTCGAGGGCGTCGCCGGCCCACCCTCCTACGCCGCGATGTCGCTGCCACTGACCGGGGAGCGCCACGCCGAGGCGATGGCCGACTATCCCCGCCTGGCCCAGTTCGGGCTGATGGTCTCTGACAGCTCCCGCGGCAGCGTGGCTTCAGTCGCCGGCCAAGCCGTGATTCGCTACGACCTGACCGACGCGGACCTGGGCCGCTTCCGCGCCGGCCTGCGGCGGATGCGCGAGCTGTTCGAGGCGGCCGGCGCGCGCGAGGTGTACCTGCCGCTACCTCCCGGCGTGACGCCGCAGCGGGCGCGCCGGCGCGACCTGAAGCTGATGGCCTTTCACCCGCTCGGCACGGCCCGCGCCGACGCCCGACCCACACACGGCGTGGTCGACGGCGACCTGCAGCTGCACGACGCACGCGGGGTCTATGTCGCCGACGGCTCGGCCGTTCCCAGCTCGCTCGGCGTCAACCCGCAGATGACGATAATGGCGCTTGCCACCCGGCTCGCCTTCCACCTTCGCAATGAGGAGGTCCCGTGTCCTTCCTGATCGATCCCCCCTTGCTCTACAGCGGCGGGCGCGCCTACGCGCACCTGACCCGCGAGGCACAGCCGAGCGCCAAGCGCGACGCGGCCGTCGCCGTCGCCTACATGACCCTGTTCTGGGGCGTAAGCGTCGGCCTGTACCTGGACCAGGGTTGGACGCGACCAGTCTGGAAGCTGTGCCGCGCCGCCTCCGGGCGCGACTGGATGCTCAACTCGGGCGTGTTTCGCTTCGACTGGCGCAAAGCCGGCCCGCGCACGCACAAGCTCTCGGCGGCGATCTTCGCGACCTATCCGCTGTGGCTGTGGCTGGGGATTCGCCGCGGACGACGCTCAGCCAAGTAGCTGCTGGCCGAGCAGGAACACGTTCAGCAGCGTCACCAGCCCGGCGACGGCGACGGCGACCAGCGTCGTGACGCGGCTGTTCACGTGCACGCCCATCACGTCGCGATCGCTTGTGATCGCGACCAGCGGCACCAGCGCGAAGGGAATGCCGAAGGCCAGCACGACCTGGCTGAGCACGAGCGCGTCAGTGGGGTTGGTGCCGGCCGCGAGCAGAGCAAGCGCCGGCAGCATCGTCACAGCCCGGCGCAGCCACAGCGACACACGTACGCGGATGAAGCCGGCCATCACCACCTGACCCGCGTAGGTGCCGACGCTTGAGGAGGACGCTCCCGAGGCCAGCAGCGCGACCGCGAATGCCAGCGCCGCGCCGCCGCCGACCAGATGCCCCAGCTCGGCGTGGCCTTCGCCGATGGCGTGCAGGCCCGCCAGCGCCGGCGTGTGAAACAGCTTCGCCGCGATCGCCAACATCGCCATGTTGACCAGCCCGGCCAGGCCCAGCGCGACGATCACGTCCAGACGCTCAAAGCGCAGCACGCGGCTGCGCTCGCCGTCGTCGCGGCAGTCGATGCGACGGCTGGTCAGCGCCGAGTGCAGGTAGATGACGTGCGGCATCACTGTTGCGCCGAGGATCCCGACCGCAAGCAGCACCGACTCGGAGCCGCTGAAGCCCGGAACGAGTGCGTGCCGCCCGACCTGGCCGAGATCGGGATTCGAGAAGATCAGCTCACCGAGGTAACACGCGCCGATCACGCCGACGATCGCTGCGATCACCGCTTCGAGGAGCCGCACGCCGTAGCGCTGAAGCCCGAGGATGCCGAACGCCGCGATCCCGGTCAGCACCGCCGACGGAAAGAGGCCGAAGCCGAAGAGCAGATGAAAGCCGACGGCGGCGCCGAGGAACTCGGCGAGGTCCGTTGCCATCGCGATCGCTTCGGCCTGCAGCCAGAGCCCGAACGACACACGGCGCGGCAGCTGCTCGCGGCAGACCTCGGGAAGGTTGCGGCCGGTTGCGATGCCGAGCTTCGCCGACAGCGTCTGGATCAGCATCGCCATCAGGTTCGAGGCGACGATCACCCAGACCAGCGTGTACCCGAACTTCGAACCGCCGGCGATGTTCGTCGCGAAGTTGCCCGGGTCGATGTACGCGACGCACGCGATGAACGCCGGGCCGAGGAAGGGCAGGATCCGAAAGCGGGTCCGGTGCAAGGCCTCGTCGACTGTCTGGAGACCCTCGGGGAGCTCGGTGGTGCGGGAGGCGATCACTCCCTTATTTTAGCCATGCCTAAAAACCTGCGAAAGGGCTGCCGCTAGTCGCGGAGGACGTAGCGCCCTTTGGCGACGTGCTCACGCTGCGCATCGACGGCAGCACCCAGGCCGTGGGCGGCCCGATCGCGCGGCAGGTGCGGGCAAGCCCACGCGGGAGCGTGGGAGAGCCGGAAGCGCCTGGCTCCA
>DASUIH010000027.1:0-5597 GCA_036279855.1 Solirubrobacteraceae bacterium | reverse complement strand
CGATGAGAGTCACTGCCCTTACAGCTCATGGACCAGACGGTCCTCACTCGACGCTGTGCCCAAGCAGCCATGATCTCACACACATTAACTAAACCCACCCACCCACACCCCCAAAGGAAATGGACCAACCACAGGGGGCCGGGCACGCGCAAAAACCCCATCTCTCCAAAACGACCCGGTCCCTCTCCCAAGGTCCCGTCACACCGGTAAAGACGTCGACCACGAAGACCGACCCTACCTGACCTTATGTCAACGATGCACTTTTTAGTGCCAACAGCGATTTCTATACAAGAGATCACATAGATGTCAAAGTCTATAGGACAGATAGCGTTTTTAGACTGCAATACCCATCTGAGTGCTCGCGCTGTCCAGGCACAGCCACTACCGTGTGCCGATGTCCGCCGCGCGCCCAGACTCAACCCCACCCCGCGGTGCGCGCACGCGCCTGCTGCGCATGCCCGAGCGCGGCGCCCACGACCGCGCGACGATCGAGGCGATCCTCGACGAGGCGCTCGTCTCGCACGTCGGCTTTGCCCTCGACGGCCGCCCGTTTGTGATCCCGACGCTGCACGCGCGCCTGGGCGATCGTGTCTACTTCCATGGCTCAGCCGCGAGCCGCACGCTGCGCGCGCTCGCGGCCGGAGCGGAGATGTGCCTGACGGCGACGCTGCTCGACGGCGTTGTGCTGGCGCGCTCGGCGGTGCACCAGTCGGTCAACTACCGCGCGGCGATGGTGTTCGGGCAGGCGCGGGCGACCGCCGACGAGGAGGAGAAGCGCGCCGCGATCGAGGCGTTCAGCGAACGCTTGATCCCGGGCCGCTGGCCGGAGGTGCGCCCTCCCACCGACAAGGAGCTGAAGGCGATCGACGTGCTGTCGCTGCCGCTGGATGAGGCCTCGGCAAAGCTGCGCACGGGCGGCCCCAAAGACAACGAGGAGGACTACTCACGCGAGGGCTGGGCGGGCGTGATCCCGGTCGGCCTGACGGCAGGCGAGCCGCTGGCGGACGAGCGCCTGGCTCCCGGCACCGAGCCCTCGCAGGCGATCCTCGCCTGGCGGCCTGACGGCTCGCGCCACGACTTTCACGCGAAGTAGTAGAGCGTCCCCCCTCCTGCTCCCAACCCGGTCGCGTGGACGACGCTGCCATGGCTGCGCACCCACGCGTCGCGCGTCGTGACGACCGCGGCGGCCCCCGCCGCCTGTCGCGGTCCCGGCGCGCCGTTACCGGAGGCGCCGAGCAGCACGTAGTGCAGCTGCCCGGAGCGGATCAGCGCCTGCAGCTTCGACAGCGACGGCGCGGGATCGGAACCCGTGAAGCCGCCCATGTCGATCGCTTCGTCTTTGCTCTGCACGGCGATTGACCCGGCGGTCATCGAGCCTTCGGCGGCGACGACGTACTTGGCGCTGCCGCGGTGGGCCTGCAGGTAGTGCACGAGCGCCGCGCTGACCTGCCCGCCGCCGGGACCGGCGCCACCGGCAGCTCTTACGCCTGGTCCGCCAAGCCCGGGCGGCAAGCCAAGCCGCGAGGGACCGCCAAGTCCCGGGGGAGCACCCAGCCCTGGACGAGCGCCGAGCGACGGGCCGGCAGGACCGCCAAGCCCTGGACGAGCGCCGGGCAACGAGCCGGCGGGACCGCCAAGCGCAGGAGCACCCGCGCTCGCCGGTGCGCCGCCACCGCGCGCTGCCAGCGCGAACGCGCCGTTGCGGCCAGTGCCCGGCCCGACGGGCCCGCTCGCTTGTTCGACCTGCCGTGGCCCCGCCAAGGGATTGCCGCCGGACAGCGCGCGGCCGGTAGTCGCGATCGAATAGGCGGCCGGCCCGGCCAGGACGGCCGCCAGGCCGGCGACGACGGCGCCGGCGAGCAGCGCCGGGCGGCGCGTGGCGGGCGCCAGGCGAACGAGTACCAGGCCGCCGGCAGCCGCGAGCGCGAGCACGATCGCCAACGGGCCGAGGAAGTCCGGAACCCCACCTGTTCGCCCGAGCAGGGCGGCGGCCAGCGCGACGGTGCCGACGAGCGCGGCAGCGAGCGCAACCGTCCAAGCCGACGATGAGCGCGCCCGCTCCCACATCAGCGCTAACCCGCCGGCGGCAAGCACGGCGACCGCCGGCGCCAGCGCGGTCGTGTAGTAGGGATGGAAGATGCCTTCGGCGAGGCTGAACACAAGCCAGGACACCAGCGCCCAGCCGCCCCACAGCACGTAGGCGGCGCGGCCGAGGTCGGCGCGCGGCGCGCGGCGCAGCGTCCACAGCCCAAGCGCCAGCCCAAGGGCGGCCAGCGGCAGCAGCCAGGCGATCTGACCGCCGACGATGTCGTTGAACAGCCGCGTCAGCCCGGCGCTGCCGCCAAAGCCGGTGGCGCCGCCGGGACCGCCGCCGCCTGGCACGCCGCCGCCAGCCGGTCCGGCGCCTTCGCCGGAGACGCGGCCGAAGCCGTTGGCGCCAAAGATCAGCGAGAACCAGGAGTTGTCGGTCGTGTCCCCCACCCACGGCCGCGAGGAGGCGGGAACCAGCATCGTCGTGCCGTACCAGGCAAAGCTGACCGCGAGCATCGCGCCGGCGCCGGCGATCAGCTGTTCCAGCCGCCGGCGCACGCTCCCCTGCCCGGCCAGCAGCAGCGCGGCGGCCAGGCCCGGGACGATCAGGTAGGCCTGCAGCATCTTCACGTTGAAGGCAAGCCCGACCAGCGCACCGCACAGCAGCACGTGCGCGGTGCGCCCGGACTGCAGCGCGCGCACGAGCGCCCACGCGGCACCAACCTCAAGCAGCACGAGCAGCGCGTCGGGGTTGTCGAAGCGGCTCATCGCCACGAAGATCGGCGTCAGCGCGAGCATCGCGGCCGCGAGCAGGGCGACGCGGCGCCCGAGCGTGCGGCGCACGGCGTCGTAGAGCAGCAGCACCGCGCCAACGCCACACAGCGCCTCGGGCAGCAGCAGCGAGAAGCTGGAGAAGCCAAACAGGCGGCCTGACAGCCCCAACATCATGTTCGGCAGCGGCCCCTTGTCCAGCGAGACGGACAGGCTCGCGTCGGTCGCGTTGGTCAGCCAGGCGCTCCAGCTGCGCGAGGCGGCCTGGGCGGCCTCGGCGTAGTAGGTGTTGGCAAAGCCGCTGCGGGTCAGCCCCCAGAAGCTGAGCAGCGCGGAGGCGAGCGCGATCGGCGCGATCGGCAGGTGGGAAGCCAGGCGTTCTCTGTTCATGGCGGCCAGCTTCTCGGCGGCGCGCAAGCTCAGCCTGTGAGCCGTGTAAGGCGAATGTAGGAATCGCCGGCGGGCCGGCGATTCGCCGTCACAATCGCCGCTATGAGAATCCTTGTCGTAGAGGACGACCGGGCGGTGCGCGAAGCGCTGCGGCGCGCGTTGACGCTGGCGGGCTACGAGGTGCAATTGGCCGAGGACGGCGAGAGCGCGATCGAGTTGGTCGTCCAGGGCGTGCCCGATGCGGTTGTGCTCGACATCGGCCTGCCGGGCATCGACGGCCTGGAGGTGTGCCGGCGGCTGCGCTCGCTCGGCAACCGCGTCGCGATCCTGATGCTGACCGCCCGCGACGCGGTGGGCGACCGCATCGACGGCCTCGACGCCGGCGCCGACGACTACCTGGTCAAGCCGTTCGACGTAGGCGAGCTGAAGGCGCGCCTGCGCGCGCTGCTGCGGCGCACGGGCGGCGAGGGCGACCCGGACGCGCTGCGCTTCGAAGAGGTGCGCCTGGACAGCGCCCGCCACGGCGCCGAGGTGGACGGCAGCTTCGCCGAGCTGACGCGCACCGAGTACCAGCTGCTGGAGCTGTTCCTGGTCAACCCGCGCCGGGTGCTGCCGCACAGCCTGATCTACGACCGCGTCTGGGGCTATGACTTCGGCCCGACCTCCAACGCCTTGCGCGTCTACATCGGCTATCTGCGCCGCAAGCTGGAGGAGGCGGGCGCGCGCCCGCTGATCCACACCGTGCGCGGCGTCGGCTACGTGCTGCGCGAGCCGTGAGCCTGCGCGCGCGCATCGCCGCCGTCGCCGGCCTGGCCGTCGCCGTGGCGGTGCTGGTGGCGGCCGTCGCCGTCTACCTGGCGGTGCGCTCGGACCTGACCGGCGAACTGGACCGCTCGCTCTCGCAGCGCGCGGCCGCGTTGGCCCCTCCGCCGCGCGGTGGCGACGCGGCGTTCGCGGGTGGGCCGGATGGGCACGGCCACGGAGCGGACGCGCACGGCGCGCCTGCGCACGGCCCACCGCACGGCTTCCCCAACCAGGTGCAGCCGCTGCCGCTCGGCGGCCCTTCGGGTTACGTGCAGTTCCTCACGCCTGACGGCTCACTGCACATCCCCGCCGGCCAGGGCTCATCGAGCGCGATCCGGCCGAGCGCGGCCGACCGCGCGATCGCCCGCTCGGGGGCCGGGCGCGCATACGGCGATCGCACGGTCGGCTCCACCCGCGTGCGCGTGCTCACCGCCGGCACCGGCCCGCTGGGCGCGGTGATGGTCGCGCGGCCGCTGAGCGAGCTGGAACGCGAGCTGCACCGCGTGCTGCTGATCCTCGCGATCGTCGGCGTCGTCGGCATCGCGATCGCCGCCGCCCTGGGAGCATTGGTGGCGCGCGCGGCGCTGGCGCCGATCGCTCGCTTCACGCGCCGCACCGAGGCGCTGGCGGGCGAGCTTGACACTTCCCAGCGCCTGCCCGAGCAGGGCCGCGACGAGCTGGCGCGGCTGGCGGCCAGCTTCAACGCCACGCTCGACGCGCTGGAGCGCTCGGTGCAGGCACAGCGCAGCCTTGTCGCCGACGCCAGCCACGAGCTGCGCACGCCGATCGCCAGCCTGCGCGCCAACATCCAGGTGTTGGCCGAGGCCGAGCGGCTGCCGCCGGCCGACCAGCAGGCGCTGCGCGAGGACATCGTCGGCGAGCTGGACGAGCTGACGCGCCTGGTCGGCGACGTGGTCGAGCTGGCGCGCGGCCGCGAGGGCGCCGGGCCGCGCGCGCCGATGCGGCTGGACGAGCTGGTGCGGGTGGCGGTCGAGCGCGCGCGCCGCCGCGGCAGCGTCGGGATCGCCGAGCGGCTGGAGCCGACGCCGATCGACGCCGACGCCCCCCGCGTCGAGCGCGCAATCGCCAACCTGCTTGAGAACGCCGCCAAGTGGAGCCCCGCGGACGGCGAGGTCGAGGTGAGCCTCGCAGGCGGCGTGCTGAGCGTGCGTGACCACGGCCCGGGCTTTGCCGAGCGCGACCTTCCACACGTGTTCGAGCGTTTCTACCGCGCTCGCGACGCCCGCGCTCTGCCCGGCTCAGGGCTCGGCCTGGCGATCGTGCGCCAGACGGCGGAGGCGCACGGTGGCTGGGTGAGCGCGGAGAACGCCCCGGGCGGTGGAGCGCTCCTGCGCGTGAACTTCGGCGAGTATGAGGGCACGCGGGAGGCGGGCACCCCCATCTGAGCGACCCATCCATCCCCTTCTTAGGCAGCTCTTCGGCACGCACGCGGCCGGTGGCTAGGAGGGATCGGCGAAACGTGTAGCGAAACTGGTTGAGGGCATCGCCGGGAGAGCGTAGCGTCGGCTGCGTCCCTATCAAGTGCCCCCGCGCCGCGTCAACGGCCGGGGGCGTGGCACCGAAAGGCGGAACCTTCCGAT
>DASUIH010000026.1:0-89987 GCA_036279855.1 Solirubrobacteraceae bacterium | reverse complement strand
CGCTCACCATCCGCGTGGAGATCGCCCACCGGCCCGGCATGCTCGGGCAGGTCGCGACCGCGATCGGCCGCGCCGGCGGGACGATCGGCGCCGTCGACCTCGTCGAGGTGGGCGAGAAGCTCATCCGCGACATCACCATCGATGTGGCCGATCCCGCGCAGTGGGAGGTCATCACCGGCGCGATCGACGCCGTCCAGGGCGCGCGGGTCATCGACACGACCGACCGCACGTTCCTGCTGCACGTCGGCGGGAAGATCGAGCAGCACAACAAGCACCCGCTGCGCACCCGCGACGACCTGTCGATGGCCTACACCCCTGGCGTCGCGCGCGTGTGCACCGCCATCGCCGAGGACCCCGAGAAGGCCTTCCAGTACACGATCAAGCGCAACACCGTGGCCGTCGTCAGCGACGGCACCGCGGTGCTGGGACTGGGCGACATCGGCCCCCGCGCCGCGATGCCGGTCATGGAGGGCAAGGCGATGCTCTTCAAGGAGTTCGGCGGCATCGACGCCTTCCCCATCTGCCTGGACACCAAGGATCCCGACGAGATCGTCGAGACGGTGCGGAACCTGGCGCCCGGCTTCGGGGGCATCAACCTCGAGGACATCTCCGCCCCGCGCTGCTTTGAGATCGAGGAGCGCCTGAAGGACGAGCTCGACATCCCCGTCTTTCACGACGACCAGCACGGCACGGCCGTGGTCGTGATGGCCGCGCTGCTGAACGCGGTCAAGCTGACCGGACGCGACCTGGCCGACCTGAAAGTGCTCGTGATCGGCCTCGGCGCCGCGGGCGTCGCCGTGACCAAGATCCTGCTGGCGGCGGGCGTCAGCAAGATCGTCGGCGCCGACTCGCGCGGCGTGCTCAGCACCGACCGCCAGGACTACCTGGACGGGACGATGAGCGAGATCAAGCGCTGGTACGCGCAGTCCACCAACGCCGGCCGCATCGGCGGCGCGCCGGCGGACGCGATCGAGGGCGTGGACCTGCTGATCGGCCTCTCCGGCGCGCGAGCGCTGCCGGTGGAGGCGCTGGCGAAGATGCACGACGACGCGATGGTGTTCGCGATGGCCAACCCCAACCCCGAGGTGGTGCCGGAGGAGGCCGCTCCATACGTGCGGATCATGGCGACCGGGCGCTCGGACTACCCCAACCAGATCAACAACGTGCTCTGCTTCCCGGGTATCTTCCGCGGAGCGCTGGACGTGCGCGCACGCGCCATCACCGAGGAGATGAAGATGGCGGCGGCGCGGGCGATCGCCGAGATCGTCGAGGACTCCGAGCTGCGCGACGACTACATCATCCCGTCGGTGTTCAACCGCGATGTCGCTCCGGCGGTGGCGGCGGCGGTGGCCGACCAGGCGCGCGCCAGTGGCACCGCGCTGGCGGGGGCCGAGGTCGGCTTCGCGGCCGGCGATACGCTGACCGGGATCGGCGAGCGCGCGCACCAGGGCCTCGGCGAGCGCCAATAGGCCCATAGACAGCGGCGTGGCGCGCGGGCCGCTCGGCACGCGAACGCGAGGGGTGAAGCGATGCAGGTGACGGTGACGGGAGCCAGCGGTTTGATCGGGCGGCGGCTGGTCGCGGCAATGCGCAGCCGCGGAGACGACGTGGTCGTGCTCAGCCGCGATCGCGGGCGCGCGCTTGACACCTTGCAGCAGGCCGGGAGCGCGCCCGCGCCGAGCGGTGGCTTGCGGGTCGTGGCATGGGACCCGCTCGGCGAGCCCGCCCCAACCGCCGGGCTGTCCGGCAGCGACGCGATCGTGCACTTGGCCGGCGAGAACATCGCCCAGCGCTGGACGACGGCCGCCAAGCGGGCGATCCGCGCCAGCCGCGTCGACGGCACCCGCGGGCTCGTGCGCGGCATCGCCGAGCTCGACTCTGACCACCGCCCGAGCACGCTCCTCAGCGGCTCGGCGATCGGCTACTACGGCCCCCGCGGCGACGAGCCGATCGACGAGGACGCGCCCGCCGGCGCGGGCTTTCTCGCGCAAACGTGCGCGGCTTGGGAGGCAGAGGCCGACGCCGCAGCTGAGTTGGGGCTGCGAGTCGTGAAGGTCAGGACCGGAGTCGTGCTCGACCCGTCGGGAGGAGCGTTGGCGAAGATGCTGCCGCCGTTCAAGCTCGGCGTCGGCGGCCCGGTGGCGGGCGGGCGTCAATACGTGTCATGGGTCGAGCCGAGCGACCTTGTCGGGATCATGCTGGCGGCGCTTGACCAGGAGCGCTGGCGCGGAGCGATCAACGCCACCGCGCCTGAGCCCGTGCGCAACGGCGAGCTGGCCAAGACGCTTGGCCGCGTGCTTGGACGGCCGGCGCTGTTGCCGGTGCCGAAGCTCGCGTTGCAAGCGCTTTACGGGGAGATGTCAGAAGTCGTGACCAGCGGAGCGCGCGTGCTGCCCGCACGAGCGCTGATGGAAGGCTACGAGTTCCGCTACGCCAAGCTTGAGCCGGCCCTGCGCGCCGCGCTCAACCGCCGCTGAAAGCGCGCCAGAACACCGGCCGGCCGCGCACGAGATGGTCGATCGCGTAGGTCGAGAGGGTCGCTTCGCCACTTGCGGCGATCGAATAGGCCCCGAGCACCGAGCGGCGATCGTGCGTGGAGAGCAGCCGAGCGGTGACCGCCTGGCGATCGTCGCCGTGAGTGCCGGCAGCGCGGATCGCGGCCAGCACCGCGCTCATCGCCTCATAGCCGTACAGGGCGTAGGGGTCGGCGGCTTCGCCGAATTGGCGGCGGTAGCGTTGCAGGACGACCTGCGCGGAGGGCGGGTAGGACCTTTCCGGCAGCAGCGGCGAGCCGATCGTGCTGAGGGCTTCCGCGGCTGCCAGGTTCGCCGTGAACAACGGATTGAGCATCGCGCTTGCCGCCAGCAGCGACATCCGCGGAGCGGCCGCGTGCAGTTCGCGAAACAGCTGTGCCGCCTGTTCGGTCGCGGTCGCGCTGACGAACACCGCCTGCGCGCCGCTTTCAGCGACCTTGCTCACCTCGCCGGAGAAATTGTCCCCGGCCGCGATCGTCAGCGTGTCCGGCCCGAGCACCTTGATGCCGGCGGCCTGCGCGTCGCCGGCGACGATTGCCGCCAGCGGCGCGTCGAACGGATCCTGGTCGGCGAGCAGGTACACCCGTTTGACGCCCAGCGCGCGCATCGCGGCAACCTGAGCCGCCGCCTGCACCGGGTCGCCCGGCGCGATCCGTGCGAATGTGCGCTTGCCGGTGGGATAGAAGCGTTCGGGCTCGTCCTGGCCGGCGTCGAGCGATGAGGTGAGCCCCACATACGGGCTGGCCGGGCTGGCCTGCGGAATGCCGGCTCCGTTAATCAGTGGCAAGGAGATCGCCGTGGCGCCGGAGTTGAAGTCGCCGATGTAGGCGATCGTCGTCGGGTCCTGCGCAACCGCCTTGGCGTTGGCGGAAGTGACGTCCGGGTCCCAGTCGCCGGTCTTCGTGTTTGAGTCGTCGAGCGAGACGAAGCTGACGGTAAAGCGGCCGACGTGCCCACCCGCATCGGCGAGCGCGAGCTTCTCACCGCCGACTATCTGCCGCGAAATCGGGCCATCCGGCCCCTGCAGCGGCAGCCCCGAGTAAATGGTCAGCTGACTGCCGACGGTTTCAGCCGCGGGCGAGGTGCCAACGCCGCCGCAACCCGGTAGCGCTGTGCACAGTGCGAGAGCCGCGAGCGCCGGGCCCCATGCGTGGAGGCGGCGCGCGCTCACCCGAACCGGCCTGCTGCTACTGATCGCGCCGACCCGGCAGGTACCCGGTGACGATCCTCAGCGACGCGCCGGCGAGAGCAATCACGCCCGCGAGCATGAATGCGTCAAAGCCCTTGGCGCCGAGCGCCCACAGCACGACCCAGACGACCAAGCCGGCGGTTACGGTAAGTACAAGTCCCATTGCCGGCGCATCCTATAGCAGCCGCTCCCGGCCGCACGCCGGCCGAGCGGCGTTAGCGCGAAAGCGCCCGCGCAAGCCCGGCGACGACCTCGCCGACAGCGATCGAGGGGTCCCGCGGCGACTCGGCGGCGGCGCGTACGAGGCGCGTCCCCACGATCACGCCGTCGGCCCCTGCCGCCGCCGCTTGCGCGGCCTGCTCGGGGGTGGAGATGCCAAAGCCGATCGCGACAGGTACCTCGGTGGCGGCCTTCGCCTGCGCCACGATCTGCGCGAAGCGCTCCGACAGCGCGGCGCGCTCGCCGGTCGTGCCGACGACTGAGACGGTGTAGAGGAAGCCGCGCGCGCGCCTGCCGATCGCGGCCAATCGCTCGGGCGGGGTGGTTGGCGCGACGAGCGGCACCAGCGCGATGCCGTGGGCGTCGCAGGCGCCCAACACTTCGTCGGCCTCCTCGTAGGGCAGGTCGGGCACGATCAGGCCGGCGGCGCCGGCTTGCGCGAGGCGCTCGACGAACAGGGGCGCACCCGGCGCGAGCACCATGTTGGCGTAGCACATCAACACGACCGGCACGCTCGGCGACAGCTCGCGCGCGACTTCCAGCACGCCGGCCAGGCTTGCCCCGCAGGACAGCGCCTGCGTGGCCGCGGCATGGATCACCGGGCCGTCGGCAAGCGGGTCGGTGTAGGGCACGCCCAGCTCCAGCAGATCTGCTCCTGCCTGCGCGCAGGCCAGGCCGATGCTCACGGACTGCTGTAGCGACGGAAAGCCACCCATCAGGTAGGGCATCAGCGCCGCGTCCTTGCCGGAGCCCGCGAACGCCGCGGCGATCCGCTCCACGCCCGTCGCCTGCGCTGTGCTCACCGCGCCAGCACCTCGGCCAGATCCTTGTCACCGCGACCAGACAGGCAAACGAGGTCGAGCTCGCCTTGGGACTGCTTGAGCGTCCAGGCCAGCGCGTGCGCGGTCTCAAGCGCCGGGATGATCCCCTCCAGCCGCGACACCTGCTTGAAGGCGGCTATCGCTTCCTTGTCGGTGACGGCCTCGTAGCGGGCGCGGCCGCTGTCGCGTAGATGCGCGTGCTGCGGCCCGGTGCCCGGGTAGTCAAGGCCGGCCGAGATCGAGTGCGCCTCGACGATCTGGCCCTCCTCGTCCTGCATCACGGCCGACAGCGCGCCGTGCAAAACGCCGGCCCGGCCGCCGACTGTCAGCGGCGCGCCGTGACGCTTGGTGTCGATGCCCTCTCCCCCGGCCTCGACGCCGATCAACTCCACGTCGGCGTCTTGCAAGAAGGCGGTAAAGATCCCAAGCGCGTTGGAGCCGCCACCGACACAGGCGACCACCCGCGCCGGCAGCCGACCCTCGCGCTCAAGCAGCTGTGCCCGCGCCTCGTCGCC
The DNA here is from genome assembly GCA_036279855.1 of Solirubrobacteraceae bacterium. Lineage (GTDB taxonomy): Bacteria > Actinomycetota > Thermoleophilia > Solirubrobacterales > Solirubrobacteraceae > Palsa-744. Next base: position 84,709 of record DASUIH010000026.1, on the reverse strand, counting down.
GATCACGCGCTGCAGGTCGCGCACCAGCGCCGGATACGGCGCCGGGCCGACGACCGAGCCGATGATGTAGTGCGTGTCGCCGACGTTCGTGACCCAGTCGCGAATCGCCGCGGAGGTCGCCTCCTTGAGCGTGCGCGCGCCTGCGTCGACCGGCTCGACGCTGGCCCCCAACAGCCGCATCCGCTGCACGTTGGGGGCCTGTCGGCGGGTGTCCTCGGCGCCCATGTAGATCACGCAGTCGAGATCCAGCAGCGCGCAGGCGGTGGCGGTGGCCACGCCGTGCTGGCCGGCGCCGGTCTCGGCGATGATCCGGCGCTTGCCCATGCGCTTGGCCAGCAGCGCCTGGCCGAGCGCGTTGTTGAGCTTGTGCGAGCCCGTGTGGTTGAGGTCCTCGCGCTTGAGGTAGATCGGACGCCGGGCCTGCTGTGAGAGCCGCTCGGCGCGGTACAGGGGCGTCGGCCTGCCGGCGAAGTCGCGCAGCAGCAGCGCCAGCTCGTCGCGGTAGGCCGGGTCCTCGCGCGCCTGCGTCCAGGCCAGCTCCAGCTCGGCCAACGCCGGCATCAGCGTCTCGGGCACATACTGGCCGCCGTAGCGGCCGAAGCGGTGCTCGACAACCCGGTTGGCTCGGCTCGCGCTCACGCGGGCGAGACTATCGGCGCGTTCGTGCTTGCGAGCGCCGCCAGGAAAGCGCGCAGCTTGGCTGGGTCCTTGTGGCCGGGCGAGCTCTCGGTGCCGCTGGCGCTGTCCACGGCAAACGGCCGCACCCGCTCGATCGCCTCCACGACGTTGTCGGGGCCAAGGCCGCCGCTGAGGATCAGCGGCGTACGAGAACGCCGCGCCGCCAACAGGTCCCAGTCGAAGGTCTCGCCGGTGCCGCCACGCAACCCCTCCCTGCCGGCTGTCGCCGAGCGGGTGTCAAGCAGGTGAAAGTCGGTGTGGTAGCGCTCGGCGTCACGCACGTCGCCGGCGCCGGCGATCTGCAGCGCCTTGACAACTCGCGCGCCGGTGCGGCGGGCGGCCTCGGCGCAGAACGACGGGCCCTCGTCGCCGTGCAGCTGCAGCAGCGTCAGGTTCAGGCGCTCGCTCACCGAGACTATTTCGGGCATCGTCGCGTTGACGAAGACACCGCACAACTCGACGCGCCGCCGCAACGCCGCGGCTATCTGCTCGGCCGACTCCAGCGAGCACCGACGCGGGCTGTTCTCGTACAGCACCATCCCGATCGCCCAGGCGCCAAGCTCGACCGCCAGCTCGGCGTCGTCGAGCTGGGTGATGCCGCAGATCTTCGCGCTTGTCGGGGACACCCGATAACCGTAGCGGGACGCCCATGGGAACACGAGCGCCCAACCTACGCGAGACGGGGGCGCCGCGAGCCGCGCGGCCGCGTCAGCCTTCAGGCGTGTTGGCGTTCTTGATCGAGTTGGGGCGTGCGGCCAGTGTGACTTTCAGCGTCTTGTGTTCGTAGCCGCCGCTACCTGTGGCCCGCAGCACTTCGACTTCGATCGCTTCGCCGGGTTTCTTCGACCCGATCACAGTCGTCAGGTCTTCGGCGCTTGCGATCGTCTTGCCGTCCACCTTGACGATGATGTCACCGCCAACCGCGACCTTGCCGCCCGCGGTCTGCGCTTCCAGGTTGCCGCCGTGGATGCCGGCCTTGGCGGCCGGAGTGCCCGCTTCGACCGTCTCAACCAACGCGCCACTTTTGACGGGGAGGTTCAGCGCCGAGAGCGCGCCGTCGACCGTCAGCGTGCTGACGCCGAGGTAGGCGCCGCGCACGGTGCCGCCTTTCTCCAGTTGCGGAAGCTCACGCTCGGCCGTGTCGATCGGGACGGCAAAGCCGATGCCGACGCTGCCACCGCCGCTGCCACCGGTCTCGATCTGCGAGTTGATGCCGATCACTTCGCCCGCGTTGTTGAGCAGCGGACCACCGGAGTTGCCCGGGTTGATCGGGGCGTCGGTCTGGATCACGTTGTCGATCGTGAAGCCGTTGGGCGAGGTGATCTGGCGCTGCAGCGCCGAGACGACGCCGGTCGTCAGCGTGCGTTCGAGGCCGAACGGATTGCCGATCGCCAACACCGGGTCGCCGACCTCAGCCTTGGAGGAGTCGCCCAGTTTCAGCGTGTGCAGCGTCACCCCTTCGGTCGGGATGCGCAGGACAGCGAGGTCGTTGGAGGGGTCCTTGCCGATCACTTTGGCTTCCACGGCCTTGCCGTGTTCGAAGCTGACCGTCACCTTGACCGCGTTCTCGACCACGTGGTAGTTGGTCAGGATCGTGCCGTTGGCGTTGATTACGAAGCCTGAGCCGGTCGCGATCCCTTGCTGGGTCTGGCTTTCGCCGAAGCCGAACGGCGATTCGCTCTGGCGGACTATCGAGGAGGTGATGTAAGCGACGCCGGGCGCCGTGCGCGTGTAGATCTGGTGCGGCGTCAGGCCGCTGGACTGCTGCGAAGCGTTGGACGGAGCGATGGGGGCTGACTGCTGAACGACGGTCTCGGTCTTCTGGGTCGAGCCGAGGTCGCCGGCCGCAGCGACCACGGCGACGACCACGCCGCCGCCGATAAGGGCGGAGAGGATCGGGATCAGGACTGTTCGCTTCATCGTCGGGAAGGATTACGCAGGGCGATCAATTTGGACTAAAGGAAGGTATGCGACTTTATAAAAGGTTGCGGGAGGGCCTGCTGTCGAGGGTTTGCCCGCGCGCGATCTCGATCTAAGAGGGCGAGCCGGTGCGCAGCCGCACGAGCGCCGAGGCGGGATCGGGTGCGCGCATCAGCGTCTCGCCCACCAGCACCGCGTGGACGCCGAGGCCCTGCAGCTCGGAGAGCTGCTGCGGGGTCGAGATGCCCGACTCCGAGACGACTACAGCGCCGGGGGGCATCCGCGCCAGCAGCTGGGCGGTGCGGGAGACGTCGACGCCGAAGTCGCGCAGGTCGCGGTTGTTGACGCCGATCAGCGTGGCGCCGGCGGCAGCCGCGCAGGACAGCTCGTCGGCGTCGTGGACCTCCACCAGCGCGTCGAGGCCCAGCTCGCCGGCGAGCGCGTGCAGCGCACGCAGCTGGTCGTCGGGCAGCGCGGCGACGATCAACAGGATGGCGTCGGCGCCCGCGAGCTTTGCCTCGTAGAGCTGGTAGGGGTCGAGGACGAAGTCCTTGCGCAGTATCGGCAGCGATGTCGCCGCGCGCGCGGCGCGCAGGTCGTCGAGCGAGCCTTCGAAGTTGAGCTCCTCTGTGAGGATCGACAGCGCGGAGGCACCGCCGTGCTCGTAGGCGGTGACGATCTGTGCGAGATCGGCGTTGGGGCGCAGCTCGCCGGCCGAGGGGGAGCGGCGCTTGAACTCGGCGATGACCGACATCCCGGGACGGGCGAGCGCCGCGCGGAAGGGCCATGCGGCCGTGGTGGGGAGCGCTCGGTCGGGGCGGTCGGCCGCCGATCCTGTGGACGGGTCGGCAAGCGCCGACACGTGCTCGCGCAATTCGGCTTCGGAGATCGCCTGCTTGCGCTCGCGCAGCGTCTCGCGCGTCTGGTCGAGGATGCGCTGGAGCACGGTCGGCGGCGCTGCGGGACTGGCGTCCGGTGCCGTCACCGGGTGACCTCGACAGCCGGGCTCGCGACCATTGCTCGCATTGGCGAGATTGTAGGGGCGGGCACGCGGACGGCCACCGCTCCCGGCTCGCCGGAGAGCTTGGGGCGGCCGACGGCGTTCCGGGCTATTTGAAGGCGACTGTCGTGTGCTTGCTGACGAGCTTGCGTTGCTTGCCGTTGATTGGTGTGAAGCGGAGTTGGATCTTGGTGTGCAGGCGGCCCGTATGGCGTGTTTTGAGGGTGATCGTGACTGTCTGGCGGGCTTTCGTGTTCTTGGTGGTGTGTGTGAGGCCGGTACCAGTGGCCGTGAGCTTGCCGGCGTCGGGCACCGCTACCTTGAGGCTGACGGTGCGCTTGTGGATGCTCTTGTTGAGTATTTGCAGTGTGTAGGGGCAGTCTTCGATGTTGATCGGGGTGCTTTGTTTGAGGGCCATTCCGTTCTGTGCGGTGAAGGTGGTCGGCATTGTGAGGCTGGTGGTGCAGAGGTTGGTGTTCGCTCCGAGTGCTGAGTATTCGCCTTGTGGGAGGTTTAGTTCGAACGTTCCTACTGGCACGTCTGGAATCTGCCTGAAAGTGGATGAGGTGATGCTGGTCTTTTCGTTGATGAACGTTTCCCCAGCAAGGTCGATCGTGACACCATCACCCTGCAACACGACGATCAGTTCGGGGAACTGTTGGCCACCGTGACTGACGAAGTAGGCGGGGCCTTCGACCGGTACCGGCAGGATCGGCGTCGTCGCCCTCGCATACCCGACCCGTGATTGTGGGGAACAGCCGGCGGGATTTTGCGCGAATGTTGCTGCTGGACAGGCGTGGTTGAGCGTGTTCAGACGGGACGGCAAGGCTCGTGGCAGTTCGACGTGGACGCTATGGATGTTCGCCTGCGTACCCTGGGGTGTGTTGGGGTAGGTGAGCTTGACTTTCAGGCTGGCACCGTTCTTCCGTGACGTTTTCCCGTTGGTTGATGCTTGGAAGCCTGGTTTGAACGCGAGGCTCGCGCAGTCCGCTGCTTGGAACGGTGTGGTGGTGGTTGCTGGCTGGTCGTCTGTGGGGCTTGTGAAGTTTTGTCCTGACCCGTAGACGGTGGCGCTGATCCTGGTCTTTTCGCAGCTGGTGGGGTTTATCGTGAAGTGTTCACGGTCGACTTGGATTTGGATGTCGCGGACGTGCACGACGATGCCGTCGACGATGTGCGGAATCTGATCCGGCAACCCCTGAGGGATGCTCACCCGTGCTGTCGTCGGGTCCACATCCAACGGTAGGTGTACGACGACGGTGCCGAGGTCGAATGGTCCGACCTTCGCCGCGCTGATAGAGACGATCGAGAACGGCGCTCCTTCAAACCGGCCACCCAGATACATGCGGCCCGGAGCGTACGCAAGAACTGTGCCGACACCGACACCGACCTGGGTGTGCCCGATCTGGCTCGCAGCAGGACACGACGGCTGGGCTTCCTCAGTCGCACCCATCTCCGTCCTAGCCAGCGCGATATCAGCTTCGGTGCAAAACGGCACGCCGGTGAGGTTCGCGGTGATGCCTTCCGGCAGTTGTGTCGCGAACCCGGTGACCTCCTGTTCGCCGTCCTTACGCGTAATCCGCAACGACAACGCGCTATACGCGCCAGCAGCGTTATTGGCAGTACCAGCGACCAGGCTAGGATTGAACGGTGGTGTGCCGCCACCGGGGCAAGGACCGCCTTCAACGCCGTGTTCGATCGTAAAGTACGAATCACGCTCCAACGGCGCACTAGACGAGAACGGCGTCAGCTCAGAGACGGTCCTGAACTGGCCGCATGTTGGCGGTGTCGCCAGTGGTGCGCGTGCGCCTTCACGGAAGTGCAGATGGAAGCTGCTGTACGGCAGTGGTGGTAGGTCTTCGAAGGTCGTGACGAGTTGCCCTGTGACGAGGTTCGGGACGACGTGTCCTGCCTGCTTTATCAGGATTCCTCGTTCTGGTGCTCTCAGGATCATGTAGATCGCTAGCAGCGAACCGAACTGGTTCTGATATGGCGCAGCCAAATACAAAGATCCTTCGATCGGTTCTTCGATCACTGGACTGTGCGCGATCACAGAGCCAAGCTTTGAAGTTTCCGGACACCCCGCGCCGGGAGCGGTGTCCACCTGTTCGGCTTGGTACTGGTTGGTAGAGCAGCCGGAGATGCCTTCAGCGAACGAGGGGTTGGCGGTCATTCCTTCAGGCAGCGCGACGACCACCTTCGACGGTTGCGTTTCCACGACGCCACCGGGGTTCAACAAACCTTCGTCTGGCAACGACAGTTCGAAATCAAGACCGCTCGAAGTGCCCGCGTTCCTGGTCGTAGCCTGGCTCGCCACGCTCGGAGAGAACGGCACCGAGCCACAACCGAGCAGCGCGGCCGGCTCTTCGCCGCTGTCAAGCGATTGAGCGGTAGCGGAGACGTAATGGCCGGGGTTCAGGCTGGAGTCGATTTCGATCTTCGTCTGCAACGGTTCTTGACACGTCGCCGGCAGCGTCAGAAACGGTAGTTCCGGCGCTGTCGACGGGACCGGTGGCGCGCCCTGCTGTCCGGCAGCGGCCTCGGCGCCGCGTTGTGCATCGTGCGCAGAGTTCGCTGGAACACCCCAGATCGTCGCCGTCAAAGATGCGACTTCCAACGGGATCGCATTCGTCGTCACACTCAACGCGTAACCTTGTTCACCCAGCACGGAGACGTTCTGCAATGCGTTCAGGCCGATCGCGCTGAATCCCAACTGTGCAGCCATTCCTGGTGGTGGCACCAGATTATAGATCGGGCCGCTCAACTGACCGGTCCCTGGGATGTTGGGGTGGATGATCCCGACCTGGGTGTCTGGTGAGCATTTGGGGCGTGCGCCCTCGAAGTCTTGGCGGGTGCAGCGTGGGACCGCCAACGGGTCACCAGACATTCCCTTCGGCAGATCGATCAGAACATCGCGTAGTTCACCACCTTCGCTGTGACCTTCGTGGTTGATGTTCAGGTTGAAAGCGATCGAGAAGGCGAACGGGTGCGAGGACGCCTGCGGGATGACGGTAAGCCCTTCGCTGTTCTGGAACGTCGTCTTAACCGAACCCGGTTCAAAACCAAAATCCGCGTCCGCGGGCGCCGTGCCGCCCAACAACAATACGACCGTAATAACAATAGCTAGGAGCAGTCGTGCGGGCTTGACCGTCATATCGGCAGCGGTCATCGTCCCACCTTCTTGTGCCTGTGCCTATCGCTGGTTGGTCGGGTACTGTTGCGTGCTCGCTTTTCGCAGACGGTGCGCTTTCGCTTGGAGCGCTGGCCGCGACACTCACGCAACGCCTTCGCGCGCCGCTGCTTGACCGTACTCACGGCCTTGTGCTTTGACGTTGTCGGTGTTGGCAGCGGTTGTAGGAGGTTGCCGACGCCGGAGAACGTTGTGCTGCCAGGCGTCGTGAACGTTGGTGGTGCCGGCGTGTTTTGGCAGGCTTCGCCTTGGCATTCGCTTCGCTGCGTTTCTGTTTGCGAGGCAAAACCGCCGTCTTCGCGCGCATCGTAAACATCGATCAGTTCGTCCTTGTCTTGCGGCACCAGCCGTTCGCGACTGGTGAAGAACACGTTCCTGCCTGTTTCATCCATCGCTAGGAAATTGGAGTCGACCGTACCCGTGCCGGGGGATATCAATTGCACGCAACCGTCCTGTCGAGCGCACGTACCGATCCCGTCTGGCTCATACTCGTACACGTCTTCCACGTCCCCGTTCGAATCGGCAGCAGACAGTCGGTCGCTACTGTCAAATACTAGGCGACCCGTATCGGTCAGATAGCGTGGTTGTCCAAGCCATTCCTGCTCTCCGTAGATCCTTCGAAGCGTCGATGGTCCGCGCGGTGCTTCACCCGTCGGATTGCACGACACACACGTCAACCGGCCGGACACCGAATCGTAGAGGAACACCTCACTGCAACGCCTTTCTACACAGCCAGACGTCGTCTTGTTGTCATAGCCCGTAAGCGCCGTTTCTGATCCGAACGCCAGCCACTGTCCGCTCGGACTTGCCTCCGCTGTTCGTTCCACCGTAGAAACAGACCAGTCTTTGAGGCTTTGAGCGCTTCCTTCGTCCTGTGTGCCGAGGGTGGCGATGTACCGTGGCGCGCCTCCTTCCCATACGTAGAGGTTATTTTGTCCTGCCTGCGGTTCTTGTCCGCGTTCGTTCTCACCCGAGCCAAACAGCGCTTGGCTGTCCACGTAGTAGATACGAGAGAACCTTTCCCCTTCTTCTCCCATTCCGGCCACGCCCTTAAACCCGCCTTGGCCACTGGTCAAGTCTTCAGCCCGTTCGTACACGCCGGTTTCCGTGTTGAAGCGAGCGATAGCACCGTCAGACAACAACGCTTCACCACCGTCCGCGGACGCAGCAAGAAAACGTGCTGTACCTGACACTTCCAGTGTTTCTTCGCCGTCGACACGGACGTACAAGCGCCCACCCGCCGTCCAGAACACGCGGGACCCGTCTACCGACACACCATGACCATCGGGACTCAGATACCCGGCACTGCCACCGGATGGAAACCTTGCTCCGGCAGCAACAATGGTGTTGCCGGGCAGCACGTTCACCAGCGCAAGCGAGCCTTCGTGCCATTCATACAGGTCAGATTCAAACGTTCCAGGGTCTGCTGGTTCTGGAGCGAACAGCGTCGCGCCAGTCAACGCATCGTTGGCCGAGAAGAACACACGCGAGAGGTCCAGTGACGCACCAGCTACATTCAGACCGAACGACGCGCCGGAACGGTTAGGCGGCGTCATCGCGATCACGGGTCTGAACGCGTCCGGAGCACCGGCTTCCTGCAAGTAGAGGTTCTGATAGCCGGTCGGAGCGGCAGGACTCAACTGTGGGGATACTTGATCGAGAAGATCCTTGCCCAAACCAGTGTCGAACAAAACGCTGCCGACGCTATGCGTCGCCTGCGATTCCGGGCTCAAGTCGCTGGTCTGCCAGCCCGAAGCGGTCCGTCGCGACAAGTACTCGTTGAATACCGCACCTTCACTCGCGGTGAACGGGTAGCCCATGTACACAACCTGATCCCCGTTAGCAGAGCTTTGCATCGGAAATCGCGCCAAAATCGAGGTACCAGGCGGCTTACACTGTCCTTTTTTGGCACAGCTATCGACACGAGGATCGGCGGGGAACACCTCACCACCGCGCTTTTCGGGCGGTGAGACAAGCTCATAGACACGACCGTCGGGCAACCCGGCCGTCAACGACGGGTACGTGCTAAACGACGCCGACGTGCCGGACGTCACACAGGCAGGCGAAGATGGCCCTTCGCACTGGCTGGACGCCACCACCCGAAAACGATATTCCGTGTTCACGACGAGACCGCCGATACCGGCACTTGCCACCCCGATACCCCCGGCTGTGAGCACCCCACTGCTGACAGGCGCTTCCAACGCGCCCACGAACGCAGCCGTTTCCACTTCTTTAGGATCCTTGCCTTCCCCTTCCGCCCGCGACTTCTGTTCAGAATACACGCTTGCAGGCAAATACTGGAAATGATAGTTGGTGGTAAACCCGTTAGGGTTGATTTCAGCGCGAAGCACACTCGAATCAACAGTCGTACCCGCGACAGACTCCGCATCGACACTGGGCGCAAACACCTTCGCCGGAACAAAAACATCGCCGATGCCACCGTTTTCGGCGTCAACTGCATAGAGTACGCCCTCAGGCCGCAGTGGACCCCACGACAAGACTGGATTCACGGCCAAACCAAATACCAGCGTCGACGCCGGGGCTTGCGTGATCGGGGCCTGTAGCACGGCGAACTTGCCGGTGTTCGGATCACACGCTTCAAGCCTGTGGATCTTCTTGTCCCCCGGACCATAATAAAACACTTCGCCCGTTACCGGATTAGCTGTCATCGATTGAAGCTGACCACCGGGCACCGAGTACGTACAGACAGGCGTATTGCCGCCAGCCAGACCGAACTCGAAGATCGATTCCTGCGTACTGGCGACGAGACGCCCATCCGTCAACGCCACCCTAGAAAAGATATTCCCGTTGACGACCGCAATATCTCTTGCTTGACCCGTGTACACGTAATGTTCATAGTCGTTTGGCTGTTCAGGCCTGAAGGACATCACCCGCTCCTCCTGTTTCGAGGGGTCAGCGATATTTCCAAAGTCGCTGTCGGTGACGTACACGACACCAGATTCATCGACCGCCAGACCTTCATAAAATTCAGAGGAAATGTTTGGTTTGTGTAGCTTTTCCGGGCCTTCACTGATCGATTCGGCTGGCGTCGGGGTATCTCTACCCATTTCACCGAAACCTTCACCGATCGGCGAGCCCGTGGCGGTAAAGACCTCGACCAGGTGTCGCCGCCGGGCAGCCCGTTCACCCCCGAGTTCGCTCGTGTTCCTCACATAGACGTCTCCGGTAGCTTGATCGATTGCAACGCCCGACGGTATATTGAAGTGCCCTATCTGTTCACCGCCATTCCTCCCGACGCCGCCATTTGGTTGTGCCCTGCACGTGTGGAATGTGTGTTGGGTTGGTTCCGTCACTAGCGCAGGTCCGCACCGCTCGTATTCTTCTTTTCCATCGCTTACTCCCCAACCCCACGCTTCCCTAAAGGCTGGTTCTTCTCCTTCTCCGCCGGGCCCGTAACGCACGACACGACCGTTGTAGCCCACGACGTAGATGCTGCCTGGTTCTACGCCTCCCGTTCCGGTGGTATTGACAGCAATCGCCAGTCCCTCCTGCAATTGTGCTGCTTCGCCTGTAGCGCCGAAATGCTCGGTTGCCTGTTCGTAGTCTGCAAACGCGGGAACGGCGTAGAACATCAGCAGCGCGAGCACCGCGACTACTGTCGATGCGATGAGGCCTCTATAGGACTTCAAACCTGAAAGCATCAATGAGGTTCTTGTCTTTTCGCTAACGGTGACCGTGTTGTTGGCGCGATTGTTAGTGGACATGGATGACCGTGCCTTTGGTCTGTCCTTGGATGTGCAGGGTGTACTGGCCGTGGTGTAGCGCGCCGAGCTGAATCGCGTACGCGTTCTTTGCGGCGCCGTGCGCTATGCGGCGACCGTGATGCCAGAGCGTCCAGTGGACCGTTCGGCGTACTGTCGATGATTTTGCCTGTGCGGTGTACTTGACGGTGCAGGTGACCTTCGTCTTCTTGCCGTGCTGTTTTATAGTGCAGGACACCTTGCCCACCGGGCCTGCCGGACCCTTCGGTCCCTGTGGTCCTGCCGCACCGTCTGGACCTGCCGAGCCTTGTGCGCCGTTCGATCCGCTCTGACCGGTGGCGCCAGTTGGGCCTTTGGCCCCGTTGCATAGATAGCTGGTGTTGGTGGCTAGCTTTACTTCGATGCCACCTTCCGTACAGCCGTGCTGGTTGCCTGAGAACACGGTGATCGTTGGCGCTTCGCCCTTCCTGCCGTTACAGACGTAGGTCGTGTTCGACGCGAGCTTGACTTCGAGACCGCCTTCGCTGCACCCGTGCTGGTTACCCGCAAACGGCGTGATCGTGGGTATTTCCCCAGACGATCCGTTAGCGCCCGTCGTGCCCTTCACACCGTTACAGACATAAGTCGTGCCGGCGGCTAGGTTTACTTCGATGCCGCCTTCGCTGCAACCGTGCTGATTACCGGAGAACACCGTGACCGTCGGCGTTTCTCCCGGTGTACCGTTGGTTCCGGTCGCGCCGTTCACGCCATTGCAGACATAGGTTGTGCTGGCGGCGAGCTTTACTTCTATGCCGCCTTCTTGACAGCCGTGCTGGTTGCCCGAGAACGACACGATCGTTGGTGTTTCCCCGGAGAACGCTTCTTTGAGGAACACAGCTGTTGCTTCCACCTGCGAGCCGGTCAGCGTGACTTGACATGTACTCACGGTTGCGTGACGACAACCGATCCAGCCGGCGAACACAGAACCGGACTGTGGGATCTCTTCGAGCGTGATCGTCTGTCCTTCTTCGAAGTTGGCCTGTCCTTCTTCACAACCAGGACCACACGCGATCCCCGTGTGCGGAGCGAGACTGCTCACCGTGCCGGTCCCATCGCCACCCTTGAACACGCTCAACAGCACCGGGTGGCTGATAGCTTTGAACACGGCACTGACGCTGCTGGCCTGACCGATCGGAAACACGCACGCACCGGCCGAACACTGACCCGCCGCCGACCCGGTACCAGTCAGCGAGACCAGTTCAGCACCAGCATCCGCAGTTGCTAGGATCTTCACCAACGTCCCGTACGGGAGTTCGCTGAGAGCGTGCGTGCACGTTTCATAACCGGACCCTTCATCGCACTGCACGCTCAGGCTCCCGGGACCAGTTTCGCTGAGGCTCAACACCTCCGCCTCCAGGCTTGCCGTCGTTTGCAGCTTGACCGCTTCGTTGAGAGTCACGACACACGGCGTAGTCGTGCCGGTACACGTCCCGGGATCACCTTCGATCGCGCTCCAACCAGCGAACTGACTGCCAGTGCTCGCGACCGCTGTCAATTCCACGATCGTGCTCGGCGCGAACAGTTCGCTGCAATGAGAACCACAACCAATCGACTCCAAACCCAGACCAGACTGCACGCTTGACACCGTCACTGTCCCACTACCAGCCTTTTCGATCGTCAACGGGAAACCGTCGTGCGCGAAATCGCCGCCAACGCTGATGTTGGAGGCGCCCACGCCGAGCTTGCACGGTGACGTCGTACCAGAACACGTAGTAGAGCCAGCACCGGTCACAGCCCAACCAACGAAATGGTTTTCTGGGTCCGCGGCCGATTCCAGTTCCGGTTCTTCACCTTCATAATATTCGGCGCTACACGAACCCGCAGACGCGGTACACCCACTGATCGAACCAGACGCCGGCTCAGGCGACCCCGCAGTCGCACTAACCACACCAGACCCCGCCACCGCCACACTCACAGTCCGCTTCGGCATCGCTGAGAATTCAGCCTGCACAGTGCTGGCCGAGGAGATCGTAAAAGTGCACGCAGCGGCCATCTTGTTCTTACACGCCGATTCCGCGGAGCCAGTCGCGCCACTCCACTTCCCAAAGACGAAGTGCGCGCCACCCACAGCCTTTACAGTGATTTCGGTCCCAGCTTCATACTCTGACGGGCACGATTCTTCATGACCTTCCACTTCACACACCACCGAACCATTACCAACCACCGAAGTACCCAGAGAAACAAACGACGCGCCGGAATAATTAAAGACCTGAACCTCTTCGTGACCACCATCAGCCGCATAAACGGTGTTATTGGCTTCGTTGATCGCCAGGGCGTTGAAGACGGCCGGCCCAGTCACGAACGAGCCTGAACCGAATTCTTCCAGTTTTCCTCCACCCGCACGGTACCGTTCCACCCTGAATGTAGAGCCACAACCACGCCCAACCAGCACTTGGCCCGTCTTCTGATCCACCGCTACCGCACTAACTTCACCATGACCAGCAGTACCATTCAACCCAGCAAAAGCACCCGCTTCTGTAAACCCACCAGAACCATTGGGCCTATACGCCGTCAACTTGCCAGCAGACGGATTGGTGCAGCTGGCGCCACCACTCACGAGGTACAGGTCGCCCGAAGCATCAAACGCCGTCGCCGACGGCTTCGTGACGCCACTGAAAAGCACGGAGCAAACACCGACTTGAGAGCACTTCTGCACCGATTTGCCACTCACACTGGAAAGATAGATTTCACCAATGGCATCCACCGCAGACTGGGGAGGGACACCACCAGTACTCCAAGAAAATTCCGACTTCTTGGCCCCACAGTTTTCGCCATAGACGAACATCTCCCCGTTGGTGGTGGAATGGGATTCGAAGCTGAGAACGTCGATGTCCCCAGTTTTGGGATCGACCGAAACTGAAGCGGGGTGAGCTGGAGAACCTTCAAGCGAGCAACTCAATTCCGTTCCGGACGAGCTGAACTCCTTGACGACACCAGTCCCACCGTCACAGAGCTTGAGGCCCCCTTCTTCGGTCCCGCAGCTAGCGACATAAACATTCTGCGAGGACTGATCCACAGCGACGCCACTTGCATATTTCCCGCTCACCAGCGGCGTGCCGGCTGTGTAGCTTGCTGCCTGAGCGCCGACGGCAAATAGAAGAGCCAGCGAAACCGCCGCCGCCATCACCGTGACGAAACGGGTAAGGATCTGCATTTTCACTGCTCCCCTCCTATGGTTGTCATCCATCTCCAGACTGCGCACATCACTCACCAAACGCATGCCAGGCACACCACCCGACCGCAGATCAAGCCCGCTGCTACCCATCGCTCAAAGCCCCTCGTAGACGGTGTCGCCATAGGCGTTGAACGTCTCGGCGATCCGGTGCCCGGTCTCTGTCAACGCCCAGCTGTTCGGAGCGCCCTTGACCGCGACTCCTTTCCTGTTCTCCACCAAGCCCACCCGTTGCAGACGCGCAAGCAACTTCGAGGTCTGGCCCTGATCGCTCATCCCGGCGCTCTCACCGATCGCGCGATTCGAGGCACCCGGGCACTGCGCCACGGCCATCAACACCATCAAGGTGCGATAGGTAAGGCGGATGCCCAGGCCGTGGAAGCGGACGGCGTCGAGATTCTGAGCAGGGCCGGCCTCGCGCTCGGGCACGGCACGCGAAGCTTCGCGCCGCGCAGCCGCCGCACCGAGGTACGGCAGCACGATCATGCTCATCAACGGCCCGGCCAAACCGAGAAAGCCCGTCTCTTCCACCTGCTTGCGCGCACCCGCGCTCACCAGGCGCGCGCTCAACACCGCTACCACACCGCCGACGATTCCCTCGGCGGTCACCGACGCCGCGTCCGCGCTCTGCTCGTCCGACCCACCGCTCTTTGCGACCTGCTCGCCGCGCCCCTCCGCGACAATCGCGTTGAGGGTCTCAAGCAGCTCGACGCGCCGCGCAAGCACGCTCGGACCGCCGGCCGAGGACTCCACCAGCGCAACCCGCGCGAGCTGCGGCTTGCGCTCGCAGAAGGCCAGAAGCTCCACCAGGCCCTGGCGCACCCGCTCGTTCCAGCGCCCGCCCGCCTGGTAGGCCGGTACAACTCGAGCCTCGACCTCCGAGACGATCTCCTCGAACGCCGCCAGGAAGCACTCGTCGCGATCGCTGAACAGCTCGTAGAAGGTGCGGCGCGACACGCCGGCCCGCTCGACCACGTGCGCGATGCTCATGTTCGCCGCGCCGCGCTCGCATGCGAGCTGCACCGCCGCCGTCGTCATCCGCGCGCGCTGGATCTCAGCGACGCGATCACGGCCGTATGACCGCGCATCGGGCCGGCCCGGCTTTGCCGCGCCGGCCCCGGCCCCGCGCCGACGGCCGGGCTTGCGTGCGCCGGTGCGCGCCTGGGTGCCGCTCACCACGACCTGCACTCCCTTACGTGCGCGGGCATGCAGGAGGGCTCAGCAAACCCTGCTCCCCAAAATGGAGAGTCGAGCGCCGCGCCCGCTGTCGAGCTGAGTGCCCTAGAAGCTAGGCGGGCGGACGCCCAGAGAGAGAGAGAGAGAGAGAGAGAGAGACGCGTCAGCGACGCTGACGCGTCCTATTACGGACACGTCACGAGCCCACGGCCCCCCGAGCACGCTATTCACAAGAAAAGACACGCGAACTACAACCCTCTCTCAATCACGACCCGGTCCCTCTCCCAAAGGTCCCCGCCCAAAGCGCTTGCCGATCGACCGCGAAGCCAACCCCCAAGCCAAGCCTTATGTCACCCGCCGCCCCTAGACGACGTGATACGACCAGAACGATCGTTGTCAACAAACTTAGCCGATCGTGACCGCCCTTGTCAAGAGTGGACGCGAAAAGCGCTTAAACACTCCTTAGATGTCAAGAGACGGGTGTCCTGTTGAGGTCAATGCAGATGCCACGGCGCCTGCCGCGACTGCGAGCCGGGTGTGGCGCTCAGCGCGCGATCTGCTCGGGCGCGTGCGCTCGCGTTGCGGCCACGAACCGCTCCAGGGCCTGCCGCGCAGCGCCCGAGGCAATCGCCTCGCGCGCCATGGCCACACCCTCGGCGATCGTGGGCGCGGCGCCGGCCACGTAGATCGCGGCGCCCGCGTTGAGCACCACGAGGTCGGTGGCAGCGCCCTGCCCGCCCGCGAGCACCGCCTGTGCGACCTCGGCGTTCTGCTCCGGCGACCCCCCCGCGAGCGCCGGGTCTTGCGGGTCGGAGAGCGGGATGCCGAAGTCCTTCGCCGCCAGCTCGTAGCGGGAGACTTCCTCCCCGTTGACCTCAACGACATGGGTGACGGCGGAGCTTGACACCTCGTCGAGCCCGTCCTCGGAGGAGACGACCAGCGCGCGCGTCACGCCAAGGCGCGACAGCGCGCCAGCGATCTTCTCGATCAGCGACAAGTCGGCCACGCCGATCAGCTGCCGCGTCGCGCCGGCCGGGTTGGTGAGCGGGCCGAGCACGTTGAACACGGTGCGCACCGCAAGCTCGCGGCGGACGGGCACGACAAAGCGCGTGGCCTGGTGGTGGGCGGGAGCGAACATGAAGCCGAACCCTGCTTCTTCGATGCAGGCCGCGACCGCCTCGGGAGCGAGGTCGATGCGCGCGCCGAGCGCCTCCAACAAATCGGCGGAGCCCGACGAGCTGGTAGCCGAGCGGTTCCCGTGCTTGGCCACGGCGCATCCCGCCCCGGCCGCCACCAGCGCCGCCGTCGTCGAGACGTTGAACGTCCGCCGTCCGCCGCCGGTGCCGGCCGTGTCGAGCAGGTCCCCGCGCGCGACCGGGACGTGAGCTGCCAGCTCGCGCATCGTTCGCGCCAGCCCGGTCAGCTCGTCCACGGTCTCGCCCTTGGTCCGCAACGCGATCAGAAAGGCGCCGATCTGCGTCTCTGAGACCTCGCCGTGCATGATCTCCGCCAGCACCTCGGCTGCCTGGTCGGTGCTGAGATCGCGGCCGGAGGCGAGCGCGTCGATCGCGCTTGTCAGGACGGCGTTCGGCATCAGCGGGCGACCGGCTCGGGGACCCGCAGCGGCGAGTCGCCCACCCCCTGCGGCGGCCAGGCCACGCCGAGGAAGTTGGCGAGCAGGCGCTTGCCCGCGTCGGTAAGGACCGACTCGGGGTGGAACTGCACGCCCTCGACGGGCAGCTCGCGGTGGCGCAACGCCATCAGCACGCCGCCGCCGCGCGCGGAGGCCTCCAGGCAATCCGGCAGCTCTTCGGACACCACGAGCGAGTGGTAGCGACCGACCGTCAGCGGCGAGGGCAGGCCGGAAAAGATCGTGCGGCCATCGTGCTCGATCGTCGTCGCCTTGCCGTGCACGGGGGCATGCAGCTCGACCTTGCCGCCGAAGGCCTGCGCGATCGACTGGTGGCCGAGGCAGACCCCGAGCGTCGGCACGCCCGCCTGCGGCATGCGCCGCGCCACCTCGACGGAGATGCCCGCCTCGTTGGGCGTGCACGGCCCGGGCGAGATGACGCAGCGCTCGTAGCCCGCCGCGAGCAGCTCCTCGACCTCGGCGCGGTCGTTGCGCACCGTCTGCACCTCGGCGCCCAGCTCGCCCAGGTATTGGACGAGGTTGTAGGTGAAGGAGTCGTAGTTGTCGATCACGAGGACCCTCACCCCTACCCCCACCCCTCCTGCCGGCAAGCCAGCTCGACCGCCCGAACCACCGCGCGCGACTTGGCGACAGACTCCTCGAACTCGTATGCCGGCTTGGCGTCGGCGACCGTGCCGCCGCCCGTCTGCACGTGCGCCACCCCATCCTTGACGACGACGGTGCGAATGTGGATGGCGGTGTCGAGGTCGCCGCCGTAGCTGAGGTAGCCGATCGCGCCGCCGTAGCCGCCGCGCTTGATCGGCTCAAGCTCGTCGATGATCTGCATCGCCCGCACCTTCGGAGCGCCAGAGAGAGTTCCGGCGGGCAGCACCGAGCGCAGCGCGTCCATCGCGCCGACGTCCTCACGCAGGGTGCCGCTGACCGAGGAGACGATGTGCATGACGTGGCTGTAGGTCTCGACCTCCATCAGCTCATCGACGACCACGCTGCCGTACTCGCAGACGCGGCCGAGGTCGTTGCGGCCGAGGTCGACGAGCATCACGTGCTCGGCGCGCTCCTTCTCGTCAGCTAGCAGTTCGGCGGCGATGCGGCGGTCCTCCTCAGGCGTGCGTCCCCGCGACTTGGTGCCGGCGATCGGGCGCGTGGAGACGCGACGGCCGCTGACGGTGAGCAGCGGCTCCGGGCTCGCGCCCGCGACCTGGAAGTCGCCGAAGTCCAGGAAGTACATGTACGGCGAGGGGTTGACGTTGCGCAGCCCTCTATAGATGGAGAAGGCCTCGACCGGCACCGGCGAGGACCAGCGCTGCGAAGGGACGACCTGAAATGCGTCACCGGCGTGGATGTACCGCACGATCCGCGCGACCATCGCCTCAAAGCGCTCGCGCGGCATGTTCGACCGAAAGTCGACCGGGGCGGAATCCTCGCGCCGGGATCGCGCTCCCGGCACCGGCCCGGCCAGGCAGGCGCGGACTTCGGCGATTGTCTGCCGCGCGGCCGCGCTCGCGCGGTCGAGGTCCGGCTCGCTCCGCAGGTCCGCGTTGGCAAGGATCGTGATCGTGTGCTTGAGGTGGTCGAACGTGACGAGAGCGTCGGTCAGCATCAGCGCCATGTCCGGCAGCCCGAGCACGTCCTCGTTGAGCTCACCCAGCGGCTCGACCGCGCGAACCAGGTCATAGCCGAAGAAGCCGACCGCGCCGCCACTGAAGGGCGGCTCGTCCTCGGCATCGGACAGCGGCGCCTGCGGGCTCGCGGCAACCGCCTGCGCGGCCAGCGCGTACGGGTCACCGGGGTCGCCAAGCGACCAGCGCAGGACCGCTCGTGGGCGAAAGCCGATGAACGAATAGCGGCCCATGCGCTGGCCCTGCTCGGCTGACTCAAGCAGGAAGCACGGCTCACCGCCCGCCAACTCACGCAGCTTCAGAAAAGCGGAGACCGGTGTCTCGCAATCGGCGATGAACGTCTCCCGCAACGGCACGAGCGTGTCGGCGCCGCCCTCTACTGCGGCGCTTGAGTCGCCTGCGAGGTTGCCGCTAGCTACGACGCTCATCGAGCACCCGCTCGGCATCGGCGAGAGAGCGATTGCGGCCGCGCAGAAGCACAAGCAGGTGATAGAGCAGGTCGGCCGCCTCTTCGTCGACGCGCTCGTCGGACTCCTCGCGGGCGGCGCGCGTGACCTCCTCGGCCTCCTCCATCACCTTCTCAGCGATCTGAGCTGGATCGTCAAGCAGCGCGACCGTGTAGGAGCCCGACGGGCGCTCGCGCTGGCGCTGGCGCAGCGTGCGCTCAAGCGCCGGCAGCAACTCGTGTGGAGCCAACGACTCCAACTCGCCGCGATAGAAGCAGCTGCGCTCACCCGTGTGGCAGGCCGGGCCTGCCGGCTCCACCAGGGCTAGCAGGGCGTCGCCGTCGCAGTCCACCCGCAGCGCGCGGACAGCCTGAGTGTTGCCGCTGGTAGCGCCCTTGTGCCATAGCTCATCGCGTGAGCGACTCCACAGATGCAGCTCACCTGTTTCGCGCGTGCGCCGCAGCGCCAGCTCGTTCATGTAGGCAAGCGTCAGCACCTCGCCGCTGCTCCAATCCTGCACGATGCACGGGACCAGGCCGCGCTCGTCGTAGACGAGCAGCCCCTCGACGCTGCTGTCAGCCGATGTCGCCTGCGCGCTCACGAGCGGAATTGTAGGTTGCCGGTAGCCATGGCCTCATTGCTGGAACGCAAGCTGATCGTCGTCACCGGCAAGGGAGGCGCCGGCAAGTCGACGATCGCCGGCGCACTCGGCCTGCTCGGCACCCGGCGCGGACTTCGCACGATCGTCGTCGAGGTGGGCGAGAGAAGCCATCTTGCCGCCCTCTACGGGCGTGAAAACGGCGACTCACTCGACCGCGACGGGGACGCCGGCGTCCCAGCGCTCGGAGCCGAGATCGAGCTGGAGCCGGGACTGTGGAGCCTCACGCTCGATCCCGACGCCGCCTTGATCGAGTGGATGCGCGACCTCGGCGGCCGACTGCCGGCACGGGTGCTTGCCTCCAGCACCAGCTTTCGCTACTTCGCCGCCGCGGCACCCGGTGCCAAGGAGCTCGTCAGCCTAATCAAGCTGCACGACCTCTCGGCGGCCCGCGACGGAAGCTACGACCTGGTCGTGCTCGACGCTCCGGCGACCGGACACGCGCTGGCGATGCTGGCCTCACCGAGCACGTTCACTGCGATCGTTCGCGGTGGGCCGCTGGCCCGCCGCGCAAGCGAAGTCCAGCAGATGGTGGCCGACGCCGGCTTCAGCGGGTACGTGGCGGTGACTCGGGCCACCGAGATGTCCGTCACCGAGACGATCGAGCTCGATCGAGGCCTGCACGAGCGGGTCGAGCGCGACCTCGACGCCGTGGTAGTGAACGGCACGATCGCTCGACGCTTCTCCGCGGCTGAGCTGGAACGCATCGACATGCTTGCCAATCGGTCTGCCGCGACGGTGGCAGTTGCGCGCGCCGCGCACGCCGCCGCCGAGCGCGCACACACCCAGCGCCGGCAGCTCGCACGTCTGCGCGGGCTGAGCTTCACAGACGACGGCCGAGCTGCAGGGGTGCTGAGCGTCCCGTTTGCGTTCACGCCATTTGTCGATCGCGAGGCGCTGGCGAAGATCGCCACGCGACTGGAGCGTCAGTTGATGCCCAGCCTGTCGAGCAACCCCTCATCAGCACGCCAGTCGCGACGCACCCGCACCGACAGGTCGAGGTGAGTCTGCTCACCCAGCTCGCGTTCGATCTCCTTGCGCGCGGCCGTGCCGATCGCCTTGACCATCCTGCCGCCGGCGCCGACGACGATCCCCTTCTGCGACTCGCTCTCGACCCAGATCAGCGCTCGCACTCGTGAAAGGCCCTCGCGAACCGACTCGATCTCCTCGACTACGACCTCGACCGCGTGCGGCACCTCTTGGAAGGTGCGGCGGATCACGGCCTCGCGGATCAGCTCGGCCAACTGCAGCGACAGCGGCTGGTCGGAAATCTGCTCGGCGGCGAACAGGAACGGGCCGGCCGGCATCATCGCTGCCAGATGCTCTATGAGCGCACCGACGCCGGCACCGGTGCGCGCGGAGATCGGGAAGATCTCATCGGAGACGTCCAGCTCGACGACGGCCTGCAGCGCCGCGACCGTGCGGGCGCGATCGAGGCGATCGACCTTGTTGACAGCGACCACTACCGGGACGCTTCCCTGCGCCAGCACCTGTGCGATGAAGCGGTCGCCGGGACCGACTCCCTGCTCGCCGTTGAGCACGAGCAGCGCCGCGTCGCAATCTTCAAGCTCAGAGCGCACGCGTGCCGCCATCCGCTCGGTCAAGGCGTCACGCGGGCGCTGCACGCCCGGCAGGTCGACCAGCACCATCTGCGTGTCCGCGTCGGTACGCACGCCACGGATCGCACGTCGCGTCGTCTGCGGACGGTCGGAGACGATCGCCACCTTCGCGCCCACGAGCGCATTCACCAGCGTTGACTTGCCGACGTTGGGACGGCCGGCCAGCGCCACGAAGCCACTACGCGTCTCGCTCATGCGCCCCGCAGCAGCTGAGCCTGCAACGCCAGCATCTCGCCACTGTCGGTTTCGTGGTCCATGCCGAGCAGGTGCAAAGCGCCATGGACTATCGCTTCAGACAGATCAGCGGTGTGCTCGGGACAGATCACTATGTCGCCAAGCTCGCGTGGCGAGCCGTCACAAGGGGCCGCGCCGTCGATCGGAAACGACAGCACGTCGGTAGGGCCCTGTTTGCCTCGATGCGCAGCGTTCAGCTCGGCGATCCGCTCGGGACAGACGAACTCGACCGCCAGGTGGCCGTCCTCCACTGCGGCGCTCGCGAGCGCGATCGCGCACAGCTGCTCGATCCGCTCGCCGGCAAGCTCGGGCGGCATGTCGCCGAGCACCTCTACTTCAAGCACGGCGCTCCGTCGCGGGCCGCTCGCGCTCGGCCGGACGCAGCTCGGGCGCTTCGCGACGGGCCTGCTCGTCGTAGGCCTCGACGATCCGCTGCACGAGCTTGTGGCGAACGACGTCCTCGCCGCCGAAGCGCACGAACTCGATCCCCTCCACAGATTCGAGCACCTCCCCCACGGCCACCAGGCCCGAGCGCTGCTCGCGCGGCAGGTCCACCTGGGTGATGTCGCCGGTGACGACCATCTTCGATCCGAAGCCAAGCCGGGTGAGGAACATCTTCATCTGCTCGGGCGTGGTGTTCTGGGCCTCGTCGAGGATGACAAACGAATCGTTCAGGCTGCGGCCGCGCATGTAGGCAAGCGGCGCGATCTCGATCACCCCGCGCTCGATGTGCTGTGAGACCTTCTCGGGATCGAGCATGTCGTGCAGAGCGTCGAACAGCGGCCGCAGGTAGGGATCGACCTTTGCCATCAGGTCGCCCGGCAGGAATCCCAGACGCTCGCCGGCCTCGACCGCCGGGCGCGTGAGGATGATGCGATTGACTTCGTGGCGCGAGAGCGCGGCGGCCGCCATCGCCACCGCCAGGAAGGTCTTGCCGGTCCCGGCCGGGCCCACGCCGAAGGTGATCGTGCCTGAGCGGATGCAATCCACATAGCGCTTCTGGTTGACGGTCTTTGGCGCCACGCGCAGGCTGCGATGGCGCCAGACAACATCCTCAAGCACCTTCGTCGGCGATTGGTGCGCGTCGAGCGCTCCGGTAACCGCTGCGATCGTGCCCGGAGCGATCTGATGGCCGCGCGAGATCAGCTCGGAGAGCTCGTGCACGACCCGCTCGCCGATCTTGTTCTCCTGCTCTGAGCCGTCGAGCGTGAGCAGGTTTCCGCGCAGGTAGACCTTGCAGTCGAGATGCTCCTCCAGCGCGCGCAAGACCGTGTCTTGGCTGCCGGCCAGCTCGGCGGCAACCTCATTTGCAAGCTCGATCTGCGTCCTCATGCACCCAGCGCCGTGCGCACCAGCGCCGAGACGCGCTTGCCGTCGGCCCGGCCGGCTACAAGCGCCATCGCGCTCTTCATCGCGACGCCCAGCTGCTGCGGCGAGCTGGCGCCGCTGTCGGCGACCGCCTGCTGCACGAGCAGCTGCAACTGCTCCTCGGAAAGCTCGGCGGGCAGATAAGCGGCGATCAGCTCGGCCTCAGCCTCCTCGCCTGCCGCCAGGTCCTCGCGCCCGCCCTCACGGAATGCTCTTGCTGCCTCGACGCGACGCTTGCGCTCACGGCGCAGGACGGCAAGCTCGTCGCCGTCGCCCTCCTTGGCGGCCTTCTGCAGCTCCGAGAGCACCAGTCGCAGCGCACCGACACGCTGCTTCTCGCCGGCGCGCATCGCGTCCTTTAGATCCTGCTGAACCTGCCCGACTATCGCCATCGTTCGCTCAGGATACGCCCAGAGGGGGAGATCCCTGTCTCGATCCTGGTGCTTTGGGCGCCGAGTCGTCCTGCAGCCGCAGCGCGGTGGCGCTGCCGAGCTGGCCGGGAGCGGAGACGTCGCGGCCGAACAGCAGCGCCACGTTCCAGTCCAGGAACAGGCGCAACTTGCGAGCAAGGCCCGGCATCAGCAGCAGGTGGTAGGTGCGCGCGACGATCCAAGCCGGCAGCCCGCGCCAGCGCACCCCGAGTGTGATCGCCACCGCCTTGCCGCGTCCAAGCTCGGCGACGAACCCCGCCGTGCGATAGCGAAACGGCCGCGGGCGCTCACCGGAAAGCTCGGCGGCGATGTTGCGCGCGGCGAGCCGGCCCTGGCGGATCGCGTGCTGAGCGGTCGGCGGGCAGGCCTGGCCAGGACGGGCCGGGTCAGGCACGGCGGCGCAATCGCCAACGGCCCACACCTGTGAACGGCCGCGTACCCGCAGCTGCTCGTCGACGACGATTCGACCGCCCTCGCCGAGCGGCAGGCCGAGCGCGGCGGTCGCCGGCGCCGGCCTGACGCCGGCCGTCCAAACCACCGTGCGAGCCGGGACTCGCTCTCCGTCTGAAAGCCTCGCCGCGCTCGCGTCGACCTCAAGCAGCGTCATCCCGGTCCTGATCTCGATGCCGCGCTCGGTCAGCTCGCGGGCCGCGAATGCCGACAGGCTCGGCGGCACCTCCGGCACGATCCGCTCGCGCGCCTCGACCAACAGCCAACGCATGCCCTGGGCACGGCAGCGCGGGTACAGCTCGATCGCCTGTGCGGCGAAGTCCTGCAACTCGGCCAAGCCCTCCAGGCCCGCATAGCCGGCCCCGACGAACACGAAGCCGAGATACTCGGCGCGCAGAGCGTCGTCGTCGAGCGACTCGGCGACGTCCAGGCAGCCCAGCAGCTTGTTGCGCAGCGCGGTTGCGTCGCCGAGCGACTTCAACCCGATCGCGTGCTCGACCAGCCCGGGCACCGGCAGCGCTCGCGACACGGAACCGAGCGCGATCAGCAGCTGGTCGTAGCCAAGTTCGAGTTGAACTCCGTCCAGCCGCCTCACCACCAGCTGGCGCCGCTCGCAGTCCAGGCCGGTGACGCTGCCGACCAGCAGCTCGGTGCGACGCAGCTCTTGGCGCAACGGGACCAGCAGATGCCGCGGATCGAGCGTGGCGCCGGCGGCGCCGGGCAACAGCGGCGTGTACAGAAGGTGGTTGGAGTCGTTGACGAGCGTCACGCGGACGGTGCGGAGCGAGTCGACGCGTTCCAGCGCGCGGGCGGCGTAGAAGCCGCCGAAACCGCCGCCGGCGATGACGATGTTGGCGTTCACAACGTTTGACGTTAGACCCCCCACCCCCATCGAAACCAATGTTACAATCATGTTACAAAGTCACTTTCTGGGCTCTGTCGGCACAATGGAGCACGTGAGCGTCGAGATCTACCGAGAGGCCCTGGCCCCCTTTGCCGCCGAAGCCGAGCAGCTGCTGCCCGCCGGCGTCGAAGCGTTCGACGCGCACACCCACCTTGGGTTTGACGAGGACGGCCGCTCGCTGGACCTGCCAACGCTGCTTGGCCAGCTCGACGACGCCGGCGCGGCGCGTGCCTGCGTGTTCCCGCTGCACGACCCCGAGCGCAAGCCGGCCTACAGCGTCCCCAACGATCGCGTGCTCGGCTGGGCCGGCGAAAGCGGCGGTCGTTTGATCCCCTTCTGTCGCCTCGATCCGGCGGAAACACCGGTCGCCGAGGGCGAACGCTGCCTGGAAAAAGGGGCGCGCGGGATCAAGCTGCACCCACGCGCGCAGGCGTTCACCTTCGACAGCTCGGAGATGGACGCCATTTTCGCGCTGGCCGAGCAGGCAAAAGTGCCGATCTTGATCCACGCCGGCCGCGGCATGCCGCCGATCGCCGACGCGCTCGCGGATCTGGCGCTGCGCCATCCCGA
The DNA here is from genome assembly GCA_036279855.1 of Solirubrobacteraceae bacterium. Lineage (GTDB taxonomy): Bacteria > Actinomycetota > Thermoleophilia > Solirubrobacterales > Solirubrobacteraceae > Palsa-744. The sequence goes on along the minus strand of DASUIH010000026.1, from coordinate 59,862 downwards.
CGCTGTTCTGATCCTCGCCCACGGCGCGATCTGCGACCAGGGCATCCTCACTTCGCGGCTCGCTGACCATCCCGGCGTGCTGTACGACACCTCCTGCTTCTTCCCGATCGACGTGCTTGAGCTGTTCGCGCGCGTGCCCGCCGAGCGGGTCGTGTTTGCCTCCGATCCCCCCTACGGCCTGACCGCCAGCGGCCTGTACCTGACGCTGCGGGTCGCCGCCCGCATCGGCCTTGACGCGGACACGATCGGCAACGTGGTCGGCGGCACGATGGCAGCGCTCGTCGACGGCGAGGGCCTGCCGACCCCTACCGCCGCGCGTGCACCGCAAACGATCGCTCTGCAGGGACGCCTGGCGCGCGTATACGGCTATGGCAGCCTCGCCGGGCCGGCACTGTTTGCCGGCGCGACCGAGCAGGCGCAGGGAATGCTCGACCTGGCAATCGCGGCCTGCCGCGATCCTGACCCCGGCGACTCAGACGAGGCGCTGGAGACGATCGGCGTGGCGCTGACCGCCGCTCGTGCCCTGCTGGCGACAGCGGCGGGCGGCCGCGGAGCGATCGACCTGCTGTTCCGGTCGATGGCGCGTGCCGCCACTGAGCAGAGCGTCGCGGCCGAGGCCGTCGCGGTCGAGCGCGTCACAGGCGAGTCCGTCGCGGCCGGGCCGGGCGACGGGCGTGTGAGCGACGCCCAACTCAGCCGCGACTGAGCCACAGCGCGGCCCAGTCGCCGCGCTCGCGCCGCCCGCGCTCTGCCAGGCCGCGCCTAGCAAAGGCGCGAGCTACCTCGTCGGCCTCCTCGCGCAGCAGGCCGCTTGCGATCAAGTGCGCGGGGGGCTCGGCGAGCGCGGCGGCCAGTTCGAGCAGCAACGGTCGCAGCAGGTTGGCAAGCACGACCCCCTCGCCAGCGCGACCGAGCTCGGACAGCGGCAATCTCTGCGAGCGCAGGTCGAACAGCCGCACCGCAAGCTCGACGTCGGCAACGCGCGCGTTGTCCTCGATCGCCTGCACGCTGAGCGGGTCGTTGTCGAGAGCCAACACCGGGCCGTAACCAAGCTCGGCGGCGGCGATCGCCAACACCCCCGAGCCGGCACCAACGTCAAGCACAGGACCGCGCGAGGGGTCCTCCCCCACCAACTCCAACAACAGCTCCAAACACAGTCGCGTCGTCGCGTGGGCGCCGGTGCCGAACGCCTGGGCGGGATCGATCACGATCTCGATCGTCTCAGCGTTCGCACTCGGCGGCTCCCATGGCGGGCGCACGTGCAGCGAGGCCGTCGACGCCTCGATCAGGACAGGGCGGTGAAAGCGCTTCCAGCGCTCGGGCCAGTCGTCGGGAACCTCGCTGCTTGACACCTGCACCGCCACGCCGCCCGCGAGGACCTGCAGGTCCGGCAGCCGCGGCAGCTCGCCGGGCGGGCCGTAAACCGCGTATTCGACCTGCGGCTCGGCTCCGTCCTCGCTGTCAAGCTCCAGCTCCTCGACGCCGTCGGGCGCCAGCTCCAACAGGTCGGCCAGCACCAGCTCGCTGTCCGCGCGGGCGACGCGCAGCGCCAGCCGGATCACGGGGTGGCGTGGCGCAGGGCGCGGCGCAGCTTGGAGAGCATCGACTCGTGCTGGCGCAGGTGCTCCTCGCCGAGCGTGTCGCTGAAGCGACTGAGCAGCACGCGTTGATCGGCGTCAAGCGAACGCGGGACGATCACGTTGACGACGACGCGCAGGCTGCCACGCCGGTGCCCGCGCAGCGAGGGCATCCCCTGTCCGCGCAGCGTCACGATCTCCCCCGGTTGGGTGCCGGCGGGAATCTCAAGCTCGTGCTCGCCCTCGATCGTCGGCACGGCGATCACCGTCCCCAATGACGCCAGCGGCGCCGACACGTCGACAGCGGTAATCAGGTCATCGCCTTCGCGCACGAAGCGCTCGTCGCCGGCGACTTGCACGAGCACGTACAGGTCACCCGCGGCGGCGCCGTGCTCGCCGGCGTGGCCACGGCCGCTGACGCGGATGCGCTGGCCGTCGGCGATGCCGGCCGGCACCGCCACCTGCTCGCTGCGCCGCACCGTCAAACGCCCGCGCCCCCGGCACTCCCCGCAGGGATCTCGCGGCACGCGGCCGTCACCGTGGCAGGCGTCGCAGACGACCGTGCGCAGCATCTGTCCAAAGGGGGTGCGCACCGCGCCCTGCAGCTGTCCGGCGCCGCCACAGCGCTCGCAGCGATCGATCGGCGTGCCGGGCTCAGCGCCGTTGCCGTGACAGTGCTCGCAGCGGTCGATCGCCTCGAAGCGCACCTCGACAGATCGCCCTTCGAAGGCATCCTGCAGGCTGATCCCGGCAGCCACGGCAATGTCGCCACCGAGCGCGTCGCCACCCCCGAACGCGCCGCCACCACCGAAGAAGGCGTTGAACAGGTCGCCGATCGACCCGAACGTGTCGAAGTTGGGCGCAAAGCCGCCCGAGCGCAAGCCCTCGTGCCCGTAGCGGTCGTAGGTTGCACGCCGCTCGGGGTCGGAGAGGATCTCGTAAGCCTCCGCGGCCTGCTTGAACTTCTCCTCGGCCTGCGGGTCGTGGGCGTTGACGTCCGGGTGCAGTTCGCGCGCGAGCCGGCGAAACGCCTTCTTTACTTCCTGCTCGCCCGCGTCGCGAGCGACGCCGAGCACCTCGTACGGGTCACGCGGAGTGGTGGCGCTCATCGATCAGGCGGCATAGGCGTCTTCGACGAAGCGCGAGAGCTCGTGCGCGGCCTCGCGCACAGTGGCGATCGCCGCGCCGTAGTCCATGTGCACCGGCCCGATCACCGACACCGCCCCGAGCTTGCGCGCAGCGACCCCGTAGCCGGCGGCGACAAGCGCCAGCGAGCGCATCGCCGGCAGCTCGTTCTCGTGGCCGATGCGCACGTATACGTCGCTCTCACCCAGCGCGGAGCGCAAGACGCCGAGCAGTGCGGCGCGGCGCTCAAGCAGGCCCATCAACTCGTTGACCTCGCCCAGGTCGTGCAGCCGTCCATCGCGCAGCAGCCGCGCGGCGCCGTCGAAGTAGAGCGTCTCTTGCGACTCCTCGGCCAGGCCGGCGAAAGCCGGCGCCACACGATCCACGAACGCTCGCTCGCTCGCCCCCAAGCTCGGGTCTTCCAAGCGCTTTGAGAGCATCCGGGCGCCAAGGCCGTAGCCGACGAGTCGCTCGCGCAAGTATTCGCCGGCCCAGCCGAGCAGGCCAGAGTCGACAACCGCGTCGAAGCTCGTGATCGTCTTGGAGACGCCCCCGGTCGAGGTGATGACCACCACCATCACCAGCTCCGGCTGCAGCGCCAGCACCTCGACGTGGCGGATCGTAGCCGTGCTCATCGATGGCGCCGAGACGACCGCCAGCAGCCTCGTCACCCGCGATATCGCGACGCTGCAAGCGCGCATCGCCTCCTCCACCTCGTGACGACCGAGCGACAGCGCCAGCGGTCGCGCCCGTGCCGGGCCGCCGCCGGGTCCGAGCAGCCGGTCCACGACGTAGCGATGGCCAGCATCTGTGGGCACGCGGCCGGCTGAGGTGTGCGGGTGCGCGAGCAGGCCGTGCTCCTCAAGCAGAGCAAGCTCGTTGCGAACGGTCGAAGGACCGCAGTCCAGGTCGGCGTCGGCGGCGATCGTCTTTGACGCCACGGGCTGACCCGTCTGCAGGTGCTCCTCGACCACCTTGCGCAGGATCTGCTCCTGTCGTAGCGTGAGGATGCGCATCGCTCGATTGTAGGCCCGGCCCGAGCGCCCAAGCCGGCGCGCCGGCGCGGCCACAGCCGACCGGCGCGCGGGCACAGGCAGTCTTAGAGCTGCAGCTCGGCCTCAGCGTTGCGGATGATCTGGTTGCCGCCCTGCTCGGCAACGGTGTCGATCAGCACGCGCCCGTCGGAAGCCTCGCGCACCGTCCCGGTTACCAGCACCTCCTGCTCGGGCACACCCATGCCCCGGAACTGGACGGACAGCCGCTTCAGCGCGGCCGGCCCTCCGGCCGCCTCTGTCTGAGCGCGCGCGACCTGCGCCATCGACCACAGGCCGTGCAGAATCCGGCCCGGCAGGCCGACGGCTTTGGCGAACTCCTCGTCGATGTGGATCGGGTTGAAGTCGCCTGAGGCGCCCGCGTAGCGGACGGTCAGGTACTTGTCGGGCGTGACCCGAACCTCGGGTATCGCCTCGCCTACGTTGAATGCGTTGTCGGCCATCGCTCAGACTCCTCGCACGATGTTCGTCCAGGTTCCACGGCAGACCTCTTCGCCGCGCTGGTTGACGGACACAGACTCGAACACGTAGTAGCCGCGCCCGTCCTTTTCAGAGATGTCCTTGACCGAGGCCGTCGTCGTGATCTCGTCGCCGGCGACGACGAGCGGGCCCCACTGGAACTCCTGGCCACCGTGGACCATCATCGCGAAGTTCATTTCGACCTCGGGGTCAAACAGCGACGGGGCCACCGACGGCGAGCTGTAGACGACGGCGAACATCGGCGGGGCGACCACATCCTCGTGGCCGGCAGCGCGCGCTGCCCCCTGATCGAGATGAACCGGATTGGTCTCGCCGACGGCGCGTGCGTACTCCTTGATCTTCTCGCGACCGACGGCATAGGTGGTCGGCTCGTATTTCTTGCCGATCGCTTTGGTGTTGACTGGCACCTGAAAGGGCTCCTTGTGAGCGTGGAAGTTTGCGAACGGGGCGCGCTACGCGTGCCCCAAAGCCTCGCGCAAGCCCAAACGACCCGCCGGCGAGACCGCGGTCGCGCAGTTTACGCTGACCGCCACCTGGCCGGCGGAGTGAGGCGAGGTGAGGCGCAGCGCAGCGAGCCTTAAACAAAAAAGCGCCGTCGGGCGCAAACTCGCGAGCGCGAGAGCTGGGCGAGCGTGCAAACAAGCACGCCCGCCCGCGGGCTCAGCCTCAGAAGTCGAAGTCGTCGTGAGCGCCAACGCCGACCAGCTCGCGGCTGCCCTCGGCCTCCTGCGCGTCGCCGTCGAAGCCGGACGACGTCTGCTCATCCGAGCCGCCTTCGGCCGAGGGGCTGTCCAGGAACTGGACGCTGCCGGCGACGACCTCTACCGTTTGGCGCTTGAGGCCCTCGGCGGTCTCCCACTCGCGCCACTGCAGACGGCCGTCCACGCCAACGCGACGGCCCCGGCTCGTGTAGCGGTGTACCGGCTCCGCCTGAGCGCCATAGACGATCACGCTGAAGAAGTTCGGCTTCTCCACGTACTCGCCGTCGCCCTCCTTGCGCACCCCGTTACAGGCCAGACGCAGCTCGCAGACGGCGTCGCCCGAAGGCAGCGCCCGCAATTCGGGATCGGTGGTCAGACGACCGATCAGGACGACACGGTTGATGCTCGAATAGGACATGACAGCTCTCCTTGTTGCATGGATGGCCTCGCCCATACGGCAAGCTAGCCCGCGCGTGCGACGATTCTCACGCAGGCACGTCACGCAGGCACGTCCGATGGCACTCCTCCACGCAGCAAATCCAGTGTCAACACCGCGATTCGCTCCTGGGCGCCCGCATCGCGTACCGCCCTGGAGACCGGTGCCCGCGTCAGCGAGTTGACGAGATAGATCACGCCCGCCACCTCGCGGCAGCGCCTCCAGGCGCGGCATATCTCGCGCAATCGACGCGGAGCCTTGACCGACAACTCCACCTCGACGGCGACAGGACGCATGGTGCGATCCGCGGAGACCAACACCAGGTCGGGACGGTGCACGCGGTCGGACTCGGCGCACGCGCCAAACAGACGCGCACTTGCCAATGCGCGGCCGCGATCGCGCTCGATCAGACGCAACTCGCGCTCGCCCAGAACTCGCCGATCGGGATAGCAGCGCTCCAGCGCCGCCGCCACCCACGCGCACTCGATCGAATGACCGGCTGTGGCGTCAGCGACCTGACAGCGCCTGAGCCCGATCAGGCCGATGCTGTGAGCGCCCTTCACGGTGAGCGTGAACAGCGCCGGACGGCCATTCAGCGGCTGTGATCGAGTCAGCTGGCCGCGACGACACGCGGCTGCGAGCCGGCCGCGGGCGGACGCCTGCGAGATACCGCGGCGCAACGCCAGCGCGTCTGCCGTGATCGCCCCGAGCGACGCCGTCCAACGCAGCAACTCGCGGCGCTCATCATCAATGGATGAGACGTAGACGGTCATCGCGCCCTCCCGGAGAAGACGCCCGCCACGCATGCGGTGCCCCTCGTCAAGTCGAGCACGGCCGCGTGTCCCACGGGCAGCGACCTGACTCGCTCTGCTGAAAGCACGGGCGCGCTCGTACGCGAGCGCGTCCAGCCGCTAGGGCTCTGTGCCGTACGCCAGGCTCCGCGCGAGCCTGCCAGCCTGGAGACCAGCTCTGCCGACTCGCACACGACCTGCCGGTGGGCGATTACGCTCGACAGGTTGCCCAACACCTGCTCACGCAGCTGACCGCGGCCCTCGACCCGTAGGTCGGACAGCTCCTGGGTGCCGAGCAGCAGGTTGATGCCCGCCGAGCGCGCACGGCCAAACAGATGCGCCACCTGCTCTGCCGCGATTGCCGCGAACTCGTCGATCGCCACGACGGCTGGAACCGGAGAGCGCTGCAGCGCCGCCATCGCGGCGCGCAGGTCGCCGACGATCGCCACTCCCAGCATCTGCGCCAGCAACGGCCACGAGTCGGCCTGCAACTCGAAGTGAACGACCGCCCGCCGGCGGATCGCGCCCAGCAGGTCGAAGGCGCCATGGCCTGCCTGCTCGGGCTCCAGCCACGCCGCGACATCTGACTCGGCCAGGATCGCCAGCCGGTCGCGCACGCCGCTGAGGTCGGTGCGCTGGCGAGCAGTGAGCGTCTCCAGGTAGCGGCCCGTCGCCTCGGCCTGCGACGCGGGCAGCAACTCGCACAGCTCAAGCAGCGACTCCGGCTCCAGCCGGCGGACGATCTCGCTCAAGCTCGCCGGCACGTCGGCGCCTTGCAGCGCTCTGAGGACAAAAGCGAGATAGCGCTGTGCCTGGCGCTGATAGTGAGGCTCGGTAAAGCGCTCGGCGGCAAGCACTCGATCGGCGATCTCGCTTGGCGTGCCGTAGCCAAACGGGTTATACGGGTGCGGTCCGCCGGGGGTCCACGACAACAGCTCACGGCCGGCCCTACGGGCGCTCTGTGCCAGTTCGGACCGCATGTGCGGGTCGCCCTTCGGGTCGATCACGACAGCACTCAGGCCCGCTTCAATCGCACGACATACGATCCAGGTTTGAGTGACCGTCTTGCCCGATCCGGTCGCCCCGACAATCAGCGTGTGACGGCCGGCCCGCGTGCTGAACGGAACGCTGATGAGCCGGGCTTGCCGGTCACGGCCGACAGCCACCAGCTCGTCGCCGAGCACCTGCCCGCTGTAGCCGGCACCGCGGCGCTCAAGCAACGCAAACAGCGCCGTGCGGGCGCACTGGAGCGGTCCACGGCGCGCTTGCGCGAGCTCGTACAGATCGCCACCCCAAGCGAGGTCCTCGCGGTGACGGCCGCGAGCGCGAACGAGCGCGACGACCGCGGCTGTGGCCAGTGGCGCGAACGATCCAGCCAGCAACGGCCGCAACGACAGAGCGCCGACGAGCACGAGCAGAGCCCAGCTCCAGTGCAGTTGCCGGCGGCGCAGCAAAGCGGCCAGCGAACACCCGGCGAGAGCTCCCAGCCCGAGCTGGCCGAGCAAATCAAGCGGCGGCGACAACGGTGGCAGTGGCGGTGCTGTTGTTGCTGTTGCTACCGCTGCTGAGACGTATTGATCCGGGACAGGCATGGCTGTTCCTTTCTCGCCGGCATCGCGGCGGGTTAAATGACAAAGGGCGGCGAGCCATCGCTCACCGCCCTTCGCGGGTGTTGGTGCTTGTGCTTCGGCGCCGACACGGGGGCCGGCGCGCCGACAGGTCAGAGAACTTCGACTTCGTGCGGGCTCATGCGCAGGCCCTCACGGGCGATCAGCGCCAGCACGTCGCTGTGGATCCAAGGGGTGATGTGCGTGGCGCCCCCTTCTGCCATCAGGCCGACGCGCCGCGCCAGCCAGCTGGTTTCGCCACCATGCCCGCCGCGCCGGTCGCGCTTGACGATCCCGCACCGCAGCGCGATCTCGCTCATGGTCAGCTCTCCGCTCGCGGTTGCTCGCAGCACAGCCTCTCTCAGCGCCCTGTTGAGCACTACAGGGCTCGTGCACAGCCTGCGGTACTCGCCCTGCAGGTGACGCACCGACACGGTGCGATCATGGCGATGAGAGCGGATCGCGGCGGCGGTGACGCTACGCATCGGCTCATAGCTTTCGAGCGTCCCAACCAGCTCGCGTAGGCTGACTGGCTCCAGCTGGCTCGCTTGCGAACGTTGGGGACGACTCCAGCGCAGCTCCGGCCTCACATCCGCGCCTTGCATCCGGCAAAGCCTGTTTGGCTGCCCGTTCAGATCGATCACAGGAGCCTCGCCGGCGGCGTCCGAAAGCTCGCGTGCCTCCTCGACCGTGGCTGCCAGCAGATCCTCGGCAAGCAGTCGGCGCGGGCGCGGGCGCTCGCCGCGGGAGAGATAGTCACGGCACACCAGCTCGACGTTGACGGCCGGCTCGTCGGCGGACAGGTGCGCCAGCAAGAGCCTGTCGCGCAGCGTTGCGGCGTCACGGTCGATCACCAGCACAGAGCCGGCGCGACCAGTCAGGGCGACCAGCTCTCGCCCGCGACCACAGGCGTCGAAATAGGCACCGAGAAGAGCAGGCCTGGAGTGGGCACAGCGATCTCCCCGACGAGGCTTGCGTTGGCGCGGGCGGCCTGTCGCGGCACGGCTGGATCGTGTGTCGTCGCGATCGCGACGACTGGGATGACTGGGACGATGGTCGTGCTGGGGCAGACTGACGACGCTCATCGGGAGCTCCTTTTGTTCGGTGCCGCGGACGATCGCGACGACGGGGAGACCGTCATCTAGGCGAGCCGGCCCGATCCGTCAATACCTGCGAGGTGGCGGGTAGCGCGGCCTACAGCCTGCTCCGAGACCCCTTAAGGGGCTCGGAAGACTGCCAAGCTTGCGATCCGATGCCACGCCCCTTGGCCGGAAATCGCTCATGACCCGCGACCGTGTCTCCTGCGTCGCCTTGGAGGAAGGCGGTTGGCGTGAGACCTTGGCTATGTCTCCGATACGTTTTCGTCGTCAGCGGCCGGCGCGGCGACCAGAAGGCACATGGAATGAAAAACGATGGGTCCTCAGAGTACCGCGGGATTTCACGAAGACTGGCGTCCCGACGTGAGCCGGGCAGCGGTCGCTGAAGTCGCCCTGGCCCGATCCGGCCGAATCGCCTGAACTCGCGCGGCTCGGCGCCCCAAAAGGTGCAGTCACGAGTCGCTCCGGCCGGCAGGCAACGTCCTTTGCGGCTGCTCAAACACCGGGGCGACTGCAGCCGAGCATCGGGCAAATACATCGCTCGCGGGGCAACCTCGCGAGCGTAAGGGAGCCACATTCGCAGCCGATCTCGGGCTCTCAGGAAATAGTTGATTCGCACTGACGGTCTCGACACGTCACAATGCGCCCAGGTGAGCACCCCTAACGGTCGCCGTCCAAACTCGCCGTCCGCCCGACGTCCGGGTGTCCGTGCGTCACGCCCCAAGCCGGCCGGCGAGGAGCCTCGCCGCCGCATGCTCGACGCGATGCTCGACTGCATTGGCGAGCAGGGGTACGCGCCCACGGTCGTCGCCGACGTGATCGGCCGCGCAACTGCCTCACGCAAGACCTTCTACGAACAGTTCGAAGACCGCGACGCGTGCTTCATGGCCCTCAGCGAGCAGATCGGCGCGGATTGGAGCCGACGCGTAAATGCCGCCTGCGCCGCCGCCAAGGACGGCGACGGCGACGTCATCTCCGCATTGGTCGCCGAGCTGTTGGCGCTCGGCTGCGAGTCGCCCGCCGCCCTACGACTGGTGACCGTCGAGCTTGCCGCGGCCGGCGCCGCCGGCGTAGCCCGGCGCAAGCAGCTCCTCGACCGGCTTGCGGAGCCGCTGGTCGAGGAGCTTGACGATCGGCCGAGCTCACTCCTGCTGACGCAAGCAGTCATAGGGGCGATACTGCGTGTGCTTTATGCACGCGCACGCCGGGGCGCCGGCGTGCGCCGTCCGCGTCGGCCGGTAGTGGCGGAGCTCTCTGCCGCCCTGTCGGGTTGGGCGAGCTGCTATGCGCAATGGCAGGAGCTGCCGGACACAGACATGGAGGAAAACGCCGAGCCACGCGAGCCACCGATAGGTGGACGGGCGCCAGGAACGCTTTCGCTGAGCGCGGGCACGGTTGAGCGCCGCGGGCTCCCGCGCGGCGAGGGCAACGTTTCGCGCAGCTTTGTCGTGCACAGCCAGCGCGAGCGGATCCTGGATGCCCTGGCGAACCTCGGCGCCGCACAGAGCTATGCCGCGACGACGATCCCAGACATCGTGCGCGAGGCGGCGGTATCGGTGCAGGCGTTCTATGAGCACTTCTCCGGCAAGGAGGACGCGCTGCTGGTGGCTTATGAGATCGGCCATCGCAAGGCCTTGGCGATCGTAGAGCGTGCCTACCAGGCTCATGAGCCGTGGCAAGCCGCGGTTCAGGCCGCGGTCACGACGCTGCTTGAGTTCCTCGCCTCCGAGCCCGCCTATGCGCACTTGGCGTTGATCGACGCGCCGGCGACAGGCGCGAAGGCCGCGGCGATCGCCCACGACGGCCTGATCGCCTACTCGGCGATGCTTGAGCCGGGGATCGGGCCTGACGCCGACAGCGCACCCTGGCGGACCGTTGCCGCCGAGGCGACCGCCAGTGCCGTGCTGGAGCTTTGCTTCGTATACGTCTCCAGCGAGCGGGCACGGGAACTTGTCGGTGTGCGCGATCTTGCCTGTGAGGTGGCATTGCGTCCGTTTGCGAGCTTGAGCGTAGGCTAAGCCGGCCACGGCGGCTGTCAAGCGAGAGCGGGCGAATTGTGGTGTTAATTCAGTCGCTCTTTTGTAGTCAGCTGTGAATGATGGGGGCATGGTTGGTGCCGACGGAATCGAGATTGCCGAGCAGATCCGGGCGTTTGGGCGCAATCTGCGCGAGGCGCGCGGACGCGCGGGCTTGACACAAGCGCAACTGTCGGACGCGGCCCCACTTGACCGCGCGGCGATCAGCCGCCTTGAGTGCGGCGAGCGCTCACCGGACATGCCAACTCTGCTGCGCGTCTGCGCGGCGCTTGCCACGGCACCAGCCGATCTGTTGCGGGGCGTCGGCAGCGGCTCCAGTGCGCGTACTCCCCGAAATGGGCCGGAGCCGAGCGGCTTCGGCGCGAACCTTAGATGGGCACGTCAGCGTGCCGGCATTTCGCAGGAGCGACTCGCGCTGGACGCAAAAGTCGACCGCGCGGCAATCAGCGTGTACGAGAACGGGGTTCGCCAACCGAACCTACGCACGGTGTTGAAGCTCGCGCTCAAGCTTGACGTTGCGCCCGGCTTGCTGTTGCGGGGGATGCAGCCAGACTCGCGAGATGGACGCGGACACCGAGCGGCGAAGCAGTCCTCCACGCGTAAGCCGGCTCGCCGCTGAAACCTGCCGAGCCGAACGAACGTAGGCTCGGCAGGCGAGGGCCGACCGGGGCAGCGACCGGAGCCAAGAGGCCTCTCACTGGCTCTGACAGTCGCGCCCAGCCGACCCCCGGAGAGGGCCGCAGAGGCCCTCGGTGAGGGTTGGTCGCACACCGGGACGCTAGTCCGCAGGACGCCCCGCTGGTGTGGCCATGCCGCCCGCGCGTGACGACCGTCCGATCATGCACAAGGCCCGTCGAAGTGTCAAATCTCTCTGGAGAATTCCATCAATTTGTTTCCTATTGATGGCCCTCCCTATGCCTCAAGCGCGATCTCGCACGCCCTCAGCAGCGGCTCACGCTCGCCGGCGCCGCCCGCCTGAGCACGTACCTCGGGCGGCAGCGCCGGGACGCGCCAAGCTCGTAGCGACGCCTCGTAGACGTCGCGCTCAGCCGCAAACAGGATCAGCTCCCTACCCACGTGCTGCCAGCCCGCTGGATACTCGCCGGCGTACGCACGTGCGGCCGTGATCACGCTGTCGGCCGCGCGCGCACAGGCGCGGGCGCGAGCGCCGTCGCGGCAGACGAACACAACGCGCGGCAACGGGCGGCTGCCATAGCGGGCAAGCTGCGCGGACCAGCCGGTCAGGAAGTGGTCGTAGCGCTCGATCTTGGCTGCCCGCTCGCCCCGCGGCAGCCTGTCGTCAAGCTCGACCAGCAGCTCGCGAGCTTTGCCGTTCGACACGGTCAGATCCGGGCGCACACTCTGAAAGCGCTCGACCTCGACACGCTCACGCTCGCTGACGCTGCGCAGGAAGTCGTGCGCGATGCGCCCGCCGGGGAGGCTCAGATCCGCCAACGCCAGCATGCGCCGACCCTCTGGCGTCGCACGCGATGGCGGCACTATCGCCGAGCGCAGCGGACCCGAGATAGCCAGCGGACCTGCGCCCAGCGCCCCCTCCAGCGCGAACGCCCACGCGGCCGCGCGCACGTCGTGAAGAGCCTGCTCCAACGAGCTCTGCTCAGACCAGCCTCGCGACTGCCGCTCTGTCGGCGGCTGCCCTTCCTCGCCGACCTGCGGGCTCGTCGCAGCGTCGCGATGGCGAGCGCACAGCTCGCGCCCAGCCGGGCTCAACGAGTAGCACATCGGCGTGCCGCCACCGTCGCGGCGGTGAAACTGAAAGCGGAGAACCAAGCCGGCGTCGGCGAGACGCTTCAGCCGCCGCTGAGTAGTGGTCGCGGCCCGGTCGGGGCTCAGGCGCCGGTGCAGCTGGCTTGAGAGTAGATGACGCATCGAGTCGAGCAGGCCGAGCACCTCCAGGTCGAGCGGCTCGGGCTCAAGCGCCTTTGGCTCAAGCACAGGCTTGCTCCAGCGGACGCTGTGCGAGTCCGTCAGGTCAGCGAGCTCGCGATAGGCCCCCTCGGAGCGCACGGAGGCCCGCGGCTCGCGCACGGAGACTCGCGACTCGCCCGCGGGGGCCGCAGGGCCCTTCGGCGTCTTTGCGAGGGCATCCGCTGCCACCTGCTGCCAGTGCGGCTGGCTGAGGTCCTCAAGGTAGCGCCCGCCACGCCGGCTCTGTTGGCGAACGTGATGGGCCAGACGCTCGCGATCGACAGCCATTGGCAGCGTTTGTGCGACGAACGCAGCCTGGCGGCCGCCGGGCGTCACCCAACTTGCGATCGCATGATGGCGAGGCAGGTGCAGGCGCACGTCGGGACGACCGAGCGCCGCCAGCTTGCCGAGGTCTGGGCGCACAACGTCGGAGAAGGAAGCCATCAGCAGGGTGGCGGCGTTACGCGCGTCTTCGACCGATGCAGTCGCGAAGTAGACGCGGTGCGCAAACAGCGCGTCCAGCTGGCTGCGCAGGTCGCGATCGAGCCACTGCGAGTCGGTCTGCCAGCAGGCCACCGTCTCCAGGCCGGCGGAGCGCTTGAGCGCCATCGTCTCGGCAAAGCCACGATTGATAACCAGTGGCGCCTCGTCAATCTTCAGCGCTACAGCCACCGGCTCGCCGCTGGCGCGACCGTCTTGACGGCGTGCCAGCGAGGCGTCGAGCATGCCGACCAGCAGTTGCATCAGCACGCTGGTGTTGCCGGCGCCCATGCTGCCGAGCGCGCCCTTTACGACAAGCACCTCGCAGCGTTCGATGATTCGGTCGAAGTCGATGCGCAGCGAGCCGTTGAGCAGCACGCGCTTGATCGAAGGCGAGTTGAGCAGACGTGCGAGCTTGTTCACGGGAGCATCGAGCTTGGCGGTCGTGCTGCCGCGAGCGTCGGCGAGCTGCGCCGCTAGCTCGCCGGCGAAAAACTCGCTGATCTCCTTGAGCTCGGGCTGAGTGCGCAGGCGTGCCGCCACCTTCGAGCGGTAGGCGTATCCGTCCTCCCCGACCGACAGCAGCCGCGCAGCGTCCCACAGGCTGCTGGTGCGGTCATAGGCGAGCACGGCGATGATCGCGTTGCGCAGATAGCGGTCCGATGAGGCCTTGATGTCACCTTGATCGAACAAGTTCTTCAGCGCGCCGACGACGTAGTCGGCGATCGTGTCAGCCGGTGCGTCCACCGCAAGTGGATCGAAGCCGCAGGTCGGGTGGGCGAAGTCCAGCAGCGTGCAGGTCCGCTGCTCGGGGACGATGCCCACAGCCGCATCGGCAGCGTCGCCCTTCGGGTCGAACACGATCACGGCGCAGCGCTCGCGGCGCAGGTCCTCGGCCACGGTTGCAACCAGATAGCTGGACTTGCCCTGCTCGACCGTTCCGGGCACGGCAGTGTTCTGTCGACGCATGCCCGGGTGTATCGACACAGGCCCGAAACAGTCGCGCAGCGTGCCAGCTGCCGTGGACGTACGCATAATCGCCGGGGGCGCCGGCGCCACTGGAACCGAGGAGCGCTCAAATGGCACGGTCGCATAGTCCAGCGAAGGCATGTGCCAGATGCAGGCAAGCTCGGCCGTCGCCAGCACCCCCTTGCGGAATGCCGGGACCGGGTTGCCCTCGCCGCGTAGGACGCGACCGCTGTAAAGCCCAAAGCAACCGTGGCGAATCCCAGTGCCGCGTTCGACCAAGCGATTCTCCGCGCCACCCGCACGCAACTGTGCGGCGATCCGCTCACATACCGCGCGCCTGGGCGCCACGATGCGAATGTCGGCGAAGAACAGCGGACGGTGCTGGACCTCCAAGCCGCCTACCAGCTCCGCCTGCTCGACAAGCGAAGGGTCAAGCGGGGGCAGACGCAGCTTGCGCGCTCGTGTCAAGTGGTTCTCGTGGCGCTTGTAGGCACGCTTGGCGTGAGACTCAAACAGGGACGGCGCCGGCGTCAGCGCCAACTGCAGGAACGCCGGTTGGCAGCACGAAGCGATCGTCGTGATCAGGCCGTTGACCGTGGGCGAGCGCTCGTGCTCAAAGCGGTCGAGGCGCTTGGCGCGACGTGTGAATGGGGGGTGCTTCTTGACGCGCAGCACGTATGGCGCCGCTCCGAGCACAGCCGGCGCGGCGACCAGGCGGCAGCTCGGGTAAGCATCGCGTAGCGCCGCCTGCACCTGGGATTCCAAGCCCTCTGGAAACGTCAGCCCGAGCCACGCGCGACGGTCGCAGTGGACCTCCAAGGCGATCGACGGCTGGCCGCAGAGCAAGCGTCGCCACCAACGCCGCTGCAGGCTGCGGTGCAGCGCATCAAGGCTGTGCACCACCTGCTCCAGCCTGGGGTCGTCACCGCGATAGGGCAACACGCGCACGCGGCGGTAGCGACGACGCCTTCGCACATAGGTGCGCACAAGCACGAGCGCGATCGTCGCGACCGAGCACACGACAAGCAGGCAGGCCGTCCACGTCGCAGCAGCCATGTTCGATATCCACGCTGCAAGTAGCCACGCCATCGTCGGTCTTCTCCGACGAGGCGCACAAAACGGGACGCGTTCAGATCGGACGCGTCGCCTGCTCCACGCGTCGGCCGCGCTCGGTCAGGCACCATTCATTGGGAGCGCCCTTGCCCTGCACGCGGTCGACGTTCTCGATCAGGCCAAGACCCTCCAGGCGCGCGAGCAACTTGGAGATCTGGCCCTGATCGACGATGCCCGCACCGTCGGCAACCTCTCTATTGCTGGCGCTTGGGCGCTCGCGGATCGCACTCAACACGCGGACGGTGCGGTAGGTCAGTCGCATGTCCAGACCCGCCATCGGATCAGCGGCTACGGATCGCTCGCCCATGGCACGTATAGGTGTGCGTGGCGGCTCGCGCTGCAGTTCGACGCTTGCCGCACGAGCACCGAGATACGGCAGCACGATCATGCTCATGAGCGAGCCGTGCAAAGAAACGTAGGGGTCGGTCGAGCGTTCGAGCAGGCGTGCGTGAAGGACGGCAAGCACAGCCCCGACCACCCCTTCGGCCGTTACCGCGGGGGGGCCGTTCTTAGCGTCGGACTGACGAGCGAGGTCGATCGTCTCGCGCAGCACGGCGATCGTCTGTGCGCGCGCCGCCAGCACGTGCGGACCGCCACCGAGCGCGTCGACAACGCACAGGCGTGCCAGCTCCGGGTCTTCGTCGATCGACCACAGCAGCGCCGCCAGGCCCGCTCGCACTCCATCGCGCCAGCTGCTCTCGGCCCGGTAAGCCGACGCTACGCGTGTGCTGAGCTGTGCAAGCGTGACTTCAAACACCGCCAGGAAGCAGTCCTCGCGATCCTCGAACAGGTCATAGAAGGTCTTGCGCGAGACTTTGGCGCGGGCAATCACTTGAGCGACGGTCAGCTGGGTGTAGCCGCTCTCCTTGATCGCGTCCACGGCCGCGCTGAGCATGCGCGCTCGCTGGATCTCGCTGACGTGGCCGCGCGGCATGCCGCGCTTGGCCCGGCGGATGGTCGAGCGCATGGGTGTGATCGAAGCCATCTGCTCTGATGTGTCTGTTTGCGCTGACATCGGCACGACCCGCATGGCAGAGGTTCATACGTCGAGCGTCTCAGGTCGAGCCGTGTCTCCTACTCATCTGCCGGCAACGGCGCCGCGCAGGAGCCTGGCTCGTCACTGCTCCCCCGGTTCCGCGAGATTCCACGGGCGAATCTGACGATCGATCGCGGCCTGTGCAAATGCGTCGGGACGCGGGTCAGCAACGACGCTGAATCTCGGCGCGAGGATGTCTCCGACCCCGGCTTTTCACGAAGCGCACGGACAGTCGCGCGAGAGGTGAGCGACGGGATTCGAACCCGCGACCGCCGAGACCACAACCCGGAGCTCTACCAACTGAGCTACGCCCACCAAGCTGGGGGCTGAGTCTAGCGATCGCCTAGCGCCTGAGCAGGTCTTCGGCCAACGCCAGGCACTCGCTGGGAGGCCGATCGGGGTGGCGTTCCAGCGCCAGCTGCCAAGCCTGCAGCAACGGCAGCGGATCCTCGCCGAGCAGTGCCACGATGCCGGCGCCCAGCGAAGCGCCGGGCGCTCCCGCGCGATTGCCATCAGCGCGTTTGCCATCCGTGGCAGGCCTCAGTGCTGCCAAATCGGCGCCGAGCATCCGCTCGGTCACATCCTCACCCCCACGTGTGGCGTTGCGCCAGCCCCGTCCCATCGCAAGCTCGTGCATCGACAGGCGGGGGCCTTCGATCACGGTCAGGCTCGCCTGACGTGGATCCCAGCGCCGCTCGCCCAGCTCGAATTGCTCACCCCTGGACCAACGATCGAGCACATTCGCGTGCAGCTCCGGCTCGCTCAAGTTGAAGCGGCAGAAGTTGTGCGGGAACTGCCGCAGCTCGACATGAAAGACGCTAGTCGTCACGCTCGCCGCGCAGCCAGTCGCTCAGTTGGCGGCCGGCGTCGCCGAGCGACTCGCCGGCCGCACGCACCGAGTCTCCCGCCTCGCGGAACATCTCTCGGAAGCGCTCGGAGTAGTGAGCGACGGCGTCGCCTGCCTCCTCGCGCGGGTGCACCGGCTGCTCGCGGGTGGTGTAGTCGCCCGCGACGATGCGATCGTAGTCGCCGCCCTTGACCCACTCCATCAGCTCGTGCACGCGTCGCACCGGCATCGGATGGGTGATGCCGAGGTCCAGCAGCAGCCGTGACAGGCGCTCCAGGCCCGAGCCCCCCTCGCGGTAATCGATGCCCTGGCGCATGAACACGTCCAAGTCGAGCCGCTCCGCCTCCGCTCCGGCGGCAACCACCATCAGCGTGCGACAGACGGCAAGCGGGTCGCGCGTGACCAGCGCCGCCGCTCGGTCGCAGCTCAGCTCTGAGGCCCTGAACCACTCCATCAGCGCCGTGCGCACCGGCAGCAGCGGCAACGGCATGCCGGGAACCGCGGTCAATCGCAGCAGGATCACGAGCG
The DNA here is from genome assembly GCA_036279855.1 of Solirubrobacteraceae bacterium. Taxonomy (GTDB): domain Bacteria; phylum Actinomycetota; class Thermoleophilia; order Solirubrobacterales; family Solirubrobacteraceae; genus Palsa-744. Next base: position 42,058 of record DASUIH010000026.1, on the reverse strand, counting down.
CGGTGCGGTAGAGCACGTGGTCTGAGAGCACGTGGCCCGCCTCGTGCGCGAACACCGCGCGCAACTGCTCGACGTCAAGCAGCTGCACCAGCCCTGACTGAACGACCACGATCGGACGGCCGGAGCCGATCGTGATCGCGTTGGCAAGCGGCATCTGCGTCAGGTACAGGTCCGGCACCGGCTCCAGGTCGAGCGTCGCGTAGGCGCGCAGGTGCGCCATGTAAACGTCGGCCAGCTGATCCTCGCCAAGGCGCACCGAGGAGCCAAGGTAGGCTTGGCGCAGAGCGCGCTCGTAGCCAAGCTCGATCAGCTTGCGCACGACCACGTCGAGATAGGGAATCGCCTTCAGAGCCGCCGTCGCGGCGCGGTCCGCGGGATGCTCGTAGGCCTTGGCGGAGATGCCCGCGAGCCGGTAGCCCTCAACGGGAAGTGAGCTCATCCGATTCTCCTCCGAAGGGCTGTCAAGCGGGGGACCGAGGAATCGAACCTCGAGCAAGGGTTTTGGAGACCCCCATGTTACCGTTACACCAGTCCCCCTGGCGCGCGGCGCTCATCCATACGATACCCTCGGAGCGGGATGAGGGGACGCTTGACAATCGCTGTTCTGATGCTGGTCGCGGTCGCGCTCGTGCCCAGCTCAAACGCAACGGCGGCCTCCTCGCGCGACGTCGCCGCCACCCACGCCTACCTGCTGGCCGACCACGCCGTGCTGCAGGCGACAGTCAGCAAATGGTCGGCGGTGGAAGCCGGCATCGCCAAACTCGACGCGCGCTACCGCGGCGAATGCTTGCACGTCGGCGCCGGCTCGCCGCAGAGCGAAGAAGAGCAGAAGCTCAGCCTGGAGGTCGCGGGGGCGCTTTGGTCGGTTGGCTATCGCGCCAACGCCGGCCCGGTGCACAGCTTCATCGCCAAGGTCGGTCATCTCAGCTGGAGCAACGGCGCCACCACCCGCGCCGCACGCAAGCTGACCAGGTCCCTGCACGAAATGGTCACGCTCGCCACCCCCGACCTGTGCGGCGACGTGCGCACGTGGGCCGCCGGCGGCTACAACGCCGTTCCCTCTGACGTCGACAGCTTCGCCAAGCACGTCGAAGCGATCGAAATCGACCAGATCCCACGCCACCTGCTGGCGCCGTCCTTGAGCGGCGGCGACGTTGCCCTGGCTGCCGGCGACGAACGCCTGAACCGTCGCTTTGAAGAACTGGAATTCGTGCACGGGCAGGACCAGTGGAACAAGCTGCTCGAAGTGCTCGCGCTGAACCAGTAGCCGCACGGCGCAAACACAGCTCGTAGCCGCGGGCAAACCCGCTCAAGCGCCGACAGCGCGCTGCCGACACCACGTGTGACCGGTATGCGCAGATGCTCGTAACATTTCGCACAATCTTTCAGAAGGCCTCCGCGCGGCTGCGCGAGCAAGGCGGCTTCACGCTGATCGAGATGACGATCGCCTCGGCACTTGGCCTACTGGTCACGACAGCGACCTTCAGCGCCCTGGAGACCGGGCAGCGCACGCAGCTGCGCGACCAAGAATGGGCGCTCGTGGTTCAGGAAGGCCGCACCGGGCTGGCGCGCATGACCAGCGAGATGCGCACGGCCTACTCGATCCGCAACGACAGCTCCTACTCGATCGACTTCTACGCCGCGATCGGCGGCAAAGACTATGAGATCAACTACAACTGCGAAGAAAAACAGACCGGCACCGAATTCAAGCAGTGCGTGCGCAAGTCGGCCGAAGTCGGCTCCGCGCTTCCCAGCAAAGGGCAGGTGATCGTCAAGGACGTGCTCAACGGCACCTCCGCCGACCAGCCCAACGGCAAAGAAGACCCGATCTTCGTCGAATACACGCCAAGCTCGGTCGCCCCCGACCTCGTCACGATCAAGGCCGTGCTGCCCTCCTCGGGCACGCTGAAGCTGGCCGGCGCCAAGACCCACCAACACCAGATCGTGCTTGAAAACGGCGCCTACATCCGCAACACGGCGATCGGCACATGAGTCGCCTGCGCTCACAGCAGGGGTTCACGCTGGTCGAGGTGATCATCGCCACCTTCGTGTTGGTCGTCGGCGTGCTCTCGGTCGTAGCCGGCTATTCGGCCTCGCGCAAGCTCACGCTCGTGGCCGAACGGCGCGCGACGATGAGCCATCTGGCCCAACGCGAGGTCGAGCGACTGCAGGCGCTCACATTCAGCGAACTTGCGATGAAGGCGTCCCCCACCCACTCCACCGAAACGACCAACCCCGACTACTACTTCGACGGCAGCGGCTACAAATGCAGTGAAGAAAAAGGCGAAGGCTGCCTTGACTGGACGCGCGAAGCCGGCAAAGAAGAAGAGCGGATGGCCGTCAACGCAACGAGCGGGGTGGTAGAAGGGACGCCAAGCAAGTCCTGCGAAGAAACGCCGGTCGGCTCCTGCAACTGGGTCAACGGCAAGCTCAAAGGCAGCGTGTACGACTTCGTTACCTGGCACGTCGACAAGGTCTGCAAAGAAAAAGAAAAACTGTGCAGTAGCGAAACCTATAAGCGCATAACTGTTGCGGTAACGCTGACAGTGTCCAGCGGAACCCACACGGTAACCCCCGTGTGGATCTCACAAGCCGTGCCCAACCCGAAAGCCGTACCGGAAGGCACCTCCACCAACGGCAATGCCAACCCGGTCGAAAATCCCGAAATCAAGTGTGGCACGCCGGTAAAAGAATGCCTGATCGGGATCGACAAAGGCAAAACGCAAACCTGGGAGCTGCACGACTCAGCCGCCGCGGAAACGCTCAAAGCGCCAACCGCCAATCACGCCGTGCACGCGACTGTAGCGCCCGCGGAAGCGACCTGCACGTCCAGCAAAACCACCGCCGCCTGCCCGACGCCGGACCTGATGGACGCCAACGCGCCAACCGCGACGACGCTCTACAACTACTCGACCGACCTCGGCACCACCCCAACCGAATACGAAGGCGGCCGGCTGCTCAAACCGGATGCCGAATGCTCGGGGACGCCGACGAGCACAGAAAACGCCAAGGGCGAGCTGTGGGTCACGGCGCCGCTTGCGGCCGAAGCCAAGCTCACAGGCGTTGGCGGGCTGTCGCTGTACACACAGACGCTTCGCAAAGAAACACAGACGGTGACACTTTGCGTAGCCGTCTACAACGTTCCTGAAAAAATCGAAAACCTGGTAAAGGAAACCCCAACCAAGCTCGGCTATGGCTCCTATACGCCAACGAGCTGGCCCACCTCGATGACGCAGATCTCATTCGTGTTCGAATACGGCAAAGCGACGATCCCAGCCAAAAACCGCATCGGCCTGCGTGTGTGGGAGGCGAAATCCTCGACCGGCAACATCGCAATCGCCTATGACGTCGCCGCCGGCACGACAACCGTCGAAGAAAAAACGGTCGAAACCGAAGGCGATAACTCCTACGTCCAGCTCAACACGGAATGACGCGGATGCTCTCCAACATAACGACGCTACGATCGCTCACCACTACAACACCAGCCAGGCTGCGCCGCCAGGACGGCTTCGCGATGACCGTCGCGGTGCTCTCCCTGTTCGTGCTCGGCATGCTCTCCGTCGCCGCCGTGTCGGTCTCGGTGAGCACCAGCCGCTCGACCAGCCACGATGAAAGCCAGAAGACGGCGCTGGAGGCCGCCGAAGCGGGGCTGCGCGCGGCCACCTATCGCCTGAACATGGTCGGCCCGGGCGAAAAACTGTGCGTCGGCTCAACCTCCACGGCCGAAGAACACGAATACTGCGAAGGCAAAGAAGAAATCGGCAACAACACCTCTTACAAGTATTGGATGACCAACGCCACAGCCACCGGCACCTGCGTCGGCGAAGCGCTGTCCGGCTCCTCACAGCTGCTGCAGCGCTGCATCACCGCCGAAGGCATCGTCAACGAAAAAACCGGCAGCGCCACCAAACAGCGCCTGCAGGCGCGCGTCGCCGCCCTGCAGGCGTCCACCAGCCTGTTCACCGTGGCCGGCATCGTCGGCCTCGAAGAACTGAAGGTCAGCGGCAGCGTGGCGATCAAGGGGATCGCCGCCAGCAACGGCAAAATCATCGCCGAAGGCAGCGCCAGCTTCCCCAAGGGCTATGAGATCGGGCCGAGCGGCAGCTTCAAGCCTGCCGTCGGCAGCGAACGGGTCAAATCCGGCGTCAAAGTCGAAGGGGGCGAAGTGACGGAGAAAGAAAACTTCGTCTACTCGCTGCCGACCAACCACGCCACCGCGGCAAGCAACGAAGACAGCCGCATCTCCAGCAAGCAGGACGAACAGTACGAAAACACCAGAAACGCGATCCAGTACAGCGGCTCGCCCAACTACACGCTGCTGCTGCAGTCAGAACCGAAGTTGACGCTCAGTGGATCCAAATACTACTTCTGCAACGTCAAGCTGGAAAACGCCGCGAAACTGATCATCGCCGCCGGTGTCAAAACCGAAATCTTCATCGACTCCCCCGAAGACAAAAGCAGCAAATGCCCGGCCGGCAGCGGCAACTTTGAAATCCTCGGCAACTCTAAAGTGGAAAATCTCTCGAAACTGCCGACGTCGCTGTTGATCGAGATGTACGGGAAGGGCAAGTTCAAACTGGAAAACGGCTCCAAACTGGAAGCCGCCATCTTCGCGCCCGAAGCCGAAGTCAACATCAACGGCGGAACCATCTTCGTCGGCGGCGTCGTCGGGGCCAAGGTGCATATGGAAAACGGCAGCGGCATCCTCGAATGGAGCGAAGAACTCAAGACCCTGAAGGCGGGCAACGCCGGCACGCCGACCTACTACCGCACCGCCTGGGGCACGTGCAAGCCAAGCGGGACAAACACGACCTGTTGAATGTCGCATACCGCTGCGTAGACGGATTGTCAGAAGCCTGAACGCGGCGAGCCAAACCCGTCGTGTAGTTTCAGGATGTGGCAAAAACACAACCATGCTTGACCAAGCTCGACCTGCTCGCGGCGGTCGTGCTGGAGACCCTTGTCGAGGCCGACGGAGGACCGCTGACGCACGAGCAGATCGCCCTGGCCTGCGAGCGACGGCCCGAGGACGCCCGCGAAAGCGAGGAAATCGACAAGGCTCTTCGGATCCTCATGAGCGATCGGCTTGTGAGGGGCGACGGCGAGAGCTTTCGCGCCACCCGTGCCGCGATCAGGGCCGCGCAGTTGAGCTTCTGAAGCTCAGCGAACGCCCTGAAGCAGCGCCGCCGAACGCAGGCCCAAGGCCCGTGAGAGCTTGAGGATCGTGCGCAGGTTGGGACCGCGGCCACCCCGCTCGTAGACGCTGATCGCGGCACGATCCACCTCGGCTTCAAAACCGAGTGTTTCCTGAGAGAGCTCGGCAGCGTGCCGGGCGGCGCGCAGGTTCACCCCGAGCCGGGCCTCGGGCGAGCTGGCAACCCCGCGATAGCTGGGTGGCTCAAACAAGCCAGAGCCAGAGCCGATCCCGTCCAGCAGCTGCGAAGGCGTCAGGCCCAGCGACTCCGCCACGCGCACGAGCGTCGACAGATCCGGGCTGCGCTCGGCCCGCTCCAGGAAGCTGATCGCGGCACGATCGAGGCCCGTGGCCTCTGACAGCGCCACCTGCGAGAGACCGGCCGCCGTGCGCGCGGCGCGCATGCGCTCGCCGAACTCGCGTACCTGCTCGTCGATCTCTGGATCTTTGGTGCGTCGCACCCGGGCATCATCCAGGCTCGACTACAGAAACACCACGTCGAAAACGCAACAGGCTCCAGGAGGCACAAACAGCTCCTACGCAGCTCGATGGTACCTTCCCGGTGTGATCCAGGATGTTCGATGACGCGCTTGAAGATGCCGCCACTCATGAGCGAATCGCCAAGGCACAGCGCCTGCGCGCCGAGGGGATTGAGCCGTTTCCGCACATCGGCGGCGAGCCGCGTACGCCGATCGCAAGGCTGCACGAGCGCCACGACCCGTCGGCGCTGAAGGCCGGGGAGCACTCCGAGCACGAATATCGCCTGGCGGGCCGGATCATCGCCCGCCGCGGGCACGGCAAGACCGCCTTCGTCGACCTGCGCGACTCATCCGGGCAGATCCAACTGGCCGTGCGTCAAGACACGCTCGGCGAGCGCGACTACGAGCGGATCCTCGACCTCGACGTCGGCGACATCGTCGAAGCACAGGGGCCGATCTATGTCACCCAGCGCGGTCAGCTGGCGCTGGCCGCACACAGCTGCACACTGCTGACCAAGGCGCTGCGGCCGCCGCCGGCCAAGTACCACGGGCTTGGCGACACCGGCACCCGCTATCGCTATCGCGAGCTCGACCTGCTTGCCAACGAAAGCACGCGCGAGCTGTTCCTGACCCGTTCCAAGACGATCGACGCGCTGCGTGCGTTCCTGGCTGAGAAGGGGTTCATAGAGGTCGAAACCCCCGTGCTGCAGGCCTTGGCCGGCGGCGCCTCGGCGCGACCGTTCCTCACCCACCACAACGCGCTAGACCAAGAAATGTCTCTGCGCATCTCCGTCGAGCTGTATCTGAACCGCTGCCTGATCGGCGGGCTGGAGAACGTCTACGACCTTGGCAAGTGCTTTCGCAACGAGGGGATCTCCTACCGCCATTCGCCCGAGTTCACGATGCTTGAGTGGCTGCAAAGCTACGCCGACCACACCGCCGTGGCGGCTTTCACCGAAGAGATGGTTGCTTACGTCGCCAAGCGCGTGCTTGGAACGACCCTGATCGAACGCGGCGGCGAGCAAATCGACCTGGCCAAGCCCTGGCAGAAGACCACGATGAGGACGGAGATCCAGCGCGTCACAGGCGTCGACTTCCTCGCCGCCACGCGCGATCAGCTCGCCGCGCTGCTGGACGACCGCGTGCATCCCGAAGCCAACTGGGCGCAGGTGGTGCAAAGCGTCTACTCAAAGCTGATCGAGCCGACGCTCAACCAGCCGACGATGGTCTACGACTTTCCGCTGGACTCGTTTCCGATCACCAAGGCTCACGCCGATGACGGCCGCCTGGCCGAGCACTTCGACGCCGTCATCGGCGGGATCGAGCTGGTCAGCGGCGACTCGGAGGTAACCGACCCGATCGAGCAGTGGGAGCGGTTCGTGGCGCAACGCAAGGAACGCAGGGCCGATGACGACGACGCACCACATCCCCACGACGAGGAGTACGTGCGCGCGCTGGAGTACGGCCTGGCCCCGTCGGCCAGCGGCGGCATGGGCGTCGACCGGCTGCTGATGCTGCTGACGGGGCACGAGACGCTGCGCGAGGTGGCGCCGTTCCCGGTCATGCGCGAGCTGCAGCGAGCCCCGGCGGCCGCGGAGTAGGCCCAGCCGCCTACGTCGGGCTATAGTCGCCACAGACCTGAGCCATGACCGCTGCTGAGCACAACTTCGAGCAGTTGCACTTCCAGCCGGCGCCGCAGATCGACGGCGAGGTGCCGGGGGCGCGTTCACAGGCGATGCTCGCCGAGCAGGACGAGCTTGAGTCAGCCGCCCGCTCCTATCCCCGCAGCGTGCCGGTGGCGATCGAGGAAGGGCGCGGCGCGACGATGCGCGACGCCGACGGCAACACCTTCATCGACTTCTTCGGCGGAGCGGGCGTGCTCAACGTTGGCCACTCCCATCCCGCCGCGCTGGCCGCCGCGCGCGAGCAGGAGGGCAAGCTCGTGCACGCGCTCGACTTCCCAACCACGCCGAAGCTGCGACTGATGCGCAAGCTGCGCGAGCTGATGCCCGGCCGTCTACGCGAGCGTGCCCGCTTTCACTTTGGCGGGCCGACCGGCTCAGACGCGATCGAGTCGGCGCTGAAGCTGACACGGGCGCACACTGGGCGCGAGGCGGTGATCGCCTTCCAAGGGTCCTACCACGGCATGACCAAGGAAGCGCTGTCGCTCACCAGCGACACGTCATTCGGCGGGCCGACGACGACGCCGGTGCATTTCATGCCTTACCCCTATTGCTACCGCTGCCCGCTGGGCCTGCGGCCCGACTCCTGCGAGATGGCCTGCGCCAAGCTGCTTGAGACGACCCTGTCAGATCCGCATGCCGGCGTGCCCACCCCGGCCGCCGTCCTGATCGAGCCGATTCAGGGGGAGGGCGGCACTATCGTGCCGCCAGATGGATATCTCACAGAGATTCGTCGCATCACCCACGATCACGACGTGCCCCTGATCTGCGACGAGATCCAAACCGGCTTTGCGCGCACCGGCAAGATGTTTGCCTGCGAGCACGACGGCGTCACGCCGGACGCGATGACGCTGTCCAAGGCGCTCGGCGGCATCGGCTATCCGCTCTCCTGCGTTGCCTACGACGTGACGCTCGACACGTGGAAGCAAGGCGCGCACATCGGCACCTTCCGCGGCCACCAGGTGGCGATGGCGGCCGGGCACGCGGCGATCGAGTTCATGCAGGAGGTCGACCTCGCCGCCCACGCCGCCGCGCTTGGTGAGCTGACGCTTGCACAGCTGCGCGATGCGCAGCAGACGCTGCCGTCGGTTGGAGACGTGCGCGGCAAGGGGTTGATGATCGGCATCGAGCTGGTCAAGGATCGCGACAGCAAGGAGCCCTGGACTGAGATGGCCTCACGCGTGCGCAGCGAGTGCTTCAAGCGCGGAGTCGTCATCGAGGTCGGCGGCCACTTCGGCAACGTCGCCCGCTTCTTGCCGCCACTCGTGATCACGCGCGAGCTGATGCAGACCGGAGTCGAGATCTTCGTCGAGTCTGTGCGGGCTGCAGAAGAGGCGCTGGCGCGCCCGTCCGCTCTTATCGCGGGCTAAGAGCCTTTCAAAAAGAGGCCCTAAGCGCCGCCGTATGTGACAACCAGATCGGTCGCCACTCCAAGCAAAAAGCCCGCCGCCAGCATGTACAGACCGAGCGTACGGTAGCCGTAGCGGCGCATGCCGGTCCAGATCTCGCCGATCACGTACAGGATCGCGCCGCCCGCGAGGGCGTAGAACAGCAGCTCCAGCTCGCTTGAGCTGACCTGGTAGCCGACCAGCGTTCCCAGGAATGTGGGGCCGCCGCCGACCAGGCCCGCGAGCGCCAGCCATTTCCACGACGGGCGCACGCTGCCAAGCGGGCCGACGATGCCAAAGCCCTCGGTGGCGTTGTGCAGGCCGAAGCCGATGATCAGCACGGTCGCCAGGCCGATCTCGCCGGCTTTGGCCGAGACCCCGATCGCCAAGCCCTCGGCGAAGTTGTGCAGGCCGATCGCGACCGCGATCACCATCCCCGTACGCAAGGCCCGACGACGAGCTTCAATCGCGGCGGGATCGGGGGCAAGCGCGCCCGCCGGCGCCAGCGCCGCTTCGCTGGTGGCGCCGCCAGCGATCGGCGGCGGGGAAGGCCGACCGCGCAGGCGGCGCTCGACCACTGAGATGCCGGCGACGCCTGCCGTGAAGCCCCCGGCGAGGATCGCGAACAAGGCCACCACGTGGCCCAAGCTCCCGCTTTTGTCCTTGAACGCGGTGAGCGCGTCCGCGACGATTCCCTGGGCGTTGCTGGTGACGTCCATGAAGATGAACGCGAGGATGCCAACGGAAAGCATCGCCAAGCACACGCGCATGCGCGCGCCGACCCGCTCCATCCGGCCCAGCGGCAGGCCAATGTAGATCGTGAAGCCGGCGATCGCGCCGAGCACCGCCGTCTCGGCAAAGCTCATCTGTACGTTCCTTTGTAGAAGCAGCTCATAGTTAGGTTGCCCTAACTTCTACCACAGAGGTCGGGATTGCGTGTTCGTCGCGGTTTTCACGCCGCCTGCGGGCACACCAGCGCTCGTGGCGGCCACTGTCGGCCTCGCAGGGCAGTCCGTTGCGGACTGCGTCATCTACCTCCAAGCACCGGCCAAGGCTGACATCGCAGGCGAGTAACGCCAGCCGGTGAGCATGCGGCGGGTGGGACTCGAACCCACACGCCCTTGCGGACAATGCCTTTTGAGAGCATCGCGTCTACCATTCCGCCACCGCCGCAGAATCCCGAATAGTACGCCGTTGACAGCGCCGTGGCGCTTGAGCCTTCGCTCGGCGGCGGTTGCTACGCCGAGTGCGGCAGCACGTCGCGTTCGTAGCTGGGGTCGCTGCGCTCCAACTCGACGTTCCAGCCCTGGGTGAAGCCACGCATCGCAAAGACGATAAGCAACAGCTGCACCGGCACGATCACGAGCGTGATCACGCCAAGCAGCCCTGCCGGCAGGTTGGGTTCGGCATAGCCGGGTTTGTCGCGGGTGAACCACTCCGGCGCCGCGACCAGGGCGAACACGAGCATCAACAGCGCCAACGCCGCCGCCATCGGCAGCACACCGCGCCGCCAGCGAGCAGCGAAGTAGGCCATCGCCACATACGCGAGCACCCAGAAGACCAGCAGAGGCTTGAGCCCCTCAAGCGTCCCCCAGCCACCAAGTGTGACGATCAGGATCAGACCGGTCGAGATCAGCAGCAGCAGGATCACGGTTGCGCGGGTTGCCTGCACGACCGCCTTGTCGCGGTTGGGGTGCGTGACAATCACGCCGGGGCGGGCTGCTCGGCTGGCGGGCGTTGACATCTCAGCCCTGACCATACAATCTGGAGCGCCCGACAGGCAACTGCCGGCTCGGGCGGACGTGGTGGAACTGGTAGACACGCTGGCCTTAGGAGCCAGTGGGCTTACGCCCTTGAGGGTTCGAGTCCCTCCGTCCGCATTTTTTTCGAGGGCCGCTTGGTCGCACCCGCGATCGCTTTCAGAACCCGGTGCTCCACCCTTCGAACAGGTGGCGCGGTCGCTCCCTACCTGCAAGAGCCCTGAACCGTCTTGTCTACAGCAGTCCGTATCGTGGCAACCGTGACGGACTACGAGCGGCAGGCCGTAGGCCCTGATCGGCGTCGGGTCGCATTCGACGCCGGCTCGCACCTGCACCTCGCGCATGGTCGACGGGGCTGGCTGTTGGACCACATCCAGGCCGTCCTTGCGACGATCGAACGACCTGACCATCACGAAGACGACCCGCGACCGGGCCGAGAGCGCTTCTACCGGCAGAACGCGCTCGATCCTGGGCGTTGGCTGAGGGTTGTCGTAGACTTCAACGCCGAGCCTGGCTGGGTCGTGACCGTCCTCGTCCAGGACGACGATCCTCGCCGAGAGACCTCATGAGCGTAACGATCGCAGGCACCACTTTTGAGCATCACCACTACGATGAGCGTGGCGATGTCCTGTATCTCAGCGTCACGCACCACCAGGGACTGCCGGCCCGCGCTCTATCGACGCCCGAGGGCCACAACGTCGAATACGACGCTGATGGCTGCATCGTCGGCATGACCCTCACCAACGTTCGCTGGCTACTGGATCGCGACGGACAGCTAACCATCACGCTGCCCGCCGGTCACGCTGGCCCCGCCGACCTGGAACACGCACTCAAGCCGGCCGCTTAAGCAGCCGCGATCCCAAACATCAGCCGATCAGCCGCATCAGTGAACGCGAGCTGCCCGACATTCCAACGCGCTCACCCGACCTGCCCCACGAGCAAATCGACGATCTTCGCCGCCGCCACCAACACACCCCCAGGCAACCCCTCCCGCTCGACCAGCTCTCGCACCGCCAGCCCCGACCGCTCGCACACCAACACCCCCGCCGCGATGTCCCACGGCTTCACCGTCCGCTCGAAGTACGCGTCGTAGCGCCCGGCCGCCGTCCACGCCAGGTCCAGCGCCGCCGACCCGCAGCGACGGATGTCGCGCACTCGCGGCAGCAGACGCGCCAGGACCTCGGCCTGCAACGCGCGCACGGAAGCGTCATACGCAAACCCCGTCGCCACCAGCGCCTTCGACAGGCCCTCACAGCGATCGACCGGCGCCCGCAGCACCTCTCCGTTGAGCAGCGCCGCGCCGTCGCGCGTGGCGCAGAACAGCTCGTCGCGAGATGGGTCGAACACGGCACCCGCCAGCTCGCCCCGCTCGTCGCGCACCGCTACGCTCACACACCACTGCGGCACCCCGAACAGGAAGTTGACGGTCCCGTCGAGCGGGTCGACCACCCAGGTCAGGCCGCTCGACCCGTCCTCTCCCCCGCTCTCCTCGCCCAGGAACGCATCGTCCGGGCGCGCAATCGCCAACCGCTCGCGAATCAGCCGCTCCGAGGCGAGGTCGGCCTCGGAGACGAGATCGGTCGGCGTGCTCTTGCTCGCCAGCGCCGGCTCGGTGCCGCGCTCGAAGCGCTCCAACAGCAGCCCACCCGCCTCGCGTGCGAGCTGCTCCGCCAGCGCTAGCAGCCGCTGCTGGTCCGAGCGGCCGCTCACACGAACTCGGGCGGGCGCTCCTGCGCCCACGGGCGCTCGGCCTCGATCTGGGCTGAGAGCGACAGCAGCGTTCCCTCGTCGCCGGGACGGCCCACGATCTGCACGGAGCGCGGCAGCCCGTCGGCGCCGAAGCCTGCCGGCACGGCAGCTGCCGGCTGGCCGGTGAGGTTCCAGGGGGCGTTGTACGGGACAAGGCCGATCACGCCGTTCAGCGTCAACAGCGCTCCCCGCCCGTCGAACTGGCCGATCCGCGGCGGCGGCTGCGCGGTCGCCGGGGTAATCAGCACGTCGTGGTCGTCGAGCACCCGGTTCAGCCGAGCGGCCAGCGCCGCCTCGCGCGAACGCGACCACTCGACCAGCGCCGGCGGCACCAGCGAGCCCAGCTTCGCGAAGCCGCGGGTCTTGCTCGACAGCCGCTCGTAATGCGGCAGCGCGTGCGCTTCGTCGTGCCCGCCGCGCAGGTAGCGCGTCAGCACCGATGGGCCCGTGTCGTAGCCGTAGTCGGGATCGCGCTCCTGCAACTCGTGGCCAAGCGAGCGCAGCAGCTCCAGCGTCTGCTCGAACGCGCGCCGCTGATCGTCCTCCAACTTGGCGATCAGCAGCGGCGGAATCTTGGTCGAGTAGGCGATCCGCAGCTTCTCGGGCGGCGTGCGCGCGTACTCGGAGAACGGGCGCGGCGGCGGCTCGGGGCGGTCGCGGTCGACCGTCGCCGAGCCCGAGGCGAGGTCGTGAAAGAGAGCCGTGTCGCGCACCGAGCGAGTGAGGATGCCGTTGACGGCCATGCCAAACCAGGCCTCGGCTTTCGGGGACATCGAAATGCGGCCACGCTGGGGCTTCAGCCCGAACAGCCCACACCAAGCGGAGGGGATGCGGATCGAGCCGGCGCCGTCGGAGCCGAGCGCGGCGCCGATCAGCCCGGCCGCGACCGCTGCGCCACTGCCGCCGCTCGAGCCACCCGGCGCGCGCTGCAGGTCCCACGGGTTGCGAGTCGCTCCGAACGTCGGCGTCTCGGTGAACGGCCAGATGCACAGCTCGGGCACGTTGGTCTTGCCGATCGGGATCGCGCCGGCCTCGCGCAGCCGCCGCACGACCTCGGCGTCGGCCTCTGCGCGGACGTCGCCGTGTGCGTTGGTGCCGAGCATCGTCACCTCGCCGGCGATGTCGATGTCGTCCTTGACGGCGATCGGCACGCCCAGCAGCGGCCGCTCGTTGCCGGCGCCGCGACGGGCGTCGGCCTGCTCGGCTTCCATCAGCGCGCGCTCGGCGAAGACGACGCGGAAAGCGTTCAAGCGACCGTTGTAACGGTCGATCCTCCGCAGGCACAGCTCCACCAGCTCGCGTGAGGAGACCTCGCCGGCGGCGATCAGCTCCGCCTGGCGGGCGATGCCCGCGAACGCCAGCTCGGTTGCGTCCATACCAGCGAAACCTACCCGATTGGCCAAGCGGCCAAGGCTCAGACCGGGGTGACAGGGTTGTGCTTGGCCGGCCACTGCCTCTGCTTGCCGGCGGCGTGCGCGAAGCGGCGGATCAGGTCCTCGCGCAGGTCGCGCGGCTGCACGATCGCGTCGATCACCAGCTCTGAGGCCAGGTGCAGGATGTCGATGTCCTCGGCGTACTCGCGCCGCAGCTGCTCGGTCTTCTCGGCCCGCGCTGTCTCGTCCTCGATCGCCGCCAGCTGGTTGTAGTAGACGGCGTTGATCGCCGCCTGCGGGCCCATCACGGCGATCGAGGCGCTCGGCAGCGCGATGCAGCAGTCCGGGTCGAAGGCGGGACCCGCCATCGCGTACAGGCCGGCGCCGTAAGCCTTGCGCACGATCACCGAGATCTTCGGGACGTTCGCCTCGGAGACAGCGCTGATCATCTTGGCGCCGTGGCGGATGATGCCGGCCCGCTCGACCTGGGTGCCGATCATGAAGCCGGGGACGTCCGCCAAGAACAGCAATGGGATGTTGAAGGCGTTGCAGGCCCAGATGAAGCGGGCTGCCTTGTCGGCGGAGTCGCCGAACAAGACACCCCCCTTGTGCTTTGGCTGGTTGGCGACGATGCCCACCACCCGCCCATCCAAACGCGCGTAGCCGACGATCAGCTCCTTGGCCCAGCGCGCGTGGATTTGCAGCAGCGAGCCCTCATCCACGAGCGCGTCGATCAGGGCGACCATGTCAAACGGCTTGTTCTCGTCGGCCGGGATCAGCTCGCCGATCGCTCCGGTCCCGCCGGCGACCGCGGGCGCGGCGGCGGATGCCGGCGGCTCTGGACCGGGTGGGTGGGATTCCCAATTCGACGGCATGTAGGACAGGTAGCGCCGCGCGAATTCGAGGCCCTCCTCATCGCTCTTGACGAGCTGGTGCGCACAGCCCGACACGCCCGTGTGCATGCGCGCGCCGCCCATTTCCTCAAGGCTCACGTCCTCGCCGATCACCATCTGCGCCATCCGCGGCGAGCCCAGGTACATCGAGGCGTTGCCGTCGCGCATCGCTACGACGTCGCAAAAGGCCGGTATGTAGGCGCCGCCGGCCGCGCTCGGGCCGAACAGCACGCACACCTGCGGCACGACGCCCGACATCCGCACCTGGTTGAAGAAGATCCGGCCGGCGCCACGGCGGCCGGGGAACATCTGCACCTGCTCGGTGATGCGCGCTCCGGCCGAGTCGACCAGGTAGACCATCGGTATCCGCAAAGCCAGCGCGCGCTCCTGGATGCGCAGGATCTTCTCGACCGTCTTCGGGCCCCACGAGCCGGCCTTGACGGTCGGGTCGTTTGCCATCAGCGCGACCGGGCGGCCGTCAACCGTGCCCACACCCGTTACCACCCCGTCGGCGCCAAGGCCCTCCTCGTTCCAGTTGGCCAGCAGCGCCTCCTCGGAGAACGAGCCCTCGCCCGTGCCCCCTTGTGGGGTATCCAGCAGCAGCGCCACGCGCTCGCGCACCGGCAGCTTGCCCTGCTCGGCCGCCTTCTGGCGGTGTCGCTCGGGGCCGCCCGTCAGCGCGCGCGCCTGTGCTTGATCGAGGCTCGACATCGGATGCGAGAGCCTATTACGCGCGCGCGGGCGCGGCTCAGAGCCGCTCGACAGCCGCGCGAGCCGGAGCCGTCGGGTGGGGCCGCTCAGGGCAGCAGTCGCCGCCGGTAGCGCGCCCGCATGCGCTCGCGCGCGAGTTTGCGCTCGTGACGCGAGCGCATGCGCGCCTCCACGACCTCCAGGTCAGAGCCAGGGCCGAGCAGGCGCCAAGCGTCCCGCGCCACCGGCATCAGCGAGAAGACGATCACCCATGCCGGCCAGAACGCGCTCTGCACTCCCGCCGCCAGCCAGATCGCGACGCAGACGGCCGAGACGGCGATCGAGCCGCTCGCCTCCTGGACGAGCCGGCGACGCAGCTTTGTCTTGCGCTCGGCCAGTGCCAGCTTCGCGGCGACCGTGCTCACCGGCAGATCGCTTCGCTGAGCGTCGAGGTCGGCGCGGGTGCGAGCCTCATAGGCCGCGCCGAGGCGCTCCTCGTACTCCTCGGCGGTCAGCCGACCGGCGACCGTGTGCTCGTGCAGCTCGTCGGCAAGCCGTTGGCGATCGGCATCGGAGACGCGCAGCTGATCGGGATCGGGCACCACTTGAATGTAGTCCAAAAGCGCTTGCGAGACGAGCATGGATGCGACTAGTGCCGCTTGCTTGCACGGCGTGAAAGCAGTCGGAGTAGGCTCCGCGCGGTGCCCGCGGACGAAGACTTCGACCTGATCGCGGCCGGCATACGCTCGGACGGTTCTGACCTGCGGATCTCACTGGAGGCGCTGGCGGCAAAGCTCGAAACAGCGCTGCCGGAGCAGACTCGCGTGGAGCGCAGCGGCGGTGGCATGTTCGCGCGCGGGCCCAAGCGCGTGCGCAAGCTGGCGGTGCACGTCGGCGACGCGCGCTATCTGCTGAGCACCTCCGGCCAGGGGATGGAAGGCACGCGCACACGCGAGGTCGGCGGCATCGCGATCAAGCACGAAGTGCTGGACCCAGGAGCCTGGGTCGCGGCGTTGACAGAGGATCTGCGCGCGCAGGCCCAACAGAGCGCACAAACGCGCAGCGCGCTGGAGCGGCTGCTCGGATGAGCGCCGCCGCCGCCTACACCTCGGACCTGTCGGTCGGCGACTTCGCGCTCTGCCATCAACTCGGGCTGGAACCGCTTTCTCAGGTGATGGGGAGCTCGATCTATCAGGTCGGATACGAATCGGGGCAGTGGCCCTCGGCTTGGGGCGGCGGGATGACCTACGAGCTGTCGGCACTCTCTGATGCCTGGAACGAAGTCCGCGAACTGGCGCTCGGACGGCTCGCGCAGGAGGCCACCCAGGCCGGCGCCGACGCCGTGATCGGGGTGGACGTTCGCAGCGGCACCCACGACTTCGCCGAAGGCGGCGTCGAGCAGGTCGTGATCGGGACGGCGGTTCGCCACACGCGCGAGCGGGACCGGGACCGAGCCAAAGGCGCCGCACCGGTGCTGACCGAGCTGTCGGTCGCCGACTACGTGAAGCTGCTGCAAGCCGGCGTCGAGCCGCTGGGGATCGTCGCCTGGAGCTCTGTGTTCTTCGTGTTCCCATCCTCGGAAGTCCAGGCCGTGGGAGGGCTTGCCGGCAGGCTGATGTACCCCGAAAACCAGGAGCTGGTCGGCTACACGCAAGGCGTCTACGAGGCGCGCGAGACGGTCCTCGCGCGCATGACCGAGCAGGCGGAGCGGCTCGGGGCGAGCGGCGTGATCGGCACCCGCATCGCGCACGGGATCGCCACACGCGACGTGCGAGCAGGGGGGTTCACCCAAACCGGGCTGGTCGTCACCTTCCACGCGATCGGCACGGCGATCGCCGGGAGCGCAGAGGCAGACCCCCACCCGCCGCAGACGGCGATCGACTTGACCACCTAGAGGAGGACCTATGAGCAACGACGTCAACGAGACAGAGGCCGCCTACGACCCCTCCTCGCTGCAAGGCGTTCCCGAGGCCGGGCGCGCGCGGCTGCAGCAGAACCGCGCCGGGCTGTTCACCTCCGACCTGAGCGTGAACGAGTTCCTGTTGATTAAGCAGGCCGGCTTCGATCCGGTCGGGCTGGTTGTCGGCAGCTCGATCTACCACATCGGGCTGCAGATGGCCGGGTGGAAGCAGAGCCAGGAGATGACCGTGCTCTCCGAAGCGATGTACGGCGCGCGCCAGCTGGCGATGACGCGGATGGAGGAGGAGGCCGACCAGCTCGGAGCCGACGGCGTGGTCGGCGTGCGGCTTGACATCGGGCGCTACGAGTGGGGACAGGACATGGCCGAGTTCATCGCGATCGGCACAGCGGTCAAGCACCGCGAAGGCAAGCTGCACCGGGCGTCGAACGGGCGGCCGTTCACGAGCGACCTGTCCGGGCAGGACTTCTGGACGCTGCTGCACACCGGACACCGGCCCGTGGGGATGGTGATGGGCAGCTGCGTCTACCACGTCGCCCACCGCGGGATGCTCAAGTCGATGGCACAGACCGGTCGCAACGTCGAGCTTGAGAACTTCACACAAGCGCTGTACGACGCGCGCGAGCTGGCGATGGAGCGGATGCAGGCCGAGGCGCAGGCACTCTCCGCCGAGGGGATCGTCGGCGTTGACCTGCAAGAGAAGAGCCACGGCTGGGGCTCACATACGATCGAGTTCTTCGCCGTCGGCACGGCGATCGTGGCCGCCGAGGAGCACGATGGCAAGATCGAAGCGCCCACGCCCGTACTGGACCTGAGCTGAGAGGAACCACACGCATGAGCGAGATCGTCATCACCGAAGACCGTGGCGCCGTCCGCCACGTGGTGCTCAACCGGGCAGAGAAGCGCAACGCGATGAGCCAGGAGCTACTGCAAGCCCTTGCCGCCGCGCTGCAGGCGGCCGCCTACGACGCCGACGTGCACTGCGTCGTCCTGCGCGGCGAAGGGCCTGTCTTCTCCGCCGGCGTCGACCTCGGCGAGCTGATGGCCTTCGCCGGCGATCCGGCTGTGCTCAGGCCCTTTCGCAACGTGTTCCTGCAGTGCGCGAACCTCTGCGAAGAGATGGCCAAGCCCGTCATCTGCCAAATCCACCGCACCTGTGTCGGCGGCGCGCTGGAGGTGGCGCTCGGCTGCGACCTGCGGATCGCCTCCGATGACTCGCAGCTCGGGCTGCCGGAGGTGAAGTTCGGGATCATCCCGGACGTCGGCGGCTCCTCGCGGCTGCCCGCCGTCGTCGGCGTTGGTCGCGCGAAGGAGCTGATAATGACCGGTCGCACGATCGACGCCCACGAGGCGGAGCGGATCGGCCTGCTCAATCGCGTCGTGGCACCTGGCGAGTTGGAGCAGGCTACGCAACAACTGGTGGACGAGCTGCTCGCCAACTCGCCCTGGGCGGTCGGCCGCGCCAAGCGCGTGATCGACGCCTCCGCGCGGCCCGCGCTGTCCACGACGCTTGAGATGGAGGTCGCCGTGCAGGAGTATTGCGTCGCGCGCGTGCGCGAGCAGGCGCGTGTTGCCGAGGCCGCCACGGCCGGTTAGGGACAGGCGTACATGGCCAACGTCGCGCACGATCGCGCCGCCTTTCGAGCGCTCCATGAGAGCGGCTGCTTTGTGATCCCGAACCCGTGGGATGCCGGCACGGCCATCCGTGGGATGCCGGCACGGCCATCGCCCTGCGGCAGCTGGGATTCCAAGCCCTCGCGACCACCAGCGCCGGCCTCAGCTTCTCTCGTGGCCGGCCCGACACGCCCGACGCGCTGCCGGTCGACGCGGTGCTCGACCACGTCGCCGAGATCGTCGCCGGCAGCTTTGCCGGACTCGACGGCGCCGCGACGTTCGCGGAGTTGAACACCATGTTCGCCGCTTAGAAGCGATTCCGCCGCCGCGCGAACATCCACGCCAATCGCAAGGCGACCGCAACGACCACGGCGATGCTTCCGCCGAGTCCCAACGAGTGTCCCGTATATGCGTAAGCGAAGGTCACCGACCCACGCCTTGCCAATCGACCGGACCGGCCACCAGCGTATGACTGCCAAGCGAACGCCCCAGCAGCTCCTGCACCCGCCGCGAGCACTCAAGCAACCCCTCCAGCTCCACGCCCGTCGCGATCCCCATCTCGTGCAGCATCGAAACCAGGTCCTCGCTGGCGATGTTCCCGGTCGCTCCGGCCGGAACCGGACAGCCGCCCAGCTCACCGAAGCTCGACTCGAAGCTCGTCACACCCGCCTGTAGAGCGGCAAGCACGTTGGCCAGGCCCTGGCCGCGCGTGTTGTGAAAGTGGGCGGTCAGCTCCAAGCCCCCCAATCCCCCGCGCCACAAGCCGAACAGCTCCCCCACTTGCCGTGGGTTGGCCATGCCCGTCGTGTCGCCAAAGCCGATCTCCTGCGCGCCCGCGTCGCGCAGCCGCCGCGCGATCTCAAGCACGCGCTCGGGCGGGACGTGGCCCTCGTACGGGCAGCCGAACGATGTCGAGATGACCGCCTCGCAGCGCAGGCCGGCTGCGCGCGCGCGTGTCAGCACCCGCTCCAGCGAGGACAAGGACTGCTCGACCGAGCGATTGACGTTCTTGCGGTTGTGCGTCTCCGAGGCTGACAGGAACACGTTGACCTCATCGAAGGCAGGACGCGACCCGGCGTGCACCGCGCGCACCGCCAGCGCCCGCTCCAGCCCCCGCTCGTTGGGGATCAGCACGCTCAGCGCCACCTCGGCCGGCGCGTCGATCGCCCCCAGCACCTGCTCGGCATCGGCCAGCTGCGGAATCACATCGGGCCGCACAAAGCTCGTGACCTCCAGCCGCCGCAGGCCCGTGCGCGCAAGCGCGTCGATCAGCTCCACCTTGCGCTCAGTGGCAATCACCTCCGGCTCATTCTGGAAGCCATCGCGGGGGCCGACCTCGCGGATGTTGACCGAGTCGGGGAGATTCATCGAATACCCCCCTTTGGGACCCATCGGCGCATGCTTGCATTGAGCAGGGAGTTACGACCCGACACTCCGTGCCGGGTCCGACGGGCGCATGCGCCCGTCGGCACGACGCGCCACGTGTGGCGCGTCTGGGGCAACGCACATGTGCGTTGCCCTCCGACCCGTGCATGCACGGGTCGGCCGGACGGCGCATGCGCCGTCCGGGACCGGGCCGCATGCGGCCCGGTCTTCCTCACCACATCGACAAGCCGCCAGACACATTCAGCGTCTGGCCTGTCACATACGACGCATCCTCGGAGGCAAGGAAGGCGATTGCCGCCGCCACCTCCTCGGGCTCGCCCGAGCGGGACATCACCGTCTGGTTGACCATGCCCTGCTTGAGCCGCTCGCCCAGCTCGCCGAGCAGCTTTGGCGCGGCGTTCAGCAGCGGCGTCTCGATCGGGCCCGGCGCAACCGCGTTGGAGCGGATCTTGTAACGCGCCGACTCGCGCGCGATCGCCTTGGTGAAGCCGATCACGCCCGCCTTGGCGGCCGAGTAGATCGAGGAGCCCTGCGAGCCGACGCGGCCCGCCTCGGACGCGACGTTGACGATCGCGCCGCTGCGGCGCTGCTGCATGCCCGGCAGCACCGCGTGCGTGACGGCGATCGTGCCGCGCAGGTTGACGCCGAGCACGAAATCCCACAGGCCCTCGTCGCTGTTGACGAAGTATGAGAACAGGTCGGTGCCGGCGTTGTTGACCAGCACGTCGACCGGCCCGAGCGCCTGCTCGATCGCGGCCGCGCCCGCGCGCACCGACGTGGTGTCGGTCACGTCGAGCTTGCAGCCGTGCCCGTCCAGCTCGGCGGCCAGCTCGCGGGCGCCGTCCTCGTTGACGTCGCCGATCCCCACGCGCGCGCCTTCGGCCGCGAGCAGCCTGGCGGTGGCGGCGCCGATGCCCGACGCGCCACCCGTGACCAAGGCCGTCTTGCCCTCGAAGCGCATCGGCGAAGCCTACTCGCCGGCGCCGGCCGCGGCACAGTCCGCGGCAGCCTGGAGCGCGGCGCCTACGGCCCGTATTCGATTGTCGCTGAGAGGCCAGGTCGCAAGGGCCCTTACGGCCGCGCCTGCAGCACCAGGTTGAAGGGGGTCTCGGCGACCCGGCTCACACGACTGAACCCGCCTTCGCCCAATACCTCCGCAAGGCGCTGCTCGCCCGCTTGGGCACCGAGCGCCAGGCCGACCTCCTGGCTCAGCGACGCCGGCGTGCACAGCATCGTCGAGCCGCCGTAGAAGACGCGCCCGACCGGATTAAGGTTCTCCTCGATCGCGTCGCCCGCCAGCGGCTCCACCACCATCCAGGTGCCATCTTCGGCGAGCTGCTCGCGCACGTGCCGCGCGGCGCCCGCCGGGTCGCCCATGTCGTGCAGCGCGTCGAACACGCACACCAGGTCAAACGGCCCGCCACCGAAGTCCTTAGCCGAGGCCATCTCGAAGCTGACGCGATCGGAGACCCCGGCGCGCTGCGCGGCGGCGCGGGCGGCCTTGACCGAGCCCTCGTGATAGTCCGAGCCGACGAACTGGGAGGCCGGGAACGCCTTTGCCATGAGGATCGTCGAGGCACCGTGGCCGCAGCCGATGTCCGCGACGCGAGCGCCGGCTGTGAGCTTCTCGACCACGCCGTCCAGCGCCGGCAGCCAGGCGTCCACCAGGTTCGCCAGATAGCCAGGGCGGAAGAAGCGCTCGGTGCCGACGAACAGTTCCTGATGGTGCTCGTGCCAGCCGAAGCCCTCGCCGGAGCGGAAGCGCTCGGCGATCTGCGGCTCGTCCTTGACGACAGCTGCCACCAGCTGAAAGGCGCCGGGGATGAATGCCGGGCTGTCTTCGTCGGCCAGCGCCATCGCCTGCTCGGGCGGCAGCCGGAAAGTGCCCTCCGCCGCGTCGTACTCGACATAGCCGCTGGCCGCCTGCTGGCACAGCCACTCGCGGATGTAGCGCTCGTGGCAGTCGGTGCGCTCGGCCAGTTGCTGGGCGGTGACAGGCTCGCCGTCGGCCATCGCCTTGTACAGCCCGAGCTTGTCGCCGATCAGGACCAGCGGCGTGGTGATCGCCGCTCCCAGGTCGCCCACGAACTGATTCATGAACTGCTCAAGCTTTGCTTCGTCAATCCCCGCTGCGCTCATCGTGCCTTCTCCGATCGGTTTGGTGTGTATGTCATTGCTCCCCTGTAGGGCGCAGTGCCATGCGTCGATGGCCGCGAGCCGAGCCCGATGCAGCGTTCCTATACTCCGCCGCCGTGGCCCCTCCACTTTCTTCCTCTGACCCAGTCGCGATCGTCGGCGGCTCCGGCGCGCTCGGCTTCGGCCTGGCGCTGCGGCTGGGACGGGCCGGTGTGCCGGTCGTGATCGGCTCGCGCGAGCGGGATCGTGCTGTGGAAGCGGCCGACCGCGCCCGCGAGGCCGTCCCCAACGGCGGCTTCGCCGGGGCCGAGAACGCCGAGGCGGTCGCTGCCGTGGACACCGTGGTTCTCAGCGTTCCCTTTCGCAACCAGTCGGAGACCCTGAAAAACCTGCGCGACGCCTTCACCCCCGAGGCGCTGTTGATCGACGCGACGGTTCCGCTCGCCGCCGCGGTCAGCGGGCGCGCGACGCGGATGCTCGGCGTCTGGCAGGGCTCCGCCGCCCAGGCCGCGGCCGAGCTGGCGCCCGAGGGGGTCAAAGTCGTCTCGGCGCTGCACACGGTCAGCGCGGCCTCGCTGGCCGACTTCGCCCACCCGCTCGACCAGGACGTGCTGGTGTGCGGCGACGCGCGCGCGGACAAGGCGCGCGCGGCGGCGTTGATCGAGCGGATCGACGGGCTGCGCTGCGTGGACTGCGGCAAGCTGGAGATGGCGCGCATCGCCGAGTCGTTGACGGCGCTGATGATCGCGGTCAACTCGCGTTACAAGACGCACGCGGGCATTCGCGTGACCGGGCTGCCCGACGGCTTGTGGGAGTAGCGCCCTGACCGTCTCCCCCGCGCGGCGCGACGAGAGCCAGCCGGCGCGACCCGCCGGCAAGGGCTCGAAGGTCGTCGTGCTCGCCGGCGGCACCGGCGGCGCCAAGCTCGCGCGCGGGATGCTCGACGTCGTCGGGCCGGACGAGCTGGTCGTGATCGCCAACACGGGCGATGACATCGACATCTACGGCGCGCACGTCTCCCCCGACCCCGACCTCGTCTCCTTCTGGCTGGCCGATCGGATCGACGAGCGCGGCTGGGGACTGCGCGACGACAGCTTTGCCGTGATGGACGCCTTGCGCGCGCTTGGTCGGGACGTCTGGTTTAACCTCGGCGACCGCGACCTGGCGTGGTGCCTGGAGCGGCGGCGGCTGTGCGTGCAGGAGGGCCTGCGGCCGACCGAGGCGCTGGCGCGGCTGAACGCGGCTATCGGCGTGCGGGCGGCCGTGCTGCCCGTCAGCGACGAGCCGCTCTGCACGTGGGTGTGCACGGCTGAGCGCGGCTGGCGGCCGTTTCAGGAGTTCATGATCCAGGACGGCGCGCGGGGCACGATCGAGTCGGTGCAGTTTCGCGCCAAGGACGAAGCTGACCTGAAGCCGCAGGCGTGGTCGTTGGCACCCGACGTCAACCTGCCGCGGGAAGTGCTCGAACACGACGAGCGGGCCCACCCCTCCGAGGAGGCGTTGGCCGCGCTGCGCGACGCGCGCGCCGTGATCCTCGGGCCGAGCAATCCCGTCATCTCGATCTGGCCGATCCTGCACGTGCTCGGCGATGCGCTCGACGACGTGCAGGCGCCGGTCGTCTGCGTCAGCCCGGTCGTCGGCGGCGAGATCGTCAAGGGGCCGACCGCCGCGTTCCTGAGCGCGTGCGGTCAGCCGGTCAGCGCCGCGGGCGCGCTGGCTTTCTACGAGCGCCTGCGCCCCGGGCTGATCGGCGGCGTGGTGGCCGACGAGCCGGTCACCGGCGTTCCCTCGCTTCAGGTCGATACGGCGATGGCCGATCCGGACAGCCGCAGGCGCGTGGCTGAGCGGACGCTGGCGTTCGTCCTTTCGCTTGCGCGCTGAGGCTCGGCGACGCTGGTTTAGTGGCGCGCGCACCGCTCGACCATGCCCATCGCTGCCGGGGAGCTAGTGGCGACAATCGACCGCCACGTCGAGCGCAGCACACAGCTCGTGCATCCGCTCGTCGCTGAGTCGACCCAGTCGTTCCACGAGAACGCCGATCGAAACGCTCTCGATCGAGTCCAGGTTGACCGCACAACGGAGTGGGACCGGGTCCTCGCCCGGCTCCAAGGCGACCTCGCTCGCCAATCCGCGCACGGTCGTCGTGCACGGCGCGACCAAGGCGCGCTTCAGCCGCGGAATCGTGGCGTCGCGGGAGAGCACGACGACCGGACGGCGGCCGATCTGCGGCGGCTCGCACCACCAAACCTCCGCCCGGGTCGGAAGCGAGCCACCGCTCACGAGCCCGCAGCCGCCTCGCGGAAGGACTCCAGGTCTCCCCACGCGTCGCGCTCCGCCAGCGGGTGCTCGTCATAGGCGGCGTAGGCCGCATCGATCTCGGCTGCCCGGTGGCGATCGAGCAGCGCCGCCAGCGCCTTGTCGAATAGGGCAGCGTCAGTAAGCGGCGACAGCGCTTGCCGAGCGCTTGCCAGCAGCCCTCCGTCGACGGTCGTGCTCACTCTCGTCCTCGCCATGCCACGATTATGCCACTCTTATCGGACGGATTTGGCAACACTGGCCGGATACCCTCTGGCCACCGTGCGCACCGTCGCCATCCTCCCTGTCAAGCGCTTCCCTATCGCCAAGCAGCGCCTCGGTGAGAGCGTGGCCGACTCGCTGCGCCTCGATCTGGCTCGTGCGATGGTAGGTGACGTCTTGAGCGCTCTGCGCGAGTGCGCCGCCCTAGAGACGACGATCGTGGTCACCTGTGAGCGGTCGGTCGCCGTTGCCGCTCGCTACCTGGGCGCCACGGTAGTTGACGACGCTGCAGAGGACGGGCAGAGTGCGGCGGTGGAGCTGGCTGTCGCGCGCGCTCTGGCGGACGGATTCGAGCGCGCGGTGTGCGTCCCGGGCGACTGCCCCGCACTAGACCCAGGCGAGCTGAACCGGCTCCTGGAGGGCGACCCGGCAGATGTGACGATCGTCCCCGACCGTCACGGCAGCGGTACCAACGGGCTGGTGCTGGCACCTCCGGACGTGATCGCCCCCAGCTTCGGGCCCGACAGCCGCGCACGCCACGAGCGGCTGGCTGAGGCAGCCGGGGTCGCCTGGCGCATCGAACGGCCGGCCTCGCTGCTGCTCGACGTCGATACGGGAGACGACCTGGCCACGCTACGACAGCGCCTGGCCGGCGAGCGCGTGCTGGCGCCGCGCACGCGCGCCGTGCTGCGCGCCGGCGCGGCTGGGGAGCCGGCCGCTAAAACCCCCCGGGCCGCCTGAGCCGGTGAGGCTGGCCGCGCACAGCCTCGGCGCCCTGCCCGAGATCCGAGCCGGCGACGATCTCGCCGAGCTGATCGCGGATGCCGGCCCCCTGCGCGACGGGCAGATCGTGGCGATCGCCCACAAGGCCGTCTCCAAGGCCGAGGGCGCGATCGTCGACCTGCGCACGATGTCGCCCTCACCGCAAGCGCACGAGCTGGCGGCCGGCCACGACAAGGACCCGCGTGCAGTGCAGGCAGTGCTCGACCAGTCGGCCGAGATCGTGCGGGCGGCAAACGGCGTGCTGATCTGCCGCACCGCTCACGGCTTCGTCTGCGCGAATGCCGGCGTCGACACCTCCAACTCGGCGGATGAGGAGACCGCGATCACGCTGCCACGCGACCCCGACGCGTCGGCTCGCGCCATTCGCTCGCGCTTGCGAGAGCTCACAGGGGCCGTCGTCGGCGTGCTGATCTGCGACAGCTTCGGCCGCGCCTGGCGCCTCGGCCAGTGCGATGTGGCGATCGGCTGCGCCGGCATCGCCCCGCTCGACGACTGGCGCGGTCGCACCGACTCGCAGGGACGCGAGCTTCGCGCCACCTGGCTGGCCGTCGCCGACGCGATCGCCGCCCTGGCCGACCTGGCTCGCGCCAAGGACTCACGCGAGCCGGTGGTGGCGATCGAGGGCTTGGAGCGCTTCGTCACCGACGCGGACGGGCCCGGAGCGCAGGCGTTGGTCAGGCCGCCCGCCGAGGATCTGTTTCGCTGAGCGACGGTGCGGCCGCCGAGCAGGCTAGGAGGCGGCCGGACCTGCGAGCCGCGAGGTGTGCCGTCGGGGAATTTATGATTGTTACCTGGCGCCAGCCAGCGCGTGCCGGGCATTGACCACGAGCGACCCCGGCACGGCTGTCGCCAGCATCCTGGCCGGCCCGATGTTGCGGGTGCCGAAGCCCTCGAACGTGTGCGCCATCGAGTCGCTGCGCGTCGCCGCCGAGAACAGCAGCTTTTCGAGCGGGCTGAACGGCCTGCCGCCCGCGTAGTCGTACATCAGCTGCGCGTGGCCGCGCAGGCCGCGCGCGTGGCGGCGGCGGTAGCGCTTGAGGCCGCGCTCCAGCGGCTCGGAGCCCTGCAGCGCCGGCGACACCGCGTCGGCCATCCATTCCGCCGACTGCAACGCCCAGCCGCAGCCGACTCCCCACAGCGGGTCGATCGCGAGCGCCGCGTCGCCGACCAATGCGAGGCCCGGCGCGCTCACCGTGTGCGCGACGTTGGTCATGTCGAGCTTGCCCTGGACCGGGGCGACCAGCCGCGACTCGCGGATCGGCGGCGCCTCGGGGATCGAGGCGACCAGCTCGACCAGCGCCTGCTCGGGATCCGCGCGGAAGCTCTCCAGGCGCTCCTTGACCGGCATCGCGGCGTAGAAGGTGAGGCCGTCGTCGGTGGGGAAGGCCGCCGCCATGTCGGGGTCGAGCAGCCACAGCGAGGCGTCCGGGGCGCCCGCGGGCGCAGGGCCTTCGAAGTAGCCGCCGTAGGCAAAGCGCCCGTGTGGCACGACCTTCTCCTTGACGCCCGCCAGCTTGGCCACGCGCGTGCCGCGCCCATCGGCGCCGACGACCAGCTCGCAGCGCAGCTCAAGCTCGCTGCCGTGCGCATCGCTCGCGCGCACGCCGACGATCCGCCCGCCGTCTCTGATCAGCTCGTGAACGCTCTGGCCGAGGAACGTCTCCACCCCCGGCGTCCGGCTCGCCAGCTCGCGGATCATCGGGTCGAGCTTCTCGCGGCGGATGTTCACCCCCGCCGGCCAGGGGGTGCCCGGCGAGGACCCGACCCAGCCGTAGCGGCTCCAGATGCGCGCGCGCGAGCGCAGGCCGCCGGCGTCGAGGATCGGCTGCATCAAGCCCAAACGCTCGATCGTCGCCACCGCCGAGGACTGGATGTAGTGCGAGCAGATCTTCTTGTAAGCGCCGGGGTCGGGGCTCTTCTCGACCAGCGCCACGAGCGCTCCAGCCTGTGCCAGCAGGATCGCGCTGGCGCAGCCAGCTAGGCTCGCGCCGACGATCACCGCGTCGTACTCGTTCGAAGCCTGCGAGCTGGCCATCCGTGCTTCCTCCTTCTTCGAATATAGTTCGAGGCGAACTATACAGGACGAACTATGGAACGCAAGCCGATCCGACTGACCACCACCTCCTATGCCGTCATGAGCCTGCTGGAGCTGTGCGACGGCGCGACGCCATACGAGCTCAAGCAGATGCTGGAGCAGTCGATTCAGAACTTCTGGCCGGTCCCGCACACCACCTTCTACGAGGAGCCGGCGCGGCTGGCCGCGGCCGGCTACCTGTCCGCCGACCAGGAGCAGACGGGGCGCCGGCGCAAGCGCTATTCGCTCACCGACGCCGGGCGCGACGCACTGCGAGCGTGGGCGAACGCGCCCGGCAGCCCACCCTCGCAATATCGCGACGAGGCGATGTTGAAGGTGTTCGCCGGCGCCGACCCGCAGGCGGCTTTTCGCGGGCGGATCGATTGGCACCGCACCAAGCTCGCCGAGCTGGAGGGGTACCTGGCCGGCCTCAAAGAGGGGTGGGACGGGCTGCGCACCGACCAGTGGCGCGGGCCCGAAGCCACCGTGCACGGCGGCATCGCCTACCACCGGGCGATGGTCGAGACCTTCGAGCGGCTGCTGCCAGGCGATCAGCCGGAGACCAGCTCGCCAAGCGGGTAGCGCCGCCTGATCCCGTACAGCGTCGTGCGCTCGACCGCCGGCCGACCTGCCGCGTGCGCCGCCGCCACCAGCTGTTCGGGGTCTAGCTTCGTCCCGTGGTAGGAGCCCGCCAGCCGGCTGATCGACTCCTCCATCAGCGTGCCGCCCAGATCGTTCACACCCCACGACAGCGACTCGGTGGCAGCATCGAGGCCCATCTTCACCCAGCTCGCCTGCAGGCTGCGGACCGTCCGGCCCAGCGCCAGGCGAAACACGGCCGTGTGCTTGAGGTTCTCCTCACGGCCGATCTCCTCCACCCCGTGCGTGCGGCCGAGCAGCGTTTGAAACGGGATGAACGACAGCGGCACGAACTCGGTGATGCCCCCGGTGCGTTCCTGCAAAGCGCGCACGACACGCATGTGCTCGGCCAGCTCCCACGGCTCCTCGATGTGGCCGAACATCACCGTCGCGGTCGAGCGCAGGCCCGCCGCATGGCTGGCTTCGATGATCTCCACCCAGCGCGCGACCGGCAGCTTGTTGGGGGAGATGCGTTCGCGCACCCCGTCGTGCAGCACCTCCGCCGCCGTGCCCGGCGTCGAGCCCAGGCCCGCCTCGCGCAGGCGCGCGAACACCTCCGCCGGCGGCAGCGCCGAGATGTCGCACATGTGCGCAATCTCCATCGGCGAATAGGCGTGCAGGTGCAACTCGGCGCCCGCGCCACGCGAGACGTCCTTGGCCAGGCGCAGCCAACCCAGATAGTCCTCCAAACGCCAGTCCGGGTGGATGCCCGACTGGATGCACAGCTCGCTGGCCCCGTAGTCGATCGCCTCCAGCACGCGGCGCTCGAACTCCTCGCGCGAGTGTTCGTAAGCGTCGGGCGAGCGCTTGCCTTGGCCGAAGCCGCAGAAAGCGCAGCCGACCGTGCAGACGTTGGAGATGTTGACGTTGCGGTTGACGACGAAGGTGACGGTCTCACCCACCAACTCCGCGCGCAGCTCGTCCGCGGCGACCCGCATCTGCTCGATCGCCTCGGGGCGAGTCTCGGCGAACATCGCCGTCAGCTCCTCCGCGCTCAACAACTGGCCCTCGCGCCCCTTCTCGATCGCGCCGGCCACCAGCTCCCGCCGGATCGGCGGGGCACCTTGCCCAAAAGGCGCGGGCGGCTCGGAGCGGCCGGAGCCCCGGCGCGGGATGAACGACCAATACCGCCGCTTGATCGTGTCGAGCACACCCGGCGCGAGCCAGTCGCCGTCGATGTGCTTGGAGTAGACGCACAAGCGCTCGGTCAAAGCCACCCCATCCGCCTGCAGGCGCTTTCGCACCTGGTGCGGCGAGGGGAACGGGTGCTCCGGGCTGATGTGATCGCCGTTGGCCGACAGGCCCCCCAGGTCGGTGGCGCCCGCCGCCACCAGCTGCGGCCACCAGTCGGCGAGATTGGGCGGCACCTGGATGCCCACGTCCGGCATCAGCTCGCGAGCGTGGCCGATCAGCTCGGCCATGTCCTCGATCGACACCGGGCCGGCACCTTCAAGCGCCCACTTCGGCAGGGGGACATCGGGGCGTTCGCGCAGCTCGTGAGCGCCAACACCCCCCCTTGCGGGTTCAGCGGTCTCGCTTTGAGCGCCAACACTCCCCCTTGCGCGCTCGGCGTTTCCGCTTTGAGCGCCAACACCCCCCTTTGCGCGATCCACCACACCCGTAAGCCAATACTCCCGCGCCGCCGCCTCGGCGATCTGCGCCGGCTCCTGGCCGTAGTAGGACTGGTGCGGGACGAAGTTCTGCAGGATCACCTCCTGGATGTGACCGTGCTCGGCGTGCACGGACGCCAGCGCCTGAAGCGACGCGAAGCGCTCCTCGCGCGTCTCGCCGATGCCCACCAGGATCCCGCTTGTGAACGGGATCCGCAGCTCGCCCGCCCAACGGATCGTCTCCAGCCTTCGCGCCGGGTGCTTGGTCGGCGAGCCGGCGTGGACGGTCTGCATCAGGCGCTCAGAGGCCGACTCCAGCATCAGGCCCTGCGAGGCCGTCACCTCGCGCAGCCGTGCCAGGTCCTCGCGCGCGAGCACGCCCAGGTTCGTGTGTGGCAGCAGGCCCCGCTCCAACGCCCGCTCACACGTCCACACGACATATCCCGTGAAGTCCTCGTGGCCGTACTCGGCCAGCAGCTCGCGCACGCGCGGGTTGACCTCGGGGCGCTCGCCCGTCAGCACGAGCAGCTCCTTGACGTTGCGCCGCGCGGCCCCGTCGAGGATCGCCTCCACCTCCTCAGGCGCGTACAGGTGCGCCTGGTGGGTGGCGAACGCGCAGTACTTGCAATAGCAGCGGCAGGTGCGCGAGAGCGAGAGGGTGAGGTTGCGCGAGAACGTGACCCTGCGGCGCATGTGCTGAGTCTATGAACCCCTACGGGGTCCCGTCGGCACATGTGCGGCTGCACACGGGCCGTGCACGCACGGCCCGTCCAACCGGTTGTCGATCGATGGGATCGACAACCGCCCGGCACGCGGCCCTCGTGGACGACACAGATGTCGTCCATGTGTCGTCCGACACCCTCCCTAGATTCCCGGCCATGTCCGAAGACACTCTGCGTCGCGCCGTGGCCGAGACGATCGGCGCTTTCACACTCACCTTCATCGGCGCCGGGGCCGCGGCCGCCGCCGGTGCCGTCTCCGACCCGACGCTGATCGGCGTCGCCGTCGCCAATGGGCTCGCGATCGGCGTGATGGTCTGCGCGCTCGGGCACATCTCCGGCGGTCACTTCAATCCCGCCGTCACGTTCGGCTTTCTGATCGCGCGCAAGATCAAGCTCGGGCTGGCCGGCGTGTATTGGGTCGCCCAGTTCGGCGGCGCCGCGCTGGCCGCGCTGCTGGTAGACGAGCTGCTGCCGAAATCGGTCACCGAACCGGTCAGCCTCGGCGTGCCGGCGCTCGGTCACGGCGTCGGCGCCGGCTCCGGCTTCGTGCTGGAGGCGATCCTGACCTTCTTCCTGGTGTTCGTGATCTTCGGCGCCGCGGTTGACGCGCGCAACCAGTTCAGCGTCGTCGCCGGGCTGGCTATCGGCCTGACGATCGCGATCGACGTGCTGTTCGGCGGGCCCTTCACCGGGGCAGCGATGAACCCGTCGCGGGCGTTCGGGCCGCAGCTCGTCGGCGACCACTGGGCCAACGGCTGGGTCTGGTACGCCGGGCCGCTGCTCGGAGGCGCGATCGCCGCCGGGGTGTACTCGTTCCTGTACCTGGGCAAAGCCGCAGTCAAGCCGGCAGAGCCGGCAGCCGAGAGCCCGGCAACTTAGCGGCCTGTCCCGGAACAGGCTCTGAGCCCCGCGCGCGTCTACCTGGCCCGCCACGGCCAGACCACCTACAATCTGGAGCGCCGTTTCCAGGGGCGGATGGCTGTGCCGCTGGACGACACCGGTCGCGAGCAGGCCCGCGACCTGGCCGAGCGCGCCGCCGTGGGGGCGGGCGGGGGCCCATTTCGCGCGCTGTGGTGCTCACCGCTGCTGCGCGCGCGCGAAACCGCCGACATCGTGGCTGAGCGGATCGGCCTTGAGCCGCGCGAGGATCCCCGGCTGATGGAGACCGACGCCGGCGACTGGACCGACCGGCTGTTCAGCGACGTTTATGCCGAAGACCCCGACGGCTTCAGCGGCTTCATCGAGGGACGACCCGACTTCGCCTTCCCCGGCGGCGAGTCCTTCGCCCAGCAGGGGGTGCGCGTAGCGGCCGCCCTCGCCGAGGTCGAACAGGGCCAGCTACCGGCGCTGGTCGTGTGCCACGGCGTCGTGATCCGCATCGCCCTCTACCAGCGCGCGGGGCACAAGGTCGCCCTGGCCGAGCGCGTGCCCAACGCCGCGCTGGTGCCACTCGACCCGGCCGAGGCCGAAGAAGCAGACCTGGGTGGCGGGGCGGCGCTGCCGCCGAGCTAGAAACGCGTCTCGATGTTCAGTATTCGAATCTAGGAAGATCGGCAAGTGCTCATCCCGGCAGCGATATTCGTCCTGTGCTTCGCAGCGGGAACCGCTGCCGCAGCGCGCTGGCTGCCCGATCTGGACGCCGGGCCGATCGGGGGCATCGCGTTCTTTCTCGTGTGCGGCCTGGCCGGAGCGGCGCTCGGGGTCGTCGGGATGCACATCTACTCAATGGTCAAAGAGCTCGAAGACTTCCAGGGCAGTCCCGTATACGGGAAGGGGGAAGTCATCGCTGGCGTCCTGCGCAACATCGCCTTCGACGCCGGCAGCCTCACGGCTCTCGCCGCGATCGTCTACCTGCTCGCTCCGCAGCTCAATAGATCCGACTCCATCGGGGCCCTCACTCCGTCTGAGGTCGAGAGCGTCGAATAAGCCCGTCGATCAGCGCGCTTCCTCGCCGAGCTAGAACGCGTCTCAGTAACCCCCCGACGCGCCGTAAAAGCATTTCCGAATGCGATATTGCCTTGATAACTATGGTTTTTTGACGAAAAAGCTCTAGTAACGCAAATCTAGGCCAAAAACTGACTCTTATCAAGAGTATTTCAACATAAACAGCGGCTTATCGCGAGTTTTTCGCGATTTTTGCGTATGCTGGGTTCGTGACGGCCACTAAAACCCGTTTTTCGCTGGACAGTCAAGAAGAGGTCTTCTTCAGCTCGACGGCGACGTCTCGTGCCGTGCGTGGGCTGCTGCGAGACGGCCGCATTCGCCAGGTCGCCGGCCGGCTGTACACCAAGAACCTCGACGAGCCGCTGGAGGCTGTTGTTCGCCGCCGGGCCTGGACGGTCGCCGCCGGCATCTTCCCCGGCGCCGTGATCGTCGATCGGACGGCTTTCGAGGCACGACCATCCGATCCAGAGGGCTCGGTCTTCCTGTGCTCGGACACGAGCCGCGTGGTTCGGCTGCCAGGCCTCGTCCTGAACTGCCGTCGCGGGCCGGGACCCGTCGCGGGCGACACGCCGTTCGTGGGAGAGGCCCTCTATCTGAGCTCGTGGCCGCGCCGGTTCCTGGACAACGTGCGCCGGTCCCGTGCCCGTTCGGGCGTGCGGCGCACTCTCAGCCGAGCCGAGCTTGAGGCGCAACTTGAGCGCTTGCTGGCCAACGCAGGCGAGGACGAGCTGAACAGGTTGCGCGAGGAAGCCGCTGCGACCGCACCGCTGATCGACCGGGAGAGCGAGGCCGAGCAGCTCTCCGGGCTGATAGGCGCGTTGTTGGGAACCATGGACACGGCGCTGGTGAGCCCGCTCGGCAGAGCGACTCAGGCCGGCGGGGGCTGGGATGAGGCTCGACTCGTTCTGTTCGACTCCCTCTTCGCGGCCCTCAACCAGCACATCCCGATCGAGCGACCCGCCCCGGAACGCATTAGCCCAAGCTTTTCCTTCTACGAGGCCTACTTCTCCAACTTCATCGAGGGAACTGAGTTCACCGTGGAGGAGGCCCGGGCAATCGTCTTTGAAGGCGCGATACCGGCGGACCGTACCCAGGACGCACACGACGTGCTCGGCACGTTCGACCTGGTCAGCGACCCTGGGTTGCGGGACAGGACACCGACCGACACCGGCGACCTGCTGTCGCTGCTGAGCACGTTCCACGCCCGGATCATGTCCGGCCGGCCGGATCAGCGACCTGGTCATTTCAAGGCCAAGCCCAACCGGGCCGGCAACACCGTATTCGTCGCCCCGAGCCGCGTCCGCGGCACGCTGGAACGGGGCTACGAGCGCTATCACGCGCTCCCCCCCGGGTTCGCCCGGGCGGTGTTCGCCATGTTCCTCGTCGCAGAGGTGCATCCGTTCAGCGACGGGAACGGCCGCGTGGCCAGAGCGCTCGCGAACGCCGAGCTCACGGCGGCTGGACAGCGGCGGCTGATGATCCCGATCGTCTTCCGCGACGACTATCTGCAGGCGCTGCGCGCGATGTCGCGGCTGCAGTCGCCGACATCGCTGATTCGAGCCCTATCGCGCGCCCAGGACTGGACGGGCGGCATCGACTGGGCCTCAATGGCCTCGGCCGAGATCGACCTTGAGCGCACGCATGCTCTGCTGACCCCCATGGAAGCGGAGGAACGCGGGGTGATCCTGCGAACGACGAGCGAGCTCTCCGGCAGGGCCTCCCTCAGCCCGAATCCGACGTCTGTTGAGTAACGAGGCCCTCCACGAGCTGAGCACCATCGCGAGCCATGCGCGAGCGCGGAACGACGAGGTCGAACCCTGCCGCCTGTGCCGATGCGCGCGTCTCGGCCTCCACGTGCGCATAGAACGCCAGCGCAGGAATCCGCGCGGACCCTTTCTTCAATGCCTCGAACGAGTCGATCCGACCCGGCACATCGTCGGTCAGGTCAAACACGAGCACGTCTGCGCCCGCGAGCCAGTGACCCACATCCGAGGCGTTCGCGACAAGCTCCAACTCGTGCCCGGCTGCCCGTAGCGTCCCCTGCACCTGCGAGCCGAACAGCAGGTCGGGGATGTAGGCCACAACCCGCGCCATCGCTCGGTCGAAAGAGGGCCTTAGAGCGACCGCATGCGCGCGAACTCTTCGCGCACCGACTGCGGACGGCCCCACATCTGCACCACCTCGGCGCGGCCCACTCGCTGCTCGCGCAGCACCAGCTCGCCCTCGATCCCCGCCTGGTCGAGCAGGCGCAGCGCGCCGTGTGTGGTCGGGGCCGAGGCGGCGTGGCCGAAGCGGTGCGCTACCAGCAGGCGCCAGTGCCAGTCGTAGTTGGAGTATGGGCGCGCGTTGCACGTGACCAAGTAGACGCTGGCGTCGATGTAGCGCGACTCGTCGGCGATGCGCAGGTCCAGCTCCAGGTCGGTCCAGTCGTCCGGGAGCGAATCGACAATCTGCTGAAAGGTGTCGGCCAGGCCCATTCAGGCTGAACACTAGCGCCCGCTCCCTCCTCCCTATCCTCGGAAGCGATGGCCAGCACCGAGACAACCCCCCTAGCCGCCGAGTACGAGCAGCTGACCGAGCGCTGCGGGCTGGTCGACCGCAGCGAGCGCGGCAAGCTGGCCCTCACCGGCGAGGATGCAGTCGAGTTCCTCAACGGACAGGTCAGCAACGAGCTGCTCGACCTGCGACCCGGCCAAGGGCGCTACGCCGTCTTCCTCACCCACAAGGGCAAGATGCTCGGCGATCTGCGCGTGCTCGCCGCCGGCAGTCCCGGCGAGGCGCCCGGCGAGCTGCTGCTCGACAGCGAGCGCGCGGCGCTGCAGGGCCTGTTCGACATGATCCGCCGCTTCAAGGTCGGCTATCGCGTCGAGCTGCACAAGCGCACGCTGGAGTCCTCGCTGCTGTCGCTGATCGGGCCTGCGTCCGCGGCGGTCGCCGAGCGCGCCTTCCTCCACGGGCCAAGCACGACCCTGCCGAGTAGCGAGCACGATCACGTCGCGATCGATCACGTCACGGGTGGGGCGGTACGGCTGATCGCGACCGACGTGGGCTTCGACGTCCTGTGCGACAGCGAAGCGCGCGAGTCGATCGTCGCGCGGCTGATCGATGCGGGCGCCGTCAGCGTCAGCGAGGACGCCGCCGAGATCGTCCGCGTCGAATCCGGCCGGCCCCGCTACGGCATCGACGCTGACGAGAGCACGATCCCCCAGGAGGCCGGGCTGAACGAGCGTACGGTCAGCTTCACCAAGGGCTGCTACGTCGGGCAGGAGACCGTCGCGCGCCTTCACTACAGGGGCAAGCCCAACCGCCACCTGCGCGGCCTGCTGCTCTCCGAGCCGGTGTCGGCCGGTGCCGAGCTGCGCCTTGAGCAGCGCCCGGTCGGCACGTTGACCAGCTCGGTCCTCTCCCCTGTCCGCGGCCCGATCGGCCTCGCGCTCGTGCGCCGTGAGGCCGAGCCGGGTGCGACGCTGGCAGTGGGCGATGGCAACGCCGCGGCCACCGTTGTCGAGCTGCCGTTCCAGTAGGCTTCTCCAGCCCCAACCAGACGACTACAGACGAGGTTCAAGAGCACCGTGGCAATCGATCTTCAGCAGGTATCAAAGGTGGACGCGCAGCCGGGCGAGCTACCCGAGACGATGGCCGCCTGGGTCATCCGCGAGGAGCGCCAGGGCGAGCCGAAGGACGCCTTCCAGATCGAGGAGATCGAGATTCCCGAGCCCGGCGCGTTCGAGGTGATCGTGCGCGTGATGGCGGCTGGCGTCAACTACAACAACGTGTGGGCCGCGCTGGGCAAGCCGGTGTCGGTGATGAAGTACGGCGACCACCCGCAGTACGGCCACCACATCGGCGGCTCGGACGCCTCCGGCGTCGTCTGGAAGGTCGGGCCTGGCGTCACGCGCTGGAAGCCCGGCGACGAGGTTGTCGTGCACTGCAACCAGGCCTCTTACGAGGACCCGGAGGTACACGGCCTCGATCCGATGGCAGCGCCGTCGCAGAAGATCTGGGGCTATGAGACGACCTGGGGGTCCTTCGCCCAGTTCACCAAGGTCCAGGCCCAGCAGCTGCTGCCCAAGCCCAAGGCGCTGAGCTGGTCGGAGGCCGCCTCCTACGGGCTTGTGTACTTCACGGCCTACCGCATGCTGATCACCCGCTGCAAGCTGCAGGCGGGCCAAAACGTGCTGATCTGGGGCGCCGCCGGCGGCCTTGGCGTATTCGCCACGCAGCTGTGCGCGGCCGCCGGCGCCCACTGCGTCGGCGTCGTCTCCTCCGCCGAGAAGGGCGAGCTGGTCAAGCGCCTCGGCGCCGTCGACTACATCGACCGCGCCGAGTTCGCCGGGATGATGCGCAAGGGCGGCGAGAGCCCCGAAGAGGAGAAGGCGCGCTTCCTCGCCTCGCGCGAGTTCTCAAAGCGCGTCAAGCAGATCCTCGGCGACGCGCCCGACATCGTCTTCGAGCACGTCGGCCAGGCGACGTTCCCTACCTCCGTGTTCACAGTCAAGCCGTTCGGCAAGGTCGTGATCTGCGCCGGCACCACCGGCTACAACCTCGACTTCGACGTGCGCTACCTGTGGATGAAGCAGAAGGAGATCCTTGGCTCGCACTTCGCCAACGCGTACGAGTGCATGAAGGCCAACGAGCTGATCGAGTCCGGCCAGATCCGCCCGGTGCTGTGGCGCACGCTCGGCTTTGAGGGCGTCGCCGAAGCTCATCAACTGATGCTTGAAAACAAGCACCTGGGCAAGATCTCGATCCTCGTCGGCGCCGACTCCGAAGACGAAGGCAAGGCCGAGGAAGGCCCAGGCGCGATCCACGCCGAGGTTGGAGGTTGAGATGGCCGGCACCGTGATCGTCCCCTGGTATGCGACCGGATTCCGTAGCGAGGGCCTGGAGGCGGCACTCAACGAACTGGCGCCCACGGCGCTTCGCTACGGCGCCACCTCCTACGCCGTCTACCGCTCGCGCGACGACCGCTACCGCTTCCAGCAGGTCGCCCATTTCGAGGACCATCTCGACTGGGAACGCTTCTGGGACGGGCCGGAGATGACGGAGTTCCGCGTACGGCATTCGAGCTGGTACCAGGTGCCGGTGCTGTACGGCTGGTGGGACCGGACGGTCGCGGGCGCGATCGAGCAGGACGATCCGGCCGCAGCCGGCGGCAATGGGCACGCAGGGCTCCTTCCCAGCAGCGAGATCGCCTGAGACCGACTCCCGCTCCGGCGGGAGCGAGCTGTTCGCCTCGCTTGACTGACGTCGCCTGGCTCGACTGACGCGGCCTGGCCTGACTGCCGCCGCCTGGCAGGCGGCGGCTAACGTGGGTGCGTGCGTTGCCGTCTCCTATCCGCAGCGACGTCGACTGCCCTGCTGGCAGCGGCCGTCGCCTCCGCCTCCGCGGCAAACACCCTCTCCAATCCCACGCACAACCTCTCCCCAAGCCGGGCGACGCTATTTGCCTGCCTGGCGCCCAGCGGCGCGCAGCTCAGCTGTGAAGTCCACGCTCGGGCCGATATTGCCCGCGCTCGCCGCCGCGAAGGGCTGGCGCCGCTGTCGCTGCCGCGACGCTTCGCCAAGCTCTCCGTCGCCGAGCAACTGTTGGCGATCGCTGACGATGAGCGCGTGGATCGTGGTCTGCCGCCGGCACTCGGCCTAACGCGGCGGTTGGACAGCGCCGCCCATACCGCCGCGGTCGGCGAACAGGACCCACTTGGCCCGGCCGGCTACTCGTGGGGCAGCAACTGGGCCGGTGGCTCGCACTCAGCCCTGTTTGCCGACTTCGTCTGGATGTACGACGATGGGCCGGGCGCCGAGAACGGCGACTGCCTGAAACCAGGAGAGCCTGGCTGCTGGGGTCACCGCGAGAACGTCCTCGCGCGGCTGCCTGTGCCGATCGCGATGGGCGCCGGCGTACGCGGCAAGAGCCTTACTGAGCTGTTTGTCGGCGGCTACCGACCCGCCATGCCCGGGGGAGCCGACCCGCTGCTCAGCCCGAGCTGGGCACAGCTGTCTGCCTAAACGGGCTCAGCCGCGGCCGCGCCGGCTCAACGAGCCAGCGACAGCGCCGCGGTGGCAACCGCGGCTGGATGGGTGTACGGCGCCATGTGACCACCGGGCAGCATCTGCAAGTGAGCGCCGCTGAGGCTCGCGGCGATGCTGCGTCCGCACTTCGGCAGCACCAGCTTGTCCTGTTCCCCTTGGATCACGATCGTCGGCACGTGCACAGCCGTCAGGCCGCGATTGACCGCTTCGATTTCGCGGTCGGCGGCCAGCATCTCGCCCGAGTAGGCCTCCAGGTTGCCGTGCTTGAGGCTGATCGCGAGCACGCGCTGACGGTGGCGCGGGTTGACCGGCGCCGGCGAGAACGCTTCGTCCTCCTGCGGCGCCGAGCTGGCTGTGCGCAGCAACTGCGAGAAGGTCACATCGGCGATCTGCGCGATCACCGGCGCCTCCAGCACTTTGATCAAGTGCGCCTGGGAGCGCACGAGAAAGCCGTCGTGACGCGAACACTGGCCGGCGGCGGCGTCAACCAGCACCAGGCCACGCACAGCACCCGGATAGCGCTCGGCGTAACCCAACGAGATCGTGCCGCCGTAGGAGTGGCCCACCAACACCGGACGAGCAAGGCGCAAGCGTTCGATCACTTCGTGCACGGCCTGCAGCTGGCGGTTGAAGGGAAAGTAGCCGCCTGTGGAGAAGCCGAATCCCGGCCGGTCGATCGCGATCGTGCGATGACCCTGAATCAGCGGCGTGACGTATTCGAAGTCTTCGGCGGTTCCCGGCAGCCCGTGGATCAGCAGCACCGCCGGTTCGGCGCCCGGCCGTTCCAGGTAGCGCAGCCGCACGCCTTTGGCGAGCGTCATGAAGCTGCCGGTCGGCCGCGGCGTCGTCGGCAGACGGCCGACAGTCCAGTTGAGCACCACCACAAGGCCGGCCAGCGCCAGCAGCGCGTATAGGAACAGCCGACGCCGCGATCGGCGCGTGCGTGCCGTGGTGCTCAACAGCGCTCAAGCGGCGCCATCGTCAAGCCCGCCCCCTTGAGCAGTTCCCAGTAGTGCTCGGCCGGCTCCTTGTGGCCACTGAAGACGATCGCCTGGCCGGAGCTGTGGATGATGTTGGCGATCTCGTGGCCACGCTCGATGCTCACGCCTGGGATGAAGCGCGCCAGCGTACGAGCGACATGGTCGAAGGTGTTGTGGTCGTCGTTGCGGACGATCACGCGCCAGTCGCCGCTGCCGCCGGTGCCGGGGCCGCCCGTGCGCGGCAGCTCGATCGTCTCGGTCACCGCATCAGGATAAACAGCGACCGGGCGGCGCTTCTTCCCGCCCGGGCGGCGAGACTGCTCTCGCGACCATACAATCCAGCCATGAGCAGCGAACGCGAGGACGTGCGCCTGGCCGAGCGCGACCGGCCCTGGATGATGCGCACCTACGCGGGCCACTCGACCGCGAAGGCCTCCAACGAGCTGTATCGCCGCAACCTCGCCAAGGGCCAGACGGGCCTGTCGGTGGCGTTCGACCTGCCTACGCAGACCGGCTACGACCCCGACGACGAGCTGGCGCGCGGCGAGGTCGGCAAGGTCGGCGTGCCCGTCTGCCATCGCGGCGACATGGAAGCGTTGATGGACGGCATTCCGCTCGGCGAGATGAACACGTCGATGACGATCAACGCGACCGCCGCGTGGCTATTGGGGCTGTACATCGTCGCCGCCGAAAATCAGGGGGTCGATCAGTCGCAGCTGCAGGGGACCACCCAGAACGACATCGTCAAGGAGTTCCTGGCGCGCGGCACCTACGCCTTCCCGCCTGCGCCGTCGATGCGGCTGATCGCCGACATGATCGCCTACACCGTCGAGCACGTGCCCAAGTGGAACCCGATCAACATCTGCTCCTATCACCTGCAAGAGGCCGGAGCGACCCCGGTGCAGGAGATCGCCTACGCCATGAGCAACGCGATCGCGGTGCTCGACGCTGCCCGCGAGCGGCTCGGCGAGCGAGCGGACGAGCTGATGGGCGACGTGTTCGGACGCATCTCCTTCTTCGTCAACGCCGGCGTGCGCTTCGTCGAGGAGCACGCCAAGCTGCGCGCGATGTCGATCCTCTGGCAGGAGCTCGGGCGCGAACGCTACGGCGTGCAAAGTGAGCGGCACTTGCGCTTCCGCTACGGCGTGCAGGTCAACTCGCTCGGGCTGACCGAGGCGCAGCCGGAGAACAACGTGCAGCGGATCGTGCTGGAGGCTTTGGCGGTCACGCTCGGCCGTGACGCCCGCGCCCGCGCGATCCAGCTGCCGGCGTGGAACGAGGCGCTCGGGCTGCCGCGACCCTGGGACCAGCAGTGGTCGCTGCGCATCCAGCAGGTGCTCGCCTACGAGACCGACATCCTGGAGTACCCGGACATCTTCGAGGGCTCGAAGGTGATGGAAGGCCTTGTCGAGCAGCTGCTGGCCGGGGCGCGCGAGGAGATGGCCAAGGTCGCCGAGCACGGCGGCGCTGTGCAGGCCGTGCCGTACATGAAGGCGGCGCTGGTGGACTCCCACCGTGAGCGCATCCGCCGGATCGAGGGTGGTGAGCAGATCGTCGTCGGGCAGAACAAGTTCACCGAGACCGAGCAGTCGCCGCTGACAGCCGATGCCGAGGGCGGCATCCTCGTCGTCGACCCCGCCGTCGAGGCGCAGCAGATCGAGGCGATACGGCGCTGGCGCTCGCAGCGCGACCAGGCCGCCGTTGACGCCGCGCTCGCGGAGCTGGCGCGCGCTGCCGCCTCGGAGGACGCCGGCGAGAACCTGATGGTGCCGACGATCGCGGCCGCCCGCGCGGGCGCCACCACCGGCGAGTGGGCGCGCACGCTGCGCGAGGTGTTCGGCAGCTACCGCGCCCCGACCGGCGTCGGCGAGGCGGTCGCCGCGCCGGCCGACGAGGATCTGGCAGAGCTGCGCGAGCAGGTGGAGCAGCTGCAGGAGAAGCTCGGCCGCCGCCCGAAGATCCTGGTCGGCAAGCCCGGGCTCGACGGCCATTCCAACGGCGCCGAGCAGATCGCGGTGCGCGCGCGCGACGCCGGCATGGACGTCGTCTACGAAGGCATCCGCCTGACACCGGCCCAGATCGCCGCCTCGGCGCTGCAGGAGGGGGTGCACGTGATCGGGCTCTCGATCCTCTCCGGTTCGCACCGCGAGCTGATCCCGGCGGTGATCGAGGCGCTGCGCGAGAGCGGCGTCGACGTGCCCGTGGTGGTCGGAGGCATCATCCCCGACCAGGACGTGCAGCCGCTGAAGGAAGCGGGCGTGGCCGCCGTCTACACGCCGAAGGACTTCGACATCACGCGCATCGTGCGCGACATCGTGGGGCTCGTCGGCGAGCGCGGTGGCGTGCCCGCCGCCGCGTAGGCGATCGGCGGTGAGCGGCGCAGACACCGCAGCGCAAGCCTCTGAGCGAGACGTCGCCGCCACCTCGGGCGCGCCTGCCGCCGGCGCGGACACGGGCGCCGGCCTGGGCAAGCGTCTGCGCGAGCGCGACCTGA
>DASUIH010000025.1:0-48877 GCA_036279855.1 Solirubrobacteraceae bacterium | reverse complement strand
CGAACGCGTACAGCACGCTGCCTCGATACGCCTGGTGTCCGTCGGTGCTGAGCTGGATTCGCTCTTTCATGCGGTCCTTCAGGTCGTACATGAACGCCAGGCCGTCCTCGGTCGTCCGCTGGCCGACGAGCCACGCCTGCGATCTCCTTCGAGGTCCAGCGATGATCGGCAATGCCCGCACCTGCGCCGAGCGAACGCGCAACGCGGATTGCTGCGTCTTACGATGTGAGTTCGGCGCGGCGGTCCGGCCTGACCGGAGGATGATCAGCCCAACGAGAAGGGAATCGCGACCATGAAGCTGACGACCATGACTCAAGTTCAGACGACCGATCCCGGAGGCAGGTAGATGACACGCGCACGGATCCACAACCTCTCGATCTCGTTGGACGGGTTCGCCACCGGCGAGGGGCAGGCACACGACGCGCCTTTCGGTCACGCCGGCCATCGGCTGCACGAGTGGATGTTCGCCACCAGCTTCGGCGCGCCAATCGTGGGCGCTGCCGCGGGCAGCGAGGGCATCGACGATGCGATCGCCCGCCAGCACGAGCCGGGGATCGGTGCGGAGATCATGGGCGCGGGCAAGTTCGGCCCGCCGGGCTGGCAGGACGACGCCGACTGGAAGGGATGGTGGGGTCCCAACCCGCCGTTCCACACACCGACCTTCGTGCTCACCCACCGGCCGCGGACGCCGATCGAGATGGAGGGCGGCACCACCTTCCACTTCCTCCACGCCTCGCCGGCCGAAGCGCTCGACGTCGCGCGGGAGGCAGCGGGCGACCAGGACGTGCGCATCGGTGGTGGCCCGACCGTGGCCCGCGACTTCATCGCGGCGGGGCTCGTCGACCACATCCACCTCGTCCAGGTGCCGATCGTGCTCGGCCGCGGGGTGCGGCTGTGGGACGGCCTCGAAGCGCTCGAGGCGGATTACGACGTCGAGGCGGTCTCGACACCCAGCGGCGTCACCCACCTCACCTTCAGCCGCCGATTGCGATGCTGATCTACTCGATGAACGTTTCGGTGGACGGCTTCATCGCCGACCGCAAGGGTGGGTTCGGGTGGACGGCCCCGGACGAGAAGCTGTTTGCCTTTCACCTCGCGCGGGTGCGCGAGCTTGGCTGCCATCTGTGCGGCCGCAAGCTCTACGAGACGATGTTGGTGTGGGAGACGGATCCGTCGCTGCGCGACACCGAGCTTCACGCCACGTTCGCCGACATCTGGTGCGCGCTTCCAAAGGTCGTCTTCAGCCGGACGCTCGACAGCGTCCAGGGCAACGCTCGGCTCGCCGAGGGATCGGTGGCCGAGGAGGTTGCCGCCGCGCTCGCCTCGACTGACAAGGACGTCGAGATCGGCGGGGCCGGCCTCGCCGCGGCGGCGATCGAGATCGGGCTAGTCGATGAGCTGCGCATGTTCCGCAATCCGATCGTCGTCGGTGGCGGCACGCCGTTCCTGCCCCCGGTCACCAAGGACGTCCCGCTGGAGCTGATCGAGACCAAGACGTTCGGCTCGCGCGTGATCTACGAGCGCTACAGGCGCGTCCGCGATGATCCGGCCGCATAACCTCAAGCTGCCCCGATCCGCCACCGTTCCCAACCGCCGAAGGACTCCGGTGTCAAACCGCAGCAAAAGAAGCGAATCAGGGGGTGGTGAATGGAGAAGCTGATCTGGCACACGATGATGAGCCTCGATGGCTACATCGCCGGTCGCGACGATGACATGGATTGGGTGTTCGGGGCCGACGGCGGCTCGGGCGAGACGGTCGCCGAGGTGCTGCGATCGA
This sequence comes from Solirubrobacteraceae bacterium, assembly GCA_036279855.1. Classification (GTDB taxonomy): domain Bacteria; phylum Actinomycetota; class Thermoleophilia; order Solirubrobacterales; family Solirubrobacteraceae; genus Palsa-744. Next base: position 47,100 of record DASUIH010000025.1, on the reverse strand, counting down.
CCGGAGCGCTGCTCGTCGGCAGGCGGACGCAGGACGTCGAGGACCGGCTGCAACCGGGCTTCTACGGCGGCGCCTTCAGCGGCCCGTTCTTCGTGCTCAGGCACGATCCCCCGGCCGAGCCTCCGGTCGTCAAGGGCGCCACCGGCCGGTTCCTCGACGTCGGCATCGAGGAGGCGGTGAGCATCGCCCGCGAAGCGGCGGGCGGCAGCGATGTGATCGTTCTCGGCGCGAACATCGCCCGTCAATGCATTGAGGCGGGGCTCCTGGACGAGATCATCATCCACGTCGTGCCCATCCTGGTCGGAGGCGGCATCCGCCTCTTCGAGCGTCCAGATGGCGACCCTGTGCGGCTCATCCCAACCGCCTCCATTGAAGAAGGCGAAACGACCGTGCTGCGGTACTCGGTCTCGCGGCAAGGCCGCTCGATCGAGCCTCGGCCTTCCGTCGACTGCCTACCGCCTGATTCACAGAAGCCCTGCGGCTCACGGAGCCTCAGGCGCTGATGGCCGCCTCCGGGATCTCTACGTCCCCGGTGCGGGGAATGTGCTTCCAGGAAGCACGCGCTCCCACGAGCGCCGAGATGGTGGCCTCGATGATGACGAGGTACATGAGCTGGCGGTAGAGGAACTGCTGGAGCGGCAGCGCCCACAAGGGGCGCAACGACTCGCGATCGAGCCTGAACGCCACGATCGCGATTACCAGCTGGCCGGCGTTGAACGCGAGCCAGAAGGCGATGACCGGCATGGGGTTGGTGAAGATCAAGCCGTACACGGCGTAGAGGTCGATCAGCGGCGCGAGGATGGGCAGCAGGATCTGAAAGAACGTCATGTAGGGCAGCGCCAATCGCCCGATCCGCCGCTGACGGCGGTCGCGGCTGACGATCGCGCCCTTGTGCTTCCACACGGCCTGCATCGTTCCGAATGACCAGCGGTAGCGTTGGCGCCATAGACCGTCCAGCGTGGACGGCGCCTCGGTCCACGCGAGCGCGTCCTCGGCGTAGACCACGCGATAGCCGAGGCGACCGATCGACAGTGTCAGGTCGGTGTCCTCGGCCAGGGTGTCGCCTGGCACTCCACCGAGCTCGGCCAGTACGCTGCAGCGAAAGGCGCCGATCGCGCCCGGGACGGTGGGGGTGCTTTGCAGGATCTCGTACAGCCGGCGGTCGAGGTTGAAGCCCATCACGTACTCGATGTGCTGCCAGCGGCCCAGGAGCCTTGAGCGGTTGCCGACCTTCGTGTTGCCCGAGACGGCCGCGACACGAAGGTCGCTCAGCGGCTGCACCAGGCGAGTGACGGTGTCCGCTTCGAAGATCGTGTCGCCGTCGACCATCACGATCACCTCAGCGTCGGTGTGGGCGATGCCGGTCGTCAGGGCGGCGGCCTTGCCGCCGTTGGGCCGTCTGAGGAGCTCCACGCGCGCGGGATCGAGGCTTTCCACGATCTCTGCGGTGGCGTCCGTCGAGCCGTCGTCGACGACGACTATCTCCAGATGCGGGTATGTGCTCGCCGCCAACGAGCCGACCGTCCGGGCGATCCCGACCTGCTCGTTGTAAGCGGGCACAACTACAGCCACCGACGGCCGGTATGCGGGCGCCGAGGCCGAGGCGGGCCTTGTGCGACGGGCGTGCAGCCAGGCGGTCGGCAACAGTATGACCAGGCGGGTGGCGAACAGCACGCCGACGATCAGGATCATCGACCCGAGCACGCCGGTCAGCCAGAACGCCAGCTGCACCGCCCACAGGAACGCCAGCGCCCGAGCGTGCTGCCAGCCCGTCGCGCGGGGCTCGGCTTCGGCGGCGCTCATGCCCAGCAGCGAGCGCACCGCCACGAAGCGATACCCCGCCGAGCGCAGGCGTGGGATCAGGGCTCGCAGTGCGGCGACCGTCTCCGAGCGGTTGCCGCCACCGTCGTGGAACATGATGATGCCGCCGTGCCCGTGCGGTGGCATGGCGTTGGCCACGATCCGCGCGACGCCCGGGCGCGTCCAGTCCTTGGAGTCGTAGTCCGCCAGGGCGATCAGATAGCGCCGACCGGCCAGTTGGGCCAGATCGCGCTCGTCGGCCGGGGTAACGGCGTCGGGCGTCGCCGAGTACGGAGGCCGAACGAAGCGCGAGTAGTGGCCCGTGATCGCGAGCAGCACCGCCTCGGTGAACTCGATCTGGGCGTTGCGCTCCCAGACGGGGCCGTTGCTCAGCGCGGTGTGCGTGAACGTGTGATCGCCGATCTCTCCGCCGGAGGCCTGCACGAGCCGCACGATGTCGGGATGGCGCGCCGCCTGGCTGCCGATCATGAAGAACGTCCCGGGGACTCCGTACTGATGAAGCACGCTCACAACCTGGGGGGTCCAGCGAGGGTCGGGCCCGTCGTCGAAGGTCAGAGCGATCTGCCGACCGGGCGGCGGCTCAGGCGAGTACAGCTTGCCGGCGCGCGCCGCCAGCAACGGCTCGCTGCCCTGGAGGGGGGCGGAGGCCGACGGGTTTTCGTGGGGCTCTGCGCTCGTCCCGATCGTATGCGTGCAGTAGCCCTGGAAGGCGATCAACCCGACGACGATGACCATACACAGGCCCAGCAGGCGCCAGTGCGCCGGTGGGTTTCGCAACCGTCGACGTAGCGCCGCGGCTTGCCTCCATCGCCGGACGGGCGCAGCGTCTGGCTGACCGGCGTTCACGGTGGGAGAGTGGTGACAGTCGCCTTGTTGTGGCCGTTGGGGATGGTGCTGCGATCGGCGTTGGTGCTCACCTGGGACGGTGGGGCGGGCTCCGCCGAGGCCTGGCCGGGTTCCTTGGTGTGCCCCGGGCTCGTGGCCGCCTTGCCAGATCCAGTCGACGGCGTGGTCGTCGATCTCTTGGCCTGCCCGGGCGAGGACTGCGATTTGCCGGGGTTAGACGAGCCTGTCGTTTGTCGCGATTCTGTGCCTTTTTGGGTCCCTGCGCCGGCCCCCGCCGGCGGCTGCGCTGGAATCGAGGAGTGTGCCGTGCCCGCAGGGGCCGAGCTCGAAGCCGGCACTGGAAGGTTATGAATCGGGGTTGCATTCAATCTCTTGCCATTGCTCGTATTCCTGTGTGGCCCTATGTCTCCGCCGGCGCGTGCTCCGGAAGGCTCCGACCGCCGACCGCCGACCGCCAACGGTGCGGATGGGCGTGCCGGCGACGCGAGGACGCGGCCTGCCGTCACGGCGGACTCGATGTGAGCGGGAAGCGCCGTCGGGCTGACTCGGCCGACTACTGGATCGACGAAGTCGAGATTGCCGAGCGGCTCGATTCCCAGCCAGGCGAGAGCCAGCACCGCGAGCCAAATCAACAGCAGAACGCTAACCGCGCGACCTGCGCGCCGCAGGGCTCGGCGTCGCCGACCAGAATCGTCAACCAACACGCTGGGCGCGATGGCGCTCATACTTTTCAAACCCCATAACGAGCATTTCGACTCGGTGCTCGCAAATGGAAGGATATTCCCTTGCAGCCAACTCATCGTGCGACTACAGCACCGGCCCTCGCCCCGGCGCCGCAGCAAGCGCCATAGTCGAGGTCAGATCATGAACCCCGCCGAGCTTCGCCACTGCTGCCTCTCGTTCACCGGAGCGCAGGAGACGTTTCCGTTCGGTCCCCAAACCTCAGTCTTCAAGGTCGCCGGGAAGATGTTCGCGCTCTCCCAGCTTGGCGCCGACTCACTGCGAGTAAGCCTCAAGTGCGAGCCGGAGCTCGCGCAGGCGCTGCGTGTGGCACACCCCGATGTGCGCCCGGGATACCACCTCAACAAGCGCCACTGGAACACCGTGATCATCGGCGGATCCCTTCCCGAACAGATGGTCAAGGACATGATCGAAGACTCTTACGAGCTCGTCGTCGATCGACTCCCGGCGTCCAGTCGCCAGGAACTCGGATCGCCGACGAACGCCAAACGCTCCCGGTAGCCGAGGCGCGGCCCAAACACGGCTCGGTCGCACATGGATGAGACGACGCAAGGCAGAACGACCGCGCCCGGCGCGGTCGTTCCTATCGCCAAGGTCTACGGGGTCAGGTCGTTGACTATCGCTACGGCTGGGCGAATATCCGTTATGCGGGTCACGTTCGCACCCGCATAGAGCGGCCCGGAGTCCAGCAGGCTGGGCGGTCCATCGTCCAGCGCCATCGGCGGGCCAAGGAACGGCAGAGATGGTCGCTGTATTGCGAGCCCACGATCCTGCAGCCTTTCCGGGACGCGCATCACGAGAGGCGAAGCGAGCCGGTTGCCGAGCCTGATCCAGCCGGGGCCGCGGAGATCGTCCCGAAGCCAGCGGCGGGTCGCAGCGTTCGGGATCACCCTGTGCGGTGCTGGCCACCCGAGCCCAAAAAGCTCGGTCAGCACAGTGCTGTCGGCCTCCAGACATCGCCGCTTGTACTCCGGATGCGCGCGGCTCTCCTCGCTGAGCAAAAAGCGCGTGCCCAAGACGGCCGCGACGGCACCGGCGTCGAGCACTTGGCCTACGCCTTCCTGGTCAACGATCCCGCCGGCCGCCAGAACCGGGATTTTGACCGCGGTTCGAACGCGCTCGACCAACTCGAGTAGCGGCGTGGTACCGCGAACGTGCCCGCCAGCCTCAACGCCTTGGGCTATCACGGCATCGGCTCCCGCGACCTCCGCGGCCCTTGCCTCCTCGACAGAGCCGCACTGGTGAACCCACGTCCCCCCGGCTAGCCTGCGCGGCTCACCCCAAAACGTGACAATCACCTCGGCGTCCGCCGCGGCCTGCACGTCTCCTGGCCGGAGCAGCGGCAGCACGAGATTTACCGCGATCGGCCTGCTGGTGAGCCGGCGGGTGGCGGCCAACTCCCTGGCGATCGGGGCGCGGGCGCCTCCGATCGTCCCTAGTCCACCGGCCTCCGAGACAGCCGCTGCGAGCTCATGACGCGCCACAGCGCCCATCCCGGCCTGAACGATCGGCGCTTGCAAACGACGGAAGTCGACCACGCGAGCAGCCTACCGTCCAGGTCGCTACTACTCTCGCCCGGCCTCATATCGATGGGACATCACGGTCTCCGATGAATGGGACTACGCAGTCTCAGATCGGCTGAACGCCGCAGCCGGCCAGCCCACCCAGACGCAAGAGGCCCGAACGCCGCCGCCAGGACAAGCTCGTAACTCAGCCCAAGACAGCGCACGACCCCACTCTCAAAATGCCTACCATCGAGCACATGGCACTCCAGCGAATGGACCATGTGGGCATAGTCGTCGAGGACCTCGCCAACGCGGTGGCGTTCTTCGTCGAGCTCGGGCTCGAACTGCACGGTGAGGCGCCGGTCGAGGGTGATTGGGTGGACCGCATCGTGGGCCTGAAAGACGTCCGAGCGCAGATCACCATGCTGCAAACCCCGGATGGGCATGGGCGACTGGAGCTGGCGAAGTTTCACAGCCCGCCAGCCGCCTCCGGCGAGGACCGGGACGCGCCCGCGAACGCGCCCGGTATCCGCCACCTCGCCTTCGCCGTCGAGGACATCGACGGCGTCCTTGCTCGCCTGCGAACGCACGGCGCGGAGCTTGTCGGCGAGTTGGACCAATACCGCAACAGCTACAGGCTCTGCTACGTCCGTGGTCCAGAGGGGATCATCGTCGAGCTGGCCGAGCCGGTTGGCTGAGCGAGTAGCCACACAGGCCATGCTGCGGCGACGAGCGCCATCGCTACGTCAAGCGTGTCGCCTACCGTGGTGGGGTGCCTGACGGAACACTGCAACGCAGCTACGGCAAAGCCTTCGACCGGATTGCCTGCGAGTACGACCGCCACCGTCCCAGCTACCCCGAGCAGCTGGTCGATCTCAGCTGCCAGATCGCCGGCCTCGGCCGCGGCGGGCAAGTGCTTGAGATCGGTTGCGGCAGCGGACAGCTGACCCGCAGCCTGCTCGCTCGCGACCTGCACGTCACGGCGGTCGAGCCGGGCGCAAAACTGGCGGCACTCGCCCAGCAACGATTTACGGGTACAGGCGCGCTCAAGCTCGTGAACGCTCGATTCGAGGACGCACTGCTCCCACGCGGACGCTTCCGGGCGGTCTTCTCCGCCTCCGCGATCCACTGGGTCGATCCCGATGTCGGCTGGCGCCGCGTGGCCGACGCGCTCACAGCCGACGGGACGCTGGCGCTGATTCAGTACGTCGGGGTGCACGATCCGCGCAGCGCCGAGGACCAGCAGGCGCTTTTCAGCGCAATGACCGCGATCGCACCGGAGGCAGCGGCCGATTGGCCGCGCTATCGAGAGGCCCAGGCCCTTATTAAGGGAGTTCACGAACGTCGTGGAGACATCTCAGAGGCCTGGGCCTGGCTTGGCGACTATGAGCTGGCACGCGAGCATGTCGCCGACCTGTTTGAGGACGTGCGGATAGCGGCGGTGCCAAAGCTGCTTGAGCACACCTCCGACGAGCTCAATGCGTTGCTTGGCACGCTGTCGTTCTGGTCGCGACTCTCATCCGAGCAGCGTCAAGCGATGGAAAGCACCAACCAGGCCCTTTATGAGCGGCTTGGGCGACCGATCCGCTCCAGCGCGCTTGCCTGCTTGGTTACGGCTCGCCGCCGGGCTGCCGGCGCGCCGAGCCTGCCACAGTGAGCAGCATTCGTTGTGCGCCCGCCTAAGCAAGGAGAGTGAACGTGAACACCCCCACCCCCCGCGTCGCTGTCATCACCGGCGCCTCCTCGGGAATCGGCGAAGCCACCGCCCGCGCCCTGGCCGCGGACGGCCATAGCGTTGCTCTGCTGGCCCGCCGCGTCGACCGAATCGAGGCGCTCGCTGGCGAGCTCGGCGACAGGGCCCTCGCGATCCAGGCCGACGTAAGCGACCGCGACTCGATCGCGGCTGCCGCCGAACGCGTGCGCGAAAAGCTCGGCCCGGCCGACATCCTCGTCAACAATGCCGGCGTGATGTTGCTGGCCCCTTTCAGCTCGGCACAGCAAGCCGAGCACCGTCAGATGGTCGAGGTCAACCTGCTCGGCACGATCCTGACGACAGAGGTGTTCCTCGACCAGCTGCGCGACGGCGCCGGCGGCGATCTGGTGAACGTCTCGTCTGTCGCAGGCCGGACCGCGCGTCCCGGCAACGCCGTCTACGCCGCGACCAAGTGGGGCGTAAACGGCTTCTCCGAGGGCCTGCGCCAGGAGCTGGCGCCGGATATCCGCGTGATCGTGATCGAGCCGGGGGCGGTGGCGACCGAGCTCACAGACCACATCACCGACACGGATACCAAGCGCATCGTCAAGGACGTGGTCGGCGAGATCGCGATCTCCGCGCACGACATAGCGCGGACGATCGCATTTGCCGTGTCGCTGCCACCTCGGATGACGCTCAATGAGATCCTCGTGCGCCCGACGGCACAGACGCACTGAGCAACGACGGGCGAGCGGCACCATCGCTTCACGCCACTAGCTCTATCTGTGGCCGCGCTGCCTTATCCACCACTGCCTTGCTTGCGGCTACTCTGAGGCGATGCCGCCGGCAAACTCGGCCACCGAGCATTTCGAGCGCAAGCGTCCCGGCTGGCTCACCCGCCACGTCTTCAACCGCCTCGTCGCAACTTTGACAAGGCTCGGCGTCAGCGTGTGGGGCGCGCGTGTGCTTGAGGTCAGGGGCCGCAAGTCCGGTGAACCGCGGCGCACGCCTGTGAACCTGCTGACCTTTCAGGGCGAGCGCTACCTCGTTGCTCCGCGCGGAGACACGCAGTGGGCGCGCAACCTGCGCGCCGCCGGCGAAGGCCGACTGTTGATCGGCCCCCGACGCAGCGAGCGCTTCGCCGCCAGTGAGCTCAGTGACGAGCACAAGCCGCCGGTTCTTCGCGCCTACCTGCAGCGCTGGAAGCTTGAGGTAGGCGCCTTTTTTGACGGCGTCGGTCCCGAGTCAAGCGACTCCGAGCTGCTTGCCGAGTCCGCCAAGCACCCGGTCTTCCGTCTCTCCTCAGCCCCGCCCGCCTGAGCCACCGGTCGTAAAGATGCCGGCAAGAACTGACGGGGGCGGCAGCGCCGCGCCCAACGAGTGGTCTGACCCGAACCGAGTCGCGGACTATCTCGCCCGCGAGATCCCACACCGCCGGGTGGCCGAGCAGCTGCTTGTGCGGGCACTGCCGCGACGAATCGAGCGCTTCGTCGATCTCGGCACCGGCGCCGGGCGTCTGCTTGAGCTCATCCACGGTGAGCATCCCGGGGCGCGCGGCATTGGCACGGACATCTCGCGGCCGATGCTCGACCGCGCCAGGGCCGCGCTGGCCGGCCAGGACGCCCTACAGCTCTACGAGCACGACCTGGCCGAGCCGCTCTCGGCTCTACCGGCAATGGCATGCGCCGAGCCACTTGACGCTGTCGTCTCAGCGCTTGCGATCCACCACCTCCAGGACGAGCGCAAGCGCAGCTTGTTCGCCGAAATCCGCGAGCTGCTGCGCCCAAGCGGGGTCTTTGCCAACCTCGACCTGACCACCTCCCCCACCCCCGCCGTTCACGCCGAGTTCCGCGCCGCTGTTGGCCGTCGCGACGACGATCCCGCTGATCGCCTGGCGGACATGGACGAGCAGCTGCGCTGGCTGCGCGACGTCGGCTTCGTCTACGTCGACTGCCGCTTTAAGTGGCTGGAGCTGACGTTGTTCATAGCGGTGCGCGGCTGAACGCACACGTCAGCTCCACGCGCCTGTTTGCCCGTCAGCGTCAGCCTGTCAACTCAGCCGGTCGGGCCCGCAGCCGCCGCCACTCGCCGGGCCGGCGCCGGCTCGGCCGGCGGGCGTTCGGCGATGTGCGCGGCGCGCTGGCCCCGACGCCGCGGACGCCATACGCGTAGATACTGCGCCGCGACGTAGGAGCCGAGCACGATCGCAAGCGCGATCAGCTGGCCGGCGAACGTCTCCCAGTTGTTGAACAGCGAGAACCAGGTGCCCATCCAGCCGGGTATCGACAACCAGTGGATTTCGGTCGTGCCGATCCAGCCAGCCAACTGCATCTCGTTGACCTCCTCACCAACCGAGATAAGCAGCACGAACAGCAGCAACACGCCGGTGATGACGAGCAGCCGCCGGTAGGGAAGGCGCTGATGCAATCCGAACGTCAGCACGCCGACGGCGACGGTGAACAGCAGGCCGATCGTGACTCCCTCCAGCACCACGCTTGAGCCGTATAGCTCCCGCAGGTTCTGTAGGAACACGACGATCTCAAAGCACTCGCGGTAGACGGAGGTGAACCCGAGCAGTGCAAGCCCAAGCAGCAGACGGCGACGATTGGTGTCGGGGTCGGCTGAGAGCAGGCCACGTCGGCGCTTGTGGTGACTGGAGATCCAGCCGGTCCAGTAAATCTTGTGAAAGAACCAGTTCATCACGATCAGCAGCACGATCAAGGCCGGCAGCCCGGTAGCTGCCTGGATGTCGAGCTCGCTGCCGTGGAAGCTGCCGATCAGCCAAATCGCGAAAAACCAGGTCGCAACGCCTACCGCGAGCGCTCCGGCGCCACCCATCGCCACCGGGCGCCGCAAGGCGCGATTGGCGCCGAGGAAGCTTGCCATCACAGCGGCGAGCACGAGAATCGTCTCCAGCCCCTCCCGGAACACGAGAATCGCGCTGTCGAGCACTACCGTCGTCTGGCTGAGACGATGGCCGGCAGGCACATCTGTCGGGTCCGGCGTGCCGCCGCGGGCATGCCAGCCAAGCACAACCGCAACGACTGCAACGGCAAGAACCACCGCTGTCCACAGGTACAGGCCGGCTCGCCCCGATGACGAGTCGCCGGCCAGCGGCGCCGCCGCGATGTCAGCCGCGCTGGCGGCGGTGGTCTCTGACGTTGCTGACGTTGCTGGCGTGTCTTGGCTCATTGCAAATACGGTCCATAAATCCCGACTTGGTAGATCGGCTTTCGCCGCGGGCGGCACTCTAGCACGGATTTAGTTAGGGTCACCTAACCATAGTTAGGGGAGCCTAACTCACGCCGTCAAAACACACCTCCCCTGTGTCTGCCAGCCGTGACGTAGACCTCACAACAGACCTGCCCCATGCGTCACAATGCGCCCGTGGCAAAGCAAACGTTGAGCGGCGGCTGCCTCTGCGGCCAAGTGCGCTTCGAGCTGACGGAGCCCCCTTACACCGCCGGCTACTGCCACTGCAGCCGCTGTCAGCGACGCACCGGAACCGCGTCCTCCGCTCAAGCGCGTGTGGACGGAGACGCACTTCACGTCGTGGCCGGCAAGGAGCGGCTGCGCGGTTGGCGCCACCCCGACGGCGGCTTTGAGAAGCTGTTTTGCGAGAGCTGCGGCGGGCATCTGCTCAGCCGCAACCCGGACGATCACAGCCAGGCGAGCGTGCGCATGGGCGCCTTCGACGGCGATCCCGGCATCCGGCCGAGCTGGCGGGCGTTCGTCGCCTACGCGGCGCCATGGGAGCCGCTGCCCGAAGACAGGCTGGAGCGCTACGCCGAGGGGAAGCCCTACGCATGAGCGCTAGCAACCAAGCTGACAAGCACCCGCTACGGCTACTGGAGCAGTGGCTGGCCGATGCGCGTGAGGCCGGCGTGGCCGAGCACGACGCCGTCGCGCTCGCGACCGTTGGCGCCAACGGGCAACCCTCAACGCGGATCGTCCAGCTCAAGCGGGTCGAGGCCGACGCGCTCATCTTCACCTCGGCGCTGTGGACGCGCAAGGCGCGGGAGATAAGCGCCAACCCGCTCGTCTCGCTGCTTGCCTACTGGCCGACGCTCGGCCGCCAGGCGCACATCTGCGGCGAAGCGGTGCTCACCGAGCGCGAGCTGTCAGTCGAGCTGTTCGCCGGCCGCGCACTGGAGCGCCAACTGCAGGCTGTCGTCTCGCGCCAGGGCGAGCCGATCGAGAGCCTGGAGGAGCTGCGCGATCGCCACGCGCACCTGATGCAGGTCACCGAGGCGCCACCAGACTGCCCACCCGACTGGGGGGCGATCCGCATCGCGCCGACGCTGGTCGAGCTGTGGAGCGAATCGGCGGACCGCATGCACGACCGGCTGCTCTACGAGCGCGTTGAGCGCAGCTGGCGCTGCACGCGCATAGCGCCGTAGCCCTTTCGACGAAGGGGCTCTAAGCCAAGCCACCCTAAACGCCGATCGCGCCCCGGCCCCGCTCAGCGCTTCGGGCATGGCTGTTTGAAGCCGACCGTGGTTGTTTCGCCGCTGAGGAACTTCAACTGCATCCGCAGCGGCGCGCCGCCACGCGGGCAGCGGGGAGGAAGCGTCAGGTAGGAGACCGTCCTGCCGTGTCTGCGATAGGCAGCGCCGATCGTCACTTTGAAGGACAGCACCGACGCGTCCGGGGCGCCCGGCAGCGTTTCCACAAGCGGAACTTCGATAACCAGCTCTGGGCCATAGGGAGGCGCCGCCATTAGCCAATGCGACTTTTCCGGGATCTGAAAGAACGCCGGCGAGTCGCCTTCGACAAAGAAAGTAAGGCCGCCTGAAGCCGCGAACACCGAGTTGATCTTGACTTTCTCGTATACGCGCGAACCACCGAAGCTGACGATTCCAAGCCCTTCTCCGGGCGGGCCTGCAAGCGAGCGCCTCGGACAGGCCGTGACCCCGCTTTCTTCAAGCGCCGCAATCGAGCAGCTCGCAAAGCCGGCTGGATCGATCGCGACCCCAGCGGGCGCGGCAAACTCGATTCCCACCAGCGGCGATGGCGCGGCATCGTATTCGTCTCCTGTGATCGTCACCTTCGTTTCCACCTCGGCGCCGGCGCCCAAGCGGTCGCCCGTGGCGGCAAAGCCGGGGATCGGACGTGGCGTCACAACGAGCTTCACGCGCGGCGCGGCCACGCACGCGGTTGGCAGCAAAGACGTCAAGCACAACGCCGCGACGGCCGCGAACGCCGCGGCAGTGGCGCGGAGGGACTTCTCAACACTCATCTAAGCTCGGCTCCCCAAAGCAGACTCATAGTCCAAACCATACCATCCGAATCGGATTATGCAACAAGATGAGCAACGAGATTGAGCTGACCCACACCTCCCACATCGTGCTGGGGCTGATTTCGGCAGCCGGCGAGGTCAGCCCCTACGACCTCAAGCAGATGGCCGCTGCGACCATTGGCAACTTCTGGTCGCTGCCGCACTCACAGCTGTACGCCGAGCCCGCGCGTCTGGCCGGCGGCGGCTACTTGACCGAGCGTCGTGAGGAGCACGGCCGCCGGCGCAAGCTCTACGCGCTGACCGACCGCGGGCGCGAGGCCCATGGGCAGTGGCTGCAAGTGCTCACACCCGAGCCCTACATGTTGCGCGACCTGGCCCTGCTGAAGCTGTTCTTCGGCGCCGACGTGCAGGCGCTTGCGCGCGTGCAGCTTCAGACCCATCGTCGCAAGCTCGCCGAATACGAGCAATTGACCGAGCAGATCGCCGAATACGGCCCGCCGGGCCCACGGCTGGCGCTGGACCTCGGCACTCGTCACGAGCGCCAGACGGTCGAGTTCTGGGACGAGAACAGCCGCGACTAACAGGCAGGCAGCTGCCGAGGACTCGATCGCGGCGGGCCCGCAAACGCAAAGCTAGGCCGCGTCCGCCGCCATCCGATCGCGGAAGCACTCGCGCGCTCGATGCAGCCGTGACTTCATGGCTGAGCGAGTGACTCCCACCTGCTGCGCCGTCTCCGCTCCAGAGAGGCCGTACACGTCGCGCAGCAGCAGCACGGTGCGCTGCTCGGGCTCCAGCCGCGCGATCGAGTCGGCGATCCGCGTCAGCTCCAGTCGTGCGAGCGCCACGTCCTCGGCCGACGGCTCGCACACAGCGCTCGGAGCGTGGAGACGAAGCGCGAGCTTTGAGCGGCGTATGCACTCCCGGCGCACGATCTGGAACATCCACGATCCCAACGCCGTCGTGGCTCGTAGCGTGCCGATCCGCCGGTACAGCACGATCATGGCGTCCTGAGCGGCTTCTTCGGCATCCTCGGGGCTGGCGCAGAGCAGATGCGCGAAGCGGCGCACGCGCCTGTGCGAGCGCGCCACCAACTCGGCGATCGCCTCGGCATCGCCGCGTCGCGCGGCGTCCACGACCTGCTCGTCGGTGACCGCCCGCGGACGCGGATTGGCTAATGCCTGGCCGGACACGGCAGCCTGTTATCGATTTGGACAGGGGGGCCGGTGAGAAACCTGATTTCCATACGAATCGAGATGCCCGACTTGCCGCAGTGACGCGGCAGCGTCATGAAGGGGATCAGTCGCGATCCTCGCCGGTACACCGCACCCGCACGCAGACGGACCGACTGCACGACCGCATATGGCGCTTCAGGCACGGTCGCCACCAGCGGCACCGCCGCGCTGAGCTCGGGGCCGAGCCGGGGGCTCGAATTGGCGAAAGTCCCGCTGCCAAGGACTTCGATCAACGCCGGCGAGATCCCTTCGGCGTAGTAGGCGATGCGACCGCCGGGCGCAAAGAACGCCTGCACCGTCAGCGTCTCGTGCACGCGGTCTCCGCCGAAGCTGACGACTCCGGAGACCGAGCCGTTGGACACGAGCGTCGAGCGCAGCGGGCACTTGGCGACTTCGTGGCTTTCAAGCACCGCTTGCGGACATGTCGGGAATTCGGCCTGGTGCAGCTTGGCTCCGACGGGCGCCCACAGTGAGAACCCGGTCACAGGCGGCGGAAAGCCGCCATATTCGTCGCCCTGGATCCGCACTTCGCCTTCGACTGCGGAGGGGGCGCCCAAGATGTTGCCCGTGCCGGGGTACGTGGGTCCGTTCCCAGCACGCGGATTGATCGGTATCGGCACGAATTTCACCTGAAGCGACGCCGTCGTTGCCATCGCGCTCGCGCTCGCGCCACCGTTGGGCACCAGCAACGCGATCAGCGCGACCGACAACGCCAAGCCCCTCAGCCTGCTCCAGCCACGCAAACGCAGAAGAACATCTTCCCTACCGGAAACCTTGCGACAAACAGACATCTCCAGAACACCCCCTCGCAGACAACAACGACAACAGGCACATGTCTATGAGAGGCAACCGGCGAGGGAAAGGGTTCGCCGGCGTTTTATTTGCGCGTCTTGGTTGACCCTCGCGTCTCGGACTCGGCGGATGCGCCCTTCGCCGGCGCCTTGCGCCGCACCGGCTTCTTCTTGGCGGGCCCGACGCCGCCGCTCTCCCCGCGGATCCGCTCAAGCGACTCCTTCAGCGCTCCCATCAGGTCGGGTGCGGCGACCACAGGAGCCTGCGGCTGCTTGCTCGGCTTCGGCGCCTGGATCTTCTGGCCCTTGGCCTTGCGCTTGACGATTCGCTGCAGGCGCGCGCGGTGCTCGTCCTTGTAGCGGCGCGGGTCAAACGCGACCTCCAACTCGGCGATGATCGCCGCGGCGCCCTGCACCTGCTCGGCGCTCGGCTCCGGCGCCGCCGCCACCGCCTCGGCGATCTCATCACGCGAGCGCACTTCCTCGGCGAAGCGCACGGTCGTCAGCATCAGCGTTTCCCCGCGCGGGCGGATCGCCACCATGTGCTCCTTGGCGTGCATGACAAAACGCCCGAGCGCCACGCGGCCGGAGCGCTCCATCGCCTCGCGCAGCAGCGCGTAGGCGCGCGCGGCCGCCTCGTCGCGGGGCGAGAGCACGTACGGACGGTCGTAGTAGACCGGGTCGATCTGCTCCTCCCTGACAAAGCACTCGACGTCGATCGTCTGGCTCTTGTGCGGCGCGGCCGCCGTCAACTCCTCCTCGCTGAGCAGCACCCAGCGGCCGTCGGCAAGCTCGTAGCCCTTGGCGATCTGATCCCAAGGCACCTGCTTGCCGTCAGCCGAGCAAACGCGCCTGGTTTCGATCGGGGAGCCGTCGCGCCCATGCAGCTGGCTGAAGCGCACGTCGAGGTCGCGCACCGCCCCGAACAGCGCGACCGGCACATTGACCAGGCCAAAGCCGAGCGAGCCCGACCACAGCGGCCGCGCCATCAGCGAACACCCCCCTTGCGCCCCGAGCTGGAGGAAGGCTTGGCCTTCTTCGTCGCACGGTCACCCTCGCCACGCTTCGCGCGCGCGTCCTCGCCACGGCCGCCCTCACCACGCTTCGCGCGCGCGCCCTCGCCATGGCCCCCCGCGCGGCGCTTGCGCGAGCCCTGGCGCTCGACGCTCTGCTTGAGCACGTCCAGCAGATCCGCTTCGGGCGTCAGCGGCTCACGCGAGGGCGGCTCGATCGCCTCGCCGGCGGCCTTGCGCTCGATCAGCGCCAGCAACTGCTCGCGGTAGGCATCCTCGTACTTGTCGGGCTCGAACTCGGCGTCGAGCTGGTCGATCAGCAACTGAGCCGTGTCCAGCTCAAGCTTTGAGGCCTGCTTGCGTGCCCGCGGCAGCTCGACCTTGCTCTCGGGGACGATCTCGTCGGCAAAGCGCATCGTCTGCATCGCGATCGTGTCCGGGAGCGCGCGCACAGCCACCAGATGCTCCTTGTTGTGAAAGACGAAGCGTCCGATGCCGACCTTGCCGGTCTGTAGCAGCGCGGCGTGCAGCACCCGGTAGGGGGCCTCCCCCAACTTGCCCGGGCTCAAGTAGTAGGCACGCTCGTAGAAGATCGGGTCGATCTGCTCCTCAGCGACAAAATGCTCGACCTCGACCACGCGGGCGTTCGGCCCGTCGGCGATCGCCAGCTCCTGCTTGTCGAGCACGACATACGAGCCCGAGGAGACTTCAAAGCCCTTGACGATCTCCTCGTAAGGGACCTCCTTGCCCTCCTTGACGCACACGCGCCGGTGCTCGATCGCGGCGCCGTCGGCGGCGTGGCGCTCTTTGAAGGCGATCCGCTTGGACTCCGTGGCCGAATGCAGCTTGACCGGCACGCGCACGAGCCCGAACGCGATCGTGCCATTCCACAGTGAGCGGGGCATTGCCATGGGGTTATTCACGATACGGGACGAGTTGCCGATCTTCTATATGGATTTGGGTCGTGCGAGCCGACTTGCAAGGCACCGGCGAGCGCCCAGCTCGGCCGCTGCGGCCCAGTCGCTCTTCGGTCCCGGCCAATCACGCGCATGAAGCGCGTGCATCCGGGTAGAAGACGACAGAGCGGAGATGGATCCCTCCGTAGCTAGGCTGTGCACACAGCCGTAAAAACCGAGGAGGAGAGACGGAGGACTTGAGCATGGCTTCAGGCACAACCGTTGAACGCGCCTCAAAGCAGCCCGGCGACACGCACGGGGCGAATGAGAGCCTTGGCGAGCTGTTCGTGCGTTGGCAGCAGCGCGGCGACAGCAGCGCACGTGACGCGCTGGTCCAGCGCTTCCTGCCGCTGGCGCGCAGCTTGGCGCGCCGCTACGACCGCTCCTCCGAGCCGTTTGAAGACCTGTTGCAGGTCGCCTCGCTGGGGCTGCTCAAGGCGATCGACCGCTTCGATCCGGTGCGCGGGCACTCCTTTCCTTCCTTCGCGGTGCCGACGATCCTCGGCGAGATGCGCCGCTACTTCCGCGACTGCGGCTGGTCGGTACACGTCCCCCGCGGGGACCAGGAGCGGGCACTACGAGTGCGCAATGCGCAAGAGACGCTCGCCAACGAGCGCGGACACGCGCCGACCGTCAACCAGCTGGCCGAGTACCTGGAGCTCGACGCCGAGCAGGTGCTCGACGCGCTGCAGGCGATCCAGGCCTACGAAAGCCTGTCGCTGGACGCGCCGCGTCCGGGCTCAGAGGATGAAGGCGTCACCTACGGCGACTCGATCGGCGGCGAGGACGAACGCTTTGAGCTTGTCGAGCTGGACGCGACCGTCGTCGCCGCGCTGGAGCACATACCAGCGCGCGAGCGGGCGATGCTGCACATGCGCTTCGTGCAGGACATGACACAGACCGAAATCGCCGCCCGCGTCGGCCTCTCGCAGATGCAGATATCGAGGCTGCTGCGACGCTCGCTCGACCAGCTGCGGGCGCTCACGCGCGATAGCCCGGACGCCGGCTAGCGTCGCGGCGAGGACATCTGGGCGGGGGCTATCTTGTTGGCAGCCAGGAGACAGCCGAGCTGCGCTCGGGGTCTCTCCCCGATCGCGTCAGTCCGATGGTCGCGCAACCCAACGTTCGCCTGAACCTCGCCAACACCGCCGAGAACGTGGTCGTCGTCCGCGCCGTGCTGGCGGGCGTGGCTGAGAGTGTCGGCGTCGACACCGAAGACCTCGGCGACATCCGCACCGCCGTCAGCGAGGCGTGCAACAACGTCGTCCAGCACGCCTACGAGGGGCAGCGCGGCCCACTCGATGTAACGATCGCGCTGTCGCAGGAGACGATCGAAGTGGCCGTGCGCGATCGCGGCATCGGCATTGGCGAGCACGCCGAGGAGGATCCCTCGCTCGGGCGGGGGACCGGGATCGGCCTGCACGTGATCCGCACGCTTGCGCGCGACGCGCGCTTTGACGAGCCGCCCGGCGGCGGCACCCGTGTCAGGCTGACATTCGCGGCGCGCGGCACGCGCCCGGCCGGCGAAGGCGTTGCCGGCGGGCCTGAGCTCGACCTCACGGAAATGCCCAACTACGCTGCCGCCGTCAGCATCGCCCCGGTCGGCTTGGCCAAGGCAATCGTGCCGCGGCTGGCCGTCGCGCTTGCCGCGCGGGCGCACTTCTCCACCGACAGGCTCTCCGACGTGCAGTTGCTCAGCGACGCCGTCGCCGACCACGCCGTCAAGGCCGTGTGCGACCGTCACGTCAGCTTCGGCATTCTTGCCCAGCCGCGCGACCTGGAGCTGCGGATCGCGCCGCTTGCGCTCGGGCAAGCCGACGGGCTCGTGCGGGCTTCGCAGCTGGACGGGCTCGGGCGCGTGATCGAGAAGCTCGTCGACCGCCACCACATTCTCGCCGCTGAGGCACACGAGACGCTCGCGCTGAGCGTGCTCGACCCGCGCTCGCGCTGAGCGTGCGTTCCAGGCGGCGCGGGCGCGGCGCCCGGAACGGCCGGCACGCCACCGACCGCGGTTATAGATCGCGGACGGGGGTAACCGAATAGCGCAGACGGCCTCGCACGAAGCGGGGCCGTGACTGAAATGGAGGACGACCATGATTGCGCTGATTGCTCTTGTGCTGATCTTGGCCCTGCTCGGCGGGCTCGGGTTCGCCGTGCACGTACTTTGGTACGTGCTGATAATCGCCCTGCTGCTGTGGGTGATCGGCTTCTTCGTCGGTGGGGCAGCCGGTGGCCCCCGCCGCTGGTACGGGCGCTGGTAGGGCCTAGCCACCACACGACGATGCGACTGCCAATCAGCTCGACAGATTCGATCCGGGGAGTGCTGATGACTCGGGCCGAGCCTGTGGCAAGGCGGTCGGCGTCTGCCCGCGCACGGCGCCCGCCTTCGACTTCGACTTCGATCTCCGACCGGCCCTCAAGCGCGGAGCTCGATTTCACCGCGGCCTTGCTGCGGGAGGTGCGGCTGCTGGTTGCCCGCGAAGCCCGACAGACCCGGCTGAGCGGGAGCCGCTGCGAGGATCTGGTGCTGGCGATCGACGAGCTCGCCACCAACAGCGTCACCCACGGCGGCGGCAGCGGCACGCTCACAGTCTGGCGCGACGAGGACGCGATCGCTTGCGAGGTCCGCGACAGCGGGCACATAGACGACCCGCTTGTCGGGTTGCGCCCACCCGATCCCGAGCAGCTGAGCGGGCGCGGCCTATGGGTGGTCTCGCGGCTGTGCGACCACGTCCAGATCTCCTCCTCCCCCGGTCGCACCCTCGTCCGCGTGCAGATGACGGTGCGCGCGCGTGGATAGCGATTGCGCCGCGCTCGACGCCGGTGCGATACTCAAGTACGCGCCGTCGGCAGCAGCCGTTGTGGCGCTGCCGGAGGAGTGGGAGCCTTCAATGCCAGAGCAAGCGGCACCTGAGCGGGAGCCAGCAACCAGCGTTCACCCCGGCGGGGACGTGGCGATGGCGCTACTGCTTGAGGCGGGTGCGGTGCTTGCCAGCTCGCTTGACCCGAGCACGACGATGGGCCAGGTCGCTGAGCTGACTGTGCCGCGCCTGGCCGACCTGTGCGTGATCGACCTGCTCGACGAGGACGACGGCATCCACGACGTCGCGGTGGCCGCGTCGCGGCCGGGGTTGGCCGAGGAGCTTGAGCGACTGCGCCTTGAACATCCACTCCGCCGCGACGGGGAGCATCCTGTCGCGCAGGTGATCCGAAGCGGCGAGCCGATGCTGCTCTCGCGGATGGACAACGCGTTGCTGATGTCCTTCGCGCAGGGCTCAAGGCACGCGCGTTTCATGATCTCCCACAACTACCGCTCGGCGATGGTGGCGCCGCTGGTGGCTCGCGGGCGAACGCTTGGCGCGCTCTCAGCTTTGCGACTTGGGGACGGAACACCGTTCGAGCAGAAGGATCTGGGCCTCGCCACCGAGATTGCCCATAGAGCAGCCCTGGCGATCGACAATGCACGCCTGTATTCGGACGTGCAGCGCGCCGAGCGGCGGCTTCAGGCCGTGCTCGGCAACCTGGCCGAGGCGATCACCGTCATCGACTCAAGCGGACGGACGGTGTTCGCCAATCAGGCGGCTGCCGAGCTGCTGCAGGTCCCAGACCCGCAAGCGTTGCTCGACGCGACTCCCGGTGAGACGATGGCGCGCTTTGTCGTGCTCGACGAGCACGGCCGCGAGCTGGACCTGCACGCGATGCCGGGCCGACGCCTGTTCGCCGGCGAAAGCGCCGAGCCGCTGCTTGTGCGCAACATCGTGCGCAGCAGCGGCGAGGAGCGCTGGATCGTCGTGCGCTCCTCCCCCGTGCTCGACCCCGACAGCGGCGAGATGCTCTATGTCGTCAACGTGTTCGAGAACATCACCGAGGTCAAGCGCGTCCAGCTCGCGGAAAGCTTCATGTCCGAGGCCAGCCGCGTGCTCGTCTCCTCGCTTGACTACGGCGACACGCTGCAACGGGTCGCGCGGCTGGCGGTGCCGACGATAGCCAGCTGGTGCGCGGTCGACGTGCTTGGCGAGCACGGCGAAATAGAACGCGTCGCGGTGCACCATTCCGACCCCGAGATGGTTGCCTTGGCGCAGCGGCTCAGCCGCGACTACAGCCTGTCCTTGGACGAGCCGCTCGGGGTGCCGGAGGTGATTCGCAGCGGCGAAGCACGCGTCTACACCGACATCGACGTGGACGCGCTCGCTCGCTATGCGCGCGATGACCGACACCTGCAACTGCTGGCCGCGATCGGCGCGACCGCCGTGATCATCGTCCCGATGATCGGCGCCGACCGGATCACCGGCGCGATCACGCTCGTCTCCTCGGGCCTGGACCGGCGACTCAGCGCCGAGGACCTGCCGCTGGCCGAACGGCTTGCCCGCCGCTCCGGGACTGCGATTGAGAACGCGCGCCTCTACACCGAACGCAGTCGCATCGCCCACACGCTGCAGCAGGCGCTGTTGCCCGGCTCGCTGCCAACCGTCCCCGGCGCCGAGGTCAGCGCGCGCTATCGCGCCGCCGGCGAGCTCAATGAGGTCGGCGGCGACTTCTACGACGCCTTCCAAGCCGAGGACGGCGCCTGGATGCTGGTGATCGGCGATGTCTGTGGCAAGGGCTCCCGTGCGGCCGGCGTCACCGCCCTGGCACGGCACACGCTGCGGGCAGCCGCCCTGAGCGAGCTGGCGCCGCGAGAGATGTTGCTGATGCTTCATCGCGCGCTGCAAGCGCAGCCGGCCGATGCCGACCTGTGCACGGTCTGCGTCGTTCGACTCCAAGAGAACAGAGTCACGGTCGCCCTGGCCGGCCATCCGCAGCCGCTGCTGATCGACCGCGACGGCAAAAGTCGCCCACTGGGACGACCCGGCACGTTGCTGGGGGCGCTCGATCCGGTCGACATCCATGAAGCCGGCGAGAAGATCGCACCCGGGCAGACGCTGCTGCTCTATACCGACGGCGTGCCCGAGGCGCGACAGGGCAATCTGCTGCTCGGCGAAGACGGGCTGTGCCGGCTCGCCGGCGCCGCGCCCGCGCTCAGCCTCGATGGGCTGCTCGACCACATCGAGCAGGGGGCGCTCGCGCACGCCGGCGGCAACCTTCGTGACGACCTGGCGCTGCTGGCATTGCGACTGACAGAAGAGAGTCAATGACGGCGCTACCATCCGAAAGCGTGGGAGGCGAAGAGCACCTGCGCATCGATTCGCGCACAGCGCCGGACCGCATCGTGATCGCGCTGCACGGCGAGCTTGACTTGCTTGGGGCACCGTTGCTGCAGCAGGAGATCGAGCAAGCCGACGTCGATTCGCGTGGCATCCTCGTGCTTGACCTGCAAGGGCTTGAGTTCGTCGACTCAGCCGGCTTGCGCGTGATCCTTGCCGCACACGAGCACGCGCGCCAGCACGGTCGCGAGTTTGCCTTGACCAAGGGCTCCGAGCAGGTGCGACGGCTGCTCAGCATCGCTGGCGTGGACGATCACCTGCGCGTGATCGACGCGCCCGACGACGTTCTCGTCTAAGAACCCAGACAGGCCCTGATCGCGCTATAACGTCGGGCGAATGCGCGACGGCAACAACGGAATCGAGGTGCAGGGCCTCGTCAGGGTCTTCAAGGGGGGCGTGCGCGCCGTCGACGGCATCGATCTGCGCGTCGCACCAGGCGAGATATACGGCTTTCTCGGGCCCAACGGAGCCGGCAAGTCGACGACCGTGCTGGTGCTGACGACGCTGTTGCCGCCGACGGCCGGCAGCGCCCGCGTCGCCGGCCTGGATGTCGTCTCCCAAGGGCCCGAGGTGCGCCAGGCGATCGGCGCCTCGCTGCAAGAGTCCGCGCTCGACCCATTCCTGACCGGGCGTGAGCACATGCGCCTGCAGGGCGCTCTGCACGGCATAGCCAAGGACGCGCGCGAGCGCCGCGGCGAGGAGCTGCTGGGGCGCGTCGGCCTCAGCGAAGCGGCCGATCGCAAGGTCGGCGGCTACTCCGGCGGCATGAAGCGACGGCTTGACCTGGCGCTGGCGCTGCTGCACGAGCCGCGGCTGCTGTTCCTGGACGAGCCGACCACCGGCCTTGACCCGCAGAGCCGCGCGGCGCTGTGGGAGGAGGTGCGGCGTCTGGCCGGCGAGGGGGTCACCGTGTTCTTGACCACGCAGTACCTGGAGGAGGCCGACGTGCTTGCCGACCGCGTCGGCATCATCGACCACGGCAAGATCGTCGCCGAGGGCACGCCAAGCGCGCTGAAGGCCGAAATCGGCCGCCAGACCGTCGAGGCGATCCCGCGCGATCCCGGCGACCGCGAGCGGCTGGCCACGGTGCTGCACCGCTTCGGCGAGGACGCCGCCGCTTCGGCCGGTGGCGTGGCAGCGCAGCTGCCGGATGGCTCGGGCGGCCTGGCCGAGGTGATCCGCGCACTTGACGGCGAGGGCGTCGCCGTGGCCGACCTGCGCCTGCACGCGCCCACGCTCGACGACGTGTTCCTGGCCAAGACGGGCCGCTCGCTGGAGGGGGCCGCTGAGAGCGACGCGGACGAGCAGGGCGATCGGGGCGAGCCTGACGAGTCGCTGGCCGCGTGAGCGGCGCTCTCTCCAGGCAGGTCGGCGCGCTTGCGCGGCGGGCGATGCTGAAGACGCTGCGCCAGCCCTTCCAGATGTTCCCGGTGGTCTTCTTCCCGGCGATGCTGCTGGCGGTCAACGCCAGCGGGCTGCGCGCCGCCACCCACCTGCCCGGCTTTCCCAGCGACTCCTACATCTCCTTCGCGATCGCCGTGGCCTTCATCCAGGGCGGCATGTTCTCGCTGATCAACACCGGCACCAACCTCGCTGAGGACATCGAGAGCGGCTTCTTTCACCGGCTGGCGCTGACACCGATGCACCGCGTCTCGCTGATCGCCGGGATGCTGCTCGGGGTGTGCGCGCTGGGGGCGCTGCAGTCGACGGCCTACATCTTGATCGGGCTGGTGTTCGGCGCCCACCTGGACGCCGGCTTCGGCGGCGCGCTCGTGGTGATCGCGCTCGGCGCGCTGGCGGCCGCCGGATTCGGAGCGCTCGGCTGCTTCGCGGCGCTTCAGACCGGCTCCGGCGAGGCCGTGCAAGGGCTGTTTCCGCTGTTCTTCGTGTTCATCTTCCTGTCCTCCAGCAACCTGCCGCGCAACCTGCTGAAGACCGGCTGGTTTCACGCGATCGCCACCTGGAACCCGATCTCCTATCTGATCGAGGGGTTTCGCAGCCTCTATATCGTCGGCTGGGACGCGACGGCCCTGTGGCGCGGCTTTGCCGTCGCCGCCGGCCTGCTGGCCGTCGGGCTGCTGCTCGTCGGCGTCGGGATGCGCAAGAGGCTGCAGCGAACATGAGCGAGCGGCACGCGAGCATTTGGGCTGTCGCGCGCGCGATCCTCTGGCGTGGACTTCACACCTACACGCGCCGGCCCGACCTGTTCATCCCCTCGCTGGTGTTCCCACTCGTCTTCTTCGCGAGCTTCGCCGGCGGGCTGTCGGCGCTCGGCGACGTGCCCGGCTTTGACTTCCCCTCCGGCTACACCGCCTTCCAGTTCGTGTTCGTGATGCTTCAGGCATCGATGTTCTCCGGCCTGTTCACCGGCTTCACGGTCGCCTTTGACTTCGAAAGCGGCTTCGCGCGGCGGCTGATGCTGGCTGCCGGCAACCGACGCGGGATCCTGCTCGGCTACGCGCTGGTGGCGCTCTCACGCGCTGCGATCACGCTCACCGTCGTCACCTGCGTGGCACTGATCGCCGGGTTGCAGATCGGCGGCGACGGCGTCGACGTGCTGGGGCTGTACGCGCTGGCGGCGCTGCTGGTCCTTGTCGGCTACGGCTGGGCCGCCGGCGTGGCCTTTCGCTTTCGCTCGATCCAGGCCGGGCCGTTGATGCAGACACCCGTGTTCCTGCTGCTGTTCCTGGCGCCGGTGTACGTCCCGCTGACGCTGCTGCGCGGCTGGATCCACGCGGTCGCCAGCCTCAATCCAGCGACGGCATTCCTGGAGGGCGGGCGCGGGCTGATCTCCGGCATCCACGATCACACGCTGCTTGCCTTCGCCTGCGCGGCCGGGCTGATTGTCTTTTTCGCGATCTGGTCGCTGGCGGGCCTGCGCGCCGCCGAGCGCTCCGCCTGAGGCTCAGCTTCGGCGACTACCGGCGGGGCGGCGACGGCGACGTCTGTGCGCGCCGTCGGCCGTCGGTGTTTCTTCGCCGAACGCGCCTTCGCCAAAGCCGCCCTGGGCTTCGCGTTCGGCGCGTTCACGGCGCCGTTCGGTCGCCTTGGCGACCGCCTTGCCGGCGATCTTGAAGTAGTCGTTCAGGCCGCGCTTGTGGGCGCTGTACAGGCGCCGTGGCAACGGCGCCCGCAACTCGTCGGTGATCGCGTTTTGCAGCTGGACGCTCAGCTTTGCCTCCAATGCGCTGTTGCCGGCGAGGTTCTGCAGCTCCATACGGCCTTCAGCACTGGAGTAGTCGTACAACTCGGCTTCGCGCCCTTCTGCCAGCAGCCGGATGCTGCCCGGCGCAAAGTTTGAGTACGTCGCGTACTTGGCGGTCGGCGTGCGCAGCGCTACGACGTGCAGGGGCGCGTCGGCAGCGTAGGGTTCGATCGCGAACTCGGTGACCGTCTCGTCGGTGGCGTGCAACACGTACTCGCGTCCCGGCGCCGAGGGATTGGAGAGCATCGAGTACACATCGTGGCGAGAGGCGATGTGCGAGAAGTGACGGTCCTTGCGCCAGGAGCCCTCGCCGACGGCGATGTCGAGCAGTAGCGGCGCCAGGTCCACGCTTGAGGTCAGGCCCGTGCGCGGCCGCGCGCTCGCGCGCGTGATCGCGTCTTTGCCGCGCAGGTCGTTGACGATCAGCGGCACGCGAATCGCCTCCTCATAAGCGCTGGCGCCCTTGCCGCGCATGCCATGCGAGGCGCCGTACTCGCCGTGATCGGAGGTGAACACGACCACGGTGTTGGCGGCCACGTCTGGACGGCTTGAGAGCGCGTTCAAGACGGAGCCGATGTGGCTGTCGACCTCGCCGAGCAGCGCCAGGTACAGGTCCATGAACGGCAGCCACGCGCCTTGCACTTCAGAGCCGCTGTAGGGGACGGCGCCGAAGGACTGCTGCGCGGTGTCCTGCAGCGAGCGCTGCAGCCGCGGCTTGGCCTGCGCGAGCATCTGCTCCGGGGTCTCGAAATTTGGTGGCAGCGCCTGCACCATCGACGGCGGTTCGGCCTCCCTGGCAAAGCGTTCGCTCCAGCGGTACCACCAGGCGATGTCGTGCGGGTTGACAAAGGAGACGGTCGTGCACCAGGGCTGCTCGCGCGGAGCCTTGGCATACCAGCGTTCGAACTGGGTGACGATGTGCGGGTCCACGCGCCAACCCTGGCCAGGCGCCCCGTCCGGCGAGGGGTAGGTGCCGCCGGCGAAGCCGTAGGGCTCAAGCGCGCCCGCGTCTTCGTAGGAGTCCCACAGGTTGTCGCCTTTGGTCAGGTGCCACTTGCCATACCAGTTGGTTCGGTAGCCAAGCTCGCGCAGCATCGTCCCCCAGGTCGGAAAGCCAGGGTCGAGTGTGCTGCCGCCGGTGATCATGCAGCCGGTCTGATGGGTGTGAAGGCCGGTCAGCATCCCCGCGCGCGAGGGGGTGCAGTCGTTGGCGGCCGCGTAGTGCGACCGAAACGACACCGCTCCCTTGCTCAGGCGCGCGAGATTTGGCATCAGCCCCGTGCCCGCCGAGAACCACATCGGCGTGCGCAGCTGGTCGACCATCACGACCAGGATGTTCGGCGGCCGCCGCGCCGCGCCCGAGCCGACGCCGCCGCGCCCCGGCTTGCCCTGAGCGCCGCCTTGCCCACCCGACCGGCCCTTGCCGCCGCGCGCACGCCGCGCCGCCGCCGCTGCCGGCAGGCCGACCGGCCGCGAGATCAGATCGGCCAGCGCGGCTCCTCCGCCCGCCAGCGCACCACCGGCCAGCAGGCCGCCCTTGAGCAGGGTGCGGCGGTCGAGCAGGTGTTGCGAACGCTGCTCCTCGCCGGCCGCGTCGTCGGGTTGGTCGGGCATGTGCTCTGACATCGTCGCTGGTTGCGCACAGGCTCGCACGGCGACCGGCGCCGTTCAACGGTAGCTCGTCCGATGTTGTCGTGCGATGAGTAATTTGTTGCAACAGGTTTAGCGGCGCTCGGTTGGGGTAGCCGCCCGGCGGCGCCGCGGGCGGCCGCTGGCTGGCGGCGCCCGCGGGCCGCTTTAGCCCTCGCGGCGCCGCTCGCTCAGCGGCGTTCCCTGCTCGTCGGCCGCCGCCGCCGGCGGCCAGGGCCCCAGCCAGTTGTCGCGCGCGCCGTCCATCGTCAGCACCGTCCCGGAGAAGAAGTCACCGGCGGGCGAAGCCAGATAGGAGACCAGCCATGCCCACTCCTGCTCGCTGCCCATCCGCCCCATTGGGATCGTCTGCGCGATCCGCTCGACGATCGGCTGTGGGTACTTGGTCAAGAGCGTCTGCGTCTGGAACTGCCCGGCTGCCAGCGCCAGCAGCCGGATGCCAAAGCGCGCCCACTCGACCGAGAGCGTGCGCATCATGTTCTCGACCGCCGCCCGCGCCGCGCCGGAGTGAGCCATGCCCGGCATGCCGTTGTGCGGCGAGAGCGTGACGCTGAGCACCTTGCCGCCGCGTCCAGAAGGGATCATCGCCTTTGTCGCTACGGCATGGGTCATCAGCCACGTACCCTCGACGTTCAGGCGGATGACGGTGCGAAAGCCCTTCGGCGTGATCGACTCCGCCGGCGCCATGAACTGGCCGCCGGCGTTGTTGACAAGCAGGTCGATCTGGCCGTGCTCGTCCAGCACCCGGTCGACCAACTCCTGCACCTGAGCCTCCTCTCGGATGTCGCAGACGATCGCCTCCAGGCGGCCGTGCGGGCCGGCTGAGACCGTCTGCGCCAGCGGCTGCTCACGCCGACCGCAGACGATCACGCGAGCTCCGCAGCGGGCCAGTTCAAGCGCCGTCTCCCGGCCGAGGCCGCTGCCGCCGCCGCTGACGATCGCGACCTGGCCGTCGAGCATCGTCGGCGAGAACAGGAGTGAGCGCTGATCGGCGGCCACGACGGCGCAGATTATGGCCTGCCGCTCGCCAGAGCGGCTAGCTGGGCATGAATGCGCTCATGCAACGTGGGTAGACGTCCGACAGGCCGATATAGCGGCGGCCCCAGCGGGTACAGCCTAATTGCAGGCATTTGCGGAGCTTTCAGGCCGCTCGCGGGTTGATTGCCTGCAGGGAAGGTTTGCCCCCGGCGGACGTCGAACCAGGTCAAGCTCTTTTTTTAGCGCCATCGCAACTAAATGATTGACAACGCAACTACTGTGTCCTATAATTCCGACTCCGAGCATCGGATTACGAGCGCCTTCCCCACGCTCGCGGCTGTTGCCACCTACCTCCTTTAGAGAGTCGCCCATGCCTGACCCCACGAACAAGCCGATCGCCCCCACCATCGACCTCAGCTCCGAGATGTTCATCCCGGAGTCCGTCGACCAGCTGCTCGCGCATTCGCGGCGCTATCCCCTGCTCACGCCCGAACAGGAGATCGAGCTCGCGCAGAAGATCGAGCGCGGCGACCTGCAGGCCAAGGAAAAGATGATCAACTCCAACCTGCGTCTGGTCGCCTCCAACGCCCGCCGCTACCAGAACCAAGGGCTGCCCTTGGCCGACCTGGTCCAGGAGGGCATGCTCGGGCTGATCCGCGCCTCGGAGAAGTTCGACTGGCGCAAGGGCTTTCGCTTCTCGACCTACGCGACGTTGTGGATTCGCCAGGCGATCCAGCGCGGCCTGGAGAACTCCGGCCGCACGATCCGCCTGCCCGTGCACGTGGCGCAGCGCTCGCGCAAGGTCGGCCGCGTCGAGCGCGAGCTGTCGGTCCGGCTCGGCCGTGAGCCGACGCTTGAGGAGCTCGCCGAGGAGACCGGCCTTGAGATCGAGCAGGTCGAGGAGGTGCGACACCAGCGCGCCGCCCTGGTCTCGCTCGACCAACAGGTGGGCGACGACGGCGACACCGCCCTTGGCGACCTGCTGCCCTCAGACGCCGAGGCGCCCGAGGAGACCGCCTGGGACAACGAGCGCGAGCGGATCGTGCACTCGGCGATCGCCAAGCTGCCCGACACGGAGCGCACCGTGCTCACGCTGCGCTTCGGCACCGGGCGCGAGGAGCCGCAAACCCTGACCGCGATCGGCAAGCGCCTTGGCTTCTCGGCCGAGCGCGCCTCCCAGCTTGAGCAGCGCGCTCTGAAGAAGCTGGCCGAGTCGCCTGAGCTGGCAGCCCTACGCGAGGCGGCGTAACCCCGCCGCCTCGCGCGCAGGGCCGCTTTATTTGACGACGAGCGTGCCTTCCATGCCGGCCATGCGGTGGCCCGGCACAGAGCAGTAGAACTTGTAGGTGCCAGGCTTCAGGCTCAAGCTGAGCGTCTTTGAGCCGCCCTGGAACGTCGGCGTGGCGCCCAATGTCTTGCCCGCCGAGGATTCGATCGTGACGTTGTGCGACAGCGGCGAGCTGTTGGAGAAGTCGACCGTGACCTTGCCTGCTTTGGCGGTCAGCGATTTGGTGTTGTAGGCAAGTTGGCCTTCGGGGTTGGCGCTGAGAGCGAGCGCGCCGGTGGGCGCTTCGGTGGCGGTCGAGGTCGAAGCCGTGGTCGCACTCGTCGCAGGCGTCGTAGCGCTCGACGCCGGGGAGCTCGTGCTTTTCGAGCTGCCGCATCCGGCTACGGCCAACGCGCCGAGCGTCAGCGCGATCGAGACTAGGCGCAACGGGGCGCGGAACTGCAGCGGATCTGCACTGTGCTGGCTCAAGGCAATCCTCCATCGATTGGGTCGTGTGTCAAGGTAGGACACCGTCGGGTCTGAATCCTTCCACGATCCGGGAGCGGCCGCAGGCCGTGCCAACATCCGGGCAACAGCGGCGGCAAAGGAGGAACGATGGAGAGCAAGTCCCCGTGGGAGCGCACCGTCGAGCTGACGATCGCCGTCGGCGAACGCGTGCTGGCCCCGATCGAGCGCTTCATCGGCAGGCGCTCGCTGGTCGGCGACGCCAGCTTCTTTGCCAACGAGCGCTTCCCCTGGATCGCCGAGATCGAGGACAACTGGCAGACGATCCGCCGGGAGGCGGAGCGGTTGCTGCAGGATCGCGAGGCGCTCGCCAACTTCCAGGACATCTCCAAGGACCAGATCGAGATCACCGACGATGACCGCTGGAAGACCTTCTTTCTCTACGGCTACGGCTTCGAGGCCAAGCTGGGCGTGCGGATGTGCCCGAAGACGGCCGAGCTGATGCGACGGATCCCGGGCATGACGACGGCGATGTTCTCGATCCTCTCGCCGCGCAAGCACATCCTCGACCACCGCGGGCCCTACAAGGGGGTGTTGCGCTACCACCTCGGGCTGGTCGTCCCCCAAGACGCCGAGCGCTGTCGCATCCGCGTCGGCGAGGACATCCGCCACTGGCGGGAAGGGCAGAGCCTGGTGTTCGACGACACCTTCAACCACGAGGTCTGGAACGACACGGACGAGACGCGCGTGGTGCTGTTCGTGGACGTGCTGCGGCCGCTGCCCTCGCCCTGGAATCAAATCAACCGCGCGATCGTCAAGGCGATCGGCTTCTCGCCGTTCGTGCTTGACGCCAAGCGCAACCAGGAAGCTTGGGAAAAGCGATTTCTGGCCCAACGCTCGGGCCAGGCCGCGCAAGCCGTCTAGATCAGACGCTCGACACGTCCAGCCCGGTGCCGTGCAACAAGCTCGATGCTTCCGAGTTGAGCACCGTGAACTCGCCGCTCACGATCAGCACCCCGAGCACGATCATCACGGCGCCGCCGACGCCGACGATCACCGGGAAGTGGCGTTTGATCGCCTCCAGCGCTCCACTGGCGCGATCGAACGCGACCGCGATCAACAGGAACGGGATCGCCAGGCCGGCCGAGTAGAAGGCCAGCAGCAGCGCGCCGTGCAGAGCCGAGTTTGAGACCGCCGCCTGCGTGAGGATCGCGCCGAGCGTGATGCTCGTGCAGGGCGTCCAGGCGATCGCGAAGGCCGCGCCGGCCAGCAGTGGGCCACCGCGGCCCGCCAAGCGCATCAGCGACTGCGAATGCCACTGGAAGTTGAGCGCGTCCACGAACGGCGTCGCCAGGAACAGCACGCCCATCGCGATGATCAGCACGCCGCCGAGCGTGCGCAACGTCGCGATGTGGTCGTTCAGCAGCGAGCCGACCTGCGTGGCGGTCAGGCCGAGCAGGATGAAGATCAGCGAGAAGCTTGCGATGAACAGCAGGCTCGGCCCCAGCACCCGGCGCGTGCCGGCTTCTTTGATGTCAGCGGGGGCCACCCCGATCACGGTCGAGAGGTAGCCGGGGACGAGCGGCAGCACACATGGCGAGAGGAATGACACCAGCCCGGCGGCGATTGCCAGTGGGATACCGACGCCGGTTGCCGTGTCCGCGGACGACGAGGCAGCAAAGATCAGGGCAGCGTGGCTCACGACTGTATGACTTCGCGCAGCTCGGCAACTTCCCGCTCCAGCCGCTCCACTCGCTCGCGCAGGCCATGCTCGCCCGCGCCGTTGGGCAGCTCAGGCGCCGGCTCCGGCGCGGCGAGCGCCTGGGCAAGCTCCTCGTCCCCCTGCTCATCGCCCAGCAGCTGCGTGTAGCGCTCCTCCTTCTGGCCGGGCCGGCGCTGCAGCCGCGCCGCCAGCCGGCGCTCGATCAGCGCCGACAGCGTGGCGTGAACCTCCGCCAGGTCGGCAAAGGCGTGGATGCGCTCGCCGCGCTGCTTGAGCTCGCCGGGCGTCTGCGGCCCGCGCAGCATCAGCACGCACATCACGGCCTGCTCGGCGCTGCTCATCGGCAGCGCTTCGGCCAGCAGGTGGCGGTACTTGGCGGCGCGGCCGGCGCCGGCAAGGCGCGTGAAGCCGCGCCGCTCCAGGCGGTGCAGCGCGTCGCGGATGATCGCCTCGTCGTACTGGACGACCGGCTCGCGATTGGTGGACTGGTTGCAGGCCAGCCGCAGCGAGTTCAGCGACAGTGGATAGTGGTCGGGAGTGGTGCGCTGCTTCTCAAGCAGGCAGCCGAGCACCCTGGTCTCAGCGCTGGACAGGTCCATGCCCCCATCCTACGATCCCACGGGCCGACCGGAGCGTATTCCTAGAATCGAGCGGTGAGCGTCCGCACGGGTCAGACACGTTGAGCCACCAGCCGTTCTCCTCGGGGCGCTCGGGCGAGGGGCGCCGGCGAGAGCAGCGACTGGCTCGCGCGACGACCATCGAAGCCGGCGCCGACCCGGGCGCGCACGTGTCGCTGCGCCGGATCGCGGCGCTGTTTGGCCCCTACCGGCGGCGTTTGGGGGCGCTGCTCGCGCTGATCGTGCTCACCGCAGCCTTGGAAGTGGTCTCCCCCTTCCTGCTGCGCGGCGTGATCGACACGGCGATCCCCAAGCACGACGTGGCGCTGCTCTCGGCGCTGGTCGGCAGCATGATCGCGCTGTCGGTGGTCACGAGCGTGACCGGCGTGGTGCAGACCTGGATCTCAAACCAGGTCGGCCAGCGCGTGATGCACGACCTGCGCGCCGCCGTCTACGCGCACCTGCAGCGGATGTCGCTGGCATTCTTCACGCGCACGCGCACCGGCGAGGTGCAGTCAAGGATCGCCAACGACATCGGCGGCATCGACGACGTCGTCACGAGCACCGCCACCTCGACCTTCTCCAGCATGACGACCGTTGTGGCGACGGTCGTGGCGATGTTCGCGATGAGCTGGCTGCTGGCCGTCTTCTCGCTGTTCCTGCTGCCGCTGTTCGTTTGGATCACGCGCCGCGTCGGCAACGAGCGCCGCCGCATCCAGGCGGTGCGCCAGAGCCGTCTGGCCGACATGTCGACGCTGGTCGAGGAGTCGCTGTCGGTCTCGGGCGTGCTGCTCGGCAAGACGATGGGGCGCTCCGGGGAGCTTGCCCAGCGCTTCAGCGCCGAGTCGCGCGAGCTGGCCGACCTGGAGGTGCGCGCGCGGATGGCCGGGCGCTGGCGGATGGGGACGGTGCGGATGACCTTCGCGATCATGCCCGCCTGCGTCTACTGGGTCGGCGGCTATACGATCTCAACCGGCCACGAGGCGATCTCGATCGGCACGCTGGTCGCCTTCACGACGCTGCAGACGCGGCTGCTGTTCCCGATCCAGTCGCTGCTGTCGGTGGGGCTTGAAGTGCAGACCTCGCTGGCGCTGTTCGGGCGCATCTTCGAGTACCTGGACCTGCCGGTCGACATCGCCGAGCGCCCGGCCGCAACCAGGCTCGACGGCGTGCGCGGCGACGTGCGCCTGCAGGACGTCTGGTTTCGCTACGCGCCCGAGGCCCCCTGGACGCTGCGCTCGATCTCCGCGGAGATCCCCGCCGGAACCCGTACGGCCCTGGTCGGCGAGACCGGCTCGGGCAAGACGACGCTTGCCTATCTGGTGGCGCGACTGTACGAGCCCCAGCGCGGGTGCGTCAGCATCGACGGCGTCGACATCCGCGACGTGACGCTCTCATCGCTGGCTGCCACGGTCGGCCTGGTCTCACAGGAGACCTATCTGTTTCACGCCTCGATCCGCGAGAACCTGCGCTTTGCCTGTCCCGAGGCCAGCGATGCCCAGATCGAAGACGCGGCGCGTGCAGCGCAGATCCACAACCTGATCGCAAGCCTGCCGGAGGGCTATGACACCCCGGTCGGCGAGCGCGGCTACCGCTTCTCCGGCGGCGAGAAGCAGCGGATCGCGATCGCCCGCACGGTCCTGCGCAACCCGCCGGTGCTGATTCTCGACGAGGCGACCTCGGCGCTCGACACCGAGACCGAGCGCGCCGTGCAGAGCGCGCTGGACGACCTGGCGCGCGGCCGCACGACAATCGCCATCGCCCACCGCCTCTCCACGATTCGCGACTCAGACCAGATCCTCGTGCTCGACGACGGCGCGGTCGTCGAGCGCGGCACGCACGAGCAGTTGGTCGAGCTGGACGGGCGCTACGCCGCCTTGCTGGCCGGGTCGCTGCTCGACGAGCCCGAGGTCGAGGCCGACGGGGCGCTACTTGCTGGGAGCCTCCTGGAGGAGCGCGGCGATCAGCTTGGAGAGACGGCCCCCTTGCCAAGCGATCGGTGACTGGGCCGGCGGCCCCTCCTGCTCCACCACCAGCCGCGCATCCGGGATCGCCCGCGCACAGCGCT
The DNA here is from genome assembly GCA_036279855.1 of Solirubrobacteraceae bacterium. GTDB lineage: Bacteria > Actinomycetota > Thermoleophilia > Solirubrobacterales > Solirubrobacteraceae > Palsa-744. The sequence goes on along the minus strand of DASUIH010000025.1, from coordinate 14,086 downwards.
CGGCTACCGCCAGCGGATGACCGGGATCGGCCTGGTCGCGACTTGCCACCACGAGCGTTTGAGCAGCAATCGCCGCCAGGTCCTGCCAGCGCTCAAACGGCCGCGAGCGCGGCACGGCCTCCAGCGCGTCGGCAACCGCCAACGGGTGCTCGTGGGCGGAGAGCCGCTGGCGCATTGCCTTGAGCACCGTCTCACGCCACTGCGCCGGCACGGCGTCAAGGTCGTAGGCGGCGAGGAACCCCTCGACGCCCCCTTCTCGCAAGCCCCGCGCGAGTCGGTCCCAGGAGCCATAGCTAGCTTGCGCCTCTGGATCGAACGCCGGTGTGATTAGGCACAGCGCCGCCACCCGTTCGGGATGTTCGAGCGCGAAGCGCAGCGCCGTCTGCGCGCCCATCGAAGCGCCTGCCAGCAGCGCCCGCTCGACGCCAAGGGCGTCCAACAGCGCCAGCAGGTCGGCCGCCAGCAGCTCGTAGCTGTAGGCATCGGCGCTCGACGCCGGGCCGGAGCGCCCGTGGCCGCGCGCGTCATAGGCGATCACCCGGTGCCCCTCGCGCTCCAGCAGGCGCGAGCCCATCACCACGTAGCGGCGGGTCGCGGTCAGGCCGTGCAGCAGTACGACGGGCATCCCCTCCCCGCTGGCTTCACCGGCGAGCGTGACCCCCTCGGCGGCACCGATCTCGAACGCGCGCGGGGACTCAGGCATTGACGAGCGCGTGCTCGCGCACGAGCTCAGCCGTGCGCTCGGGTCGCTCCAGGAAGAACATGTGCCCGACCCCGTCGAATATCTCAAGCTTCGCGGGTGGGTGGGATCCGATCAAACCCGCGATCATGCGCCCATTCTCAGTCGGGATCAGCAGATCCTCGGTACCGTGCACGACCAGCGTCGGGGCTTGCACGTCGGCAAGTCGCGCGCTCGTGTCATGGCCGGCAATCGCCTTCATCTGCTCCATGATCACCGCCACCGGCAGGCCGTATTTCATGCCGGTGGCAAGGAAGCGCTCCCATTCGGCCTCATCGGCGGCGAAGCCCGGGGACACATTGATCTCCCAGGCGGTCCTGATCGCGAGCCGGCGGTCGCCGGAGCTCATAGCCGCCGCCAGCCGTTCGATCGTCTCCTGAGCCGCCAGCGAGCTGCCCGCGCCGCCGCAATAGGTACAGCCAAGCGTCAGCGCGCGCACCCGCTCGGGATGACCGAGCGCAAGCTCCTGGGCGACCATCCCGCCCATCGAGATGCCCATCACATGCGCGCTCTCGACCTCAAGCGCCGCCAGCAGCGCGGCCGCGTCGTCGGCCAGCTCTGCGATCGTGAACGGGGCGCCCGTGCGGGTGGAGTCGCCGGCGTCGCGATGGTCATAGACGATCACCTCGAAGTCGCGGCGCAGCTCGGATAGCACCCGCTCGCCCCAGTGGTGCTTGGTGCCGCTCATGCCCATAACCAACAGCAGCGGCGGGCCGTCGCCGGCACGGTCATAGCTCAGCTCGATCTGGCCGGCCTTGGCGAGCGGCATCTTGCGTCAAAGCGTACCGGGGCGCTGCCCGCCTTGGGCTCGCGACTGGCTGAAACCCGATCCCCTACATCGGCAGCTCCAGCTGTCCGGCCGGCGCTGTTCGCGTCCGCTCAGCCCAAGCTGCCAGGCCCGCGACGCGCACGCCGAGCAGCCGCACCGGTCGCGGCGGCGAGTACTGCTCAAGCAGCGCCAGCGCGACACCCGTGACGAGAGCCGCGTCGCAGGTCGGCTCGGCGAGCGTGTGCGCGCGGGTGACGGTCGAGAAGTCGTCCAGCCGCACCTTGATCCCGATCGTACGGCCATGGTGCTCGTGGCGGGCGAGGCTCGCGCACAGCTCCTGCGACATCCGCGCCAGCGCCTCGCGCAGCGCCGTCGCGTCGGCGACGTCATAGTCGAAAGTGCGCTCGCGCGACTCGGAGACGACCTTGCGCTGCTCGCTGACCGAGCCGTCGTGTTCGAAGCGAGCGCGGCGCAGCAGTTCACGCCCCTGATTGGGCCCAAAGCGCTCGGCCAGGACCTGCTCGGGCGCACGCGCCAGCTCGCCAAGCGTTCGCAGGCCCATCGCAGCCAGCTTTGCCGCCGTCTTCGGCCCGATGCCGGGGATCAACCCGGGCGGCGCAGCGGCGAAGCGCTCACAAGCCTGCTCACGCGTGAGCACACAGAAGCCGGCGGGCTTCTCCGCGTCGGAGGCGACCTTGGCCACGAGCTTGTTCGGCCCGATCCCAACCGAGCAGACGAGCTGGGTCTCGTCTTTGACCTGGGCGAGGATCCGACGCATCGCCGCGCGTGGGGAGTGCAGGCCGCTCAGGTCCAGGTATGCCTCGTCCAGGCCGACGACCTCGACCTGCTCGACGTTGGCGCGCACGATCCCCATCAGCTTGCGCGAGACCTCGCGGTAGTGCGTGAAGTCTGGCGCCAGCACAACCGCTTCAGGACACAGTCGACGCGCGCGAGCGGCGGGCATGGCGGAACCGACGCCGAACTTGCGCGCCTCATAGCTGGCGGTGGTGACGACCGCGCGTGGCCCGCTGCCGGCGACGATCACCGGCAGGCCGCGCAGCTCGGGGCGCCGGTTCAGCTCGACCGAGACGTAGAAGGCGTCGGCGTCGAGGTGGGCGACACAGCGTGGGTCGGCGGCGACGGGCGCTTCCGCGAGAGCCCTAGTTGCGACACCAACCGACATTGCTCGAATCTAGCGGTGTCCGCGGCGACTGTCTCTCACCGCAGCGGACATGCGATCGCACCGCTACGTCGGCTGCTCACAAGACGTTTCACCGCCTCCGATACCTGCGGCTTATACGCAGATCACTTCGACCCCTCACGGAGCGCCCGCGCGCCCGAACGGCGCAAGCAGCCGCCGATGGCGTAGGCTTAATGACACAAATATGGAATAATCCTGATTACTGAATCTCAGCTGAATGGAAGGGTAAGGGGACGGAGCGGGCCGCGCGACGGGATAGGAGCGCACGGCATCGACGCAGGGACGATCGCAGGGGAAGGCATTTGGCCGCACCAGATGAAAACGGTGCCCGCGAAGCTAAGGGCGCCAAGAAGATGAGCACGCTGAGGCCGGTCGTGGGTGTCAGGCCGGTCCTGCTGTACCACCTGCGCGACGTGCCTGGCGCCGCGTCGTTGCCATTCGTGGCTGAGTGCCTGCTCGATCCCCTGCTGGAAGCCGCGCACGCCCTGGCCGAGCTTGAGGACGGAACCGAGCTGATCTTGCTGGACGCCCACCGGACGCAGACAACCCAGCGACGGGTCGCCGCCGAGGCGGTCTCCTACCTGACGTCCTTCCGTGCTGACCTCTCCGACGAGGAGCGCAAGCGCCTCGCGTTCGAGTTGGTGGGAGATCCGGACGGCGCTTTCCCCCACGGCACGGGCGGCGCGATCGCCGTGACGCTCGCCCGCGACGGCCGGATCGTCGACATGGGCACCGACTTCGGCGACCTCGGCCAACGCTCGCACCGGGACTACTTCGATCAGGAGGCCGAGACCGAGCACGAACAGCAGATCGCACGCGACCGACGCACACTGGACAAGGCCATGGTCGATGCCCTCTTCTGGGGCCACGAACAGCTTTGGTGGCACTACGAGTACGCAACCGAGCGTTGGGCTCGCCGCCGCCACAACGCGAGCGTGGTACGAGACGCCCAGCTTGCCGATGTGCGGTCGGCCCCCGACGTGGAGGGCCCGGCAGCGAGACCTCCGCTCGTCCCTGCCCGCTATTCGCTGTGGAGAGCCGGCGTGGGCCACCCCTTCCTCAGCGTCGAGGAAGGAGCCGCCGCGCGCGACTCCGGTGGTCACTACTACGTTCGCCATTCGCATCCAGGCGGCGATGCCCTCGCCGAGTTCCTCGCGCGCGAGGTGTTGGACGCGAACGAGGTGGTGCTGACCGCAAGCGGCCACGCTGCCGTGGCACACGCGGTGCGGGCGCTCGCCGAAGCCGGCGCCGACCCGGGCGGTGACGGGGAGCGCAACACAAAGAACGGTCGGAGCAGGCAGCGAAAGGCGATCGCGCCTTCGAAGCTGTTGATGGCCAACGACGTCTATCGCGGCTCAAGGGACATTTTCTTAAAATGGGTAGACCCCACAGATCAAAGCGCTGCGATCGAGGTGAAGATCGTCGACCGCGAGCGACTCCTCGAGGCCATCGACCAGACCATCGACATCGTCTACGTCGACTCGCCGTCGAACTGGTTCATAAAGTGCCACGATCTCGGCGCGCTTGCCAAGGCGGCAAGTCAAGCCAAAGCCAAGCTGGTCGTCGACGTCACGCTCCAACCCTGCCAGCGGGCGCTGTGCAGCGGTGCGGACCTCGTGGTCTGCTCACTTTCTAAGGACGTCTCGCTCGGCCACACGATGGCAGGCGCGATCGCCGGCAACGATCCAAAGGTACTGGGCAAGATCCGCGCGTTAATGCTGGACTGGGGCGAGCTGATCACAGCCGAGACGGCTCACGCGATCCATCAGCACGCGTTCTCGCTGCGCGATCGCCTGTTCGCCCAAACGACAAAGGTCGGGCTGGTTAGGCAAGCGCTCGAAAGACACAGCGCCGTTGACCGCGTGCAGGCCGTCGATCCAGAGATGTGTAACGGCCTGACCGGAAGCCAGCTCACGTTCCAGCTGAAGGAAGCCGAGCAGGGCACCATGCTTGAGCGAATAGTCGGCCAGCGGGCACTCGATCCGGGCGCGTGCCTACATCTGGCCCGTACCTTCGGCGCGGTCTTCACGACGCTTGAGCACCTCGCCTCCCGAGAAAAGATAGCGAGCGAGTACAGGCCGAAAATCAATAGAGGGACGGTGCGGCTGGGGCTCGGCTGCGAGCCGGCGGAGCAGATCATCGGGGAGTTGATGTTCTCGCTTGATGCCACTGCCGTGCAGCCAAACCGACGTCAAACGGCCGTAGTCTGAAATGATCGCGCCGGATCTGATGGTAGAAATCGACTCGCAGAATGGATTGCATGAGCGACAGAGCGTCGCGGGCCCCCGGAGCTGAATGCGTCTGCAACGCCGCGCCCAGGGCGCGGGTCCGATCTGGGCTACACCAGCCCTATCCGCACTTCGTTACATTCGTGTTCTTGGATAGCGGGACAGAAAGGCCGAGCGATGACACTTGAGCAACTGCACTGGTCGTTAGAGCCCGCCACCCAAGGCGCAGGCGTCTGGCTGGTGGGCCAGTCCTCGGAACGGGTCGAAGTGATCGCCGCGCCCGGGACGCCAATCCCAGCAGCAGAACTGGATGCCGAGACGTCTCCCCCCCGCTGCGGTTGGAGGCGGGCGATGTGGGAGCATCGGAGGCCAGGGCCACTCAACTTGGATCGCGATCCGCCTAGCACCCCGGTGCTGGCAATCGACACTCGCGCGGTTCTCGCCAGCGTGGACGCCCGGCTTCACCCTGCGATACAACTGATCCTCGAAGACCGCCTGCTGCACCTGGAAGAGCGCGATCGTCGCCTCTCCACCAGCTCGGGATCGGGCTGCGAGCCAATCGTCGAGCCCGACGAGTCCGAGAGCATGCAGTGGCTGCGCGGCCAGATGCGCGAGGCGTTCCCTCAGCGCAGTGCCACCAACTCAAGCCGATCGCTCACGCTAACGACTAGGCACCGGCGAACAAGCGTCGTCACGCCACAGACCTTCGCCACGCAGCCGCCCGGCGATACCGGCGTCACCTTTCGCGACCGGCCGATGGGGGGCCGCGAGCTGGCGCATCTGCTCAAGCGTCGTGTCATCTGGCGCGTGCTCCAGATGTTCCCCCGAGAGCTCGTCCTGGCCCTGCGAACAGTCAGCCGCGAGCACCGCGATCTCGGCGAACTGGCGACCAACAATCTCGCGCTGCGACAGCCGACCCACGAGCACGAATCGCCGCGATCGGCTACTGGAATGCTCAGCTAACGGGCGCCGAGTCTCAGGCCACGGCGTCGATGTTCAAGCGCACGTAGTGGATCCGGTAAGGCTCGCCGACCACCTCATAGACGGCGTCCACGAACGGCTCGCGCAACTCCTCGGGCAGCCGCCGCAAATGCGAGCCGAGGTTGACGCTGCGCAGGAACTCGCGCGGCTCAGGCGGGTGCACTGTCACGTCATACAGCCAGCAGCGCGCCTCCTGAAAGCCGGCGGCAAGCAGGCGCTGCTGTGCCAACTCAGCCGAGCTGAAGTTCCAGGGGCCGGGCCAGCCGCGCATGTAAGGCTCAAACGGCCCCCGCGCGCTCACTTCTTCAGCCGCCGCGCGCGTGCGCGCCACGTTGCCCTCGCCGCCGCACTGCGCGACCAGCCGACCGCCAGGGCGTAGTGCCGTGTGCAGGCGCCCGAACAAACGCTCGTGGTCGGGGATCCAGTGAAAGGTCGCCGTCGAGAAGATCGCGTCGAGCGGTTGCTCCAGCTCCAGCTCCTGCAGGTCCATCAGGCGAACGTCCACTCGCCCCCCGAGCCGCTCTCGCGCAGCGGCGACCATCGAGGGCGAGGCGTCCACGGCGACCACATGGCCCCGCGGCAGGCGCTCGGCCAGCATCTCCGTGACACGCCCGGAGCCGCAGCCGGCATCAAGCACAGTCTCCTCGCCCCGCAAGGGCAGCCGCTCAAGCACCTCCCTGCCCCAGCCCTGCTGTGGGCCGGAGATGCGGTCGTAGGTGGCGCCGTCCCAATCGCGTGGCGTATCCGGCATACGCTTGTATGTTATCACGTATGCGCGGGTGGGGCGACGGGCGGGCCGGCCAGTTCGGCGAACGCCGCTACAGCAGCGCCGCCAGCCGCGCCCGCTGGCGCTTGGCTCCGCCCAACAAAGCGGCGTCGAGCAATGCACGCTTGTACAGCCAGTGCACATCCGCCTCCCAGGTAAAGCCGATGCCGCCATGCGCTTGGATCGCGCTCGCGCACACCTCGACCGCCGCCTCTGAGGCCGAGGCCTTGGCCATCGCTGCTGCCCGCGGCAGCAGCTCGGGGTCGGCGTCGGCCGCCCAGGCGGCGTAGGCGCAAGCCGAACGAGCACGCTCGGTGTCCAGCAGCATCTGCGCGCAGCGGTGCGAGACGGCCTGATAGGAGCCGACCGGGACGCCGAACTGCTTGCGTTCCTTGACGTAGGCGAGCGTCATCGCCAGCGCCCGGCCACAGACGCCGACCAACTCGGCGGCTATCGCCACCAGCGCGCGGTCAAGGCCGCCCGCCACGTCGCCGTCAAGCGGCTCGCCCGCCCCCGCCTCAAAGCTCAGATCGGCGGTCGAGCGGGTCGGGTCGATCGCCTCGACCGGGGTCACGTCGGCCTCTTGGGCGCTCAACACGCGCCCAACGGCTCCCCCGGCGGCCATTTCCAGCAGCACGAACACGCCCGCCTCGCCGCCGCCGACGACCAGCTCGGCGCGCCCTTCGCCCGCGACGCCGACAGCAGCGCCCTTCTCGCCCGAGGCGAGCGCCGGCAACCATAGCTCGCGCTGCTCCTCCGAGCCCGCGTGCTCGATCAGCGTGCTGGCGAGCACGCTGGGCAGGAACGGCACGCACGCAAGCGAGCGGCCGAGCTCCTCGCACAGCACCGACAGCTCGACGCGCCCGAGGCCCTGGCCGCCGTAGCGCTCGGGGATCGCGATGCCGAGCCAGCCCAATCCACGCAACTCCTCCAAAAGCGGGGTGTCCGGCGTTTTCGCCTCCGCGCACGACCGCACGCGCTCGGCCCCCGCCCGCGCCGCCAGCAGCTCGCGTGCCGTGCGCTGGATCTCGCGCTGGTCGGCGGAAAGCCCGAAGTCCATCTCAGGTGCTGGCCTTCAGGCGCGGCAGGCCGAGCACGCGCTCGGCGACGATGTTCTTCAGCACCTCGGTCGTGCCACCCTCGATCGTGTTGCCGCGCGCGCGCAGCAGCTCATAGCTCCAGGCGGTCCCGTCCCTGAGCGCGTCCGGGCCGACGATCTCTGCCGCCAGGCTCGTCAGGCGCTGGTTCGTGTCCGACCACAGCCACTTCACCAGCGAGCCCTCCGGGCCGGGCTGGCCGTAGCGCTCGATGTCGGTCAGGCCCTTCCACGCCAGCAGCCGGATTTGCTCGCAGCGGATGTGCAGGTCGGCGAGCGCGTCGGCATACAGGCTGTCGCCCATCAGGCCGCGCGCGCGGGCGGCGGCGATCGTGTCGTCGAGCAGCTGGCGCAGGCGGACCTGCAGCAGGAAGCCCAGGCCCGCGCGCTCGTTCATCAGCGTGGTGAGCGCGACCTTCCAGCCGTTGCCCTCGCCGCCGACGACGTTCGCGTGCGGGATGCGGGCCTGGTCGATGAACAGCTCGTTGAACTCGGCCTCGCCGGTGATCTGCCGCAACGGCCTCACCTGCACCTGCTCCTGCTCCATGTCCATCAGGAAATAGGTCAGGCCCTTGTGCTTGGCGGCCTCGGCGTCGGTGCGCGCGACGAGCATGCACCACTTTGAGTACTGGGCGCCGCTGGTCCACACCTTCTGGCCCGTCACGACCCATTCGTCGCCGTCGCGCACCGCGCGCGTCTTCAGCGACGCCAGGTCCGAGCCGGCGTCCGGCTCGGAGAAGCCCTGGCACCAGATCTCCTCGGCCGAGAGGATCGGCGGCAGGTGGCGCTGCTTCTGCTCGTCTGACCCCCACACCATCAACGTCGGGCCGCCCAGCAGCAGGCCGAGGATGTTGGCGGCCAGCGGCACGCGCGCTGCTCCCAGCTCCTCGAAATAGATCGCCGACTCGCTCAGCGACGCGCCGCGGCCGCCGTACTCCGACGGCCACGCCGGCGCCGCCCAGCCCGCGTCGTACAGGCGCCGCTGCCAGTCGCGGCGCCAGGCGTAGTGGGCGTCTTCTGAGCCCTGCGCCGGCTCGGGCGCGGGCGGGTTGGCGGCAAGCCAGGCGCGCAGGCCCTCACGGAAAGCGCGCTCGCTGTCGTCGAATGTGAGATCCATCTGAGCTCTCCGTTGCGAAGCCACGGCGTGTGGCCCCTGCGGGGAGCTCACATTGAACTACTTACGCGCCCGCTTCGCGCGTACTGGGCGTGATCAGCTCGCCCACCTCAAGCGTTCCCACCTTCAACCGCTTGACCTCGATCGACCCGACCGAGGCGCGCTTGACCGCCAGCCGCTTGATCGCGACCGCGCCGAAGGCGGCCGCGCCCGAGGCGGTGGCGCCAAGCGCGAACGAGCCGGCGGCAACCGAGCCCAGCCTGATCGCGCCGTGGGCGCCCTGCTTTTTGCCGCAACGCTTGCAGTGGCCATGTTCGCGCCTGTCCTGGCCGCGGCCGCGGCCGCGCGGGCCGCGCGCGTGCGACAGCCTGTTCGCCAAGCGCGCCAGGCGCACGGCGAGCATCGCCAGAGCGAGCGCCTGTCTGCGCTGGGCACGCGAGCCAGCTTTGCCTTTGCGCTTGCGGGGTCTTCTCATCGTTTTCATTATGCGCTCAAAGGGGGTGTTCCCATTCAGCGCGAGCTCCACACCTTTCCCACCCCTTCAAAGCCGAGCGCGCGCTTGGTCGCTTCGGTCAGGTCAAAGTCGCGCCCGGCCACATACGGGCCACGATCGACCACCGGCACGCGGATGCTGCGAGAGCCATAGCGCAGCGTCACGCGCGTGCCGCACGGCAGCGTCTTGTTGGCCACGCCCAGCGTCGAGCCGGTCAGCCAGCCACCACAGGCGAGGCTGCCGCCGCCGCCATACCAGGAGGCGCCGGCGAGGCGGAAGACGTTCAGCACGCCCGCGCGACGAGCCGTCGCCGCGGCGGCGCCGTCGCCGGGGAACAGCACGCGCAGGCGCTCGGAGTCAAGACGCCAGGGCACATAGCGCAGGCGGAAGCGGCCGGCGGCGCCGGTGAAGCTGTGAGCGAGCGTGTGCCAGCCATGGCGACCGCGCCGCTGCAGCTCGACCAGGTGGCCGGCGTGGGCGGGGCGCAGCAGGCCCGTGAACGTGCTCGCCTGGCCGGCGAGCACGTTCAGATCGCCGTGCACGCCGGCGAACGCCGGCCGACGCCGTGCCGTGGCGGCAGCAAACGGGTCGCCTGGAGCTTGCGGCGCCGCTGGGGCGATCGGATCGACGTTGGGCGCGCTCGCGCCACCACTGACAGTGGCCGGATCCGATTGCGCCGCGACGGCCGCCCCCGACGTCAGCAGCGAGAACGCGCTGAGCGACCCCAGCGCAAGCGGTGCAACGCGCACGCACAGCGTGCGGCCTATGTTCGGCCTCGTCAAGAGGTCCTCCTTGCGTCTGCGCCTACGGGGTTAGCTGTCGGGCTCACACCCGTTCGCTGTCACGCATCCAGGCGCGTCGCGACCGGGCGTTACAGCCGCAGCAGCGGCCGATTCGCCCCATCCGGGCTCCGTCCTTCAGGGCTCGGCGGTGGGTCCCCCGCTCGCCTCCATCCACGGAGACGACTCGGTGCGGTTAGGCATTCCGCCTAGACGCTAGACGACGGGTTGCGCAGGTTTGTGTGCGGGTGAACACAGATGCACTCCGGCGTGCGACACCATAAGGGGGAATGGGAAACATCGACCACAGTGGAACCAACGGTTTTCCGGCATAGCGCAAAGATCGCCGCAATGCTCTTGACACGTGTCGCATTCGCGACCAGCATTCACCCGGCAAACACCTGCTGTCAACCTAACCGACCAAAAATGGGATGGGCCGAGACCTAGATCGGCATAGGAGCTGCCATGCCTGAAATCGCCGAGCCGTTGTCACCCGTGCGAGTGCTGGCCACGCCAAAGAAGTTCGCCCCGCTGAAGAGCTTCTCTGCCGGTCGCAAGGGCAATCCGTGGGAAAAGTTCATCAACGACTGGGCACGAAGCACGTACCTGGGAACGTACTTGGAGCCGCAGACCGTCGTGGTGCTTGAAGACAGCCATGGCAAACTGATTGGCATCGGCAGCTTCAGACCCAAGCCGCTGCCGGGCTCAGAGCGGTTGGCCGCGAGCTTTGCCAAGGTGATCGGCCAAAGCCACTACGTTCACACAGTGGCGATCGATCGACTCTATCGAGGCCAGCGCTCAAGCGATGGCTTACGCCTCGGCGACCTGCTGCTCGCGGGCGTGCTCGATCAAGTGGAGATCCACACCGAGCACCGCACACCCGCCGTATGGGCCCTGGTCGCCCCTGAGAACGGGAACGCGCGGGCGCTCTTTCGTCGGAACGACTTCGAAGAGTTACCGTATACCGGAGAAGGCGCTATCACCTACGCTCGCTCCACGGGCGGGAACACGGCCTTCAATTCCGGCAGCACGCATATGGCGCGCGGCCTCAGGCGACTGCTCGGCAAGGCAAAGGTACCGCCGCCACCGCCGCCCGACGCTGCTACTCCTCCTCGCCCCGCGTAACCCCGCCGAGCCGGTTGAGCATCATCGCCTCGGCCATGCGTAGCAAGCCGATCGTCGTGTGCGGCCGCGCTTCGCTGGAGCGCACCGACACGTCGGAGCCGTGCGGGCCCAACACCTCGACGATCGTGCAGACGTTGCCGATCTCGCAGTCGTCGCCGTAGCGCCCTTCGAGCGCCTCCATCTGTGCCGCTACGACCTGGCCGATCTTGGATTGGTCGAATCCCATCTGCATCTGACTGTACCCCAACAGCCGCTTGGGACCCAGCGGGTCCCCCATGTGCGCCGGCCAAATAGGATCAGCGGACAGCGATGGCCGTCCCCGTCCCCCTCCCCCTCCCCTTCTCCAACTACGAGCACGAGATCTATCTCGCCGGCATGCTCGGCGGGCGCAAGCCCGCGCGCACGCTCGACTGGCGCGAGCTGGAGGCAAGCGCCTACGCGATGCTCCCGCGCGGCCCGCGCGGCTACATCCAGGGCGGCGCCGGGCTCGGCGAGACGATGCGGGCCAACCGCGAGGCCTTCGACGCGTGGCGGATCGTGCCGCGGATGCTGCGCGACGTCTCCGAGCGCACGCTGGAGCGCACGGTGCTCGGCAGCAAGCTTCCCGCGCCCTTGCTGCTGGCGCCGATCGGCGTGCAGACGGTCGCGCACCCCGACGGCGAGCTGGCCAGCGCCCGCGCTGCCGCGCACGTCGGCCTGCCCTTGATCGCCAGCACCGCCGCCGCGCACACGATCGAGCAGATCGCGCAGGCAGGCGGTACCGCAGGGGGCACAAGCGACCACGGCTTCTGGTACCAGCTGTACTGGCCTCGCGATCGCGAGTTGGCGCGCAGCTTCATCGACCGAGCCGTCGCCGCCGGCTACAAGGCGCTTGTCGTCACGCTCGACACGTGGCTGCTGGGCTGGCGTCCGGCTGACCTCAGTGACGGATTTCTGCCGTTCCTGCGCGGCGAGGGCAACTGCAACTACCTACAGGACCCGGTGTTCTGCGCGGCGCTGCCCAAGCCGCCCGAGGAGGACATGGCGACCGCTGTCGCCTACTGGGCCTATCAGTTCTCCAATCCCTCGATCGGCTGGGACGACCTGGCGTTCCTGCGCGAGTGCACCGACCTGCCGATCGTGCTGAAGGGCATCCAGAGCGCCGCGGACGCCCGACTGGCTGTCGAGCACGGGATCGAGGGAATCATCGTCTCCAACCACGGCGGCCGCCAGGTCGACGGGGCGATCGCGGCGCTGGATGCGCTGCCGGGGGTGCGCGAGGCCGTTGGGGAAGCCTTCCCGCTGCTGTTCGACAGCGGCATACGCACCGGCAGCGACGTCTTCAAGGCCCTGGCGCTTGGCGCCGATGCGGTCTGCCTTGGCCGCCCCTACGTGTGGGGGCTCGCGCTCGACGGCCAGGCAGGAGTCGAACATGTGCTGCGCTGCCTGCTCGCCGAGCTCGACCTGACGCTGGCGCTCAGCGGGTACACCACTGTCGCTGAGCTGGACAGCACGGCCCTGCGGCGAGCCGGTTGAGCGACCGCTCGATGGTCACGCTCACTCGCGCCCCCCGAAGCGAAGCGTCGGTCAAGCGCCTGACGCTCGTCGCGACGATCATGGCCTCAGGCATCGCGCTGCTGGACGGCACCGTCGTGAACGTCGCGCTGCCCACGATCGAGCGCTCGCTCGGCGGCGGGCTCGCGGGCCAGCAGTGGGTGTCCAACGCCTACCTGCTGACGCTCGGGTCGCTGATCCTGATCGGCGGCTCGCTCGGCGACCTCTTCGGCGAGCGGCGCATCTTCGCCATCGGCGTCATCGGCTTCGGCGCCGCCTCGCTGCTGTGCGCGATCTCGCCGTCGATCGGCTTTCTGATCGGCGCCCGCGCGCTGCAGGGCGTCGCGAGCGCGCTGCTCACGCCCGCCTCGCTCGCCGTGATCGTCCGCACCTTCCCCGAGGACGAGCGCGGAGGCGCGATCGGCAGCTGGACCGCCTGGGGGACTATCGCCGGGGTGCTCGGCCCGCTGCTCGGCGGGGAGTTACTCGCGATCGGCTCATGGCGGCTGATCTTCCTGATCAACATCCCGTTCGTGATCGCCTGCGCGACGCTGATCATGGTCGTGATCCCGCGCGCGGAGCCGCGCGCTCCCGGCGGGCGGCGGGTGGACGTCCCGGGCGCCCTGCTGGGCGCCGGCGGTCTCGGCGCGTTCGTGTTCGCGCTGATCGAGCAGCCCCGCCTTGGCTGGTCCGGCGTGCTGGCGCCGCTGCTCGCCGGGGTGGCGCTGTTCGGAGCGTTTCTCGCCTACGAGTCGCGTGCCCGCGATCCCATGTTGCCGCTGGGCCTGTTTCGCCACCGCAACTTCGCCGCGGGGAACATCGAGACGTTCTCGATGTATGCCGGCCTCTCCGTCCTCTTCTTCGTCCTCGTGCTCTTCCTGCAGCAGGTCGCCGGCTACACGCCTCTTGAAAGCGGCCTGGTGTTGCTGCCGATCACCGTGGTGATGTTCTTCACCTCCAGGCGCTTCGGTGCGCTAGCCGACCGCTACGGGCCGCGCTTCTTCATGGGCGCCGGGCCGCTCGTGGGGGCGGCCGGCCTGCTGCTCTTCCAGCGCGTCGGCGCGCACGTGGAATTCCTCACCGACGTGCTGCCGGCGCTGCTCGTCTTCTCGGTCGGCCTGTCGATGACCGTCGCGCCACTCACCGCGGCCGTGCTCGCCGGTGTCGACCAATCACAGGCGGGAATCGCCTCCGGAGTCAACAACGCGATCGCCCGGGTCGCGGGGCTGATCGGCACGGCGGGCGTCGGCGCCGCAGTGGCC